>NC_008570.1:1538500-2142000 GCF_000014805.1 Aeromonas hydrophila subsp. hydrophila ATCC 7966 | reverse complement strand
AACCGGATACCAGCCCATCCTGATAGCCCTGCCCCAGCCTCTCCAGCGCTGGCACGGCCCGCAGCCGATAGACGGCCACCATGGCCAGATAGATGGACTGCCAGCAGAGCATGCCCCAGCTGCGGGTGAGCCAGTAGGCGGGACCCGCCTCCGGATGGGCCAGCCGCCAATACTCGTGCAGCGCGGCCGCCACCTCGGCCGGCGTGGCCTGTTTGGTCGCCGTCAACAGCGCCGCAGCCTCGCCGGCGGCCACCAGCCGACCCTTGAGGGACGGGATAAGCCCGGCGGCGGCCGCGAACAGGGCACCGTGATCCGCCAGCGCCTGCAGATCCGGCTCGCGCCGCGCCCCCGGGGTGCGAGCACGACGGCCGGCGCCGCTCATGGGGTGAGAGAGTCCCGGGCGCGGCCCGGGACGCAGGGTCAGAATACGTATTTGAGTCGCGCCTCCACGCTGCGCTCGGCGCCGAACCAGCAGTTGTTCTGGTCGTAGCAGGAGTAGTAGGTCTTGTTGAACAGATTGCTGGCACTGAGTGACACCTCCACCCCTTGCAGACGCTGGCTGAGCTGAGCCAGATCGTAGGAGGCAGCCATGTCCATCAGCAGGTAATCCGGCACTGTGTCGGTGTTGGCGGCATCAAGCTGGGCCTCCCCCACGTAGCGCAGGCCGGCCCCCAGGCGCGCCCCTGCCAGCGGACCGGCCGGCAGGTAGTTGCTCCACAGCGAAGCCATTTGCTTGGGCACCCAGACCGGGGTCTTGCCCTGCAGGCTGGTGGTGTCGCGGGTGATCTCCATATCCTGACGGGTATAGCTCAGCGCCAGATCCCAGCGGCTGGTGAGATCGACGCGCCCCTCCAGCTCGACCCCCTTGGAGACCATCTCGCCGGTCTGCAGCTTGGGCCCGTAGACATTGTCCGGATCCGTCACCAGGGCATTTTGCTTGGTGATGTGGAAGACCGAAGCGGTAAAGGTCTTGCTCATGTCCTCGGAGAGGAACTTGAGCCCCCCCTCCCACTGCCGGCCGGTAGCCGGTTTGAACGCCTGGCCCTGCTTGTCCGCCCCCGCCACCGGTTCGAAACTCTCGGCATAGCTCACATAGGGTGAGAGACCGTGATCCAGCTCGTAGAGGGCGCCGAGGCGCAGCGAGAGGTTGTCCTGATCAATCTGGGCCAGGCTGTTGCTCGCCGCCCCCTGATAGAGGGTCTGGCTGTCGGTGTCCATCCGGTAGCGGTCGTAGCGGGCGCCGCCGATGGCCACCAGCCGATCGAGGCGCACCTGATCCTGCAGGTAGAGGCCGCTCTGGTACTGGCGGATGGTTCGGTTGTCCTGATAGTTGAAGGCCAGGTCTGCCGGCACTATCTGCTGGTGGTTCGGGTTGAAGATGTCGATGGCCGGGGCAGAGTAGTCGAGGGTATCCCGGTAGAGAATGCGCGCATCCAGATACTGGTAATCGACCCCGAGCAGCAGGTTGTGCTGGGCCTTGCCGGTCTGCACCTTGCCCGCCAGTTGGTTGTCGATGACAAAGCCGCGAGACTCTTCATCGGTCAGGTAGGCGTTGCGGGCCAGGGTGCGGTTATCGGCCGCCAGCGCCGCGTTGTAGGTGTTCTGCTGGTTGGCCGAGGCATCCATGTAGCGGGCGTTTTGCAGCAGCTGCCAGTTGGCGTTGAAGTCGTGGCTCAGCTTGTAGCCGAGCAGGGTCACCTCCCGGCTGTAGTGGTTCCAGTTTTCATCGCCAAGGAAGGTGTCGCTGCCAAGCTGGCCCAGCGGGTTGGATTTGACCGAGCCGCTGGCCGGTACCGTGGTGTAGATGCCGGCTTGCGGGTCTTTCTGGTAATAGAGGTTGAGGTTCAGCAGGGTGCGCTCACTCAACTGCCAGTCGAGAGAGGGCGCCAGCACGTAGCGCTCCTCCTCTGAGGTCACCGCCTGGCCCTCTTTCTGGCGGGCCAGCCCCACCAGCCGATAGGCAAACTGGTCGTTGAGGGCACCGGTGCTGTCGAGGGTCAGCTCCTTGAGGGTGCCTGTCCCGCTCGCCACGCTGACGCTGTGCCTGCTCTCCCGCTGGGGGCGCTTGGCGATGAGGTTGACCATGCCGCCGGGGGGCATGCTGCCGTAGAGCACGGAGGTGGGCCCCTTGAACACTTCCAGCTGCTCGATGGCCACCGGATCGATCTGGGGCTGCAGGTTCCAGTCGTTGTACTGCAGCAGCAGACCGTCGTAGAAGTTCTGGTAGTTGTCAAAACCGCGGATGTTGAACAGATCCAGCCGGTTGACCGCCCCGCCCCGCAGCTCGGTGTTGACGCCTGGCACGTAGCGCAGCGCCTCGCTCACCGAGCTGACGCCGCGCTGTTCCAGGGTCTCCCCCTCCACCACCGAAATGGCCTGGGGCGTCTCCAGGGGGTCGAGCCGGGTCTTGGTCGCGGTGTTGCGATAGGTCTCGCCGAGCACGGTCAGGGTCTCGTCGGCCAGCGTCTGTGTCGGGCGCTCGGTGGCGGCTGCCTGCACAGGGCCAGCCAACAGGGCGGAGATAGTCGCGGCGACCAGGGTCAAAGGGGGGTGAGTGGCGTACATCTGATCCTCGAATGCAATGAGTGAATAGTAACAAATCTCATTTGCATTTTATTGGGTCATTTTGCCCTTGAATTAACAATTTGGGGCATGTTGGCGCGAAAGAGGGAGAAAATGCGGCCACTCTGGCCCCATCCGGCAACCTAAACTGACGACAGCAACGCAGGCGATGTCGAATGGATAGCAAAGCCTGGCGCAGCAAAAAGGAAAGAGGGATAGCAGCGCCCGGCATCCGCCGGGCAAGGGAATAGTCCTGTCAGAGAGGGGCGACGGGCAGCCAGTACTCCATGCGGGCATCCGGCTGGTTGCCGTCAAAATCGGGGGCGTAGCGCTCCAGCTCGAAGCCGTCCAGCCCGCGATAGCCGGAGCTCGGCAGCCAGTGCTGGATGAACCAGTTGAGGGTCTGCCCCAGCTGGCTGACGGGACCAACGTGGCTCAGCACAGCGTAGGTCTGGGCCGGCACCGGGAGGCGCGCCAGACCGGCGGGCAAGCTGGCCCCCTCCTCCATCACGCTGCCCGCCCAGTAGGGGAGCGACTCGCCGGCACCAGAAACATCTACCACCCCCACCCGCTCCTGCCCGGGTGGCAAACCGCCCGCCGTGCGCAGGGCGCGCCAGATGGCGGGCACCGTCTGCTGAAAGTCGGGAGCGGCGGCAAACAGCCCGCGGATCTGCCCCTTCACCCCTTGCAGGATAAAACCCGGCGGGCTCTCGATCCGCACCTGTACCAGCCTGGCAGGCATGGGCTGCGGCAGCGCGGCCCGCACCAGCGGGGTACGCAGCCCCAGCCGCAGGCCCCGCTTGCGATAGGCCAGCGGCGAGCAGCCAAACTGCTGCTTGAAGGCGCGGCTGAAGCTCACCTCGGAGCCAAAACCGTAACAGAGCGCCAGATCCAGCACCCGCTGGCGACCAGACAGCAGCGCCTCTGCCGCCTGGCTCAGCTTGAGCTCGCGCACATAGTGGGCCACCGTCAGCCCCGTCTCATGGAGGAACACCCGCTGCAGCTGCCAGCGCGACCAGCAGCTCTGCTCCGCCAGCTCGGCCAGCCCCAGCGGCAGATCCAGGTTGGCGTGGATGTAGTCGAGCACCCGCTCGATGCGGGTCAGCTGGCTGTGCGGCTGGGGCATGGCGCCCGGAATGGGGGACAAGATGGTCATGACGAGATCGGATCTGGGCTGTCGGCAAGGCGCTGCGCGCAAGGGCCCCATTAAACATGGCCGCGACCTTGGCGGCAAGCGCTGGCCGCTGCGCTCACCTCGGCCCCTTGCCCGCCCCTTAGGCCAGCGCGTCAAGCCAGCTTGGCAGACTGTCACAAAAGTGACGCGTTTGCCTGTCAGATTGTTTGAAAACAAATATATCAATTACCTCAAAAACCCCATAAAGTCCTCGTTCGAATCTTTTATGCAGGGAGAGCCAAGATGAAGAAAGTTGCCTTGATCACCGGAGCCCGTGGCGGCATCGGATCCGCCATCACCACCGCCTTGCTGGCCCAGGGGTATCGCATCATCGCCACCCACTCCAGCCCCAACGGGGCGGCGGCGCACGACTGGTACGGGGAGCAGGGTTTTCGGCCGGATCAGGTGCGGCTGCTGGCGCTGGACGTGGCCGACACCGCCATGTGCCGCGACACCCTGGGCCGATTGCTGCAGGATGAAGGGCGGGTGGACGTGCTGGTCAACAATGCCGGCATCACCCGGGATGGGGCCTTCAAGCGGATGACCCCGGAGCAGTGGTTCGAGGTGATCCACACCAACCTGTGCAGCCTCTACAACGTGACCCAGCCGCTGTTCGATGCCATGTGCGAGCAGCGCGATGCCCGCATCATCAACATCTCCTCGGTCAATGGCCAGAAGGGGCAGTTCGGCCAGGTCAACTACTCGGCCGCCAAGGCGGGCATGCTGGGCTTCACCAAGGCGCTGGCGGCGGAAGGAGCCCGCTTCGGGGTGACGGTCAACGCCATCGCCCCCGGCTACACCGCCACCCCCATGGTGGAGGCGATCCGCACCGACATCCTCGACAGCATCAAGGCCGACATCCCCATGCGCCGGCTGGCCAAGCCGGAAGAGATCGCCGCCGCCGTGGTGTTTCTTGCCAGCGAGGCGGGTGCCTATATCACCGGCGAGACCCTGGCCATCAACGGCGGCCTTTACATGAAGTGAGGCCGGGCCTGTTCTCACCAGCATTGCATCGACAGAGGGCAGCCTGCGGGCTGCCCTCTTTGTTTGATCCTTGTTTGCTCTTTGTTTGCTCCGGCCAACCGGAACGGCCTTCTTCCTTGCCCGGACTACGGACGTGTCGCCGCGGCCCCCACCGGCTCGGCGAAGTGACTGCGCAGGGCGGCGATCACCCGGCGCACCTTCTCCGGGATCTCCCGCTGCGGGGTGATGGCGTGGATCTCCATGGGCGGCACCCGAAAGCCCGGCAGCAGTTCCAGCAGGCGACCCGAGGCGAGATCGTCGGCGATCTCCCCCTCCGGCTGCAGCGACACCCCCTGCCCCGCCAGAGTGAACTGGCGCAGCGGCAGCACGTTGTTGCAGACCACCCGCGGCTTGGGCTTGACCCTGTGCCCCTGCCCCTTCTCGTCGAAGAAGGTCAGGCCACCGCTCAGCATATCGGCGGCCAGCCAGTCATGATCCAGCAGCGCCTCCGGGCTGCGTGGGGTGCCCTTGCGCGCCAGATAGGCGGGCGAAGCGCACAGCAGCATCCGGGTCTGGCCCAGCTTGCGCGCCACCAGAGTGGAGTCCGAGAGCGTGCCGACCCGCAGCGCCACGTCGATGCGCTCGGCAATGAGATCCCGCTTCTCGTCGTCGGCGATGATCTGGATGCACAAGCCGGGGTGGGCCTGCAGCAGCGGCGAGAGCGCCCGCGCCAGCGGCTGGCCGGCCATCCCCACCGGGGCGGTGATCCGAACTTCACCGAGCAGGCTGTCACGCACCTCCGAGAGACGCAGCTCGGTCTGGTTGAGGGTCTGCTGCAGAGACTGGCACCCCTGCCACACCACCTCTCCCGCCTCGGTCAGGTTGAGGCGGCGGGTGGAGCGGTGCAGCAGGGTGAGGCCGAGCAGGCTCTCCAGCTGGCTGATATGCTGACTGACGGCGGAGGGTGTCATGCCGAGGGCCTTGGCGGCGCCGGTCATGCTGCCCGCCTCGACCACGGCGGCGAAGATGGCGTAACGCTTGAGCTGTTCCATTATTAAATCCAGCTTATAAGTGAATGCAATTTACAACGGATTATTAAATCACATTCGGGGGCGTAGGATAGCCCCATTCCAACAGTGAAGGAGAATCTCCCATGAAAATTGCCCTGATCGGTGCCAGCGGTTTTGTCGGTACAGCCATCCTCAACGAAGCCGTCAGCCGCGGCCATCACGTCACCGCCATCGTGCGTGACGTGAGCAAGGTTGCAGCCCACCCGCAGGTCACCGCCGTGGCGGTAGATGCCCAGGACAGCCAGGCGCTGGCCAAGGTGCTCAAGGGGCACGATCGGGTGATCAGCGCCTACAACCCGGGCTGGAGTGCCCCGGACATCTACGACCAGTACCTCAAGGGGGCCAGCGCCATCGTGGCCGCCGCCGTCGCGGCCAACAGCTGGCTGCTGGTGGTCGGCGGTGCCGGCAGTCTGGAAGTTGCCCCCGGCGTGCAACTGGTAGATACCCCGGAATTCCCGGCCGAGTGGAAACAGGGGGCCCTGGCCGCCCGCGACGGCCTCACCGCCCTGCGCCGTGAAACCACCCTCGACTGGCGTTTCGTCTCCCCGCCCGTGTTCCTGGAACCCGGCGAGAAGCGCGGTGGCTACCGGCTCGGTGCCGATCAGGTGCTGTTCAGCGGTGAACAACCGGCCGGGATTACGGTCGGCGATCTGGCCGACGGCGTGCTCAACGAAGCGGAAAAACCGGCCCACCTGCGCCAGCGCTTCACCCTGGGTTACTGAGCCTGAGCCAGGCACCACACAGGGCAGCAACGTCCGTCACACAAAGGGAGGCATCAGCCTCCCTTTTTGCATCTCTGTATTTGGGCATCTCTGCATTTTGCGCATCTCTGTGCTGCCAGCGATGCTCGCCTCTCTATTTGCCCAACTCGCGCTCACATTGCGCTCAAGCCGGTATATGCCGGGTCAGGCCAACATGGGTGCCAAGTGCGCCGGTATATTGCCATTATCGCCGCTCAATCGGCAGCCACCCGGATGGGTGTCGAATTCTATTTCGATTTTTGTATATAACTAAGAATAATTTGTTGTTTCCGTCTTATAACTCCGAACAGTAGCATCTCCCTCAATCCAAATGGCGCCATCCCTGGCAACAGGGCGTTGGCCGGTTCATCGGTCAGGGCGTCGTCGTTTTCATGTCAGGTGTGCGGGTAGCCTCCCGCCCCTGGCCAGTGAGGAGGTGCACATGGAACATTCACCACTGCCGATCATCGATCTCGCCGCGCTCGACGGCGCCCCCGAGACCCGTCGCCAGATGCTGGCCACCCTTGGCCGGGCGGCCCGCGAGGTGGGCTTTTTCTATCTGATCGGCCATGGCCTGAGCGAGCAAGAACAGCAGGAAACCCTGGCGCTGGCGGCCCGCTTCTTCGCCCTGCCGCAGCAGGAGAAGCTGGCGGTGCAGATGGTGCACTCCCCCCACTTTCGCGGCTACAACCAGGTGGGGGCCGAGCTCACCCGAGCGCGGCCGGATCTGCGCGAGCAGTTCGACATCATGAACGAAGAGGCCGCCCTCGATGCCGCCAGCCTGCAGCATCCCTGGCAGCGGCTCATCGGCCCCAACCAGTGGCCGACCGCCCTGCCCGAGATGAAATCTCACCTGCTGGCGTGGCAGGAGCGGCTGAGCGCCATCACCCTCACCCTGCTGGCCGCCTTCGCCGAGGTGCTGGAGCAGCCGGCCGGGGTGTTTGACGAGAGCATTCGCGGGGCGCCCCATCAGCACATGAAGCTGATCCACTACCCGGGGCAAGCCGCAGGGGGCAGCGGTCAGGGGGTGGGCGCCCACAAGGATCCCGGCTACCTGACCCTGGTGATGCAGGACCATCACTCCGGGCTCGAGGTGGAGACGGCCGACGGCTGGATCTCGGCGCCGCCCCTGCCGGGCGCCCTGGTGGTCAACATCGGCGAGCTGCTGGAGCTCGCCTCCAACGGCTACCTCAAGGCCACCCTGCACCGGGTGCAGAGCCCGCCGCCCGGGGTATCGCGCCTCTCCTGCGCCTTCTTCATGGCGGCGCGGCTGGATGCGACCGTGCCGCTGCTCAGCCTCTCCCCCGCGCTGGCCGCGCAGGCACAAGGGCCCGAGAGCGACCCGACCAACCCGCTCTTTTATCAGGTGGGGGAAAACGTGCTCAAAGGGAGGCTGCGCTCCCACCCGGATGTAGCGACCCGCCACTATGGCATCGCCCCGGCGTCGGCCAATGCGCAGACCAGCAGCGAGCAGACGGCAAAGCGTGAACGGCGCGAGCCACAACTCGCCTGACGCTGCCATACCTAATAGACGGGGGGCGCCACGGCGCCTCTTCAGATGACACAAGCAGTTGGGCCACAGCCTGGCAATGACGGAGCAATACAATGAAATTCAAAACCATGAGCGTGCACAGCGGCCAGCGGATCGATCCCCAGACCGGTGCCCTCACCACCCCGCTCTACCAGAGCAGCACCTTCAGCTACTTCAACGCCCAGGCGGGCAAGGAGCGCTTCGCCGGTCAGGCTCCCGGCTTCATCTACAGCCGCTTTGGCAACCCCACCACCGCCGAGCTGGAGCAGAAGCTGGCGGCGCTGGAAGGGGCCGACGAAGCGCTGGTGGTGGCGAGCGGCATGGCGGCGGTGAGCGCCATCATGTATGCCCTGGCCGACAGCGGCGATGAAGTGGCCTATATCGGCCCGCTCTACGGCGGTACCGATGCCTTCCTCAAGCAGACCTTCAGCCGCGCCGGCATCAAGGTCACCGCCTACGAGAGCGATCAGGATCTGCTAACCAACATCCGCCCCGCCACCAAGGTGGTACTGTTCGAAACCCTGACCAACCCCACCCTCAAGGTGGTGGATCCGCGGGTGGTAGTGGAAGCGGCCCGCAAGGTGCGCGCCATTACGGTGTGTGACAACACCTTCCTCACCCCCTACCTGCTGCGCCCGCTCGAGCTTGGCATCGACATCGTCATGCACAGCGGCACCAAGTACCTGGGCGGCCACGGCGACATCATCGCCGGGGTGGTGGCGGGCTCTCACACGCTGATGAAGTCGATTCGCACCGTGGCCCTCAAGCACATCGGCTCCCCCATCGGCCCGCAGGAGGCCTACCTGCTGCAGCGCGGGGTCAAGACCCTGCCCCTGCGCATGGATGCCCACCTGCACAACGCCCAGAAGGTGGCCGACTTCCTGGCCGCCCACCCGGCGGTGAAGAAGGTGATCTACCCGGGGCTGGCCAACCATCCGGGCCACGATGCCCTCGGCGCCTTCGCCAGCGGCTTTGGCGGCATGGTGAGTATTGAACTTGAAGGCGGCTTTGCCCGTTGCGCCACCCTGCTCGACAACCTGCAGCTGTTCGTGCAGGCGGTAAGCCTCGGCGATCTCGAGAGCCTGGCCTGCCATCCGGCCAGCACCACCCACGCCGCTATGGATGAGGCGAGCCGCCTCGCTGCCGGGGTCAACGACGATCTCATCCGCTTCAGCATCGGGGTGGAAGACGCCGACGATCTGATTGCCGATCTGGCCGCCGCCCTGGCCCTGATCTGACCGTTCACCTCTTTTTGAGCGCAAAAAAACAGCCCGCCCCCTGCCAAGGGGCAGGCTGTTTTGCTTGCGGCAATCGCCCGATAGGGGTAACCCTGCTTAAGGCGTGGCAGAGAGGCGCTGCACCGGCCAGCCCAACGCGGCCAGCTCGGGGGCCAGCGTCTTGGCATCCCCCACCACCAGGATCACCATGTCGTCGGGATCGAGCCAGCGGCGGGCCAGCTCACGCAGGGTAAACGGAGAGAGCCGGCTCACCTGCTGCACTCGCTGCTCCACATAATCCTCCGGCCACCCCTTGAGCAGAATGGGCAGCATGTACTCCATTTCCTGCGGCAACGTCTCGTAATCGAGCGCCTGACCATTGAGCACCCGATCCCGCAGGGTACGCACCTCCAGCCGGGTCGGCCCCAGCCGCTGATACTTGTCGAGCTCCTGCAGGATCTGCCGCAAGGCCGCTCCGGTCACCCCGCTGCGCACGCTGCTTTGCAGCAGGAAGTGGCCCGCATCGGCATTGCCGTCGAAGGCGGCGTCGATAAAGTAGGTGTAACCCAGCTCCTCGCGCAGCCGGATGTGCAGCCGCTCGGCAAGGGAGACATTCATCAGCCGGGTCAGGTAGTGCTCGCCGAAGGCATCCTCCGCCATGGCGCGCCGTCCCACCCGGATCTGGCTGAGCGCCGCCCCGGGATTGTCCAGCAGATAGATGGCCCGCTTCGCCTGCTGGCCGCGCCAGCCGAGGGAGTGCAGGGCCGGCGTCTGACCTGCTGGCTCGACCAGAAAGCCGAGGGCCTTCATCACCCGCTCCTGGGCCAGATCCCCGCTCACCACCACCTGAGCTTCCCCGCTGCGATAGACCGACTGATAAAAGTTGCGCACATCGTCGAGCGTCAGCGCGCGCACACTGGCCAGCAGATCCGGCCGCTTGCGCCCCTCGAGCAGGGCGCCGAACTGCCAGTCCGCCTGCCACTGGGGATCTTGCATCAGCTGTTGCAACCACTGGACATGATCAAAGCGGCTGCGCTCAAAATCGGCTACGCGCATGGCGGGCTGCTGCACCAGCTCCTGCACCAGGGCCAGCGTCTCA
The DNA here is from genome assembly GCF_000014805.1 of Aeromonas hydrophila subsp. hydrophila ATCC 7966. Taxonomy (NCBI): domain Bacteria; kingdom Pseudomonadati; phylum Pseudomonadota; class Gammaproteobacteria; order Aeromonadales; family Aeromonadaceae; genus Aeromonas; species Aeromonas hydrophila. The sequence continues at coordinate 2,131,644 of NC_008570.1, read as the reverse complement.
TCAAAATGGGAGGTGAGCCCCTCGATCTCGACGTAGCTGCGCCCCTCCCCATGATTGAAGCGAATACTGGCCCCCAGCTGACGGGCCCGCTCCTCAATGCTGGCCGCCTGCAGCTGCTCGCTGCCAAGGAAGAGCATGGCGTCGGCCAGGGTGGCGACCCCTCCCTTGCCCTCGGGTTCGGCCCGCTCACCGCCCGGCCAGCTGATGCTCATGGCAAAGGCCGGTACCTCGTCGCTGTAGTGGCCGAGCAGGGAGATCCGCTCACCCAGCTTGGCCTGCCACAGGGTCGGCATGGGCACCGGCAAGGCGCCACCGCTGGCCGGCTCCTGGCGCCGATCCAAGGTCTCCTTGATGACATGCGGCAGCAAAGAGGGGGTCGGCCGGGCCAGCGGCAAGGGGGGCGGCTCGACAAAGTTGGGGCTGCCCGCCTGCCATTCAGGGTGCTCGGCCGGCACCACGCTCAGCACCACCCTGGGCTTGTTCAACACATAGCGCGTCAACACCCGTTGCAGATCGGCCGGTGTCACCCTGGCGATGCGCTGGAGGTTGCGGTACTGGAAGTTGGGGTCAGCAAACAGGGTGTGGCCGGTGGCCAGCTGCTCCACCTTACCGGCCACGCTGTCCAGCGGCCAGATCCGCAGGGCCCGCTGGGCATTGACCGAGTGGGCCAGCTGCTCGCGGGAGACGCCATCGCTGGCGAGCTGGCCAACTATCCGGTCGATCTCCGCCTTGATGGGGCCCAGCTCGCCCCCTTTGGCCAGATTGGGCACCGCCTCAATCACCAGCATGCAGGCCAGTACGCCACACTCCTGCCTAGCCGTCACCGAGACCAGCCGGCCGCTTTGCTGCAGTTGTCGCTGCAGCAGGCCGCTGGCCGAGCCCCCCAGCTGATCCGCCAGCAGATCGAGAGCCTCGAAGTCGGGCTCGCGGGCGGAGACGGTCGGATAGGCCAGCACCAGCATGGGCTCGCTGACCCGATCGACCAGGGTGCGATAGCGACTCTTCTTCAGCGTCACCGGACGCACCACCGGGCTTGTCTGGGTTGGTGACGGAGGCAGCGCGGCAAAGTAGCGCTCAACCCAGGCCAGGGTCTGGGCCGGCTGAATGTCGCCACCGATCACCAGGGTGGCGTTGTTGGGCCCGTACCAGCGCAGGAAGAACTGGCGCACGTCCTCCAGAGTGAGGCGATCCAGGTCCGCCACCCGGCCAAACGGCGTGTTGAAATAGGGGTGATTGGGGGGGTAGAGAGTGCGGTTGAGCACCTCCAGCACCCGGCCGTAGGGGGCAGCATCCACCAGGGTGGCACGCTCGTTCTTGGCGATGTCGCGCTTGGCCTCCAATTTCTGCTGGTAGAGGGTATCGAGCAGAAACCCCATGCGATCTGCCTCCAACCAGAGCACCTTCTCCAGCTGATTGGCTGGCAGCGTCTGGTAATAGCGGGTCTGATCCCGGGAGGTCAGGCCGTTGATGTTGCGCCCGCCCACCTGTTGCAGCAGCCGGATGTAGCCCTCCTCCCCCACGTGGGCCGAGCCCTGAAACATCATGTGTTCGAACAGATGGGCCAACCCGGACTGGCCGGGGGCCTCTTCCGGCAGCCCAACCCGGTAGTGGACCGCCACGTGCACCAGGGGATCGGAGTGATCCTGGGTCAGGATCACCGTCAGGCCATTGTCGAGCCGATATTGCTGATAGGGCACGATCAGCGGATCGGCCACTTTTTTCTGCTCCTTGACCAGCACCGGGCCGGCCAAGGCCAAGACACTGAAGAAATAGAGCAAACTCCACACGACTCTCATGTTATTTCCCAATTTTCAAACCTGAACATTATTATTGGCGGTCGCTGCGCGTCGTTCATATCCAGCGCGCAACAACGAAAAAATGGCGACAGCACTCTGCAGGTGCCTCGCATTATTGATGACATGAATAATATTTTTGCCGGCAGCAATGTCTGCCCCGAGCCAGTCAATATAGCTGCCAAAGGCTGGCAGCCTGCAACCCGGCTGTGGTCGTCAGTGTAATCAATCAAGCCCCGAAGGGATATCAGCAACAGACGTGCTTTTGTAACAAGGTATATATCTGGCCCATCCGTCAACGCCCTTGAATAGCCTGAATGGCGCTATTTAACCCTGTTAACCGTACCGATTAACAGTGCCAGAAAATATCGTCGGTATGGCGTTTCGCCCGCAGATGGGAAATAAGTCTGCCGTTATTGAGTCACGCAAAAATAAGCCAAGAGCGTAGTCAATATTGATGCCATTAATAACAGGCGGATGGCAGGTGCCTTGCTGGCACCACTCGCCAGCCCACCCTTTTGGCACTCTCTGCCGGCCTGCAGAGTTGGCAAAGTCGCAAAAAAACAGGGGGCCGCGGCCCCCTGTTCATGCTGGGTGCAACCGGATCAACCGCGATCCAGCAGGATGTTGAGCATGCGGCGCAGCGGCTCGGCGGCGCCCCACAGCAGCTGATCACCCACGGTAAAGGCGGCCAGATACTCCGGCCCCATGTTGAGCTTGCGCAGACGACCGACCGGGATGCTGAGGGTGCCGGTAACGGCAGCAGGGGTCAGCTCGCGGGCGGTGATGTCGCGATCGTTGGGGATCACCTTGACCCAGTCGTTGTGGGCGGCCAGCAGGGCTTCGATTTCCGCCAGCGGCACGTCTTTTTTCAGCTTGATGGTGAAGGCCTGGCTGTGGCAGCGCAGGGCGCCGATGCGCACGCACAGACCATCCACCGGAATGGCGGCGTTTTCGATGCCCAGGATCTTGTTGGTCTCGGCCTGGCCCTTCCACTCTTCGCGGCTCTGGCCGTTGTCGAGCTTGGTGTCGATCCAGGGAATGAGGCCACCGGCCAGCGGCACGCCGAAATTGTCCACCGGCAGGGTGCCGGAGCGGGTCTTCTCGGTGATCTTGCGCTCGATGTCGAGGATGGCAGAGGCGGGATCCGCCAGCTCCACCGCCACTTCATCACGCAGCAGGCCCATCTGGGTGACCAGCTCGCGCATGTGGCGCGCACCGCCACCGGAGGCGGCCTGATAGGTAGCCACGCTCACCCACTCCACCAGATCGGCCTTGAACAGGCCACCCAGGGCCAGCAGCATCAGACTGACGGTGCAGTTGCCGCCGACGAAGGTCTTGATACCGTTGTTCAGGGCATGCTCGATGACGTCGCCGTTGACCGGATCCAGGATGATGACCGCGTCCTTCTCCATGCGCAGGGAGGAGGCTGCATCAATCCAGTAGCCCTGCCAGCCGGCGGCTTTCAGGCGCGGATAGACATCCTTGGTGTAGTCGCCGCCCTGGGCGGTGATGATGACGTCCTGTGCGGCCAGCGCTTCGATGTCGAAGGCATCCTGCAGGGTGCCGGCATCGACGCCGAAATTGGGGGCGGCCTCACCGGCCTGGGAGGTGGTGAAGAAGGTGGGCTGAATGCGGGAAAAATCCTTCTCTTCCTGCATCCGGCTCATCAACACCGAACCCACCATGCCACGCCAACCGACCAAACCTACTTTTTTCATAATGTCCTACCCTGGATAGCTGCTTATAGAAACCGAGTGTGATACCCGTGATCCCTTGTCCGGCGCGGGCCGTTTACAAGCGGTTCACAAAATATGGGTTGCGAAAAATGCGTCTGTCCACATTACGGATTGTGACGGCGGGCGCAAGTCGAATTGCGCAATATTCTGTGCCGTTCGCTGCAATATCCGTCAGCCTGGCCGACCTGCGGGCAGCCGGTTGGCATCCCGCCCCCACTTGGGGCATCATTGAGACCGACCGGCAGCCCCGCTGCCCCTCGGGGACGACCTCGAGGCCTCCTGATACGCAGGGACGACCCTGCTGCCTGCGGAATCTGCTTTATGTCCTGGTTGCTCCTGCTGTTGGCCGGCCTGTTCGAGGTCGCCTGGGCCATCGGCCTCAAATACACCGACGGTTTCAGCCGTCCCCTGCCCACCCTGCTGACCCTGATCGCCATGGGGGTAAGCGTGCTGCTGCTCGCCATGGCGGTCAAACAGTTGCCCCTTGGTACCGCCTACGCGGTATGGACCGGCATTGGCGCGGTCGGCACCGTGCTGATGGGGATCTGGCTGTTCAACGAACCGGCCACCCTCGCCCGGGTGCTCTGCCTGCTGCTGATCATCGGCGGGATCCTGGGTCTGAAATTCATCGGCTGAGCCGTGACCGAGCTCGGTTGAATGGAGAGCAAAACGGGGCATGGGCCCCGTTTTTTGCCTGCCAAACGCGCCGACCCCTGCTATTATCTGCGGCCAAACATGAGCCAATAAAAATCAGGATATCGTGATGACCGACCACACTTTTATTCCCGGCAAGGACGCGGCGCTGGAAGACTCCATCGAACGCTTCCAGACCAAGCTGCAAGCCCTGGGGTTTGATATCGAAGAGGCCTCCTGGCTCAACCCCGTGCCCAACGTCTGGTCCGTGCACATCCGGGACAAGGAGTGCCCCCTCTGTTTCACCAACGGCAAGGGTGCCAGCAAGAAGGCGGCGCTCGCCTCCGCCCTTGGCGAATATTTCGAGCGTCTCTCCACCAACTACTTCTTCGCCGACTTCTATCTGGGCGAGCAGGTCGCCAATGGCGACTTCGTTCACTACCCGAACGAGAAGTGGTTCCCCATCGAGGGAGATCAGCTGCCCGCCGGTCTGCTCGACAGCTTCACCCGCAAGTTCTACAACCCGGATGGTGAAGTGACCGCCGACATGCTGGTGGATCTGCAATCCGGCAACGAGGAGCGCGGCATCGTCGCCCTGCCCTTCGAGCGCCAGTCTGATCACCAGACCGTCTACATCCCGATGAACATCATCGGCAACCTGTATGTCTCCAACGGCATGAGCGCCGGCAACACCCGCACCGAGGCCCGCACCCAGGGGCTGTCGGAGGTGTTCGAGCGCCACGTGAAGAACAAGATCATCGCCGAGGCCCTCAGCCTGCCGCTGATCCCGAGCGAGGTGATCGCCCGTTACCCCGGCATCAAGGCCTCCATCGATGCGCTCGAAGCCGAAGGCTTCCCCATCTACAGCTTCGACGCCTCCTTGGGCGGTCGCTACCCGGTCATCTGCGTGGTGCTGCTCAATCCGAGCAACGGCACCTGCTTTGCCTCCTTCGGCGCCCACCCGCGCTTCGAAGTGGCGTTCGAGCGCACCGTCACCGAGCTGCTGCAGGGCCGCAGCCTCAAAGATCTGGACGTGTTCGTGCCGCCCTCGTTCGACAACGAGCAGGTGGCGGATCACCACAACCTGGAGACCCACTTCATCGACTCCTCCGGCCTCATCAGCTGGGATCTGTTCAAGCAGGATGCGGACTTCGAGTTTGCCGACTGGGACTTCCGCGGCACCTCGCAAGAGGAGTTCGACCACCTGATCGGCATCTTCCACGAGCTGGAGCAGCCGGTCTACATCGCCGACTACGAGCACCTGGGTGTCTACGCCTGCCGCATCCTGGTGCCCGGCATGTCCGACATCTATCCGGCCGAAGACCTGCTGCTGGCCAACAACACCATGGGTGCCCACCTGCGAGAAACCATCCTGGCGCTGCCGGCGCTGGAGTGGGACGCGGAGCAGTACATGGCACTGTTCGACCAGCTGGATGAAGAGGGTCACGACGAGCGCACCCGGGTGCGCGAGCTGCTCGGCATCGCCGCCGCCAAGGGCACCGCCCTGCACACCCTGCGGGTGGGCGAGCTCAAAGCCATGCTGGCACTGGCCGCCGGCGAACTCGACACGGCGCTCGATCTCATCGACTGGACCATGGAGTTCAACCAGTCGGTGTTCCCGGCCGATCGTGCCAACTACTACCGTGCCCTGCGCGCCTGCGTCGAGCTGTTTCTGGATGAGGATCGCGACCCCGAGCAATACCGCGCCGTATTCACCCGCATGTATGGCGAGCAGACGCTGGCACAGGCCTGGGCCCACGCCAGTGGCGAAGCGCGCTTCCACGGGTTGGAAGCTGCCGACCTGTCCCTCAGCCAGTTCCCGCTGCATCAGAAGCTGCTGGCAGCCTATGAGAAGCTGCAGAAGGCCAAACGAGCCCATTCATGGGGTTGATGTGGTAGTATGTGAAGGGGCCCTGATGGCCCCTTTTGCTTTATGGTCGCCAGAGAGGCGGTTTGTTATTCAAAGATGAAATAAAAAACAAAAAATACCTCTTAGGGGGTTGCCAAGCCGGGGCAGAGAATGCTGGGGAGATGCAAAGATGCCTTGCCAGTACCATTTTTAGGCGATGAAAAATAAATTGTTTAAAATCATTGCATTAAAAAATCAGCATTTATGTTTCAGCTGAAACCTGGTGTAAAGCAACGCTGCCGGAGGACTCAAATTTTTGTAGTAAAATTACATTCACAATCTGCAATTCTTGATCGGAGTCAATTTTGACGATCTGGCCCTTTGTTATGATTTCCACAGGCAAAACATCAGGTACATGAGAATTGAAAGCAGAATCTCCCTTTGATTGTCTCAAGCCAGAAGCCATCGCTGCACTGGCAGAAGATATCACCTATGCCAAGGCCACCAAGCCTGCATACAAGGTCATCCCCCTGGCCATCACCGCAGGCGCTTTCATCGCCATTGCTTTCGTCTTCTTCATCACGGTGACTACCGGTGCCGGCAATGTGGCCTGGGGCCTCAGCAAGCTGGTCGGCGGTCTCTGTTTCGCACTGGGTCTGATCCTCTGCGTGCTGCTCGGTGCCGAGCTGTTCACCTCCACCACCCTGACCCTGGTGGCCAAGGCGGCCAACCGCATCACCTGGGCCCAGCTGTTCAAGAACTGGGGACTGGTCTACTTCGGCAACCTCATCGGCGGTCTCATCATCGTCGGCCTCATCATCATGTCGGCCGAATACATGGCGGCAGATGGTCAGTGGGGTCTGAACGCCCTCAAGGTAGCCCAACACAAGATCCACCATACCTTTTTCGAGGCCCTTGCCCTCGGTATCCTCTGCAACCTCATGGTGTGTCTCGCCGTGTGGATGGCGTTCGGCGCCCGCAGTGCAACCGACAAGGTGATGGTCATGCTGCTCCCCGTTGCCATGTTCGTGGCCTCCGGTTTTGAGCACAGCATCGCAAACATGTTTATGATCCCGGTCGGTATCGCTATCCATGCGGTAGCAGGCCCGGAATTTTGGCAGGCCATCGGCCAGGACCCGGCGACCTTTGCCGACCTGACCGTATCCAACTTCGTCCTACACAACCTCATTCCCGTCACCATAGGTAATATCATTGGTGGTGGCGTCATGGTTGGTCTGACTTACTGGTTTATCTTCCGTCGTCATCATTAAGGATGATTGCGGGATACTACATCAATACCGTGTGAGGTAATGAAAATGGCAGAACTTAACGAACAGTTCCAAAAAGCATGGGAAGGCTTCGCGGCCGGTGAATGGCAGACCTCTGTCAACACCCGTGACTTCATCCAGAAGAACTACACCCCGTATGAAGGTGACGAGTCCTTCCTGGCTGGCGCGACCGAAGCTACCACCAAGCTGTGGGACAAGGTCATGGAAGGCATCAAGATCGAGAACCGCACCCACGCGCCGGTCGATTTTGATACCGACCTGCCCTCCACCATTACCGCTCACGATGCCGGCTATATCGATCAGAGCCTGGAGCAAATCGTTGGTCTGCAGACCGACAAGCCGCTCAAGCGCGCCATCATCGCCAACGGCGGTATCAAGATGGTCAAGACCTCTTGCGAAGTGTACGGTCGTCAGCTGGACCCGATGGTCGAGAAGATCTTCACCGAGTACCGTAAGACTCACAACCAGGGCGTGTTTGACGTTTACACCAAAGACATCCTGAACTGCCGCAAGTCCGGCGTCATCACCGGTCTGCCGGATGCCTACGGCCGTGGCCGTATCATCGGTGACTACCGTCGTGTTGCCCTGTACGGTATCGACTTCCTGATGGCCGACAAACTGGCCCAGTTCAAGTCCCTGCAGGCTGACCTGGAAAACGGTGTCAACCTGGAAGCCACCATCCGTCTGCGCGAAGAGATCTCCGAGCAGCACCGTGCCCTGGCACAGATGAAGGTAATGGCTGCCAAGTACGGTTGCGATATCTCCGTACCGGCCAAGAACGCCAAAGAAGCCGTCCAGTGGACCTACTTCGCCTACCTGGCGGCAGTCAAGTCCCAGAACGGCGCCGCCATGTCCTTCGGTCGTACTTCCAGCTTCCTGGACGTGTACATCGAGCGTGACCTGAAGAAAGGCCTGATCACCGAGCAAGAAGCCCAGGAGCTGATGGACCACATGGTCATGAAGCTGCGTATGGTTCGCTTCCTGCGTACCCCGGAATACGATTCACTGTTCTCCGGCGACCCGATGTGGGCTACCGAGACCCTGGCTGGTATGGGCGTTGACGGCCGTACCCTGGTCACCAAGAACAGCTTCCGTATGCTGAACACCCTGTACACCATGGGCCCGTCCCCTGAGCCGAACCTGACCATCCTGTGGTCCGAGAAGCTGCCGGTCGGTTTCAAGAAGTACTGCGCCAAGGTATCCATCGAGACCTCTTCCGTTCAGTACGAGAACGACGACCTGATGCGTCCGGACTTCAACAACGATGACTACGCCATCGCTTGCTGTGTGTCCCCAATGATCGTCGGCAAACAGATGCAGTTCTTCGGTGCCCGTGCCAACCTGGCCAAGACCATGCTGTATGCAATCAACGGCGGTATGGACGAGAAGCTCAAGATCCAGGTCGGTCCGAAGACCGAAATGGTCAAGTCCGAGTACCTCGACTACAACGACGTGATGGATCGTCTGGATCACTTCATGGACTGGCTGGCCAAGCAATACGTTGCCGCGCTGAACATCATCCACTACATGCACGACAAGTACAGCTACGAAGCCTCTCTGATGGCGCTGCACGACCGTGACGTATATCGCACCATGGCGTGTGGTATCGCCGGTCTGTCCGTAGCCGCTGACTCCCTGTCTGCCATCAAGTTCGCCAAGGTCAAGCCGGTTCGTGACGAAGATGGCGTTGCCATCGACTTCGAAATCGAAGGCGAGTACCCGCAGTTCGGTAACAACGACGCTCGCGTCGATGACATCGCCTGTGACCTGGTTGAGCGCTTCATGAAGAAAATTCAGAAGCTGAACACCTACCGTGGTGCCGTGGCTACCCAGTCCGTGCTGACCATCACCTCCAACGTGGTGTACGGCAAGAAGACCGGTAACACCCCGGATGGCCGTCGCGCTGGTGCGCCGTTCGGCCCGGGTGCCAACCCGATGCACGGTCGTGACCAGAAGGGTGCTGTTGCTTCCCTGACTTCCGTTGCCAAGCTGCCGTTCGCTTACGCCAAAGATGGTATCTCCTATACCTTCTCCATCGTGCCGAACGCGCTGGGTAAAGACATGGAAGCCCAGAAAGCCAACCTGGCCGGTCTGATGGATGGTTACTTCCACCATGAGTCCAACCTGGAAGGCGGTCAGCACCTGAACGTCAACGTGATGAACCGTGAAATGCTGCTGGATGCCATGGAAAACCCGGAAAAATATCCGCAGTTGACCATCCGCGTATCCGGTTATGCCGTTCGCTTCAACTCTTTGACCAAAGAGCAACAGCAAGACGTCATCACCCGTACTTTCACCGCATCTCTGTAATAGAGTCTCGGTGAACAAAAACCGGCGCCAAGGCGCCGGTTTTTTTATGCCTGATAGTCAGGGAGCATAGGCCTGAGAACCTGCCGGCAAGGCCGGCACTCCCCTCCTCTCATCCCGCCTTGTTCAGGGCCGCTCCCCTGCCGCCAGACGGCGGTTGATATCGGCGATCACCGGGGCGATGTCGGCAAGGGTATCAATCACATAGTGCGCCCCCGCCGCCCGCAGTTTGGCCTCGGCCGGTGCGCGCCGGGCGGCGATCTCCGCCTCGCTCATGGCGGCAAACGCTTCCCAGGTAGCGCCAAACTCGTTGCCGGAAACCGACAATCCCACCGTCCACATGCCCGCGTTCAACCCTTCGCTGATGCCGGGCACGGCGTCATCCACCTTGATGCAGCGATGCACCGCATTCACTCCCAGCTCAATCACGTTGGCCAGCGCCATCCAGGGACCGGGGCGACCACCGGCTTTGAGATCGTCGGTGGCGACCCAGTGATCCGGCCGATAGCCGTGATCGGCCGCCGCAGGTACCAGCGTCTCCATCACCGGGCGGGGGTAACCGGAGCAGGAGCCGATTTTCATCCCCTGCCCCCGCAGAGCATCCAGCACCGGCAACACGCCGGGGATGGGGTCGGCGAAGCGGGTCACGGCGGCAATCTGCAGCGGCATAAAGGTGTGATAGAGGTGGTCCACTTCGGCATGGCTCATAGGGTGGCCAAAGCGGGCCTGCCAGCGCGCATCCACCGAGGGCAGACGGCCCAGCGCGGCGATATGATCCCACTTGCCCAACCCCATAGGCTGGCGCGCCTCATCCAGAGTAACGGGGAAGTCATACGCGCGGGCGAAGGCCTCGACGAAGATGGAGGTGGGGGCGAAGGAGCCGAAATCGACGACGGTACCGGCCCAGTCGAGGATCAGCGCCTCTACGTCGGTGGTCGGGTCTACAGCAATCTGCAAGTCAGTCATGGTGGTGTTCCTGTTTCGGTGAAAGTGCGAGCTCGCCAAGGGCGCGATCGAGAATGGTGATGGCGCGCACCAGATCGGCGCGCGCGATATTGAGCGGTGGCGAGAGCTGAATGACGTTGCCCTGGGAGACCTTGAAGCTGAGCCCCAGTTCCAGACAGCGGTAGAGCAGCCGCTCGGCGGCCTGGCTATTACGGGTACGACTCTGGTGATCGACCACCAGATCGAGCGCCCACAAAAGACCTATGCCGCGCACCTGCCCGATCAGCGGGTGACGCTCAGCCAACTTGCCAAGCTCTGCCGCCATAAAGCGGCCATCCTCCTGCGCTTTTGTCAGCAATCCCGCTTCGCGGATTGTCTCTATCGTGGCGAGGGCCGCCGCGCAGCCGATGGGGCTCTTCTCGTGGGTGTAGTGACCGAGCGAAATAGCCGCCGCCTGATTGAAACGGTCGCGGGTGATGAGCGCCGCAAACGGCACCGCCCCGCCTCCCAGCCCCTTGCCAAGGCAGATGATGTCGGGCTCGATGCCGAACTCCTCGAAGCTGAACCAATGGCCGGTGCGCCCCAGGGCATTCGGGATCTCGTCGACGATCAGCAGCACCTTGTGGCGATCGCAGATCTCCCGCACTCGCTGCCAGTAGGCTTTTGAGGGCACCTGTACATCGGTATTGCGGATGGGCTCGGCGATAAAGGCGCCGATCCCTCCCTCCTTCTCGATGACGTATTCCAGATAATCGGCGTAGTGCAGGTCATCCCCTTCCCCGCGATACCAGACACCGCGATAGCGGGTGGGGGGAGGAATGCGCTCCACTCCGGCCATCAGCGGGCCCATACCAGCGCGAAAGCAGGCTTCTCCGCCGACCGAGATGGCATCGAGGGAGGCGCCGTGAAAGGCATCCCAGAGGGACACCACCTTGCTATTGCCGGTGATGAAACGGGCGAGCTTCAGGGCAATCCCCACCACCTCGCTGCCGCCGGGGGCGAACAGCACCCGGTTGAGATCGCCGGGGGCCAGTTCGGCCAGAGTGCGGGCGCAGTCGATAGCGACCTGATGGGTGTAGCGGCGGGGCGCGAACGGCAGATCGGCGAGTTGTTGCTGCACTGCGGCCACCACCCTGGGATGGCCGTGACCCAGCTGATGGACGCTGTTGCCGTGAAAATCAAGATACCGTTTGCCCGATACGCTGGTCAGCCAGCTCCCCTGCGCCCCCTCAAGCAGATCGAGACAGGGGGTGGAGAGCGCTTGATGGAAAAAGTAGCGGCTATCCTCCGCCAATCCAGCCTGCACCGCCTCGCGCTGACCCGCCCACCAGCGCGCCCGACCCTCGCCAAGGTTGATATCCCCTTCGCTGTCGGCACGGCCGCTGCCGTGCAGCTTATGGTCGTGCTGATCGCAACCGTGAGGCGCTTGGCTCGTCATCGCGCGTCCCCTTGCCAGTAGCAGGCGCTGGCCATGGCGACGAGCAGGCAGCGCACCCGCGCTGGGGTCACATCGCCGATATTGCCAATGCGGAAGCAGTCGGCCTGGGAGACCTTGCCCGGATAGATGACAAAGCCCTGCGCCTTGAGCCGCTGGTAGAAGTCGGCGAAGCGGTAGTCAGGATGGGCCGGGGAGTAGAAGGCGGTGATGATGGGGGATTGCCACTGTTCTGGCAGCAGCGGCGCAAAGCCAAGGGCAGCCATGCCATCCACCAGGGTGCGCTGATTGTCGCGGTAGCGCCGATGGCGGGCGGCGATGCCCCCCTCTTCGTCCAGCTCGCGCAGGGCCTGGGCAAAGGCGAGTACGGTATGGGTGGGCGAAGTGAAGCGCCACTTGCCCCCCTGCTGCTCCATGGTCTGCCACTGGGCATGCAGGTCGAGGGAGACCGAGCGGGCGCAACCGGCACAGGCCGCCAGTGCGGCGCGGCGAGCGATGACGAAGCCAAAACCCGGCACCCCCTGAATGCACTTGTTGGCAGAGCTGATAAGAAACTCGATGCCAAGGCGCCCCATGTCGATGGGGATGCCGCCAAAGCTGCTCATGGCATCGACGATAAGACGAATGCCGCGGCGCTGGCAGAGCGCAGCCACCTCCTCCAGCGGGTTGAGCATGCCGGTGGTGGTCTCGCAGTGCACCATGGCCAGATGGGTGATCTCGGGGTGGCGTACCAGCATCGCCTCGATGGCGGCGGCTTCCGGGCGGGTGGTCTCGCCGCAGTCGAGCTCGTGGTGGCGCAGGCCAAGACAGCGGGCCATCTCCCCCATGCGGGCACCGTAGGCGCCGTTGTTGATGATCAGCAGACACTCATCGACGCCTATCGCCGAGCCCAGCACGCTCTCCACCACATAGCTGCCACTCCCCTGCAGCAGCACGGCGCTGTAGTCGCTTTGATATTCCGGGCCAGCGGCCAGCCGCACCAGCTCGCGGCGGATGGGCTCCACCACACCCTGGTTGTAGTCTGCATCCCAGGTGCAGCTGTCTTGCAGCATGGCGGCGCGCACAGTGGCGGTGGTCGAGAGGGGGCCCGGGGTCAGCAGCAGGTAATCAACGGCGGCAGGGGCCGCAGGAATATGGGTCATGACTTCGCTCCTTTTGGTATATACCAGAATGAACGCATTGTGGGTAACAGCCCCGCCAAGGTCAAAGGGGTGGCGCTACGTGCAACAAAAAATTCATTTTCAGCGCCGGGATCGCGATAATCTAGGAAGCCTGAACAGCAGGGGCGATACTGGTATCTACCAACGTGTTTTTATTTCGTCGTTTAACGGTCGGGCTGATGACCAGCCCTGCGCCCAGCCCATTGCCCAACTCATTGCACAACTTATTGCAAAACCAGGGATTTTCATGAGCAAACCCCAATATCTGCAGATCAAGGATGCCCTCGCCAACCAGATCCTGGCGGGGGGGCTGGCCCCCAACGACAAGCTCCCCTCCGAGCGCCTGCTGGGGGAACTCTATGGCACCACAAGGGTCACCATTCGCGAGGCACTGGTGCAGCTGGAGGCAAACGGCCTTATCTATCGGGAAGATCGCCGCGGCTGGTTCGTCACCCCGCCGCGCTTTCGCTTGAACCCCAGACGCACCTCCAACTTTCACCAGATAGTGCGGGAGCAAGGGGGTGAGCCGCGCACCGAACTGCTGGAGAAAAGCCGCCAGGCGGTACCGCCCGCATTGATGGTGCAGCTGCAGCTCAAGCCGTTCGACAGCCTGTTTCTGCTCAAACGGCTGCGCTATGCCAACGGGCGCGCCATCTGCTACTGCGAGAACCACTGCCTGCCAGAGCGGGTGCCCGGCCTGCTGGAGCTGGATCTCAACGGCAGCCTGACCGAGATCTATCAGGCCTATTACGATCTCCACTACGCCCGCATGCAGGTGCGCTTCTTCCCCACCGCCCTGCCGGACGAGGTGGCCAAGGCGCTGGGAGCCACCGCTGGCCTACCCGCCCTGCGCCTCGAGCGGCTCAACTTCGATCAGCACGGCCGGGTGCTCGACTTCGATCTGGAGTACTGGCGTCACGACAGTCTGGAGATAGAGGTGGATACCCAGGATTAGTCGCGGACAAATCAGGAACGGCAAAACGTCACGGGGCTGTCACGGTCACGTCATAAAAAACCCCTAGCCTCTCTCTCGACCAATCTGGTTTATACCAAGCCAACTTAAATGGAGAAGAGGATGAAACAGGGAACCCATCTGCTGGCCGCCGCCGTGCTGGCTGCCATGACCACCCCGGCACTGGCAGCAACCGATCTCACCGTCTATACCGCCTTCGAACCGGAGCAGCTCGGCGAGCTGAAAACCGCGTTCGAGCGCCAGCATCCGGACATCAACATCAAGTGGGTGCGTGACTCCACCGGCGTGGTCACCGCCCGCTTGCTGGCAGAAAAAGCGCAGCCCAAAGCGGATGTGGTATGGGGACTGGCGGCTACCAGCCTGATGCAGCTCGATCAGCAGCAGATGCTCAATGCCTATGCACCGAAAGGGCTGGATAAGCTCGACAGCCGCTTTCGCGACAGTAAGGCTGAGCCGCACTGGATCGGTCTGGACGCCTTCTTCAGCGCCATCTGCTTCAACAAGGTAGAGGCCCAGAAACAGGGGATCCCGGCACCCACCAGCTGGGCCGACCTCACCAAGCCGATCTACAAGGGCAAGGTGATCATGCCCAACCCCAGCTCCTCCGGCACCGGTTACCTGAGCGTCGCTGGCTGGCTGCAGACCATGGGCGAACAGCAGGGTTGGCAATTTATGAACGGCCTGCACCAGAACATCGACCGTTACACCCACTCGGGATCAGCCCCCTGCAAGCTGGCCGCCAGCGGCGAGACGGTGATCGGTATCTCCTTCGACTTCCCGGCTACCAGCCTCAAAGCCAAGGGTGCCCCCATCGAGGTGGTGTTCCCGAAAGAGGGTTCGGGCTGGGATATGGAAGCTGCCGCCATCATCAAGGGCACCCCCAAACTGGAAGCCGCCAAACAGCTGCTCGACTTTGCCGCCACCGAACAGGCCAACGCCCTCTACAACAAGTCGTTCGCAGTGGTCGCCATCCCGGATGTGGCCAAACCAAGAGCCGGCTATCCCGCCAACATCAAGGGCCAGATGATCGACAACGACTTTGGCTGGGCTGCCCGCGAGCGCAACACCATTCTGGCTCAGTGGAGCGCCAGCTTCGACGGCAAAACCGAAGCCAAGCAGTAATCCCGCTGAAGGCTGGTTTGTGCGATGGCACCACGTCGCCATCGCACAATTCATTGCCGAAGGTCAACTCAAGTTGGCCTTCGCTTTTTTGGCATCGCCTCCCATGTTTGTGTCGTCCTCAATGGGTGGCATCTAGCCCATCCACAAGCGACCAAGCCATCTGCTGACGACCCGTCGTCATCTGACTGTCATCAAGCTGTCATCCCCCGATCACCTGACCGTCACACTGCACCCGCAAACTGGTATATACCAAATCAGTAGCGAGTCGAACCATGACCCAGCCCTATCTGGACATTCAACATCTCAACAAGCAGTTCGGTGCTTTTCAGGCCCTCAAGGGGATCTCTCTGACCATTAAACCGGGGGAGTTTATCTGCTTTCTCGGCCCCTCCGGCTGCGGCAAGACCACCTTGCTCAGGGCCATCGCCGGGCTGGATCTGCCGGACAGCGGCGAGATCTGGCAAGGGGGGCGCAATATCTCCCGCCTGCCGCCCCAGCAGCGCGATTTTGGCATCGTGTTTCAGTCCTATGCCCTCTTCCCCAACCTGACGGTGGCCCAGAACATCGCCTTCGGCCTTGAGAATCAGGGGCTGGCACGGGATCTCATCAAGGAGCGGGTGGACCACTGGCTGGGGCTGGTGGATCTCACTGCCCAGTCCCACAAATACCCGAGCCAGATCTCCGGCGGCCAGCAGCAGCGGGTGGCGCTGGCCCGGGCGCTCGCCCTCTCCCCCGGTCTGCTGCTGCTGGACGAACCGCTCAGCGCGCTGGATGCGCTGGTGCGCACCCACCTTCGCAGCGAGATCCGCGCCCTGCAGCAGCGTCTTGGCATTACCACCATCATGGTGACCCACGATCAGGAAGAGGCGCTGACCATGGCCGATCGCATCGTGGTGATGGAAGGCGGCCGCATCGTGCAGGTGGGCACCCCGCAGGAGATCTACCACCAGCCTGCCAGCCGCTTCGTGGCAAGCTTTGTCGGCACCATGAACTTCCTCGACACCCTGGTGCTGAGCCCCACTCAGGTGCGCCTTAACGAGCATCCGCTGACACTTGCCAACAGGGCCGCGGCCGGCAGCAAATTGCAGGTGGCGATCCGCCCCGAGGCGATCACCCTGAGTGCGCCGAGCGAGCTGTCTCTTGGGCAGCACGGCATCGACGCGCAGATCGATCAGGTGGAGTTTCTCGGCGCCGCCCAGCGCCTCATCTGCACCGCCGACACCTATCTGGGCCCGCAGCAAATTCTGGTGGAGCGCCCGACCCACGAGTTGCCCCGCCACGAACAGGGTGGCTGGCGCAGCGGCATGCGCTGCTCGCTGCACTGGCCTGCCGGGGCGATGCAGCTGTTTGAAGGAGATCGCCCATGACTGCCCCCTTTGCGACCTCCTCCCTGCAGCCGCCAGCGCCAGCCCGGCAAGACGCCCGCTGGCAGCGCCTTTGTCGCGGCTGGAGCCGGGATCAGCTGCTGCAACTGACTCTACTAGTGCTCGGCATCGCCCTGCTGGTGGGGGGTCTCTTGCTGCCGCTGCTCACCATGCTGCAAAAGAGTCTGCAGGATGAGAACGGCCTCTGGGTGGGCCTTGCCAACTTCAGCGCCTATTTCGACTCCCCTCATCTGGGGCGTACCATCGGCAACACCCTCTGGCTCGGGGGGCTGATCACCGCGCTGGTAGTGACCATCGCCTTTGGTTACGCCTATGCCCTCACCCGCACCTGCATGCCGGGCAAGCCCCTGTTTCGCCTCATCGGCCTTATTCCGCTATTGATGCCCTCCCTGCTGCCCGCCATCAGTCTGGTCTACTGGTTTGGCAATCAGGGGATCGCCAAGGGGCTGCTCGGCGGCGAGAGCATCTACGGTCCCATCGGCATCGTCATTGGTCTGGGCTTCTGGTGCTTTCCCCACGCCCTGATGATCCTGATCACGGCACTCGGTCAGAGCGACGCCCGCCTCTATGAAGCCTCCCGGGTGCTCGGCAGCAGCGGCTGGCGCACCTTTGTCACCGTCACCCTGCCCACCGCCCGTTATGGCCTGCTCAGCGCCGCCATCGCCGTCTTCACCCTCACCATCTGCGACTTCGGGGTGGCCAAGGTGATTGGCGGCCAGTACAGCGTGCTGGCCACCGACATCTACCGACAGGTGATCGGGATGCAGAACTTCTCGCTGGGCGCCGTTGCCAGCGTCACCCTGCTGCTGCCGGCACTGTTGAGCTTTGCGCTGGAGCACAGGGTGCGCAGCAAGATGCAGGAGCAGAGCAGCACCAAGGCGGTGCCCTATCGCCCCAAGCCCCATCGGCTGCGGGATCTGCTGGCGCTCGGCTGGTGCACGCTCTGGGCCCTGCTGTTTCTGGCGCTGGTGGGGATGGCCGTTTACGGCTCGCTGGTACAGTTCTGGCCCTACAACCTTGGGCTGACGCTGGATCACTACGCCTTTGACAGCAACAGCGTCTACGGCTGGCAGCCCTTTACCAACACCCTGCAGCTAGGTCTCTATACCGCGCTTATCGGCACCGTGCTGGTGATGGTGCTGGCCTGGGCACAGGAGAAGGGGCGCCACTTCCCATGGCTTCGCCAGTTGCTGCATCTGCTCGCCATGCTGTCGCTGGCGGTACCCGGCATGGTGCTGGGGCTGGGTTACATCTTCTTTTTCAACGGCAATCCGCTGTTTGGCGGCCTATACGGCACTCTCTATGGCACTCTGCCGCTGATGGTGCTCTCCTGCATCATCCACTACTACACCGTGGGCCATATGACGGCGCTGACCAGCCTCAAGCAGTTGCCCAAGGAGCTGGAGCTGGTGGCCATCTCCTTGCGCATTCCGCTCTGGAAGGCGTTCTGGCGAGTCACCCTGCCCGCCTCCCTGCCGGCACTGCTGGAGATCTTTATCTATCTGTTCGTCAACGCCATGACCACCACCTCGGCGGTGATCTTCCTCTATTCGAGCGACAGCGTGCTCGCCTCCATCGCCGTGCTGAACATGGAGGATTCCGGCGACACCGCCGCGGCCGCCGCCATGGCCACCCTGATCCTGCTGGCCGCCGCCACCATCAAGCTGCTCCAGCTGTTTTTGAGCCGCGCCCTGCTGGATCGCACCCAGCGCTGGCGCCACCCATAACCTTGTCGAGGAGTCATCATGTCCACTCTCCCCTTCTGGCTGGCCGAGGCGCTCGCCGCCGAACAGCCCGCGCCCCCCAAGCCCCTAGTCGGCGACCACGAGGTCGATGTCTGCATCGTCGGTGGCGGCTTTACCGGGCTGTGGAGCGCCATCGCCCTTAAACAAGCCGAGCCACACTTGCGCATCATGGTGCTGGAGAAAGATCGCTGCGGCAGCGGCGCCTCCGGGCGCAACGGCGGCTGCCTGCTCACCTGGTCGGCCAAGTATTTGACCTTAAAGCGCCTCTTTGGCGAAGAGAAGGCCGCCTGGCTGGTGCAAAGATCCGAGCAGGCGGTGCACGAGATTGCCCGCTTCTGCGAAAAGCACAACATAGAGGCGCAGCTGAGGGTCGAGGGCACCTGCTATACCGCCACCAGCGAGGCCCAACGCGGCCTGATGGAGCCGATATTACGGGAGCTACAGCGAGCCGACCTTAACCAGTGGCAGGCAATTGCGGAGGGTGAACTGGCAAGCCAAAGCGGCTCCCACGTTCATCTGGAGGGGCTCTACAGCCCCCACGCGGGTTCGGTGCAACCGGCACTGTTGGTGCGCGGCCTGCTGCGGGTGGCGCGGGAACTGGGGGTCGAGGTCTATGAATACTCCCCCATGCAGCGCCTTGAGGCGGGCCAGCCAGCGCGGGTGCAAACGCCGCAAGGTGAGGTGCATGCCCGCAAGGTGGTGCTGGCCCTCAACAGCGCCATGGTGCAGCACTTTCGCGAGTTTCGCCGCAGCATAGTGCTGGTCTCATCCGATATGGTGATCACCGACCCCGCGCCGGATGCACTGGCTGCCCAGCAGCTCGCGCACGGCCGCTCCGTGGTGGATGGCCGCACCTTTGTCCATTACTACCGCTCCACCCCGCAAGGGCGGCTGATGCTGGGCAAGGGGGGCAACACCTTCGCCTTTGCCAACCGCCATCTGGCCGAGTTCGATGCCCCGAGCCGTTATCTTGCCCCCCTCACCCACACCCTGCGCCGCTTCTTTCCGGCGCTCAACGAGGTGCCCATCGCCGCCAGCTGGTGCGGCGCCTCCGACCGATCGGTGGATGGCCTCCCCTTCTTCGGCCACTGGCGAGGGCAGCCCAATATCGTCTATGGCCTCGGCTACTCCGGCAACGGGGTGGCGCAGAGCTGGATGGGCGGCCAGATCCTGGCGGCCTTGGTGCGCGATGAAGTGCGGGAGGAGGACAAGCCGTGGCGCGACTGCGCGCTGGTCAGCGGCCCACGCGGCTATTTTCCGCCCGAGCCATTTCGCTGGCTGGGGGCCATGGCGGTGCGCAACGCCATCAGGCGCAAGGAGCGGGCGGAAGATGAGAGCCGCCCGGTGGCCTGGTATGACAAACAGCTGGCCAAACTTGCCGATGCGGCGGGCAAGGCGGACAAATAGACGCCTTCACAGCGCTTCGGAAGGAGCCAGAAAGCCGAAGGGGCAGGAGAGTGATGACTCCCCTGCCCCTTCGCAGTTGGTATGGCTCGCGGCTGGCCCGATAGACAGGCCTGGCGTTAGCTGGCCCGATAGACAGGCCGGCGTTAGCTGGCCCAGGTAATGATGTGATCGATCCAGTCGCCGGCATCCACTTCGTGCACCACCTTTCCGCGTACCGACTGACCGGCCTGGTGCATGGCGCTGCGGCTGCCGGTGATAAGCGGATGCCACTCTGGCAGACTCTGCCCCTCCGCCAGCAGGCGATAGGCACAGGTCGACGGCAGCCAGTCGTATTCGGCAATCTTGTCGTGGGTGATTTGCAGGCAGTCCGGCTCTTTTTTAAAGCGGTTGCCGTAGTCGGAGCACTGGCAGGTCTTGGTATTGAGCAGGTTGCAGGCCACGTTGGTGAACACCAGCTCCTCGGTGTCCTCGTCGATCAGCTTGTTCAGGCAGCACTTGCCGCAGCCGTCGCACAGGGACTCCCACTCCGTCATGGTCATCTGTTGCAGGCTTTTTACCTGCCAAAAGGGGGCGTTCTGCACGGGTTCACTCTGCTGCATAAAAGGTGGCTCACTCAATACACTGACAAACGCGTGGTTATACGCCCTATGGCCCGATTTTTCAAGGTTGGTGACGGTTTTGCCTATTAGCTTTCGACCGGAACTCCGGAGTAAATCTGCATACTAAAGTTTCTCACATCGTCTTTCACAGGCAGACTGTCTTTAGCCAATAAGTTAGTTTATTCTTTCCAAGAACGATTTAGTTCTTTTGCACTCCATTTCGAAGATGCATTCATACGCACACTGTAATCAAAGGCATCTGAGCCAAGAACCAGCTTTGTCTTATGTCTATTTTCTATGCTAGGCCCCTTTCCACTGTCTCGAGACCAATATATCCATGTATCAAAGTAGGGACGTTCACGATCTTCCGTAATATCTGGCCGAAGTCTAATTATTTCATTCGGTAAAGGATGACTAGTCACAGATGCATTTTTAGGTATTTGATTATTTAAATTCTCTAAAAAATCTTTTGGCATCAATTTCTTTCCACTACTAGCACCTGTATTTAGCAAATGAGCCAGCTCTGCATAAAAACCATCAAAAAATGGGTCAATCCAATACCCTCGCTTTACTTGAAATAAAAAGAACTTTGGATTTAGACCTCGAGAAGTTAAAGATAAAGTGTAATTTGGTCTATCTCGTGTTGAAAACAAGCAATCAAAGCCAATTGCACCTGAGGAAACTTGAAATTGCTGCATATCGGAGCCAATAGAAATCATACTTCTATGTAGTTCTTGTAATGACGTCATCTTCATCTCTCCACCACCTTAACTCTACATAAAATTAAAAATCTGTGACATCAAATTAGAGCATTAAAAACCACATCAATAACTTGATACCTCTCACGTCAAAATACTATCCACTCGAACCTTTATAGAACCACTACAGAGCTTTGTTTTTATTAAATTTCATGGCTGTAATATATGCAATAAATGCCTTCCCGTTAGCCGTTATTGAATATTCGTCGCCTACATTACCCACCAATTCCCAGCTAATAAGAAACTCAATGTAATCAGAGAAAAACTTTCCCGAGAAAGCTTCAGGATAAGACTTCTTTATATTTTCAAAAAATGGGATAACTTCCTGGAGATTCGCTTCTCCTTTAGGCTTAACCAAGAGGAATTCCAAAAGTTTTATCTGCGAACCAAATATGCTGTAATATATTTTATCAAAATATCCAGATATCTGTTGCTGCGCTAAATTTTTAATTAGTATATTTAGTTTTTCTTTTTCGTCATTTACAGACTCTAACTGGGATCTAATTTTACCTTCCAGTTCTTCTCTTATCCCGGTAGGGTCAATAGGAATTAGATGTTGAAGGTCTTGTTTAAACTCTGTATTAACTTGACTGTTCTGTCGGCTTTCAAAGAACTGTACTTCAGCATCACCTAGTTTCGCCGACTTGACTCCACCACTAAACAATGAATCTAATTTATCCTTAATAAAAAAAACGGCTAATATTGTTACCAAAGGCCAAGCTATATGCTTAACAATTTCAACAAAAAACTGTTTTTCATCCAAATGATATCTCCTATAAATTCATATTTTTGATACTCAATCCTGCACTGAGACCTGATTGAGGTCAAGTTGTATATATAAGCCATTATTTCGCAGTTCCCTCCAATATACGACCATAAAAAAGCCGCCCATTGGGCGGCTTTTTATCAGAGATAACGGCTGAAAGGACTTACCAGCCGGTCACTTCACGCAGGGCCTTGCCGATATCGGCCAGGGAGCGCACGGTTTTCACACCGGCATCTTCCAGGGCGGCAAATTTCTCTGCCGCGGTGCCTTTACCACCGGCGATGATGGCGCCCGCATGACCCATGCGCTTGCCAGCCGGGGCGGTGACACCCGCGATGTAGGAGACCACCGGCTTGGTGACGTGGGCCTTGATATAGGCCGCCGCATCTTCCTCGGCGTTGCCGCCGATCTCGCCAATCATCACGATGGCTTCAGTCTGCGGGTCATTCTGGAACATCTCCAGGATGTCGATGAAGTTGGAACCCGGGATGGGATCGCCACCGATGCCGACGCAGGTGGACTGGCCGAAGCCCTCGTCCGTAGTCTGCTTGACCGCTTCATAGGTCAGGGTGCCGGAGCGAGAGACGATGCCCACCTTGCCCGGCTTGTGGATGTGGCCTGGCATGATGCCGATCTTGCACTCACCCGGGGTGATGACGCCCGGGCAGTTGGGCCCGATCATGCGCACGCCGGTTTCCTGCAGCTTCACCTTGACGTCCAGCATGTCCAGGGTCGGGATGCCTTCGGTGATGGTGACGATGAGCTTGATGCCGGCATCGATGGCTTCCAGGATGGCGTCCTTGCAGAACGGGGCCGGTACATAGATGACGGAGGCAGTGGCGCCGGTGGCTTCCACGGCGTCACGGACGGTGTTGAACACCGGCAGGCCCAGGTGAGTGGTGCCACCCTTGCCCGGGGAGACGCCACCGACCATCTGGGTACCGTAGGCAATCGCCTGTTCGGAGTGGAAAGTGCCCTGACCGCCGGTAAAGCCCTGGCAGATCACCTTGGTGTCTTTGTTGATCAGAACGCTCATTATTTGGCCTCCGCTGCTTTTACCACTTGCTGAGCTGCGTCAGTCAGACTCGTTGCGGCGATGATATTGAGGCCGCTGTCGGCCAGTTTACGGGCACCCAGTTCGGCGTTGTTGCCTTCCAGACGCACCACCACGGGCACTTTCACCCCTACTTCCTTGACGGCGCCGATGATGCCTTCCGCGATCATGTCGCAGCGCACGATGCCACCGAAGATGTTGACCAGCACGGCTTGTACCTTGCTGTCGGAGAGGATGATCTTGAACGCTTCGGTCACCCGCTCCTTGGTGGCGCCGCCGCCGACGTCCAGGAAGTTGGCCGGTGAGCCGCCGTGCAGGTTGACGATGTCCATGGTGCCCATGGCCAGGCCCGCGCCGTTGACCATGCAGCCGATGTTGCCATCGAGCGCCACATAGTTCAGCTCCCACTGGGCGGCGTGCGCTTCGCGGGGGTCATCCTGGGAGGGATCGTGCATCTGGCGCAGCTTGGGCTGACGGTACAGGGCGTTGGCGTCGATGTTGATCTTGCCGTCCAGACAGTGCAGGTTGCCCTGGGCGGTGATCACCAGCGGGTTGATTTCCAGCAGGGCGAAGTCGCAGTCCAGGAACATCTGGCCCAGACCCATGAAGATCTTGGTGAACTGCTTGATCTGCTCGCCGACCAGACCCAGTTTGAAGGCCAGCTCGCGCGCCTGATAAGGCTGCGGGCCGACCAGCGGATCGAGGGCGGCTTTGTGAATGAGTTCCGGGGTTTCGTGGGCGACTTTTTCAATCTCCACGCCACCTTCGGTAGAGGCCATGAAGACCACGCGGCGCGAACCACGGTCAACCACGGCGCCCAGATAGAGCTCCTTGGCGATGTCGGTGCAAGATTCCACCAGGATCTTGGTGACTGGCTGACCGTTGGCGTCAGTCTGATAAGTCACCAGGTTCTTGCCGAGCCAGTTCTGGGCGAAGGCACGGATCTCGTCCTTGCTCTTGGCCAGCTTGACGCCGCCCGCTTTACCGCGGCCACCGGCGTGGACCTGGCACTTGACGACCCAGGTGTTGCCGCCAATCTTGTCGGCCGCTTCGGCCGCTTCCTGCGGGGTGGCACAGGCATAACCTTCGGAGACCGGCAGGCCATACTCGGCAAACAGCTGTTTTGCCTGATATTCATGCAGATTCATAGATGCTCTATCCGTGTTGTAGGTATTTCCGTCCGGGGCTCGTGTTTCTCAATCCCCTGTGAAAGAGGCCAAGGTGGCCCCTCGTTATCTTTCTAATTTCACTTTCACTCAGACGTTCCGTCGGGGCCGGGTTGGCCCCCGCTTGCCGCCGAACGGGAGGTCCGGCGGCAAGCTTGTGGCGCGAGCCGTCAAGCCAGAGGGCTTGCCGGTCCGGCCGATTTGCTTAGACGTCCAGCAGCAGACGGGTCGGATCTTCCAGCAGCTCCTTGATGGAGACCAGGAAGCCCACCGACTCGCGGCCGTCGATGATGCGGTGATCGTAGGAGAGCGCCAGGTACATCATCGGCAGGATCTCGACCTTGCCGTCGACGGCCATCGGGCGGTCCTGGATCTTGTGCATGCCCAGAATGGCGCTCTGGGGCGGGTTGATGATCGGGGTGGACATCAGGGAGCCGAACACGCCACCGTTGGTGATGGTGAAGTTGCCGCCGGTCAGTTCATCCACGGTCAGCTTGCCGTCACGGCCCTTGCCGGCCAGGTCTTTGATGGCCTTCTCGATGTCGGCCAGGCTCATGTTGTCGCAGTCACGCAGCACCGGGGTCACCAGACCACGGGGGGTGGAGACGGCGATGCTGACGTCGAAGTAGTTGTGGTAGACGATGTCGTCACCGTCCAGCGCCGCGTTCACTTCCGGGTAGCGCTTGAGGGATTCCACCACCGCCTTCACGTAGAAGGACATGAAGCCGAGCTTGATGCCGTGCTTCTTCTCGAAGATCTCGCCGTACTGCTTGCGCAGCTTCATGATGGGCGCCATGTTGATCTCGTTGAAGGTGGTCAGCATGGCGGTGGTGTTCTTGGCCTCCAGCAGACGCTCGGCGATGCGCTTGCGCAGACGGGTCATGGGCACGCGCTTTTCGGTGCGACCGGCCAGCGGAGCGACCGGCGCAGCCGGGGCTGCAGCGGCAACCGGGGCGGCGGCAGGCTTGTTGCCACCCTTGATGAAGGCTTCCACGTCTTCCTTGGTGACGCGACCGCCCTTGCCAGTACCGGTCAGCTTGGCGACGTCGATGTCATGCTCGGCCACCAGGCGGCGCACGGAGGGGCTCAGGCCATCGGCAGCGTCATCGGCCACCGCTTCGACCGGCTTCTCCTTGGTCTCTTCGCCGGCCACCGGGGCAGGCTTGAGCATGGCGATCAGCTGGCGGGAGAGCACGGTGGCCCCTTCGCTTTGCAGGATGTCGCCCAGCACGCCGGCTTCCGGCGCCGGCACTTCCAGCACGACCTTGTCGGTCTCGATGTCGACCAGCACTTCATCACGGGCAACCAGATCACCCGGTTTCTTGTGCCAGGTGGCGATGGTGGCATCCGCCACTGATTCCGGCAGGTCCGGTACTTTGATCTCGATAGTCATCTAATCAGTTCCTTGTTACTTCTTGGCCAGCAGGCTTGTTCCAGAGTCAGAGAGGGTCGACGCAGCGGCGTGCCCTCTCCTTCGCAACGGGTTTATTCCAGGGTCAGCGCGTCTTCCACCAGGGCTTTTTGCTGCTTGGCGTGGACTGACATGTAACCGACGGCCGGTGAGGCCGACGCCGGGCGACCGGCATAACGCAGACGGGCATGGCTTGGCAGCACGCTGTCGTAGTGATGACGGGTGCAGTACCAGGCGCCCTGGTTCTGCGGCTCTTCCTGACACCAGACGAAGTCGGTGACATGGCTGTAGTCGGCCAGGATGGCGCGCACTTCCTCTTCCGGGAAGGGGTAGAGCTGCTCAATTCGCACCAGCGCCACATCTTGCTGCTCGGCCTTGCGACGGGCATCGAGCAGGTCGTAGTAGACCTTGCCGGAGCAGAACACCACGCGCTTGACGCCCTTCGGATCCAGCGCATCGATCTCGCCGATGGCGTTCTGGAAGGTGCCTTCGGCCAGCTCTTCGAGCTTGCTCACCGCCAGCGGGTGGCGCAGCAGGGATTTGGGCGTCATCACGATGAGCGGACGGCGCATCGGACGCACCACCTGGCGGCGCAGCATGTGGAACACCTGCGCCGGGGTGGACGGGACGCACACCTGCATGTTGTGCTGGGCACACATCTGCAGATAGCGCTCCAGACGGGCGGAGGAGTGCTCCGGGCCCTGCCCTTCGTAGCCGTGCGGCAGCAGCATGGTCAGGCCGCACATCCGGCCCCACTTCTGCTCGCCAGAGGAGAGGAACTGATCCACCACCACCTGAGCACAGTTGGCGAAGTCACCGAACTGGGCTTCCCAGATGGTGAGGCCGGCCGGCTCGGCGCTGGCGTAGCCATATTCAAACGCCAATACCGCGTTCTCGGTCAGCACGGAGTCGTACACCTCGAACGGGCCCTGCTCGTCGTGCAGGTTGCACAGCGGGGTGTAGGTGCTGGCATCGGTCTGGCTGTGCAGCACGGCGTGGCGGTGGAAGAAGGTGCCACGGCCGGAGTCTTCACCGGTGAAGCGGATGCGCGAGCCCTTGTCCACCAGGGTGGCGTAGGCCAGGGTCTCGGCAAAGCCCCAGTCCAGCAGCTTCTCGCCAGCGGCCATCAGGCGACGGTCTTCATAGATCTTCTCGACCTGGCGCTGCAGCACGTGGGTGGCCGGGTACTGACTGATGCGCTCGCCGAGGGACTTCAGATGATCCATCGACACAGTGCTGTCATAAGCCATGGCCCAGTCGTGGCCCAGATAAGGGGTCCAGTCGACGGAGTGCAGTTCCATCGGACGCCACTCCTTGCTCACCCGCTCACCGCGATCCAGGGTCTCGCGATATTCGTTGACCAGGGTAGTGGCCAGCTCCTGACTGATGCTGCCTTCCGCCACCAACTGGTCGGCGTAGATCTTGCGCGGGGTCGGGTGCTGTTTGATCTTCTGGTACATCAGCGGCTGGGTCGCACTCGGCTCGTCGGCCTCGTTGTGACCGTGGCGACGGTAGCAGACCAGCTCGATCACCACGTCGCGTTTGAAGGTATTGCGGTAATCCAGTGCAATCTGGGTCACCAGCACCACGGCTTCCGGATCATCCCCGTTGACGTGCAGCACCGGCGCCTGTACCGCCTTGGCGATGTCGGTGCAATATTCGGTGGAACGCAGATCACGATGGTAAGAGGTGGTGAAACCCACCTGATTGTTGATGACGATGCGCACCGTCCCGCCCACGCCATAGGCACGGGTCTGGGACATGTTGAAGGTCTCGGCCACCACGCCCTGACCGGACATGGCCGAGTCACCGTGAATGGTGATGGGCAGTACGGTCGAGCCGTCCTTGTCACCGCGGCGGTCCATGCGGGCACGCACCGAGCCGATGACCACGGGGTTGACGATCTCGAGGTGAGACGGGTTGAAGGCGAGTGCCAGGTGGACGTTGCCGCCCGGGGTGGCGAAGTCGGACGAGAAGCCCATGTGGTACTTCACGTCACCCGTGCCCCAGGATTCGCCGTGTTTGCCGGCAAACTCGTCGAACAGGTCCTGGGCGCGTTTGCCCAGCACGTTGATCAGCACGTTGAGACGGCCGCGGTGGGCCATGCCGATGACGGCCTCTTTGCAGCCCTGCTCACCGGCGCGGCGAATAAGCTCTTTGAGCATGGGCACCATGGCATCGCCCCCTTCCAGGGAGAAACGCTTGGCCCCCGGGAACTTGGCGCCCAGGTATTTTTCCAGCCCTTCGGCGGCGGTCAGGCTCTCGAGGAAGCGGGTCTTCTCTTCCAGGGTGTAGCTGCCCGTCCCTTCGATGGATTCGAGACGCTGTTGCAGCCAGCGCTTCTCCTCGGTGGAGGTGAGGTGCATGTAGTCGGCGCCGATGCTGCCGCAGTAGGTTTTCTTCAGCGAGGCATACAGATCGGAGAGCACCATGGTCTCGCGACCGATGGCGTAGGAGCCCACGTTGAAGGTGGCCTCCATGTCTGCGCCCTGCAGGTTGTGAAACGCAGGATCCAGTTCGGCAACGGTTTCACGCGCCCAGAGGCCGAGCGGATCCAAGTTGGCGTTTTGATGGCCACGGAAGCGGAAGGCGTTGATCAGCTGCAATACCCGCACCTGCTTGGCATCCACTTGCGGATCGGAGACGGGGGCACTGTAGCGGGAGGGATCCTTGGCCAGGCGACGGAAATAATCGCGGACTCGGGAGTGAGGTTGTTCTATCGCATGGCCATTGACCTGGGGCAGCGAGCTAAACAGGCTGCGCCACTCTTCGGCTACGGACTCGGGGTCTTCCAGGAAGGATTCGTACAAATCCTCAATATAGCTTGCATTCGCACCAGCCAGGTGAGATGACTCCAACCAGGCCTTCATCACGCCGTTATGCATTTCTATCCCTTGTACATCTTGTTCACTGCAGCGCAGCTTGTAGGGTTTAAATAGCCATCCAGCCATGGTGACGGATGGCTATCCAGAGGTCGGGCCTGGCGCGTGACGCCCTGGCCCTGATACTAAACAGCCCGATTGAGCAGCATCGACTTGATCTGACCGATGGCCTTGGTCGGGTTCAAGCCCTTGGGACAGACGTTCACGCAGTTCATGATGCCGTGGCAACGGAACACGCTGAAGGCGTCATCCAGATTACCCAGTCGATCGGTAGCCGCGGTATCGCGGCTGTCCGCCAGCCAGCGATAGGCGGCGAGCAGACCGGCCGGGCCGATGAACTTGTCCGGGTTCCACCAGAAGGAGGGGCAAGAGGTGGAGCAGCAGGCACAGAGAATACACTCGTACAGGCCATCCAGCTTGGCGCGCTCTTCGGGGGATTGCAGGTGCTCACGCACGGGCGGCAATTTTTCGTCGTTGATGAGGAAGGGTTTGACCTTCTCCCACTGGGTGTAGAACTGGGTCATGTCGATCACCAGATCACGGATCACCGGCAGGCCTGGCAAGGGGCGGATAACGACGTTATTGCCCTTCTTCAGCAGATCGGAGAGCGGGGTGATGCAGGCAAGACCGTTCTTGCCATTCATGTTGAGACCGTCAGATCCACAGACCCCTTCGCGGCAAGAGCGGCGGAAGGCGAGCGTGGGATCCAGCTCTTTGAGCTGGATCAGTGCGTCGAGCACCATCATGTCGGAACCTTCAGGAATATCAAGACGATATTCCTTCATATGGGGGACGTTATCAACATCCGGATTGTATCTGTAGACAGAGAATGTGACGTTCATAGGGCTAGCTCCGCAATCAGTAAGTCCGGACCTTGGGCGGGAACGCCTCACGGGTCTTGGGTGACATGTTGACAGCGCGACGGGTCATGGACTCGGTGTCCGGATGATAGAGGCTGTGGCACAGCCAGCTTTCATCGTCACGCTCCGGGAAATCGAAGCGGCTGTGGGCGCCCCGGCTCTCGGTACGGAAGTTGGCAGCCACCGCGGTGGCATAGGCCGTCTCCATCAGGTTGTCCAGCTCCAGGCACTCGATGCGCTGGGTGTTGAACTCCTTGGAGGTGTCGTCCAGACGGGCGTTCTTGAGGCGCTCGCGGATGAGTTTCAGCTCGGCCAGCCCTTCGGCCATGGCATCGCCTTCCCGGAATACGGAGAAGTTGTTCTGCATGCAGCGCTGCAGGTCCTTGCGGATCTGCACCGGATCTTCACCGTCACGGCAATTTTCCCAGCGGTTGAAGCGGGACAGTGCGGCGTCGATATCGGCGTCGGAGGCGGCGCGGCCGTGCTCCATCTCGCTCAGGGTGTTGACCAGGTGCATGCCGGCGGCGCGGCCAAATACCACCAGATCCAGCAGCGAGTTGCCACCCAGACGGTTGGCACCGTGCACCGAGACGCAGGCGATTTCGCCCACCGCAAACAGACCGACCACCGGCACGTCGTTGCCGTCCTTGTCCTGGGTCAGGCACTGGCCGTTCACGTTGGTCGGCACGCCGCCCATCATGTAGTGGCAGGTCGGAATGATGGGGATGGGTTCCTTGACCGGATCTACGTGGGCGAAAGTGCGAGAGAGCTCGCAGATGCCCGGCAGACGGGATTCCAGCACCTCTTTGCCGAGGTGATCCAGCTTGAGCTTGATGTGCGGGCCCCAGGGACCGTCACAGCCGCGACCTTCGCGGATCTCGATCATGATGGAACGGGCCACCACGTCGCGACCGGCCAGATCCTTGGCGTTCGGCGCATAACGCTCCATGAAGCGCTCGCCGTCTTTATTGAGCAGGTAGCCGCCTTCACCGCGGCACCCTTCGGTCACCAGCACCCCTGCCCCGGCGATGCCGGTCGGGTGGAACTGCCAGAACTCCATGTCCTGCACGCCGACCCCGGCGCGCAGCGCCATGCCGACGCCATCACCGGTGTTGATGTGGGCGTTGGTGGTGGACTGGTAGATGCGACCGGCGCCGCCGGTGGCCAGTACGGTGGCCTTGGCCTTGAAGTAGACGACTTCACCGCTCTCCATGTCGATGGCGGTACAGCCAACGATGTGACCGTCCTGGTTCTTCACCAGATCCAGCGCATACCACTCGGAGAAGACGGTGGTCTTGTTCTTGACGTTCTGCTGATAGAGGGTGTGCAACAGGGCGTGGCCGGTACGGTCGGCTGCCGCCGCGGTACGGGCCGCCTGCTCGCCACCGAAATTCTTGGACTGGCCGCCAAACGGACGCTGATAGACGGTGCCGTTGTCGAAGCGGGAGAAGGGCAGACCCATGTTCTCCAGTTCATAGACGGCCTCGGGGCCGGTCTTGCACATGTATTCAATGGCTTCCTGATCACCGATGTAATCGGAGCCCTTGACGGTGTCGTACATGTGCCACTGCCAGTTGTCGTCGTGGGCATTGCCCAGCGCAACCGTGATCCCGCCCTGGGCAGAAACCGTGTGAGAACGGGTCGGGAATACCTTGGATAACAGAGCGCAGCTCTTGCCGGATTGGGCAATCTGCAGCGCGGCGCGCATGCCGGCGCCACCGGCACCGATCACCACCGCATCAAATTCACGAGTTGGAATAGTCACCTTACACCCCCCACAGTACAACGAAGCCGGTCATCAGGTAGACGAACAGCACCACTACCAGGGCAAATTGCAGCGCACCGCGCAACCCCACCGGCTTGATATAGTCGGTCAGCACCTGCCACAGACCGATCCAGGCGTGGATCAGTACGCACAGCAGCGCCAACAGGGTGAACACCTTGGTGAAGGTTTTGGCGAAGAAGCCGGTCCACACCTCGTAGCTGATGTCGTTGAACGCGACAAAGCCCACCAGGTAGAGGACATAACAGGTCATGATGAGGGCGGTGGCGCGGATCAGGATGTAATCGTGAACGCCGCTGCGCCCGAAGGTTGCAGAATTGGTTACCATACCAGTACCCCCGCCAATACCGCCAAAACCGCGGTGATCACGAAGGCCACACGGGCACTCTGATTACCGGATTCCAGCTCTTCCCAATAGCCCATGTCCATGACCAGGTGACGCAGTCCGCCCACAATGTGGTAAGCCAGCGCAGTCAGGATCCCCCACAGCACGAATTTGACCAGAAAGTTGTCCATGATGGACACCACAGTCTCAAATCCTTCGGGAGAGGCGAGTGAAGTACCAAGCATCCACAGCAAGATTGAGAGCGCCACAAAGGTGATCACCCCTGAGACACGATGCAAGATGGAAGCGATGGCGGTGACAGGAAAGCTGATCGTCTGTAGGTCGAGGTTTACAGGTCTCTGTTTATTTTTCACGGCTTTGCCCACTCAGCTCCATTGAGCACGTTAGTTATTGTTTTTACACGCTTATGAGGGCATGGAGTGGCATTTGTTAGGTTTTTGTTACCAAAACAACTCAGGAAAGCCAAAAATAACATTTTCAATATCACATCTAGCTTTGCGAAAGCGTTTCAAACACCGACAGCCATCACCCACGAGGCGCAGTATATCGGCGGGCTTAACCAATGACAATCAATTAGCTACAAAGAAAACCCAAAACCGTAAACCAGATCTCACAACTCATTTAACAAATCATTAATGATCATCCAGCAAAATTGACAACAGCCCTGAACTCTGTTTCAAATAAGGCGCTCCAGCCGCCCTGGTACGGGTCAGAACCTTTGCCAGCGTCATCAAACTCGTAATAAAGTAGAGCTGGAATCAAATTATAAAAGAGCAAAGGAGACGTGCTATGGCTGATAAGATAGCCACCCTACATCTGCCCGGTAAAGACCCGGTAGAACTCCCGATCCTGTCAGGAACTGTCGGACCCGACGTGATCGATGTCAGAAAACTGGGCGCGCAAGGGTACTTCACCTTCGACCCCGGTTTTATGGCAACCGGTTCTTGCAAATCATCCATTACGTACATAGATGGCGATCAGGGTGTCTTGCTGCACCGTGGTTACCCCATCGCCCAGTTGGCCACCCAGGCCAGCTATCTGGAAGTCTGCTACATCCTGCTGTACGGCGAGGCACCCACCAAGGCGCAGTACACGGAATTCGAACGTCTGGTCACCCGCCACACCATGGTGCACGAGCAGATTGCCTTCTTCTTCCGCGGCTTCCGTCGCGACGCCCACCCCATGGCCGTCATGTGCGGCGTGGTCAGTGCGCTCTCCGCCTTCTATCACGATGCCCTCGACATCAACAACGAAGAGCACCGCGAGATCTGCGCCTTCCGTCTGCTCTCCAAGATGCCGACCCTGGCCGCCATGTGCTACAAGTACTCCATCGGTCAGCCGTTCATGCAGCCGCGTAACGCCCTCTCCTATGCCGGCAACTTCCTGCACATGATGTTTGGCGTGCCGACCGAAGAGTACAAGGTCAACCCCATCGTCGAACGCGCCATGGATCGCATCTTCACTCTGCATGCGGACCACGAGCAGAACGCGTCAACCTCCACCGTGCGTCTGGCCGGCTCCTCCGGCGCCAACCCGTTTGCCTGTATCGCCGCGGGGATCGCCTCCCTGTGGGGACCGGCCCACGGCGGTGCCAACGAAGCCTGCCTCAAGATGCTCGAGGAGATCGGCTCCGTTGACCGCATTCCCGAATACATCGCCAAGGCCAAGGACAAGAACGATCCGTTCCGTCTGATGGGCTTCGGCCACCGGGTCTACAAGAACCACGACCCCCGTGCCACCGTGATGCGCGAAACCTGTCACGAGGTACTGACCGAGCTGCAGATCAAGGATCCGCTGCTGGACGTGGCCATGGAGCTGGAACGCATCGCGCTCTCCGACCCCTACTTCATCGAGAAGAAGCTCTACCCGAACGTGGACTTCTACTCCGGCATCATCATGAAGGCCATCGGCATCCCCATGTCCATGTTCACCGTGATCTTCGCCATCTCCCGTACCATCGGCTGGATTGCCCACTGGAACGAAATGCACTCGGATCCGGATCAGAAGATCGGCCGTCCGCGTCAGCTCTATACCGGTCAGCCGCAGCGCGAGTTCACCCCGCTCGACCAGCGTTGAGTCACGGGTTTCAGATTTTTTGTTACAAAGGCGGTCATTGACCGCCTTTTTATTTGCCGCTCTAATGCCCCCCTTTCCATCGAAGGAGTTCATCATGAGACCACTGTTCCTCAGCGCCGCTGCCGCCCTGCTGCTCAGCGCCTGTCAAAACGCCCCCACGCCAAGCGCAGGCGAGACCCTCTACGTCAACAGCCAGCTGGTACACTGCGTCGGCGTCGGCCCCATGCAGTGCATGCAGGTGCGCAGTGACGAGCAGCAGCCCTGGACCCTGTTCTATCAGCAGATTGAAGGCTTTCAGTTTGAGCCCGGCTACCGCTATCAGCTGACCATCAGCAAGCAGCGGCTCACCGATGTGCCGGCAGATGCCCCTTCCCTGCGCTACCAGCTCATCAAGGTCGTCAGCAAACAGGCGGCGCGCTGATCAAGACAGGCATCATTTGAAGATGCTTGTTCAGTTCATGACCCGGTTCTGGTACGCTGGTTGACGAATCCATTGTTTAATCAGCGTTTTCGGGCAGCCATGCCCTACCACTATGATCAAGATCCGCACGACCCGGGCCAACGACTGGCCCGCCATCATGGCCATTCAGGACGAGTGTTATCACCAGCTGGATCCTGAGCCCATCGAAGTCATGAGCAACAAGGCCGAACTGGCCCCCGCCTGCTGCTGGGTGGCCGAACATCAGGGCCAGGTGCTGGGCTATTTGCTCTGCCACCCCTGGCGTGCCCACCAGCCCCCGCCCCTCTCCGTCCCCATTCAGCGCCTGGCCGGCAATGACGAGTTCTATCTGCACGATCTCGCCGTCTCACGGCAGGCCCGCGGCAAGGGCATAGGGCAGCGGCTGCTCGCCACCGCCCTTGCGTTTGCCACAGACGAAGGGTTTGAGCACGCCGGTCTGGTGGCGGTGCAGGATGCGCCGGCCTTCTGGCGCAAGCAGGGCTTCCAGCCGGCCAGCACCCGCAAGTCCCTCACCGAATATGGCGAGGGCGCGACCTACATGCGGCTGCCACTGCCGCAACGGGGCTGACGATCACCCAATGAAAAAGGCGCCTTGCGGCGCCTTTTTTTCGACTCATGGTGGGCTCATCAAGCCTTGAACTTGCTGAACACCAGGGAGGCGTTGGTCCCGCCGAAGCCGAAGCTGTTGGACATGACGGTATTGAGCTCCGCCTCTTCGTACGCGCGCACGATGGGCAGGCCCACGGCCTTTTCGTCCAGGGTCTCGATGTTGATGCTGGGGGCGATGAAGCCGTGTTCCATCATCAGCAGGGAGTAAACGGCCTCGTGCACGCCGGCAGCACCCAGGGCATGACCGGTCATGGCCTTGGTGGCGGAGAGCTTGGGCGCATTGCTGCCAAACAGCGTCTGGATGGCTTCCAGCTCCTTGGTGTCACCGACCGGAGTGGAAGTACCGTGGGTGTTGATGTAATCCACCTTGCCGACATCCTGCATCGCCATCTTCATGCAACGCACCGCGCCTTCACCGCTCGGCGCGACCATGTCGTAGCCATCGGAGGTGGCACCGTAACCGGTGATCTCGGCATAGATGTGGGCACCACGGGCCAGAGCGTGTTCCAGCTCCTCGACCACCAGGATGCCGCCGCCACCGGAGATGACGAAACCGTCGCGATCCGCATCATAGGTACGGGAGGCTTTTTCCGGGGTGTCGTTGTACTTGGTGGACAGGGCGCCCATGGCATCGAACTGGATGGTGGAAGACCAGTCCAGCTCCTCGCCGCCGCCGGCGAAGACGATGTCCTGCTTGCCAAGCTGGATCAGTTCCAGAGCGTGACCGATGCAGTGGGCAGAGGTGGCGCAGGCGGAGCTGATGGTGTAGTTGACACCCTTGATCTTGAACGGGGTGGCCAGGCAGGCGGAGGTGGTGGAGGACATGGTGCGCGGCACCATGTAGGGGCCCACACGCTTGACGCCCTTCTCGCGGGCGATATCCGCAGACTCGGAGGTGTTCTTGCCGGAGGCGCCACCGGAGCCGGTCACGATACCGGAACGCTCGTTGGACACCATCTCTTCCGGCAAACCGGCGTCTTCGATGGCCTGTTGCATGGAGAGATAGGCATAAGCCGCTGCATCGCCCATGAAACGCATGACTTTACGGTCGATCAGTTCAGACGGGTCGAGTTTGATGTTACCCCAGACACGGCTGCGCAGGTTGTACTGTTCGAACTGCTCGGAATAGGTGATGCCAGATTTGCCTGCTTTCAGGGAGGCCAGCACTTCTTCCTTGTTGTTGCCGATACTGGAGATGACGCCGATACCGGTGATCACTGCTCTTCTCATTAATTCATCTCGTCTGGAAAAACTGGCGCCAAGTCTACCCGCTTTCGGCTGCCAAACTGGTCTGCTTTCACGTAGAATGCCCGCGATTTTGTGACGCGAGCAGAGGAAAACGTGAGTCAAACATCCTTACATCATGCCCGATTGGACTGGAATGAAGCGGGAACTCCAGTCTCCAGTGAGTTCGGGGATGTGTACTTTTCCAATGATAACGGTCTAAGTGAAACCCGCTACGTCTTTTTGCAGCAAAATCGGCTGCCAGCGCGATTTTCGCATCACGATAGTGACATTTTCGTGATAGGTGAGACAGGTTTCGGCACAGGTCTTAACTTTCTGGCGACAATGGCCGCCTTTCTGGAACAGGCGCCCCAATCCGGCAACGGTGCCCGCCTCCACTTCATCAGCTTCGAAAAATACCCGCTGACCCGGGAGGATCTGCGCAAGGCGCTGGCCGCCTGGCCCGAGCTCGCCACCTTCAGCCAGCCCCTCATCGAGCAGTGGCCGCTGCCCGTCGCAGGCTGTCATCGGCTGCTCTTTGCCGGCGGCCGGATCCGGCTCGATCTCTGGTTTGGCGACATCAAGGAGATGCTGCCCCAGGTGCCCCACCCGGCAGACGGGCTGGTGGACGCTTGGTATCTGGATGGCTTCTCCCCCGCCAAGAACCCGGAGATGTGGACACAAGCATTGTTCGACGGTCTGGCCCGCCTCGCGCGTCCCCACGCCACCATCGCCACCTTTACCTGTGCCGGCTTCGTGCGCCGCGGCCTGATTGCCGCCGGTTTTGCCATGCAAAAGGTGAAAGGGCATGGCAGCAAGCGGGAGATGTTGGCCGGGGAGCGTGCAGAGAAACAGCCACAGCAGACCATCGCCCCCTGGTATGCCAGACCCGCCGGCCGCGCGGGCGAGGTGCTGATCATCGGGGGCGGCATCGCCTCGGCCATGACGGCGCTTTCCTTGGTGGAGCGGGGCCGCAGGGTGACGCTCTTGTGCCAGGATGGCGAGCCGGCGACTGGCGCCTCCGGCAACCGGCAGGGAGCCCTCTACCCGCTGCTCAATGGCGAGCACGATGTCCTGTCGCGCTTCTATTCGCTGGCCTTCGGCTTCGCCAGAAGCCGACTGCTGGCCCTGGCCAAGCGCCACCCCGTCGCCTTCTCGTTGTGCGGCGTCACCCAGCTCGGCTATGACGACAAGTCCGCCGCCAAGCTGGCCAAGATGGCGCAAGGCCCCTTCCCGCCCGAGCTGATGCAGGTACTTTCCGAACCAGAAGCTGAGCAAGTGGTCGGCCTGCCCTGTGGTCACGGTGGTGTCAGCTATCCGCAGGGGGGCTGGCTCTGTCCGGCGGATCTCACCCGCGCCGCCATCAAGGAAGCACAAGCCAGTGGACTGCTTGAAGTGGTTTTCAATACCGAGGTGGTCGCCATGGCCGAACAGGCCGATGGCTGGCAGGTCGAAAGTCGTGACGGGCGCCGCTGGCAAGCCCCCAATCTGGTGGTGGCCGCCGGCCATCAGTTGCCTGCGCTCATCCCCTTTGCCGAGCTGCCGCTCTATCCGGTGCGTGGCCAGGTGAGCCATGTGCCGACCTCGGTGAGCTTGAGCAAGCTCAACACCGTGCTCTGTTACGATGGCTACCTCACTCCGGCCCACCACGATCACCACTGCATCGGCGCCAGCTATGGCCGCAACCAGACCGATCTCGAGTTTCGCGCCGACGAGCAGGCCCAGAACCAGGCGCGACTGCAAGCCTGCCTGCCGCAGCAGGCCTGGCCCGCCGAGGTGGATGTGAGTGGCAATCAGGCCCGGGTCGGCGTGCGCAGTGCCAGCCGGGATCACCTGCCGGTGGTGGGGCCAGTAGCCAGCTTGGCCAAGCTGGCGGATCACTACGCCGGACTGCAGGGCGATCAGCAAAACGCCGCGCCGTTGCCGCTGCATCCCGGCCTCTATGTGCTGGGGGCACTCGGCTCGCGGGGGCTCTGCTCGGCGCCCCTTTGCGGCGAGCTGCTGGCCAGCGAGATCTGCGGCGATCCGCTGCCGCTGGCGGCCGATCTGCTGGAGGCGCTCCACCCGGCCCGCTACTGGGTGCGCAAGCTGCTCAAGGGCAAGCCGCTCCAGTGAGCATTTAGATGCTCGGCAAGACGCAACAACAAAAAGGGCTCCCCGACGGGAGCCCTTTTTGTTCGCTCAAATCCTGTCGGGCTCAGATGCCCTTTGGCCAGTTAAGCCCCAGCTTGCGACCGTGATCGGTCTGCTGCTGCAACTGGCTGAAACGCTGGCGCGAGCTGGCCAGCACCCCCTGCCCCCGTTGCCAGGCCTGATATTCCAGGGCGGCGCAGTCGCGCTCCACCGGCAGTTGCGCCAGCTGGATGCCGAGCTGGCTCACGCTCTCCAGCAGTATGTCTTTGTGGCGACTCTCGTAATCGAACATGGCGGCCACCAGCTTGTCCCACTTCTGGCGCTCGGCGGCGGAGGCCTTGGCCTTGTCCATCCAGTTCGGCACCATCACCTTGATCCGGGTAGTGACCCTGACCTGTTCCAGCTCGCAGCGCTGCGCCTCGGGACGGGTCTGCAACTGCCAGGAGAGTTGGTAACTGGCCATGCCGATGTGGCCGTTGGCCCGGGCTGTGCCCGCGCTGGTCATCTGACGTGCCAGGCTCGCCACATCCGGCCCGGATACCCGATAAAACTGAAAGTCGACCTTGATGTCAGGCACCGCCTTGATACCGGTGTAATGGGAACTCTCGGCCCCGGCCGTGGCGGCGAACAACATCAATGCCACCATGAAAACTTTGCTGACCATTCCCATCTCTGCTGCCTTGACCTCGTTGCTGGCGGGGTTGTTATTTTAATTAATAATCAACGCATTAATACTCGAAGCAGGAGATTAACCGCGATCCCCGCGACTGTCACCTACTCCCGTCACAAAGCCTAAGTGTCAGGTTGACAAGTCGCAACCCCGCACAGCCATTGATTTGCAAGCAAGATCACAAGTGATGCGCAACATCATGGTGAGATACCCCTTATTGGATAATAATCGCCGAGTTTTATGTCGATACATTTCGGGATTGGCCAGATTAACCTCCAAGTTGACGCCAGGAATGCATCCACCTTCATTCGTACTCAGGAACTCACTCTATGATGGAACTCCTTATCGGCACCCTGGTCACCCTGGCTGTGGGTCGCTACATCTTCAAGGGCTACTCGGCCACCGGGGTGTTGCTCAGCGGCGGCTTGCTGCTGCTGGCGATCACCGCCCTGATGGGCAAGGCGGTGCTGCCCACCAGCGTCACCTCCACCGGCCACGTGGCCACCGACATCTTCGAATACGTGCGCTTCCTGCTGGTGGATCGGGGCGGTGGCCTCGGCATGCTGATCATGGTGCTGTGCGGCTTCGCCGGCTACATGAGCCACATCGGCGCCAACACCATTTTGGTGAAGCTGGCCAGCAAGCCGCTTGGCATCATCAAGTCTCCCTACATCCTGCTGGTTGCCGCCTATCTGGTGGCCTGCGCCATGTCGCTGGCGGTGAGCTCCGCCACCGGCCTCGGCGTGCTCTTGATGGCCACCCTGTTCCCGCTGATGGTCAACATGGGGATCTCCCGTGGCGCCGCGGCGGCGGTATGTGCCTCACCGGCCGCCATCATCCTGGCCCCCACCTCCGGGGACGTGGTGATGGCCGCCCAGGCCGCCAACATGGAGCTGCTCGATTTTGCCTTCAAGCTGACCCTGCCCATCTCGCTGGTGGCCATCGCCGCCATGGCGGTGACCCACTTCTTCTGGCAGCGTTATCTGGATCAGAAGGCCGGCGAGCACAACGAGGCGGTCGCCCCGAGCGATCTCATCACCGATGCCCCCGGCTTCTACGCCATCCTGCCCTTTACCCCCATCATCGGGGTGCTGCTGTTTGACGGCAAACTCGGGCCCAAGCTCGACATCGTCACCATCATCGTCATCTGCCTGGTGCTGGCTGCCCTGATGGAGCTGGCCCGCAAGCGCAACGGCAAAGAGCTACTGGACGGGCTGCAGGTATGCTGGCGCAGCATGGCCGATGCCTTCGCCGGCGTGGTGATGCTGCTGGTGGGTGCCGGGGTGTTTGCTCAGGGATTGATGGGGCTCGGCTTCATCGCCAACCTCCTGGATCTGGCCCAGAGCTTTGGTACCGGCGGCATCGTCATCATGCTGGTGCTGGTGGTCATCACCACCCTGGCCGCCTTTACCACGGGTTCCGGCAACGCTCCCTTCTATGCCTTCGTGGAGCTTATTCCCCATCTCGCCACCAGCCTCGGCGTCAACCCCGCCTACCTGGTGATCCCCATGCTGCAGGCCTCCAACCTGGGCCGCACCATCTCGCCGGTTTCCGGGGTGGTGGTCGCCTGTGCGGGGATGGGCAACCTCTCGCCGTTCGAAGTGGTCAAGCGCACCTCGGTGCCGGTCGCGGTCGGCCTGCTGGTGGTGATCCTCGCCACCCAGATCATGGTGCCCGCCTAAATTGACCGGGGCTCCCTGAGCGGATGCCCTGCCTCTCCCTCACTCTACCAGCCCGGCCTGCCGCCGGGCTGGTATCTCCCCCCGCCATTGGAGTAGACTCGGTGCTCTTTTTTCTCTAAGGAGGACCGAGATGAGTATTACGGTTCAACTTGCCCACTTCAGTGACTGCCACTCCCATTTCGATGGCGCCCCCATGCGCTTCGCCCCCGCAGGCGAGTCCGAGTGGCGCACCCAGTGTGGTGGCTACGCCCGCATCCTGACCCGGCTCAACACCTTGCGCCGACAGGCCGATGCGGCGGGCCAGACCTGCCTGTTCCTGCACGGCGGTGACACCTTCCAGGGTTCGCTCTATTTCAACCGCTTCAAGGGGCGCGCCAACGCCGACCTGCTGAGCCTGCTGCGACCGGACGCCATGGTGATCGGCAATCACGAGTTCGATCTGGGCAACGGGCCGCTGGTGGAGTTTTTGCGCCAGCTCGACTTTCCGGTGCTGGCCGCCAACCTCGACAGCAGTCAGGAGCCCGCCGACGCCCCGCTGCGACTGCGCGGTCTGCCCCAGTTGTATGATGCCAGCCGTCCCTGGCACCAGCGCAGCATCGACGGCGTGCCCTTCGCCCTGCTCGGCATCACGCTGCCGCAGATGGCCGCCATCGCCAGCCCCGATCCCCATACCCGCTTTCACGGCATCGAGCAGACCCTGAAGGCAGCACTGGCAGAGATCAAGACCGCCGGCATCCGCCACATCATTCTGCTCAGCCACCTTGGGCTGGAGCAGGACAAACTGCTGGCCGAGCGTTTCCCCGAGCTCAGCCTCATCATCGGTGGCCACACCCACAGCCTGCTGG
Source organism: Aeromonas hydrophila subsp. hydrophila ATCC 7966 (assembly GCF_000014805.1). Classification (NCBI taxonomy): domain Bacteria; kingdom Pseudomonadati; phylum Pseudomonadota; class Gammaproteobacteria; order Aeromonadales; family Aeromonadaceae; genus Aeromonas; species Aeromonas hydrophila. The sequence goes on along the minus strand of NC_008570.1, from coordinate 2,090,538 downwards.
GGGATCTGGCGCCGCTGGGTCTGGCGAGCGAGGGCAGCTATCCGTTGATGCGAAACGGTGTCGCCATCCTGCACGCCGCCCACAGCGCCCTCTGCCTCGGGGTGTGCGAACTGACGTTTGACCAGCACGGCCGGGTAGCTCGCAGCCGTGGCCAGCTGGAGTGGCTGCCCTGGCAGCCCTGGCCGTTTGCCTCGACGCCGCCGGCCGGGCTACATTTTTGCGAGCCGGCGCCCGCGCTCGAGCAACTGCTGGCCAAACGCTACCGGCCCGAGCTCGAGACCATGACCCAGCGCATCGTGACCCACCTTGGCGGGCCGCTGCACCATCAGCGGCTGCCCGATGCCTGCCTGCCGGCCGGCAGCCAGGTGGCGCCCCTGGTGGCCTGCGCCATGCTGGCCGGGGCCCGCGAGCAGGTCGGTCAGGTGGACTTCGCCCTGCACAATGCCGGCGGAGTGCGCTGCTCCCTCGAGCCCGGGCCGCTCAGCGAAGCGGACATCGCCGGCCGCCTGCTGCCGTTCGCCATCCCGCTCACCCTCTATCGGGTGCACGGCCATGAACTGGCCGAGGCGCTGGAGGGGGCCATCGACAACGCCACCAACAACGGCGTGACGGGCAATGGCAGCGGCAGCTTCCCCTATACCGCCGGCGTGCGCTTCTGTTATCAGGCAGACCAGCCCAAGGGGCGCCGGATCACCCGGCTGGAGTGGGAGCGCGCCCCCGGCCAGTGGCAGCCGGTCGAGGCCGACGCCATCTATCGGGGGGTTTCCAGCGCCTACACCGCCTCCGGCAAGGAGGGCTACACCGCGCTGGCCCGCACCCTGACCCAGCACAACCAGGAGCTCGGCATCACCCTGGCGGATGCCTTCATCCGTTGGGCTCGCTACCTGCCCGAACTCGCCGCTGCGCCGGCACTGGTGGAGTATCAGGGGCCGTCTACCCGGTAAGGATCTGGCGGGCCACTTGGCGATGGCCCGCCAGGTCGCTTTAGCCGGTTTTGTCAGAAAACGTGCCGCTTTCATGCCGTAAAGCGGCACTTTTACAAATTATTTCAAGCACATTCCCCTCGCCCATTGCATCGTGCTGTCAGGCTCGGCAAGATAGGCCCGCTTTCGAGACTTCCCAGCAGGAACAGGTCACCCATGAATCATGCCATCCGTTTTACCCCTCCTCGCGTCAATCCGGGCCTGCGGCCGCTGGTGATCCTGCTCACCGGCTTGCTGGCCTTGCTGTTCTGCCTGCGCAACCCGCTGTTCCACGGCATGGCGCCAGGCTTTGACGCCTCGCTGTTTGCAGTGATGGGCAAGATGTGGAGCGAAGGGGGCGTGCTTTACCGGGACATGATCGACATCAAGGGCCCCATGATCTTCGCCCTCGACGCCCTCGGCTACGGCGTCGGTGGCTTCTTCGGGATCTGGCTGCTGGAGTGGGCACTCTGCTGGCTGGGGCTGCTGGCTAGCTGGCAGGCGTTCGGCCAGCTCGGCCTCTCGCTGCGGGCCCGGCTCGGCAGCATGCTGGCGATACTGGCGCTCTACGGCACCCGCTACTACTACGGCAACATGACCGAAGACTGGACCTTCCATCTGGCCCTCATCGCCCAGTGGGCCTTCATCACCATGCTGCTGGACAAGCGCTGCAGCTGGGGACCGGCGCTGGTGGCCGCGCTCACCTTTGCCATCGTTGCCTGGATGCGCACCAACAACGGCGCCTTCTGGGGTGCCTGGTATCTGGTGCTGTTCTGCCACTGGTGCCTGCGCGAACAGTGGCGCTGCGCCCTCTCCCTGCTCTGCTCCAGCCTGCTGGGGCTGGCACTGGTTGGCGGCCCGCTGCTGGCCTACTTCCAGCATCACAACCTGCTGGCCGAATTCAAATACTACGCCTTCGATATCTTCTTCGAGGGGAGCTACGGCAATGGCTTCTCGCCGGATGTGGGCAGCGTCGGCCTGCTGCGCACCGGTCTTATCATGCTGTTGCCCGCCTTCATCGTGCTGATGATGGGACGCCGTCAGGAGTGGTATCTGCCGGCCCTGTGCGCCACCCTGTTCGGGGTCATCTTCACCCTGATCGCCAACTCGGTCTCCGGCCACGTGTTTGATCACTACGATGTGCTCTATCTGCCGCTGGCCCTGCTGCCGCTCGCCTGCCTGCTGGATCGCAGCGAACAGCAGGCCGATGGCCTCGGCCTGCTCTGCATCTCGCTGGTGGTGCTGACCGCCAGCTGGCTGCTGGCCCAGCAGCTGGGTTATGGCTGGAGCACCAAGGAGTGGTCACTGGAGCGGGTGCGTGAAGTGCTCGGCAACAGCCTGTTGTGGGCCCTGCCGGTGCTCATCCTGGTGCCCCTGTGGCGCGCCTGGGATGTGCGCAGCGCCACCCCCTGGCTCGCTTCGCTGGCCATGCTGGCCCTGCTGCTCAACAACGCCTGGGAAGGCACCCTGAAGGGCACGCCGTTCAACCCGCCGGCCCAGGTACGGGTCGATCGGATCAAGGCCGAGACCAGCCCCACCGACAAGATCTGGGTAGACGGCATCCAGCCGCAATATTACCTCTGGACCGATCGCCAGCCGGCCTCCGCCTACCTGTTCTTTGCCAACGTCAACCCGCCCTACGACGTGCGCGAGCGGGTACTGGCCGACCTCAAGCGCCAGAGTCCCAAGTTCATCATCGCCAAGCCGGATCGGGTGGCCGATGAGCTCAAGAAGCCGAGCTCGCCCTCCAGTCTCGCCTTCTATCAATATCTGGTGAGCCAGTATGAAGAGGTGGATCCGGGCCTCTATCGCAGGCGTTGAGCCCCCTTGACCGAACAGGGCCGTCATCCCGTGATGACGGCCCTTTTCATTGCGCCAACCCAGGCAAGGCCCGAAACGGTAGGCAAGCGGCGACGCGCTGACTACAATGGCGCTCTTTTGATATGACGAGTAATGCAGACATGGCGGAACTGACCTACCTCGGTGGCTACCCCGAGCCCCTCAAGGCCCAGGTGCAACAGCTGATCGCGGCGGGCAAGCTGGGAGACGTGCTGGCCAAGCGTTATCCAGAAACCCATCTCATCCAGAGTGACAAGGCGCTGCTCGCCTACACCATGGAGCTGAAGAACCGCTACCTGAAAAGCTCGGCGCCGCTTTCCAAGGTGATCTTCGACGGCAAGATCAACGTGATCAAGGATGCCCTCGGCCTGCACACCTATGTGAGCCGGGTGCAGGGCAGCAAGCTCAAGGCCAAGAACGAGATCCGCATCGCCGCCCTGTTCAAGGAGGCCCACCCGGCCTTCCTGAAGATGATCGTGGTGCACGAGCTGGCCCACCTGAAGGAGAAGGATCACAACAAGGGCTTTTATCAGCTCTGTCAGCATATGGAGCCGGACTATCATCAACTGGAGTTTGATCTGCGGCTCTGGCTCACCTGGCGCGATCTCGAACGGGCCACGCGCTGATCCCGACTGTTTCAAGGAGGAGACATGATTTCATTGCGCCGTTACCTTGCCGTGCGCCACTCAGGCTGGCGCCGGCCGCTCGGCCGCTGGCTGGTGGTGCTCCTGTTGCTGAGCCCCTGGCTGCAAGCCGCCGAGCGTTGGCAGAGCGATGCCTATCTCACCGAGAGTTTCTTCGAGGTCGCCATGAAGCGGGAGTACGGCCACGAACAGAACGTGCACTTCTCCCGCTGGGAACAGCCCATCCGGCTCAAGCTGGTCAACGAATTTGGCGACAAGGCGCTGCAAAGCGAGGTGGTCAGGGTACAGAGCCAGCATCTGGCCGGCATCATAGGTCGTCCCATCGCCCTGGTCAGCGAGCGGCCTAACATCACCCTGATCATGACCGAACGCGCTAAGATGGCGAACTGGGCCAAGCGCACCATGGGGCAGGATGCCTCCGTCAAGACGGCGCTCAAGGAGGGGCTCTGCATGGCCAACTTCACCACCAATACCCGCCGCGAGATGGCCCGCGCCACCATCATCATTCCGGTGGATTACAGCCGGGCCAAGGGGCGCTTTCTCGACTGCGTGGTGGAGGAGCTCACCCAGGTAATGGGGTTGCCCAACGATTCGGACAAGGTGTTCCCCTCCATCTTCAACGACAACAGCATCGACAGCTTCCCGACCGGGCTCGATTACGTGCTGCTCAAGCTTGCCTATCACCCGGCCCTGCAGGCCGGCATGACGGCCAGCGAAGTGCGGGCAGCCCTGCCCGTTGCCCTCAAGGCACTGCGCGCCAGCGGCGATATCACCCAGGCGGATCAGCGGGTGCAGGTCAACAGCCTCAAACGCTGGGCCGGGCTTTGACGGTTGAGGATTAAAGGCTGAGTGCAGACACACCATCGGCTCGGGAGCTCATCCCAGCAGCAACAAAAAACGCAGCCTTGGGCTGCGTTTTTTGTTCGGCAAGAGAGGCGCTGGATGAGAGCCCGGCCACCAGGCTCAGGAGGCAACACTCTCCGGCATCCAGCTGTCGGCATTCTCCCACACCTCCTGCACCATGGCTTCAGCCAGCTCCTTGTCCTCCTTGCTGGCGCGGCTGACCGTCAGTGCCATGGCGCTGCCGGGGGCGACCCGCACATGCAGGTCGGGGAACTTCTCGCCCAGTTGCTTGAGCAGCTCCTGACGCAGCGCCTCCATGGTCGAGGTGGGCACCTGATGTTTTTTGTCGATGATGATTTCCAGACGCATAGGATACTTCTCCATGATTTATAACTGTATTTTTATACAGTAAAAATCAAAAGTAAAGCGCGTCATCAACCTCTTGTTGCCAACCCTGCTGCGGCATCACCAAACCCCGCCGGCTACTCTGCTTGCCAGGGAGGCAGAACCTCGCTCGGTGGTATTACCCCATCACCACACAAGACAAAAAATTGTTGATATTCATTCTCAACAAAGGCATGATTTATTTGTTATGTTATAACAACTAAATCATAAGGCCAGCATCATGCGTCCCGACATTCACCCCGAGTACCGTCAGGTTCTGTTCCACGACCTGACCGCCAACACCTATTTTCTGGTGGGATCCACCCTCAAGACCGATCGCACCAAGCTGTGGGAAGACGGCAACACCTACCCCTATGTGACGCTGGATGTCTCCAGTGCGTCACACCCCTTCTATACCGGCAAGCAGAAGCAGGTCAGCAAGGAAGGTCAGGTCGCCCGCTTCGGCCAGCGTTTCGGTCAGTTCTTCAACAAAGGAAAAGCGCAGTCATGAAAGTCCTCTCCTCCCTCAAATCGGCCAAGTCGCGCCATCCCGATTGCCAGATTGTCCGCCGCCGCGGCAAGCTGTTCGTGATCTGCAAGAGCAACCCCAGGTTCAAGGCCCGTCAGCGCTGATCCGCAGCCTCATAAAAACAAGGCCCTCATGCGAGGGCCTTGTCCATTTATCACGCCGGCATCACGCCGAATCTGCCGCTGTTGAAGTCATCGATGGCCTGCACTATCTCCTCATGGCTGTTCATCACGAAGGGGCCGTGACCCACGATGGGCTCCTCGATGGGCTCGCCGCTCAGCAGCAGCACAGTGGCGTCGCTGTTTGCCTCGATCATGACCTGCCGCCCTGCCCGGTCCAGCACCACCATCTGCGCCTCACGGGCGATGGCACTGCCGTTGATCTGCACGGTCCCCTTGAGCACGATGAGTGCGCCGGTCCAGCCTTCGGGCAACTCGAGTGTGCTGACACTGCCCTGCACCAGACGCAGATCCCAGACATGCAGCGGACTGAAGGTATGGGCCGGGCCACGGACCCCCTCGAACTCCCCGGCGATGACCCGCACCGATCCCGCGTCGCTGGTCAGTGCCACCGTCGGAATGTCGCGCGCCAGGATGGGCTGGTAACCGGGCGGCGTCATCTTGTGCCGGCTCGGCAGATTCACCCACAACTGCACCATCTCGAGCTCGCCGCCCGACTCGCTGAAAGCCGGGGCGTGAAATTCCTCGTGCAGGATACCCGCACCGGCGGTCATCCACTGCACATCGCCCGGGCCTATCACGCCGCCCTGACCGGTCGAATCCCGGTGCGCCACTTCGCCCTTGTAGACGATGGTCACCGTCTCGAAACCACGATGGGGATGCTCACCCACCCCGCGTGGCCGGCTGGTCGGCGTAAAGTTGGTCGGGCCGGCATAGTCGAGCAGCAGGAAGGGGCTCAGCTGCTTGCCGTGGCTGCTGTAGGAGAAGAGAGAGCGTACGGGAAAGCCGTCGCCTACCCAGTGAGGACGGGGTGCGCTGTAAACGCCGAGGATCTTTTTCATCTGTCGCTCCTGACATATCCGGTGGAATTGAACACTGGAGACAGCATAGTTTCGAGACGAACAGGTGGGTAGACTGCTAAATTGGGCATCAGCGTCCTATTTTTGGAACGATGAGAGCACCCTATGCAGGATCTGAACGATCTCTACTATTTCGTCCTGGTGGTGGATCACGGTGGCTTTGCCCCCGCCGGCCGCGCCATCGGCATGCCCAAATCCCGCCTCAGCCGCCGGATAGCACAGCTCGAAGAGCGGCTCGGCGTGCGGCTGCTCCAGCGCTCGACCCGCTAGTTTGCGGTGACCGAGCTGGGCCGCACCTATTACGAGCACTGCAAGGCGATGCTGGTGGAGGCCGAGGCGGCGCAGGCCGCCATCGAGATGACCCGGGCCGAGCCCTGCGGGCTGATCCGCATGAGCTGCCCCATCGCCCTGCTGCACACCCATGTCGGCCCCATGCTGGCGGATTTCATGGCCCGTCACCCGCAGATCAGGGTCGAGCTGGAAGGGACCAATCGGCGGGTCGACCCCATCGCCGAAGGGGTCGATGTGGCCATCCGGGTCAGGCCGCCGCCGCTGCAGGACAGCGAGCTGGTGATCCGGATACTGGCGCAGCGCCGCCAGTGCCTGGTGGCCAGCCCGGCACTCGTCGCACAGCAGGGCTTGCCCACCGCGCCGGCGGATCTGCACGGCTGGCCCAGCATGGGGCTTGGGGCGCCGCGGCAGCACTACCTCTGGTCGCTGTTCGGGCCGCAGGGGGCGCATGCCGACCTCACCCACCAGCCCCGCTTCGTCACCACCGACATGGTGGCGCTGCGCAGTGCGGCGCTGGCCGGGGTCGGGGTGGTGCAACTGCCGCTGCTGATGGTGCAGGAGCAGCTGACCGCCGCCACCCTGGTCAAGGTGGTGCCCGCCTGGGAGCCGAAGCCCGAACTCATTCACGCCGTGTTCCCCTCCCGGCGCGGCCTGCTCCCCTCGGTGCGAGCCCTCATCGACTATCTGGTGGAGCGCTTCGCCGCTATCGACGAGGAATGATGAAGAAAGCAGCGGCCCCCTGCCCCAGGCAGCCACCCCATCATGGGGTGACCACTGATGGAACAGGATGGGCCGCGGCCTCAGGCAAGAAGGATCACAGCGGGGTGGCGCACTTGCGGTATTCGGTGGGGCTCACCCCCACCCGCTTTCGAAACACCCGCGAGAAGTAGAGTTGATCGTCATAGCCCACCTGCTGGCCGATGGTGGCCACCGACAGCGGCGTGGTCTGCAGCAGCAGCTTGGCCCGCATGATCCGCTGATCCTCGCGCCAGCGCACTATGCTCACCCCCACCTGCTCGCGAAACAGGTGGGCGAGGCGCGAGGGGGACAAGAACACCTGCTCCGCCAGCGCCTCCACCGAGATCTCGGCGCAGAGCGACTCGCTCAGGATCTGGCACGCTTGGTGAACTCTGTGATCTATGGTGGGATAGGCACTGAGGGAGGAGGCTTCGTAGCAGCGAATGAGCAGCCGCTCCAGCAGGTTCATGGCCAGCTGCTCCGACATGGGTCGCAGCTGCTGGTGGGTCTCTTCGATATCGAGAAACAGGGCATCGAACTCGGCGAGCAAGGCTGCGTCCGCCAGTTGCAATCGCCCTACCCGCTCCGTCACCTGCGGCCACTTGAGCCAGTCGGCCCAGTAGGCCCGCGGCCGGAAATAGACCCAGCGGTGGTACCAGGCCTGCGCATCCGGCGCCCGGCCGTAATGGTGCACCGCCGCCGGCGGGAACAACAGCAGGTCGCCTGGCTCCACAGTGAAGGCCCGCTCCCCCTGAAAGATCTGCCCCTTGCCGCTGATGGTCAGATTGACGATGAAGCCCTTCATCCCCTGGGGCCGGTCGATGATGAAGTCGAGCGCACTCCCCTGCTCGATGGGGGTCATGCCCGAGACCAGGAACACATCGAAGGCGTAACCCGGCAACAGGGGATTGAGTTGTTTCGGCTTCTCTTTTTGCATCGAGGACATGGCGGAAAACAGCGCTTGGGTAAAAAAATCGGCTTGGGTCATTGTAAAGACTCACCTTGGGAACGCGCTATCCGGCGCGTGGCGCCGTGTGAAATTGGTGAACTGGCTCACAACGGGATGTGCCGTGAGCCATGGTGCCACCCTGGGCAGACCCGCTGAACGCGGGCCTGCACCGGTCGGACAGGATCAGATGCGCGCCTTGCGTACCTGCTTGTAGCGGTCGAACAGCACGGCGGCGAGCAGGATGAGGCCACGCACCACGTACTGGGCAAACGGGGAGATGTTGAGCAGGTTCATGGCGTTCTCCATCAGCCCCAGGATCAGCACCCCGGCGATGATGTAGGAGATCTTGCCGATCCCCCCCTTCATGGAGACCCCTCCCAGCACGCAGGCCGAGATCACCACCAGCTCGAAGCCGATGGAGGTCATGGGCTGACCCGAGGTCATGCGCGAGGCGAGTATGATGCCGGCGATGGAGGCAATCAGCCCGGTCATGGTGAAGATGATGATCTTGGTGCGCACCACGTTGACCCCGGCCAGGCGCGCCGCCTCCTCATTGCCCCCCATGGCCAGGGTGTTGCGACCGAAGGTGGTCTTGTTGAGCAGCAAGCCGAACAGCACGAAGCAGACGGCGGTCAGCCAGACCGGGGTCGGGATGCCGAGCAGGGCGGAGTTGCCGAGCTCGAAGAAACGCTCCTCGACGATGCCCACCGCCTTGCCGTCGGAGATGATGTAGCCCACCCCCCGTGCCATCTGCATGGTGGCGAGGGTGGTGATGAGGGCGTTGATCTTGAATTTGGCCACGACTATGCCGTTGATGAGGCCAAACAGCACTCCCACCGACATGCCGGCCAGGATGCCCACCGTGATGCTCTCGGTGGCGTTGATGCCCACCGCGCAGGCGACGCCGGAGCAGGCCACCACTGAGCCCACCGACATGTCGAACTCGCCGGAGGCGAGGCAGAACAGCATGCCGCAGGCCACCATGCCCGACATGGAGACGGCGAGCCCGAGCCCGCGCATGTTGATCAGGCTGGCGAAGTTGGGTACCAGCACACAGGCCAGCAGGAACAGGATGGCGAAGATCACCAGCATGCCGTATTGATCCCAGACGCGGGCCAGTTGCAGGCGGGAGCCGCTGGCCGCCGCGGTGCTGGCGGCCTGGCCGACTGAGGTAGTAGTTGTCATGGTATTTCTCCTGAAAATTCCGGGTGCTATCTCGTTGCGGTTAGCAGATCAACGGGCCGGCATGGCCAGATTGAGCGCCTTGACCTCGTTGGCCTCGTCGTGGGAAAGCTCGCCGGCGATCTCCCCCTCCCGCATGACCATGATCCGGTCCGCTATGCCCAGCACTTCCGGCAGCTCGCTGGATACCACCACCACGGCGATGCCCACCTTGGCCAGATCGTAAATCACGTTGTAAATCTCGTTCTTTGCCCCGACGTCGATGCCGCGGGTCGGCTCGTCGAGCAAGATGACCTTCATGTCTTCGGAGAGCCAGCGCCCCAGAATGGCCTTCTGCTGGTTGCCGCCGGAGAGGTTCATGATGGCCTGCTGGGGAGACGGGGTCTTGACCCGCATGTCGCGGATCCGCAGCCTCGCGTTCTCGTCCTCCCACTGCTGGTTGATCCAGAAGCCCCCCCACGCGTGGTGACGGCGGGCACTGATGTTGATGTTCTCCTGCACCGAGTGAATGGGGATGATGCCGAGCGCCTTCCTGTCTTCGGTGCAGAGCATGATGCCGCTGCGAATGGCGTCGATGGGGCTGCCGATGACCACTGGTTTGCCGAACACCGCTATCTCGCCGCTGTGCATCTTGTCGGCGCCGAAGATGAGCTTCATCAGCTCGCTGCGCCCGGCCCCCACCAACCCGAAGATACCGAGGATCTCCCCGCGTTTGACCTCGAACGATACCGGCGCCTTGAGCCCAGGCCCCATCAGGTTCGCCACCTTGAGGCCCGCCTCGCCGAGCGGCCTTGGGCTGTAGCCATAGATGTCGGTCAGCTCGCGCCCCACCATGGTCTTGACCAGCAGATCCCGGTCCACCTCGGCCATGGAGGCGAAGGTGCGCACAAACTGGCCATCCTTGAATACCGTGATGGCGTCGCACAAGGCGAAGATCTCGTCCATCCGGTGGGAGACGTAGAGAATGACCTTGCCCTCGTCACGCAGCTGACGGATGACCCGAAACAGCTGCTCAATCTCGCGGGACGACAGGCTGCTGGTCGGCTCGTCGAAGGCGATGACGCAGGCATCCCGGGTCAGCGCCTTGGCGATCTCCACCATCTGCCACTGCCCGAGCGACAGGTACTTGAGCGGCGTCTCGGGGGAGACATCCATGCCGAGGCGCGCCAGCTGCCTGGCCGCATCCTGATAGAGCTGCTCCCGATCGATGACCCCGCGCCGGGTCGGCAGCTGACCGAGATAGATGTTCTCGGCCACCGTCATCTCGGGTACCAGGTGCAACTCCTGATAGATGATGGCGATCCCGCTCTCCAGCGCATCGACCGTGCTCTGAAAGACCCGCTCCTGGCCGGCCAGCTTCACCACTCCGGTGGTGGGCGACTGGAAACCGCTCAGGATCTTGAGCAGGGTGGACTTGCCCGCGCCGTTTTCCCCCATCAGCGCGTGCACCGTGCCCTGCTGGCAGCAGAAGGAGACGTTCTTCAGCGCCTTGACGCCGGGAAACTCCTTGCTGATGCCGCAAAACTCCAGATAAGGAACTGACTGATTCATGTTTCACTCCAGCCGACCGGCATGGCGCACTGCTCCATGCCGGTCTCGGTGTCAGGGTTTAGATGGCGTCAATCACAGACCTTTCTTCTGCAGCTCGACCTTGAAGTTGTCGCGGGTGATGAGCACCACGTCGGTCACCTCGGTGAACTTGGCCGGTTCGGCGCCGTTGACCACCCAGTCATGGAGCATCTGGATGCTCTTGTAACCGTGCACGTCCGGGCTTGGCAGCAGGGAGCCCAAGAAGCCGGTGGCGCTGGACTTGGAGAGTTCGTTCACCGCATCCACCCCGTTGATGCCGATGCCGATGACGTTCTCGGCCTTGAAGCCCTGCCCTTCGGTAGCGCGCACGCCGCCGAGCACAGTGTTGTCATTCATGCCGACGATGAGCCAGTTCTTCACCTCGGGGTGCTGCACCAGCATGGAGTTGGCGGCATCCAGCGCCCCCGGAATGTCGTTGGCCTTGGTGGGTGAGCGGTAGATCTGCCCCTCGGGGAAACCGGCGGCCTTGAGCGCGCTCAGGGAGCCTTCGACCCGGCGACGGGCGGTGTCGAGCTCGTCGGCGGTGATGGCGAGCACCCCGGTCGCCTTCACGTCCCACTGACGCTTTTGCATCTCCTTGTAGAGTTCCTGGCCCTGGCGCTCACCAATCTTAGTGGCGGCCATCATCACCAGCGGCACCTGCTCCATGGGCTGGCCCTTGGCGTTGACGAACTGGTCGTCCACCGTAATGACCTTCAGATCCATGCTGTTGGCCTTGGCCATGATGGCGGCCCCGAGCTTGGGATCCGGGGTGCAGATGACGAAGCCCTTGGCACCGTTGGCTGCCAGGCTGTCGATGGCATTGAGGGTCTTCTCGCCATCGGGGACGGCGATCTTGATCACCTCGAAGCCGAGATCCTTGCCCGCCTTGTCGGCGAAGTTCCATTCGGTCTGGAACCAGGGCTCCTCCGGCTGTTTGACCAGGTAGCCCAGCTTCAGTGCCTCGGCCGAGAAAGCAGAATTTGCCATACCAAGGGCAAACCCCATTGCGATCATGCTGTTAACGATTTTGTTCATGCGAGTGTCTCCAGGTGTTCAATCAATCCATGTATCCACGCAGTGCTGCTCTTTGAGTCAATCAAGTCGCAGCCATATAAAAACATGCTTAAACAGGACGTTATTGTTGTTGCTAGTTGAGCGAACCAAGTTGTAATCGTTTTCACATGGAAAAATGGAGAGCAGGATCACGCCATGAAATTGCAGCCGTTTTGTCTATGTTTTCAGCAAAATAATCACATAGCCGATCTTCGATGGCCGTCACCCTCTTGCCGGCATAGCGTTTAAATCCATATTTCCAGCAGCCAATGGCTAACCGCCCGTCCAGTCCATCTCCTATGGTTCCTCACCAGTCACCCCTCATTGATGGTCAGGAGCACTTATGTCTGAGCACCCCAGGTCCGAGCAGATCACCATCGGACTCGATTTCGGCAGCGATTCGGTCAGGGCACTCGCCGTGCGCTGCCACGACGGCGCCGAGCTGGCAACCCAGGTCGTCTATTACCCGCGCTGGCAGGCCGGTCGTTACTGTCAGCCGGTCACCAATCAGTTTCGCCACCACCCCCTCGACTATCTGGAATCTATGGAGCAGGCGGTGGTGGCGGTGGTGAGCCAGCTCACCCCGAGTCAGCGCGCCGCCGTGCGCGGCATCGGGGTGGACAGCACAGGCTCGACGCCAGCCCCCATCGACGAGGAAGGGCGTGTGCTGGCCCTGCGTCCGGAATTTGCCGACAACCCCAACGCCATGTTCGTGCTGTGGAAGGATCACACCGCCATCGAGGAGGCCGAGGCCATCACCGCCCTGTGCCACTGCGGCCAGTTCCCCGACTACAGTCGCTACATCGGCGGGGTCTACTCCTCCGAGTGGTTCTGGGCCAAGATCCTGCACGTCTCCCGCGCTGACGCAGCGGTGCGCGCCGCCGCCTGCAACTGGATCGAGCTGTGCGACTGGGTTCCCGCCATCCTGAGCGGTACCCAGGCCCCGGCCGACATCCGGCGCGGGCGCTGCTCCGCCGGCCACAAGTCCCTCTGGCACCCGAGCTGGGGCGGCCTGCCCCCCGCCGAGTTTCTCAACGCACTGGATCCGCTGTTGACCGAGGATCTCGACTACCCGCTCTTTACCGACAGCTGGACCGCCGATCTGCCGGTCGGTACCCTGACCCCGGAGTGGGCGGAGCGGCTGCATCTCTCCTGTGAAGTGGTGATCGCCGGCGGCGCCTTTGACTGCCACATGGGGGCGGTGGGGGCCGGGGCCGGCAACAATGCGCTGGTCAAGGTAATAGGTACCTCCACCTGCGACATTCTGATCACCGACGAGGCCACCATCGGTGATCGCGCCATTGCCGGGATCTGCGGCCAGGTGGACGGCAGCGTGGTGCCGGGCATGGTGGGGCTGGAGGCGGGACAATCGGCATTCGGCGACATCTATGCCTGGTATCAGCGCCAGCTCGGCTGGCCGCTGGAGAGCCTCGCTGCCCAGTATCCGGAGCTGCGCACCGCCATCGAGGCCCACAAGCGGGAGCTGCTGCCAAGCCTTGCCGCCGCCTGGGAGCAGCAGCGGGACCTCGCCCACCTGCCGGTGGTGCTCGACTGGTTCAACGGTCGCCGCACCCCTTACGCCAACCAGCGCCTGCAGGGCACAGTCACCGGGCTCAACCTCGGCACCAATGCGCCCGACTTGTTCGGGGCCCTGGTGGCCTCCACCGCCTTCGGGGCCCGCAGCATCATGGAGTGCATGACCCACCAGCAGGTGCCGGTGGAGCAGGTGATCGCCCTTGGCGGCATCGCCCGCAAGTCCGCCACCGTGATGCAGACCTGCGCCGACGTGATGAACAGGCCCATCCAGGTGGTGGCCTCGGATCAGTGCTGCGCCCTAGGGGCGGCCATCTTTGCCGCCGTGGCGGCCGGGATCCACGGCGATGTGGCCAAGGCCCAGCACCACATGGCGAGCGCCGTGGAGCGCACCCACCAGCCTGACCCTGAGCGGGTCACCGAATACGAGCGCCTCTACCAGCGCTACCTCGCCTGGGGCGCCGCCGCCGAGCCGCTCTACAACCGGGGGGTGCCGGCATGAATCTCAAGATGCTCAAGGAGCAGGTGCTCGTCGCCAACCTGGATCTGCCGCGCCACGAGCTGGTGACCTTCACCTGGGGCAACGTGAGCGGCATCGACCGAGAGCGCAACCTGGTGGTGATAAAGCCAAGCGGCGTCAGTTATGAGCGGATGCTGCTCGAAGACATGGTGGTGCTGGATCTGGCGGGCAAGCAGGTGGAAGGTGCCTTGCGCCCCTCCTCCGATACCGCCACCCACCTGGTGCTCTATCGCGCCTATCCGGAGCTTGGCGGCGTGGTACACACCCACTCCACCCACGCCACCGCCTGGGCCCAGGCGGGGCGCCCCATCCCCATTTTCGGCACCACCCAGGCCGACTACTTCCACGGCGAGATCCCCTGCTCGCGCCTGCTTACCCCGGGTGAGGTGGAGGAGGATTACGAGGGGCTGACCGGTCACCTCATCGTCGAGACCCTCAAGCAGACCCCCATTCTCACCATGCCGGGGGTGCTGGTGGCCAACCACGGCCCCTTCAGCTGGGGCAAGAGCGCCGAGGACGCGGTACACAACGCCGTGGTACTGGAAGAGGTGGCCCGCATGGCCTGGCTCACCGGCCAGATCAACCCCGCCGCGCGCCCCCTGCCCGATTACCTGCTGGAGAAGCACTACCAGCGCAAACATGGCAAACACGCCTATTACGGCCAGACAAAAGCATAAAGAGGACACCAAGATGGAATTGATGAAACAGCTGGAAGTGTGGTTCCTGGTCGGCAGCCAGCACCTGTATGGCGCCGCCACCCTGAAGCAGGTGGCCGATCACGCCCACACCATCACCAGCCAGCTCAACGAGCGCGCCGGCCTGCCGGTCAAGATAGTGCTCAAGCCCACCGGCACCACCCTCGACGAGATAAGCGCGATAGCTCGCGATGCCAACCACGATCAGCGCTGCATCGGGCTCATGGTGTGGATGCACACCTTCTCCCCCGCCAAGATGTGGATCCCGGCCCTCAGCCAGTTGCAAAAACCCCTGCTGCAGTTCCACACCCAGTTCAACCGGGATCTGCCGTGGAGCGAGATCGACATGGACTTCATGAACCTGAACCAGACCGCCCACGGCGGCCGTGAGTTCGGCTTCATGGGGGCCCGGCTGCGGCTGCCGCGCACCGTGGTGGTCGGTCACTGGCAGGATGAAGAGGCCCACCGCAAGCTGGGCAACTGGATGCGGGTCGCCGCCGCCATTCACGACAGCCGCCACCTCAAGATCGCCCGCTTTGGCGACAACATGCGCAACGTGGCGGTCACCGAGGGCGACAAGATTGAGGCCCAGATCCAGTTCGGCTATCAGGTGAACTACCACCCGGTCGGCGATCTGGTGAAGGTGATCGACGCCGTGCCCGCAAGCGACATCGAGGCTCTGCTGGCCGAATACGAAGAGAGCTACACCCTGACCGAGGCGGTGCAGGCGGGTGGGGTGCTTCGCGCCTCCCTCTATGAGGCGGCGCGCCAGGAGCTGGGGATGAAGAAATTCCTCACCGACGGCGGCTTTGGCGCCTTCACCACTACCTTTGAAGACCTTCACGGCCTGCACCAGCTGCCGGGGCTCGCCTGTCAGCGCCTGATGCAGCAAGGCTTCGGCTTTGGTGCGGAAGGAGACTGGAAGACGGCCGCCCTGCTGCGCACCCTCAAGGTGATGGGAACCGGTCTTGCGGGCGGCACCTCCTTCATGGAGGACTACACCTACCACCTGGAGGCGGGCAACAACCTGGTGCTGGGGGCCCACATGCTGGAGGTCTGCCCCTCCATCGCCGCCGATAAACCCGTGCTGGATGCCCAGCACTTAGGGATAGGCAAGAAGGCCGACCCGGCCCGCCTGCTGTTTGCGGCCCCCGCCGGCAAGGCGGTCAATGCGAGCCTGATCGATCTGGGCAACCGCTTCCGGCTGGTGGTCAATCAGCTGGAAGTGGTGGACCTGCCAGAGGCCATGCCGAAACTGCCGGTGGCCAGCGCCCTGTGGCAGCCCATGCCGGACCTGCAGACCAGCGCCGAGGCCTGGATCCTGGCCGGGGCCGCCCACCACTCGGTGTTCACCCAGTCGGTAGACATAGAGCAGCTGCGCACCTTCGCCGACCTCATGGGTATCGAGTTTGTGGTGATCGACAAGCACACCCGCATCCCCGAACTCAAGCAGACCCTGCAGTGGAACGAGGTCTACTACAAGCTCTGTCACTGAGCACCCCACCAGAAAACCTGGACAGCCCCGTCAACGGGGCTGTCTCTTTGTACTCTCTCCCCCGCACCTCTTTTTCTCCTGCCACTGACGCCTGCCTGCCCAATAAAGCGGCAGCCGGCTGGTCTGCCCTTCGTTCTGCCTGCGCTATGGTTTACCATGCAGGCAACCGAGGTGCATGGCACCCCCACCCTGGCGCCAGGCGCCACCGTCATCGGATATCCCTCTCGAGCAACATGAGCAAAACAGCACACGCCGGCAGCGAGCCGACCTTCTACTTCCACGACTACGAGACCTTCGGCATCAGTCCGGCCAAGGACAGACCGGCGCAGTTTGCCGGCATTCGTACCGACGGGGATTTCAACCTCATCGGCGAGCCGCTGGTCATCTATTGCAAGCCGCCCGCTGACTATCTGCCGGAGCCGGAAGCGTGCCTGATCACCGGCATCACGCCGCAAAAAGCGATGAAGGACGGGCTGTGCGAGGCGGATTTCATCCGTCAGATCCACGAGCAGTTCGCCACCCCGGGCACCTGCGTGCTGGGCTACAACAGCATCCGCTTCGATGACGAAGTGACCCGCTACACCCTCTATCGCAACTTCTATGACCCCTATGCCTACGCCTGGCAGAACGGCAACTCCCGCTGGGACATTCTCGACATGCTGCGCGCCTGCTACGCCCTGCGCCCGGAGGGGATCGAGTGGGCGTTTGATGAAGAGGGCAAGCCAAGCTTCAAGCTGGAGAAGCTCACCGTCGCCAACGGCGTGGCCCACGCCAACGCCCACGATGCGCTCTCCGACGTGCTGGCCACCATCGAGATGGCCAAGCTGGTGAAAAAGGCCCAGCCCAAGCTGTTTGGCTACCTGTTTGATCTTCGCAACAAGAACAAGGTGAAGGCCCTCATCGACGTGGTGACCATGAAGCCGCTGGTGCACGTCTCCGGCATGTTCTCCCCCTGGCAGGGGTGTGCAAGCTGGGTATCGCCGCTCGCCTGGCACCCCAGCAACCAGAATGCGGTGATCATGGTAGATCTGACCCGCGACCCCACCCCGCTCATCGAGCTCACCAGTGAGGAGATCAGAGAGCGCCTCTACACCAAGAAAGAGGAGCTGGGGGATCTGGCCGGTATTCCGGTGAAGCTGGTGCACATCAACAAGTGCCCGGTGCTGGCGCCGGCCGCCACCCTGACGGCGGAGCGTGCCGACCAGCTTGGCATCGACCGGGAGCAGTGCCGCAAGAGCCTGGATCTGCTGCGCGCCCACCCCGAAGTGCGGGAAAAACTGGTGGAAGTGTTCAATCAGGAGTTTGCCGGCAACAATGACGGCGACCCGGATACCCAGCTCTACGCCGGCTTCTTCGGTCACGGCGACAAGTCCACCATGGATCTGGTGCGCGCCACCCCGGCGGATCTGCTGGGTGAGCGGGAGTTTGCCTTCACCGACTCACGGCTGCCGGAGATGCTGTTCCGCTACCGTGCCCGCAACTGGCCACACACCTTGAGCGAAGCGGAGCAAAAGCGCTGGCGGCTGCACTGCAGCGACTACTTCAGCCGCCGTCTGCCCGACTATGTACCGCGCCTCGAGGAACTGGCCGAGCAGAATCAGGGTAACGAACGGAACTTTGCCATCCTCAAGAGCCTCTATCACTACCTCGAAAATCTGTGAGATGTGACCCGCCTCACGGTTAAATGACTGTACGCTCCCCCGCCCCGCGACATAATGGGAAGGGGAGCAAAGACTCCTGATGTTTCAATTATTTGTGCGCTAACATTGCACTAACGGCCGGTTGGCCTATCGACCCTTGGGGATGCCGCATCCGATGCGTTCAGGATTATCCGGTTTTGGTTTGCTCATCTGCGCCCTGCTGCCATCGGCCAGCATGGCGGGTGTGCGTTTTGATGTCCCCGACTACCTGTTGCAGTTGCCGCAGCAGACTTATCAGTTGATCGAGAGCAACTTCAGCCGCCTCTATCAGCAGACCGACTTTACCCCCCAGATCACCAACAGCTATTTCAATCGCTCCGATCTCTACAACTTCGTCGGCGTGCCGCTGGCCATCACCCCCCAGGCCGGTTTCCAGCTGGAAGTGTTCGGCCAGCTCTACAACCGCGCCTCCCAGAGCTATGTGCACATGAGCCAGGACATGTCGCTCTATCGGATGATCCGGGCCGACATGATGGGCAACACCAACGACGAGGTGGCCCTCGGCATGGGGCTCGGCATTCCGCTCACTGCGCAGCTCACCTTCAAGGCCCTGCTCTCCAGCAACGAGATCCCGGGCTATGGCGCCGCCAATTACGCCATCGGCTTCGAGTGGCGTTACTGACCCCGGCATAGCAGCGCCTTTCGCAATACATTCAGGCTCCCGTGGGAGCCTGAATCATGATTGCCAGCCCGCTCAGCGGTAGCGGATCACCCGCCCCTCGCCCCCCTGCAGGGTGAGCGCGGTACCGACGGCCCCCTCATCCCAGAAATCTTCGCCGCCTGCCGGCAACAGGAACTCCTGAGGCTGCGCCTCCCAGTTGAAGAGGCAGAGCAGGGTGCCGCCCCCGGGCAGGCTCACCTCGCCGCAGGCAAAATCCATCGACTCGAAACGGGCGCCAGGGGCGCGCGCCGCGCAAAGCTCGAGCAGCTTGCGCAGTTGCGCCGCCTGCACCTCGTCGAGATCCTGCAGCCTGTCCCCGGCCAGCATCATGCCGCCGCTTGCCACCAGCGCCGCCAGATGAAAGCGGTACTCGGCAGGGCTCGCCTGCTGGCTCGGCAGATCCCGCAGGCAGATGCAGTCAGGATCGAGGGCCCACAGTCGGTCGTTCTGCCAGGCGCGGCAGAAGGCCTCGCGAGCGATCTGGCGATAGCGATGGCCATTGCGCTCCACGTCATCGCTCACCCGCATACCATGCACCAGGCCGAGGCTTGGCCAGATGGGGGCGTTGCAGCCGAGCAGGAAGGCCCCCTCGCCCGCTCCGCGCAGGATGGCGGCCATGCCGCGTCGGTAGGCCTCCACCCGGGTGGCGGCCGGGTCGTGGAAGCGGCCGCCGTGGATGGCCCCCCAGAAGTTGGCGTCGAGCTTGAAGTAGTGGATGCCCCACTGCTCGCGCAGGGTACGAAACACCCGCTCGAGGTGAGCCTGTACCTCGGGGTGGGTGCCATCCAGCACATACCAGGGGGTACAGCGCCAACCGCCGTAGGTAACCCGCTCGGAGGGCAGCGGCAGCCCGTCATCCCCCTTCACGAACCAGTCGGGGTGATCCTGAAACACCTGGGAGCCGGGCTCGGCGATAAAGGGGGCCACCCAGAGCGCCGGCTCGCAGCCGGCGCCTTTGATCTCGGCAGCCAGGGAGGCCACCCCCTGCTCGAACTTGGCCGACGGGGTGAGCCAGTCGCCCATCTTGGCTTGATAGCCGTCGTCAATCTGCACGTAGCGCAGCGCCGGGAAACGCTCGGCACGCACCTGCAGGTTCTCGCGAATGTCGGCGGCGCTCACGTCCGCGTAGTAGTGATACCAGGAGCACCAGCCGCTGGGGCGTTCGCCAACCTGGCCGATCAGCGAGCCATGCTCGGCCTCGATCCGCTGCGCCAGTTCGGCCAGCAGCGCCTCACGATCTTTCCCTTCGAGGCAGAGCAGCGCCTCGCTCTGCCAGAACTGGCCGGCAGGGAGTGCACGCCCCTCACCATTCATCAGGATCTGCAGCCGGCCATCGGGGTAGAGCCGAAACTCCCCGCCAAAGCGCTGACAACTGGCAAAGGCGAGCAGCAACCAGCCCTTGTCATGCTCCACCAGCAGCAGGTTGTGTACCGTGTGACAACCCTGATCATCGGTGATGCGATAGACACCGGCATCGGGGCAACGGCCGACCGGCTGCGGCGCTTGCCAGCTGCCCATGGTCTGGGCCAGCATCTGGAAGCCTTCGCCGTAGATGGCGCACGCGGGCGAGAGACCGAGCTTGCCGTCAAACAGCGTCCAGTGCCCGACCCGGGCCTCGCTGCCGCCGGTGTTGTCGAGCCGCACCCGGCACAGGGGCCCCTCCCACTGGCGGGTTTGCAGCAACGAAGGGGGCAGATGGTGGTCGTCCGCCAGCTGGCGCAGGCGGGACAAGAGAGATGTCATGGCGACTCCTTGTGGTTCGAAAAGGGTTCTATCTGAAAATCTTCAATTAAATCAGCCTCAAACGAACTGATTTCAGCTGTTATTGTTTTAATGCCGCGACCCGGCCTCTCTGGTAGACTGGCGTATTCCTTAGTTCACCGTTACCAAGATGGGGCTCCTGTGATCGCGCAACGTGCCTTGCTGTACCTTCGTGACTTTCTGGTCATCGTCGCCTGCCTGCTGGCGGGCAAAACCCTGGCAGCCATCCTGCCGTTCGCCTTCCCCGGCAGTATCATCGGCATGCTGCTGCTGTTCGTGCTGCTCTCCCTGCAGCTGGTGAAACTGCACTGGGTTGAGCAGGGCGCCGGCCTGCTGCTGCGCCACATGGGGGTCTTGTTCGTGCCGGTGGCAGTCGGGCTGGTGGCCTGGCTGGAACCTCTACGTCAATCCTTCGGCCTCATCATGCTCTGCATCGTGCTCGGGATCGTGCTGATCCTCGGCACCGTCGGCCGCCTCTACCAGAGGATGAACAAATGATCTTCTGGCTGGCCATTCCCTTGACCCTGGCGCTCTATTTCGCCACGCGGGCCCTCTATCGCAAGCTGCCCTGGCCCATCATCAACCCGGTGCTGGTGCCCACCGCCGTCATCATCGGCCTGCTGCTCTGGTTCGATCTGCCGCTGGAGCAGTACGAGAGCGGCACCCGCCCCATCACGGCACTGCTGGAGCCGGCGGTGGTGGCGCTGGCACTGCCCCTTTATCAGCAGGCCCGCCAGATCCAGGCCAGGCTCAAGCCCATCCTAATCTGTACCCTGAGCTCGGTCTTGATCTCGGTCTGCACTACCTTGCTGATCGGTCATTTTATGGGCGCCGATCCGGCACTGCTGGCCTCTCTCGCCACCAAATCCATCACCACGCCGCTCGCCATGAGCGTCAGCCAGTCCCTAGGCGGCATTCCCGCCATCGCCGCCGCCGTGGTGGTAGTGGTCGGGATCGTCGGCGCCCTGATCGGCTTCCCCCTGCTCAAACTGATGCGGGTCACCGACCCCGAAGCCCAGGGGCTGGCCATGGGGGCCTGCGCCCACGCCATCGGCACCGCCACCTCCGCCGAGCAGGGCATCACCCAGGGTGCCTTTGCCTCGCTGGCCATGGTGGTGTGCGGCATCCTCACCGCCGCCGTGGCCCCCCTGCTGTTTGCCATTTACCACTGGTTGAGCTGAAGAGCACCCTTTTCCGCGATGGCGGGCCTGCGGGCCCGCCGATGTGCGACCTGCCGCACAATTTGCACAAGACAAACGTTTCCATTACCATCCCCCTCCGTTTGCCCGTCAGGGCGTGAGCACGCTCACACATTTGCCCGAGCTTGCTCCCTACAATGGCCCCCCAATTGGCCTTTGAGGACACACTATGCATCCCCGTTTTGCCAAGCCACTCGATACCCTGTCCGCCCCGCTCAAGGCGGCGCTGCTGCCCATGCTGGGCGATGATTTCCAGGCTCGCTTCACCCCGGATCAGGTCGCCACGCTGAAGGCCGCCACCGGTCTTGACGATCGCGCCCTGCGCCTGGCCCTGCTGCCGCTGGCCGCCGCCTGCTCGGTGGCCCCCATCTCCAAGTTCTTCGTCGGTGCCATCGCCTGCGGCCTGAGCGGCAACTGGTATTTCGGCGCCAACATGGAGTTTGCCGGTCAAGGTCTGTTCCACTCGGTCCATGCCGAGCAGTCCGCCATCTCCAACGCCTGGCTGGGTGGCGAGACCGGCATCTCTGAAATCACCGTCAACTACACCCCCTGCGGCCACTGCCGCCAGTTCATGAACGAGCTGAGCACCGCCAAGATTCTCAAGGTCTCCCTGCCGGATGACTTGAGCGCGCTGCAATCCTTCCTGCCCCACTCGTTCGGCCCGGCGGATCTGGACATCACGGACGCGCTGATGAGCCCGCAGGCCCATGACGAGCTCACGCTTGTGAGCGACGATCCGCTGTGGCAGGCCGCGCTGGCCGCCGCCCGCCAGAGCTACGCCCCCTACAGCCAGGGCTATGCCGCGGTAGCGCTGCAGTTCGCCGACGGTCGCATCTTCTGCGGCCGCTACGCCGAAAACGCCGCCTTCAACCCCAGCCTGCCACCGATGCAGATGGCCTGTGCCCACGCAGTGCTGGGTGGCGAAGATCTCGCCACCATCCGCCGCGCCGTGCTGCTGGAGAGCAAGGATGGCCAGATCAGCCAGCAGGACTCCGCCCGCGCCACCCTCAAGGCGCTCGGTTCGGTCGAGCTGGAGTATCAGGCTGTCTGACCTGCCGTTGCCTGAAACAACAAGGGGAGCCAGTGGCTCCCCTTGTTGTTTTGTGGTGTTCAGCAGCAAGCCTGCCGGGCCCCGTCAGGACTCCCAGATGATGCTCTGGGAAGAGGACCAGGCGTCGCCGAGATCGGCATACTTCTGCTCCAGCAGGTGGCGGCGGATCTTCATGGTCGGGGTGAGCACCCCGTTTTCGATGTTCCAGGGGCTCTTCACCACCAGGATGCCGCGAATTTTGGCGTGGGACTCCAGCTGCTCGTTGACCCGGTTGCGGGCCGCCTCCAGCTGGGCGTTGACCTGATTGCGATCCCCCTTCATGGCGCTCTCTGCCAACTGCACCAGGGCCACCGGCTGCGGCATGCCGTAGCCAATCACGCACAACTGCTCGATGATGGGCTCCTGGCCAAGCAGCCCCTCGATGGGCACCGGCGCCACATACTTGCCCTTGGCGGTCTTGAACACGTCCTTCATGCGGCCGGTGATGGTGAGATAGCCCTCCCGATCCAGCTTGCCCATGTCGCCGGTATGCAGCCAGCCCTCTTCGTCGATGGCTTCACGGCTGTGCTCGGGATCCTTGTAGTAACCCAGCATCATCCCCTCGCAGCGACAGAGGATCTCCCCTTCCTCGGAGATCTTGATGGTGACCCCCGGCCCCGCCTTGCCGACCGTGCCTATCTTGTCGGCCCTAAACGGGTAGTTGAGGGTGGAGAAGGCGTGGTTCTCGGTCATGCCCCAGGCCTCGGTGATCTCGATACCGATGCTGTGGTACCACTCGAGCAGGGCCGGTGCCACCGGCGCCGAGCCACAGCCCAGCACCCGCGCCTGATCCAGCCCCAGCCCCTTTTGCAGCTTGCGCTTGATGAGGCCCGACACGAACGGGATCTTGAGCAGCAGCTCGAGTTTCTTCTGGGGCAGTTTCTCATGGATCTTGATGCGGAACATGGCCCACAGCCGTGGCACCGAGATGAACACGGTGGGACGGCAGCGCTTGACGTCCTCGATGAAGGTATCGAGGGACTCGGGGAAGGCGATCTCGGCGCGGCCATAGAGGCTGCCGCCATAGACATAGACCCGCTCGGTGATGTGGGCCAGCGGCAGGTAGGAGAAGCCGCGGTCCTGCTCGCACAGTCCGACCGCCTCCACCAGCTTCTCGCACGACCAGGCGTAGCGCTCGACGCTCAGCATGGCCCCTTTCGGCTTGCCGGTGCTGCCGGAGGTGTAGACCAGGCTCAGCAGGGAGTCCGGTGCCTGCACCGGGCTGTCCGGGATGGGTTCGTGTTGCTCCAGCAGATCGTCCCACTGATGGGCCGCCGGCATGGTGTCATAGGGAAAGGCGATGCGCAGCAGTTCGGCGGGTACCCCCGCCTCCTGGCTCTTCCAGTCATCGAGCTTGCCGACGAAAATCGCCTTGGCCTCGCTGTGACGCAGCACGTATTCGATGGTGTCGACGTTGGCGGTGGGATAGATGGGCACGCTCACGTACTGCCCCATCTGCATGGCGAGGTCGGCGATGAACCACTGGGCGCAGTTCTTGGAGAGCAGCGCCACCTTGTCGCCGGCCACCAGCCCCAGCTGACGCAGCGCGGTCACCATGCGGCGGGCCTCGTCAGCGACCTCACCCCAGGTGAAGTCCAGGTATTCGCGGTTGATGGTTTGACGCAGATAGACTCGGTCAGGACACTGCCGCTCCCATTGGTAGAGCATTTCGAGCGGCAGTTTATTGGCAATACGCGAGGAGGAAGCCATAGTTTAATCCCTGAAACAAAAGGCGAAACTTATTATTAACCTTTCACTAACCTCAGGGAAGAATAAACTCAAACTTCTGTTTGAACTGTGTAACCGATCAAGCTTCTGCTTGTTGTTGCAAACGAATCCACATTGCCTGCACCAGCTTCTCATCCTGCTCGGAGAGTTCACCCTGCAGGATCGCCTCGTTCAGGCTGCGCAGCACATAACTCTTTACATCCCGCACCAGGGTCTTGCCTTCCAGCTCGGCCCGCGCCACCGCCAGCGAGATGTGGCCGCGCAGATAACCCCCGGCAAACAGCTCATCGTCGGTCGCCGTGGCCACCATGCCGTCTATCAGTCCCAACAACTTGTGCTCAAAATCATGAATCGTCATTTAACGCAGCCTCATTTTCCGGGGTTGCCGGCAAAATAATTCGGGGGAGTGGAACCGCGATCCGGTTGATCACGGCTCTCTGGCGCCAGGCCAGCCGCATCCTTGATGTCCTATTCCGGGTTGGCCACCGGGTAGATGACCTGATCCTTGTATCCCGTGGTGATCCGCAGATAACCACTTAACGACCGGTTCAGCGCCGGGTCATCGGTATCCACCAGCAAGGGCCTGCCCGCAAGGGCCGCCAGCTTGGCTTTGGTGGCCAGGACCTGGATCTGGTCCCGCCCGACGGCCCGCAACACCTCTGGACTCAGTTGCTGATTTCCGCGCCCGAACAGATGTCCCTGACCGCCGATCAGGGTAATGATCAGCCGGCAGCGACGGCCACGGATCCGGGTCAGGATCTCGGCGGCGGACAGATCCTGCCCGATAAGCCGGCCATTTTCCACCAGATCCACACCGAGCAGGGTATTTTCGAGGCCGAGCTCCGTCATGCAGGCCGCCACCGTGCTGCCGGAGCCCATCAGATAGAGGGAATCGGGCTCCATCTGCTCGACCACGCCGGCGGCGATGTCCGCCAGCACCAGCTCTTCAGACTCGCGCCCCCCCTGCTTGACCGCCTGCACATAGCGCAGATCGCCGGGCACCTGCAGCTGGCCGTAGTGGCAGGCGCGCACCTTGCCGGCGCGAAACGCCTCCTCGTCGATGTCCATCACCTCGGCATCCACCAGACTCAGCAGCTCGCCGGCGATCATCCGGGCCGCCACCCGGCCGCTGGCGGCGGGGGTCACCCCATAGACCCCGGAGTGGATCTTGCAGCCGGCCGGAATGCCGAGCACGTGGCACGCCTCCCCCACCGCCGCGCAGATGTCCCGCGCGGTGCCGTCACCGCCGGCAAACAGCAGCAGATCGACGCCCGCCTCGCGCATCCGTTCGGCGGCGATACGGGTATCGGCCGCCGTGGTGGCAGCTACCGCGGGCTGATGGACGATGCGGCAGGGCAGGCCGAGCTCGCCGGCAAGCTCGGCCCCCATCTCGCCCGCCACCGTCAGCAGCTCGAAGCAGTCCGCCAGTTCACACAGCGGCAACAGCGCCTGACGGGTCCGCTCGCGGGCCTTGGGGACGGCGCCACGGGCCAGCGCCTCGGCCACCATGCCGTCACTGCCCTTGAGACCGACCGCCCCGCCGATACCGGCGACCGGATTGATGATGAGTCCTAAACGAAACATATGTCCCTCCCGTTGGATGGCCGCCATTTTTATCTTTTCCTGCCACTGGGACAAGCCATAACCCCCTGTTAGAATGCGCGGCTTCAACCCTCAATCAAAGTTCAACCAAGGTTCAATCATGCTGGAATGGATTGCAGACCCCTCCGCCTGGGTCGCGCTCGCCACCCTGACCCTGCTCGAGATCGTGCTGGGCATCGACAACATCATCTTTATCTCCATCCTGGTCGGCCGCCTGCCGGAGGCACAGCGCCAGAAGGCGCGGATCCTGGGGCTGGGTCTCGCCATGGGCACCCGCATCCTGCTGCTGCTCTCCCTGGCCTGGGTGATGCGTCTCACCGAGCCGCTGTTCACCGTGCTGGGCGAGGCCATCTCTGGCCGCGATCTCATCCTGCTGCTGGGGGGTCTGTTCCTCATCGGCAAGAGTGCCCACGAGATCCATGCCACCCTGGAGGGCGCCGCCGAGCCTGAGAGCGTGAGCGCCGCTGCGTCCGGCTTCATCAGCACCCTGATCCAGATCGCCATTCTCGACATCGTCTTCAGCCTGGATTCCGTCATCACCGCCGTGGGCATGGCGGATCACGTGCCGGTCATGGTGCTGGCCATCATGATCGCCGTCTTCATCATGATGTTCGCCGCCAAGGCCATCGGCGATTTCGTCGACAACCACCCCACCATCAAGATGCTGGCCCTCTCCTTCCTCACCCTGGTCGGTTTCGCGCTGATGGCCGAGGGGATGGATCTGCACATTCCGAAGGGCTACATCTACTTCGCCATGGCCTTCTCGCTGACGGTGGAGATGATCAACATCCGCCTGCGCAGTCACCACGACCGCGAAAAGCTCAAGCAGGAATAACTGCGAGCCACAAAAAAGAGCGCCATCAGGCGCTCTTTTTTTATCTACACAACCATGTCATTCATTGCTGATGACAATCGCCACGCGGCGGTTCTCGGCCCGACCGGCAGCCGTCTTGTTGTCGGCGATCGGATCGCGTTCACCACGGCCCCGGATGTCCAGGTTGGCCTGCGGCATACCGACCGATACCAGCACGTCGGCCACCGACTGCGCCCGCTTGTACGAGAGCTGATCGTTATAGTCCGCCGCCCCGTTGGAGTCGGTATGACCATCGATCCGTGCCCGGTTCAAGCCTACCTCCTGCAGGGTCTTGCCCAGTTTTTCCACCACCACGCGGGTCTTGGGGGTCAGGGCATCGGCGTTGTTGGCAAACAGCACACGGTTGGAGAAGTCCAGAGTCCAACCCTCGTCGGTCAGGCGAAAGCCTTGCTCCTTGAGTACGGCGATCTGCTCTGCGGTCAGGCCGTGGGGGGCGCTTTGGCACCCCGCCAGCACGCTCAACAGCAGGCCGATCAAGCCGGTTTTCATCAGGACATGGATCTTCATTGTTATTTTTCCTCAGCAGAGACATCGAATTCCAGCTGGTCATGGAGCGCAAGCTCCCGACGCAGCCGTTTGGCTTGGTACATTGCATGGTCCGCCTGCTGCAGCAGATCGGCGGCAGTCAGCCCCTGATCCGGATACAGCGCGATCCCGATGCTGACGGCAGCCAGCAGCTGGCTGCCATCCCCCAGTACCACGGGGTCTGCCATGGCCTGCTGGATGCGGGCAACCACATCTTCCGCCTCGCCCACCTGGGACAAGGGGGTCAGCAGGATGGCAAACTCGTCGCCCCCCAGACGGCATACCAGATCCATCGGCCGCAGCTGATGTTGTACCCGTCTGGCCAGGGCGATCAGCACGTCATCCCCGGCGGCATGGCCCAGGGTGTCGTTAATCTGCTTGAAGCGATCACAATCGAGGTAGAGCAGTGCAAAGCGCTCATCATGCAGCCGGCCGGTGGTCACCGCCTGATCCAGACGAGCCTCGAACAGAGCACGATTGGGCAAGCCGGTCAAGGCGTCATGGGTGGCCTGGTGCAGCAGGCTGGCATTCTCCCGCCGCTGGTGAGCCTGCCAGGCTTCCAGTTCGTCGAGCAGGGAGTTGAAATCCTGGCCGAGCGCGTGCAGCTCGGCGATGTTGGCCTCGGGCACCCGCATGGCGAGGATCCGCTGGCGGCTGACGCTGTGGGCCACCTGGGCCAGATCCTTGAGCGGCGCGGTGAGGGAGTTTTGCATCCGGCGCGCCACGTAGAGCGCCCCCAGGGTGCTGAGCACCAGGCAGAGCAGCATGGCCAGCAGGGTCTGCAACAGGAACAGCAGCAGGTATTGGCCGTGCCCCACCAGATGAATGCGGGCGATCTCCACCCCGCCCCGCAGCATGGGCTGATCTACCGGCCCCGGCAGAATGAGCCGCGCCAGATACTGCTCAAGACCGGACCAGGGGGTGCTCATGGCCCGGCTCCAGCTGGCCAGCAGCTGGCCGCTCGGCAGATAAATGCTGGCTCGCGCCACATCCTCGTGGGTGGTGATGGCCTGCAGTGCCTCGCGGGCCGCCTCTTCGTCGTGGAACACCACGGCCGCTTCGCTGGTGTAGCTGATGGCCCGCGCCACCAGTTCCAGGTTGTGATCCGCATAGAGCCGCAGCGCCAGCAGGGCGATGCCGGTCAGCAGCACACCGGCCATGCAGACCGCCGTCAGGGACGTCACCAGGTGGGTACGTCCCAGACTCTGTCGCAATGTGAGGCGCTGGTTGGGGGGGCGGAACAAGCCGATCATGAGCCCCCCTCATCGGCCTTGGCCAGCTTGAGCACGGCGGGATGCACCCGCACCCCGCTCCTGGCCAAGGCATCCAGATTGACCCGAAAACGGATCCGCTCCTTGCCGATCTGCAGACAGAAGACGGAGTCGGCCACGCACTCGGTGCTGTGTTCGCTGATGCTGAGAATGGGGTAGCCGCGCAGCCGCTCGAACAGCGGCAGCCGGCGCTCGGGGGACAACACCCCTAGATAGAGCACGTCACACTGGGGACCGATCGCCTTGTCATCGACGTCGTAGCGATGGACGCTGACCGGCCGGCCGTTGGCCTGCTGCTTGATGGAGAAGAGCGCGGTGGCGTACTCCGTCGGCGCCGCCACGCACAGGCGCAGCTCGCTCGGTTCGGTCGGCCAGCGGGTGTAGCTGAGAATGTCGAGCACTGTCTGACGCACCTGCTCGGCTCGCAACTCGGCCGAGGTCAGGGGGGGCGGCTCGGTGGAGAGGGCCAGCGTGCAAACCAGCGGCGCCAACCACGCCAGGATCCGGATCAGTGAAAAAGAGTGCATCGTGCCTGCGCTTAAGCCCACATCAGCACCCAGGAAGGGCGGTTGCCCGCGAGGGGTGAGCCGGATGGAAATAGTATTGAACTTGTCAGCAGCATGACAAGGCGCAGCCGACAGAGCAAGGGGCTGACCGGGCCGGCATCACAATAATGACGAGGGCCCACCCGTGTGTGAGCCCTGCAATAAAGTGCATTCATGGGGTTACTTCTTGTTGATCCCGTATTCCCGCAACTTGTTGGCGATGGCGGTGTGCGACACGCCCAGCCGTTTGGCCAGCTGGCGGGTGGAGGGAAACGCCGGGTAGAGCCGCTCCAGTAGCCGGCTCTCGAAGCGTTTCACCGCCTCGTCGAGCCCCCCTTCGAACCACTCGTCGATGAGCGGCATGGCGTCGGCCGCCACCGGCAGATCCACGTGCTCAGGCCCGATCTCGTCCCCTTCCAGCAATGTCATGGCGCGGTAGAGGCAGTTGCGCAGCTGGCGCACGTTGCCCGGCCAGCGGTAGGCGGTCAGGTATTCCGCCATGTTGCGGGTAAAGCGCGGGCGCGGACGCTGCAATTCGCTGGCAAAACGGGAGACGAACTGCTGGGCCAGCGCCATGATGTCCGCCTTGCGCTCGCGCAGCGGTGGCAGCGCCAGGCTCAGCACGTTGAGGCGATAGTAGAGGTCTTCCCGGAACTTGCCCTCGTGCACCAGATCCAGCAACTGCTTCTGGGTGGTGCAGATGAAGCGCACGTTGACCTTTACCTCCTGCTCGTCACCGACCCGGCGGAACACGCCATCCTGCAGCACCCGCAGAAACTTGGTCTGCAGATGGGGGGACATATCGCCGATCTCGTCCAGCATCAGCGTGCCGCCGCTCGCCAGCTCCAGTACCCCGCGCTTGCCCTCGGTGTTGTTGCCAAAGGCGCCGGGGGCATAACCGAACAGCTCGCTCTCAGCCACGTTGTCCGGCATGGCCGCACAGTTCAGCGCCATGAAGGGGTGGCTGGAGCGCAGGCTGGCACCGTGACAGGCGCGGGCCAGCAGCTCCTTGCCGGTGCCGGTTTCGCCGACGATGAGCAGCGGCGCATCCTGCATCGCCAGCTTGCTCGCCTGGGCCAGCACCTGTTTCATCTTCTGGCTCTCGGCCTGCAGGTGTTCAAAGCCCCCCACTTCCACCGCGTGCAGCGCGCTGAAGTGCATGCCGACCCGGCGGGCGGATTTGAGCACCACCACGGCACCGGCCAGGGCCTGTCTGCCCTTCTCCTCGGCCACGAACAGCGGCATCAGATCCGCCAGATACTCTTCGCCATTGATGCTGAGCTTGCAAGTCTGCGGCCGGATCTCGCTCGCTTCCAGCCAGCGGCTGAAGGAGAAGCCCTTGACCAGGGAGCCGAGCGCCGCGCCACGCACCTCTTCCATCGGCAGGGCCAGGGTGGTGAGGGCGGACTGGTTGGCCTGGGTCACCTTGCCCTTGGCATCGAGGGAGAAGACCAGATCCGGCAGCGCCTTGAGCAGCGCCTCAATCTCGTGGTGCTCGCGCTCGGAGGGCATGTAGGGGATGGTCTTGACGTCATAGACCCCGGGAATGCGGCGGATCTCCGGCATCAGGTGCTGGAAATCACGAAACTCCAGCTCGGGAAAGTTGAGATAGATGATGCCTGAGGTATCGATTTCGATGCCGCGCAGATCGATGTTGTGCTCCACCAGACGGTCGAGCAGTTCCCGGGTCAGGCCCAGGCGGTCTTCACAGCTGACTTCAAGACGCATTCGGGACACACTTCCTAGCTAACTCTATGAATGACCGGATAATACAGACTCGATCCCGCCAGTGCGAGCGCCAGCCCATAAAAATGCGGGCCCGCCCCGTTTTCACCGGGCAGGCCCGCGCCATCTATAGACGTTTATTTGAGCAGCGGGTCGGTGCACGCCGCCATGATAACGTCGTTGCGATGCAAGCCACCTATCTTGTGGGTCCACCAGCTGACAGTCACCATCTCGTCCACTCGGTGAGTGAGGGCGTCTTCACTTCAGCAGCTCATCCGTGCGTGCCGCCATGATGAAGTCATTGCGATGCAAACCGCCAATTTTGTGGGTCCACCAGCTGACGGTCACCTTCCCCCATTCGGTCAGGATTGCCGGATGATGAAACTCCGCCTCCGCCAGTTCACCCAGCCGGTTGGTGAAG
This sequence comes from Aeromonas hydrophila subsp. hydrophila ATCC 7966, assembly GCF_000014805.1. Taxonomy (NCBI): domain Bacteria; kingdom Pseudomonadati; phylum Pseudomonadota; class Gammaproteobacteria; order Aeromonadales; family Aeromonadaceae; genus Aeromonas; species Aeromonas hydrophila. The sequence continues at coordinate 2,059,168 of NC_008570.1, read as the reverse complement.
GCGAGCGCCTCCTTGAAGTTGCGAAAGGTGAATTCGCGCCGCAGCTGCAGCTCACCTTTCACCACCAGCGGCTGCCAGTCGGGGATGAGGCGCATCAGTTCGTTCAGCTCCTGCTCGCTCACCTTGGGGGCATCGGCGCGGCACGCTTCACACTGCTGGCTGGCCAGTTCGGACATGGGACTCTCCTTGTGTATCGATGAAAAGGGGGTAATCAAACACCGGCGGGCAACTCAGCTCGCCTGCTTGCCACCAGCCGGTGCAAAACGGGGGGGACGCAGCCCCAGACGGCGCGCTTCGGCCACCATGGCCATGATGTCCTGCTCCGCCAGACGATAGAGCTCGCCAAGCTCGGGCAGCACGAAATAGGTGGGCTGCATGATGTCGATGCGATACGGGGTGCGCAGCACCTCGATGGGATCAAAGGGTTGCAGCACGGGTTGGCCGCCAAGGGCATAGGCGGTCTCGCCGATGGAAGAGAGAATGCCGCCGCCATAGATGCGCAGCCCGTCCGCCGTGGCCAGCAGGCCAAACTCCACCGTGAACCAGTAGAGCCGTGCCAGAAAGACCCGCTCCTCCTTGCCGGCCCGCAGGCCAAGCTGGCCGTAGACATGGGTGAAGTGGGCGAAGGCAGGGTTGGTCAGCATGGCGCAGTGGCCGAAGATCTCGTGAAAGATGTCGGGCTCCTGCAGGTAATCGAGCTCGTCCCGGCGGCGAATGAAGGTGGCCACCGGAAACTGGCGGTTGGCCAGCAGGGCAAAGAAGCGATCAAAGGAGATGAGCGCCGGCACCGCCGCCACCGACCAGCCGGTGGCCGGTTGCAACACGGCGTTGATCTGGGCCAGCTGGGGGATCCGATCCCGGGGCAGGTCGAGCCGCGCCAACCCGGCCTGGTACTCGTCACAGGCCTTGCCCTCGAGCGCCGCCAGCTGGCGTGCGATCAGGATCTGCCAGGTGCCGTGCTCCTCGTCCGAGTAGTGGATCGTGCCCGCTTCATCCGGCTGGTGGGCGGTGTAGAGACTTGCCATGGGTGACTCCATCCTCTGGGTTGCGACCCGCCATCCGGGCGGTCAGACGCCATTGCGCGATGGGATCACTGTAACGGTTTGCCCCCCAAAAAAGCAGCCGACCCAAGGGTCGGCTGCGGCGGATAATTGTAAATAATTTGTGACAACCACAATCGAGCCCTGGCCTGCCGTTCACCTCTTGTTGAGATAGCCCGCCAGCTGACCGATCAGCCGCTTGCGCAGCTCGCCGAGCCTGGGTTTCTCGTCCGCGCACCAGGGCAGCGGGCGGCACGCCTCTATGGTGCGCAGGCCGAGGCGGGCGGTGAGCAGTCCGGCCCCTACCCCTTGGGCGGCGCGGGCGGAGAGCTTGGCGGTGAGCTCGGCCCCCAGCAAGTCCATCCCCACCTCGGTCACCAGCTCGGTGGCACCGGCGTAGAGCATATTGCGAAACACCTGACGAATGAGGCGAATGCGGCTCCAGTAGCCGAGCTCGATGGCATAGACGTCGGCGATGTCCTCGATCATCCGCAGGTTGCGCCACAGCATCAGCATCATGTCGACGGTGGCGAGCGGGCTCAGGGCCACCAGCACGGCGGCCTCCCCCGACCACTTGGCCACCCGCGCCTGCGCCAGCTTGTCGCGCTCGCCGAGCACCAGCTGGCTGTAGAGGGTCAACACCTCCCGATCGCTGTGGCTCTCGTCGAGCTGGGCCAGCCAGGTCTGATACCCTTCGCGCCCCTTGTCACCGCTACGCTCGGCCAGCCCTTCGCAGAACGCCTGGCCCTGGCCGACCCCCTGATGGGCCAGCAGATCTTCGGCCCGCGAGCGCACATCCTGGCGCCGCTTGAGGGTGCGCAGCCGCAGCCACTCGCGCCCCACCACGCCGGCGGTGCCCGCCGCCACCAGCGCCGAGGCCGCCAGCCAGGCGCCGCCCCAGAGCGGGGTGGTGAGAAATTGATCGTAAAGGAAGGCGCCATATTGGCCCAAGGAGAGCACACCGACCGCTCCCAGCCCCCAGGCCAGCAGCCGATGACGGCGACGCGGCTTGATGACGAGGACGCTCTCCACCTCGGTGAGTTCTTCCAGCTCATCGAGGCGCTCGAAGCTCGCCTCCTCCAGCCGCTGGGCCGGCGCCGGCTCCTTCTCGGCTGCCGTCAACGCGGGCTCCAGGATCACCTTGCCCTGCAGCGGTGGCCGCGCTTTTATCTGATCGTTCATCGCCTTGTTCTCCTGAAAACAGTCTCCCGGGTACGGCGCAGGCAACAAACCCGTGCCGCACACCGCTTATTCGAGGTGATCCCCGAGCAGAAACTCCAGCGCCGCATCGAGCCGGATATGGGGCAGCGCCTGATGGGGGCTCATGGGCAGCGGGCGAAATGCCTGAAAATCAAAGCCCTGATTGTTCCACCACTGGGCGGGGGGGATATGGGACGGCACCTCGCCCGGAAACAGCAACAGCGATTCACCGCTCAGGCTGGTGCCACGGATGGCGGGGAACTCGCGGCCATCGGCCACCCCCTTGCCCACCTCGGTCGCCTTGATGGCGGCCAGCGCCAGACACTCGGTGGCAATCCCCTCAAAGCGGGCCTGGCCGCGGCCGCTGCGCACCAGATGCTGCAGCAGGGAAACCATGGGGCCGTGCTGTTCGGGGGTGACGTGATCGGCCTTGCTCGCCACGAACAGCAGCTTGTCGATGCGCGGCGAGAAGAGCCGCCGCCACCAGTTGCTCTTGCCGTAGGCAAAGCTCTCCATGATGCGGGCAATGGCCTGCTGCATGTCGCCAAAGCTGGCCGCCCCGGCGTTGAGGGGCTGCAGGCAATCCACCAGCACGATCTGGCGATCAAAACCGGCAAAATGCTGCTCATAAAAACCCTGCACCAGGTGCTGCTTGTACTGCTCGAAGCGCTGCTTGAGGGTGGCGTAGAGGGTGCCCTCGGCTGGCTCCTGGGCCGGTTTGTCCCACACCCAGGGCACGAACTGCAACATGGGGGCACCGGCATATTCCCCCGGCAACACGAAGCGACCGGGCTGGATCAGGTGCAATCCCAACTCTTGTTTGCAGGCATGCAGGTAGGCGGTGTAGCGCTCGGCCAGCTGGGCCACCGGCCGCTCCTCGAAGCCCTGATCCGCCTGCCACTCGGGCGCCAGCCAGCCGGCGGTAAGGGCCTGCAGCTCGGGGCGGCGCAGCTGCTCGCGCACCTGCTCGCTCCACTGCTCGTAGCTCATCTCCAGCAGCGGCAAGTCGAGCAGCCACTCCCCGGGGTAGTCCACCAGATCCACGTAGAGGGTAGAGATCTCGCCCAGATGCTTGCGCAGTGGGTGACGGGTGCGATAACGAATTTCGAGGCGCACCTCGGCCACCCCGCGGGTCGGCTCGGGCCAGGCCGGCGGATCGCCAAACAGGGCATCGAGGCCGCGTTCGTAGGCAAAGGTGGGAATGTGGGCATTTTGCTGGGGCACCCGGCGGGCACCGAGGATGCGCCCCTGGCGCAGGGCATCCCACAGGGGCAGGCGGCCGTCGATGGCCGCGTGTTCCAGCTGGTTGACCAGCGCCGTGATGAAGGCCGTCTTGCCGCTGCGAGAGAGGCCGGTAACTGCCAGCCGGATGTGGCGATCCCGTACCCGGTTGACCACGTCGTTCGCCTTGTGCTGCAGGCGATTGAACTGCTGTTCCAGTTTATTGAGTATCAAGGCTTGTCCTGTTCTCCCGTTCATCCAGAGCGAAGGGGATGGCCGCTGCCGCCCCCACGCCATGGCCCTCTGGCGCGGTGCCCGCCATCAAAGGCCGGCCCGCGCCGGCGGGGCCATCGCGCCGCTCAGGGTTACAAGTTGCGAAACTCCCGCTGCAGGGTGAACTCCTTGGAGGTCACCAGCTTTTCGATGCGCTGCAATCTGGGCTCCAGCCCATCCAGCTCCTGGCCGATGCGGGCAAGGGCCTGATGAGGCGTGACGCCCGCCTGCCAGCTGCGCGCCTTCATCCGCACCTCGGCAAAGTCGGCATCCTCCTGGGCGTAGAGGGTGACTGGCTTCTTGTCGAGCAGAAACCAGGCGGCCACGTAGGCGGTGAAGGTGATGAAACCGGCGAAGATGAGGCCGCTGATGGCAAGCAGCCGCACGATCCAGGTCTCCACCCCGAAGTACTCTGCCAGACCGGCACAGACCCCGGCTATCTTGCCGCGCTGGGGGTCACGATAGAGGTTGCGCCCTTCACGACTGATGCTGCTCATACCTTGTTCCTCCAGCCCGGCACTTCCGCATCCAGAATCGACTCCAATACGGTGCCGACCAGCTCCGGCTTTCCACAACGGTCATGACATCTCTCATTGAAAACCGTCATACCTTGTTTCTCCAACCAGGAACCTCGGCATCCAGAATCGATTCAAGCGCGCCCACCCGCTCCTGCATCTTCTCGGCACGCACCAGCAGCCCCTGCAGCTGTTCACGCTCGCCATCGGCAAGACCGGCGCCAATGCGTCCCTTGGCGCGGTAGTGCAGCACCAGCCAGATGGGGGCCACCACCACCATGAAGACCACCATGGGAACCATCAATACACCCAGCAGATCTTCCATCTGTTACTCTCCCTGTTTTGGCGTGGTATCGCCTTGGCCCAGCTTCTGGCGCATGGCCTCGAGCTCTTTGCTTATCTGATCGTCGGCTTCCAGTTCGGCAAACTGCTGGGCCAGCGCCTTGTCGGACTGTCCCAGATCGGCGCGGGCCTCCATCTCGTCAATGCGGCGCTCCATGCGCTCGAACTTGCTCACCACCGCCTGGCTGTCGCCACGGGCGACCTGGCTCTGCACGTTGAGACGGCTGCTGGCCGCTTCGCTGCGAATGGCCATCGCCTTCTGGCGGGCACGGGCGTCTTCCAGCTTGGCTTCCAGCTGACGGATCTCTTCCCCCAGCTTGGCGATGCCGCTGTCCACCGCCTGCTGCTCGCGCTCGAGGCCGTCGGCCAGCTCGGCCTGCTTCTTCTTCTCGATAAGCGCCGCGCGGGCCAAGTCTTCCCGTCCCTTGCTCAGGGCCAGCTCGGCCTTGCCCTGCCACTCGGCAACCCGCTCCTGATGGCGGCTGACCTGGCGGCCGATCTCTTTCTGGTTGGCGAGGAAGCGGGCCAGATTGGAGCGCTCCTTCACCAGCTCGTCTTCCATCTCCTGGATGATCAGGCGCACCATTTTCTGGGGATCTTCTGCCTTGTCGAGCAGGGCCGTCAGGTTGGAATTGATGATGTCGGCCAGGCGGGAAAAAATACTCATGATTGTACTCCTGTGGTTGGCATACGTTGTTTCTCCATTGACAATGGCAACTTGTGTGCCAATCTGGAACAGAATTTAACTTGTTGATTTATATGGGCAGATAAGTCGAGTTTCAAGATGCACCACACAAGTAATGATTAGAATCACCAACTTTTGGTAAGATTGACCAGCTTTCAACGATTCACGGGGATGACTATGACCACGGCCACGGAAAGCCTGTTGGGAGAATCCAACGCATTTCTCGAGATCATTGAGCAGGCCTCCCGCCTGGCGCCGCTGCGCAAGCCAGTGCTGATCATCGGCGAACGGGGGACCGGCAAGGAGCTCATCGCCCACCGCCTACATTATCTCTCGGCGCGCTGGGATCAAAGCTTTGTCACCGTCAACTGCGCCACCTTGAGCGAGAGTCTGCTGGAGACCGAGCTGTTCGGCCACGAGGCGGGCTCCTTCACCGGCGCCGCCAAACGCCACCAGGGCCGCTTCGAGCGGGCCGACGGCGGCACCCTGTTTCTCGACGAACTGGCCACCACCAGCGCGCGGGTGCAGGAAAAACTGCTGCGGGTGATCGAGTACGGCGAATTCGAGCGGGTGGGCGGCGCCAAGGCCCTCAAGGTGGATGTGCGACTGGTGTGCGCCACCAACGAGGATCTGCCGGCGCTGGCCGACAAGGGGCAGTTTCGCCACGACCTGCTGGACCGGCTCGCCTTCGACGTCATCACCCTGCCCCCGCTGCGGGAGCGGCGCGAAGATATTCTGATGCTGGCGGAGCACTTCGCCCACGGCATGACCCGGGAGCTCGGCTATCCGCTGTTTGCCGGTTTCTCGCGCAAGGCGACCCAGTTGCTGCTGGATTACCCCTGGCCCGGCAACGTGCGGGAGCTGAAAAACGTGGTGGAGCGCAGCATCTACCGCCAGGGCAACCCCCAGTTGCCGCTGGCCGAGCTGGTGCTCAACCCGTTCGATTCCCCCTGGCGTCCCCGGGCCCAGGCGGCGGTCGCGACCACCGTCCAGCTGGAGCAGACGCCGGCGGTGACACCGGACTCCCCCGCCCTGCCGCTGGATCTCAAACAGGCGGTGGCGGGCTACGAGATTAATTTACTCAAGCAAGCACTGCAGCAATCCCAGTATAATCAGCGCAAAGCCGCCCAACTGCTGGCCCTGAGCTATCACCAGTTCCGCGGCATGCTGCGCAAATACCAGCTGCTGGACAGTGACAACGATGCGGATTAATCACCCGGGCAGCCTGCCCCAGAGCGGCACCCACCCCTTGCCGGCCCCGTCGCCGGCAACTTCGTATAAAAACATGGTTCGACAATGAGAATGCTCAAACCCTTGCTGCTTGGAGTGCTGGTGCTGCTCACCGGTTGTCAGAAACAAGACGACGCGTCCAGGACGGGACTCATCTATTGTGCCGAAGGCTCGCCCCAGACCTTCAATCCCCAGGTCTCCAATTCCGGGGTGACCCTGGATGCCAGCTCGCGCCCGCTCTACGACCGACTGCTGGAGGTGAACCCCAACACCCTGGCGCTGGAGGGAGGGCTCGCCACCCGCTGGAGCACCAGCGAAGACGGCCTCTTCTATACCCTGACCCTGCGCAAGGGAGTCACCTTTCACCACACGCCCTGGTTCAACCCCTCGCGCCCCCTCAACGCCGATGACGTGGTGTTCACCTGGCGGCGGCTGCTCGACAAGCAGCACCCCTATCACGACGTCTCCGGCGGTGAATACCCCTACTTCTACAGCCTGGGGCTGGATCAGCTGATCAAGCGGGTCTACAAGAAGGGCACGGATCAGGTGGTATTCGAGCTGAACCGGCCGGATGCCTCCTTCCTCGCCACCCTGGCCAGCGACTACGCCATCGTGCTCTCCGCCGAGTATGCCGGGCAGCTGCAAAAGGCCGGCACCCCGGGGCTCATCGACAGCCGCCCGGTGGGCACCGGGCCGTTCAGCTTCAAGGAATATCGCCACAACGAATACGTGCGCTACCTGCGCCACCCCGGTTACTGGGGCGGCGAGGCCAAGATTGAGCAGCTCATCTACGACATCACCCCCAAATCGTCCAAGCGGCTGGCCAAGCTGCTGACCGGCGAGTGCGACGTGATGAGTACCCCCTCCGCCAGCCAGCTGTCGGTGATCGACCAGGATCCCGACCTCAGCCTGGCGGTGCAGTCCGGCATGAACGTAGCCTTCCTCGCCCTCAATACCCGCAAGGCGCCGTTCAACAAGGTGCAGGTGCGCCAGGCCATCGCCAGCGCCATCAACATCGACAACTTGCTGCAGGCGGTCTATTTCGAGACGGGCCAGCCCGCCAACAGCCTGCTGCCGCCGCTCTCCTGGGGTTACAACCCCTCCCTGCCGATGCGCCAGCCGGACCTCAAGCGGGCGCGCCAGCTGCTCAAGGAGGCAGGACTGGAGCAAGGGTTCGAGATGCAGGTGCTGGTGCAGCCGGGCTCGCGTGCCTACAACCCGGATGCCCTCAAAACAGCCCAGCTGATGCGAAGCGATCTGGCCAAGGTCGGCATCAAGCTCAAAATCGTGCAGCAGGAGTGGCCGGTCATCGAGGCCCGTCTCGCCCAGGGCCAGTACGACAGCCTGCTCAGCGGCTGGATTGCCGACAACGCCGACCCGGACAACTTCTTTCGCCAGCTGCTGAGCTGCGCCGCCGTCGAGCGCGGCAACAACTACAGCCGCTGGTGCAGCCCGGCGTTTGATCAACTGCTGGACGATGCGGTGACCACGCCCCAGCTGGCATTCAGGCTGCGCAACTACTACTACGCCCAGACCCTGCTCAACGAGCAGATGCCGCTCATTCCGCTGGCCCATGCCCTGCGCACCCAGGTCAGCCGCAGCGACATCGAGGGGCTCTCCCTGATGCCCTTTGGCGGCACCGTCTTCAACCAGGCCTATCGGGAGTAAGCATGTTTCTCTATATCCTGCGTCGCATCAATCTGCTGCTCATCACCCTGCTGGCGCTGACCTTCGTCGCCTACCTGCTGGACGTGCGCCTCATCGGCCAGCAGGCCAGCTTCTGGAGCGGCTACCCCGACTTCCTGCGCCGCATTCTGGACGGGGATCTGGGGCTCTCCAGCGTCTCCGGCCTGCCGGTGCTGGACGAGATCCGTCACTACTTCCCCGCCACCCTGATCCTCTGCGTGGCAGCCTTCGCCATCTCGCTGCTGGTGGGCATTCCGCTCGGCACCCTGGCGGCCCTCTCCCAGGGCAAGCCGCTCGATCTCACCATCATGACCGCCGGCCTCATCGGCTACGCGGTGCCGGTGTTCTGGCTGGCGCTGCTGGTGGTGATGTTCTTCTCGCTGGATCTGGGTTGGCTGCCCGCCTCCGGCCAGATCAGCCTGCTCTATGACGTGCCCTCCATCACCGGCATCGCCCTCATCGACGTGCTGATGAGCCACGAACCCTGGCGCCAGGCCGCCCTGCACGATGCCCTGCGCCACCTGATCCTGCCCTCGCTGGTACTGGCGGTGGTGCCCACCACCGAGGTGATCCGCCACGTACGCAGCTCCCTCATCGACGTGATGAAGCAGAACTACATCAAGGCGGCGGCCAGCCGCGGCCTCTCCCGTCGCCAGATCGTCTGGCGTCACGGCCTCAAGAACGCCCTGCCGCCGGTGCTGCCGCTGCTGGGCCTGCAGCTGGGCAGCGTGCTCACCTCCGCCATGATCACCGAGGTGGTGTTCGAGTGGCACGGCATCGGCCGCTGGCTCATCAACAGCATCGCCCTGCAGGACTACGCCGCCATCCGCGGCGCCACCCTGGTGGTGGCCAGCTTCGTCATCTTCATCAGCGTCAGCACCGAGCTGCTCACCACCATCATCTACCCGGCGCGGCGCAAAGAACTCTATGCAAAACAAGACTGAACGTGCTCATGGCATGACCCGGAGCCAGGAATCCTATGCAAGACAAGACTAGCCTCTACCCCGAGCTCAAGATCCTCTCGCCGCTGGAGCAGACCTGGGCCTCCTATCGCCGCAATCCGCTGGCGATGGCAGGGCTCTGGTGCTTCGTGATCCTGCTGCTCATCACCCTGTTCGGCCCGCTGGTGGTGCCCTACGGCATCGACGAGCAGCACAGCGCCCGCTTGCTGCTGGCCCCCTCCTGGGCCAACAGCGGCAACATCGATTATTTCCTCGGTACCGACGATCTGGGGCGCGACATCCTCTCCCGGCTGGTGGTGGGCGCCAGGTTTACCTTTGGCAACGCCCTGCTGGTGGTGGTGATCGCCATGGTGGCGGGTACCGCCATCGGCATCCTCGGCGGCATGAGCAAGGGGCTCAAGTCGAGCGTGCTGCACCACCTGCTCGATACCCTGCTCTCCATCCCCTCCCTGCTGCTGGCCATCATCATGGTGGCCATCCTGGGGCCGGGTCTGTTCAATACCCTGATCGCCATCACCCTGGCGCTGATCCCTCCCTTCATCCGGGCCACCTACAACGCGGTCCACACCGAGATGCAGAAGGAGTACATCATCGCCAGCCGGCTCGACGGCTCGCCCCCCTTGCGCATCATGCGGCTGGCCATTTTGCCGAACATCGTCGAGACCCTGGTGGCCCAGACCACCCGCACCCTGTCGGCAGCCATCCTCGACATCTCGGCAGTGGGCTTTCTCGGCCTCGGCGCCCAGTCACCGCAACCGGAATGGGGCGCCATGCTGGCCGACTCCAGCGATCTCATCTATCTCGCCCCCTGGACCGTGACCCTGCCGGGCATGGCCATCCTGTTCAGCGTGCTGGTCACCAACCTGGTTGGCGAAGGCATTCGCGAAGCACTCAAAGAGGGGAATGACTGATGCCTCTGCTCGACATACGCAACCTCACCATCGAGATCGACACCCCGCAGGGCAAGGTCAAGGCGGTGGACAAGGTGAGCCTGACCCTGGCCGAGGGGGAGATCCGCGGCCTGGTGGGCGAATCAGGCTCCGGCAAGAGCCTGGTGGCCAAGGTGATCGTCGGCATCCAGAAGGACAACTGGACGGTGCGCGCCGACCGGATGCGCTTCAACGACATGGACTTGCTGACCATGGCGCCTCGCGAGCGGCGCCGCATCATGGGCCGCGAGATCGCCATGATCTTCCAGGACCCCATCAGCTGTCTCGACCCCTCCGAGGAGATCGGCACCCAGCTGGAAGAGGCGATCCCGACCGACTCCTTCGAGGGGCAGTTCTGGCAGCGCTTCCAGTGGCGCAAGAAGAAGGCCATCGCCTTGCTGCACCGGGTCGGCGTCAAGGATCACCGCAAGGTGATGCGGGCCTACCCTCACGAGCTGTCGGACGGCATGTGCCAGAAGGTGATGATCGCCATGGCCATTGCCAACCAGCCGCGCATGCTGGTGGCGGACGAGCCCACCAGTGCCATGGAATCCACCACCCATTCCCAGATCCTGCGGCTGCTGGACAAGATGAACAAGCTGGGCAACACCACCATCCTCATCATCAGCAACGACATTGCCGCCATCGCCAACCTGACCGACACCATCAACGTGATGTATTGCGGCCAGATGGTGGAGGTGGGCACCCGGGAGCAGATCCTGGAGACGCCGCACCACCCCTATACCGATGCGCTGCTCAAGTCGATCCCCGACTTTGACAAGCTGGTGCGCCACAAGTCGCGCCTGGAGACCCTGCCCGGCGTGATCCCGCCGCTGCAGCACCTGCCCATCGGTTGCCGGCTCGGCCCCCGCTGCCCCTACGCCCAGAAGCAGTGCGTGCAGACCCCGCTGATGAGCAAGATCAAGGGGCACCAGTTCAGCTGCCACTTCCCGTTGAACATGGAAGAGCCCAAAAAGTGAATTCAATCCCGTATCAGAGCGTGGCAGCATGCCCTCTCACCAAGGAGCCAGGACAGTGATCGAACCCTCCCTGTTGCAGGTCAGGGGCCTGTGCAAGACCTATCAGAACCGCACCGGCCTGTTTCGACGCCGGGCGGTGGAAGCCATCAAGCCGCTCTCCTTTGATCTCGAGGTGGGCCAGACCCTGGCCATCGTCGGCGAGGCCGGCTCCGGCAAGAGCACCCTGGCCCGCATTCTGGCGGGCATGATAGAGCCGAGCGGTGGCGAGATCGCCATCGAGGGGCAGCCGATGATCCACGGCGACTATCAGACCCGCTGCAAGCTGCTGCGGATGATCTTCCAGGACCCCAACTCCTCCCTCAATCGCAAGATCCGGGTCGGCCAGATCCTGGAGACGCCGCTGCGCCTCAACACCGAGATGACCGAGGAGGAGCGGCGCGACAAGGTGGTGCAGACCCTGCGCATGGTGGGCATGCTGGCTGACCACGCCCTCTTCTATCCGCAGATGCTCTCCGCCGGTCAGCAGCAGCGGGTGGCGCTGGCACGGGCACTGATCCTCAACCCCAAGATCGTGGTGGCCGACGAGGCGCTCTCCACCCTGGATATCTCGGTGCGCTCCCAGATCATCAACCTGCTGCTGGAGATGCAGGAGACCATGGGGCTGAGCTATGTGCTGGTGGCCAACGATCTGGGGGTGGTGAGCCACATCAGCGACGAGGTGCTGGTGATGCACGAAGGGCGGGTGGTGGAGCGCGGCAAGACCCTCAAGGTGTTCGCCGATCCCCAGCACGAGGTGACCCGGCGCCTCATCCAGAACTACAACAACGAATACCGCCGCTGATCCGCGCCCGGCGGCTCGCCGCCGGCCCTTGCCCGCCGTTGTCGCGCCTGAAAAAGAGACAAAAAAATCCCGGCTCAGGGGCCGGGAATTGCGCTCAAAAATGAATGCGTCGCTCGTAGTAGGAACGCTGCAATGGTAGGCAGCGCCCTGCCCGTCAACAACTGTCAGATCTGACAGGAAGACCGCTATGGAACCGGAACTGCGGATCCGGCGAGCGGATCAGCTCCGCCTCCACCTGACCGAAGAAGGCCACCCGTTCACTGATGTCCTCCCCCGCATATTGCTCGGCCAGCGCCAGATAGTCCTGATAGTGGCGCGCCTCGGAGCGCAGCAAGGAGACGTAGAAACGGCCCAGCTCCTCGTCCAGATGGGGCGCCAGCTTGGCAAACCGCTCGCAGGAGCGCGCCTCGATATAGGCGCCGATGATCAGTTTGTCGACGATGGTGGCGGGCTCGTGGGTACGCACATGCTGCATCAGGTTGCGGGCATAGCGGGAGGCGGTCACCGGGCCATAGGGAATGTCGCGGGCCTGCATGATCTCCAGCACCTGCTCGAAGTGGTGCAGCTCCTCCTGAATGAGCCGCACCATGGGAAACAGCAACGGATTGCGCTCCAGCTCGGCAAAGACCGAGCGTTCGGACTCCCCCATGCTGCGCTTGCCCAGGATCTCGGCTTTCTCCGGGATGGCATCCAGCTCCCGATAGAACTCCAGCTTGGGCAACAGATGACGCTTGCCCTTGGGCAGGCAGTAGCGGCGCACCAGGCTGTGGGCGGTGAGCGCGGCCTTGTTCTCGCAGTTGGCGTGATCGATGAGCAGGGTCGGCAGCCAGGCGGGATCCCGCGCCATCTCGATCCACGCATCCGGGGTCTCGCAGTGCAAAAACTGGCGCACGGGGGCTAGCAGGTCATCCATCTGAATTCTCGTCTGTTCGGGTTGATACGGCGGCGACCCATGCTAGCGGATCCCGCCGCCACTGCCCATAGCTGCGGATACAAACGCTGCTTTTTCAAGCAGATACCACATCCTTTTCGGCGAGCGGAAACAACAATGGGGGCCTGGGCCCCCATCTCGTTGCAACACCCCAGCGTGGAAAACGTTTAACTGCCTTCGTTAAAAATTTCCAGGTTGCTGGTGCCTTCCTGCCACTCGCGCACCGCCTTGTTGTCATCGCTGCGCATGGCGTTGAGGTGGTCGAGGTAGGATTGATCCACGTCGGAGGTGACGTAGTGACCGTTGAACACCGAGGTCTCGAAGTGGCGCAGCTCGGGGTTGATCTCCCGCACCGCCGCTTCCAGATCTTCCAGATCCTGGAAGATGAGGCCGTCGGCGCCAATCAGCTTGCACACCTCTTCAACTTCCCGGCCGTGGGCGATCAGCTCGTTGGCGGTGGGCATGTCGATGCCGTAGACGTTGGGGAAGCGAATTTCCGGCGCCGCCGAGGCGAAGTAGACCTTGGCTGCCCCCGCTTCACGGGCCATCTGGATGATCTGCTCGGAAGTGGTCCCGCGCACGATGGAATCGTCCACCAGCAACACCTTCTTGCCTTTGAACTCGGAGCTGATGGCATTGAGCTTGCGGCGCACCGACTTCTTGCGCTGGGTCTGGCCCGGCATGATGAAGGTACGGCCTATGTAGCGGTTCTTCACGAAGCCCTGACGATAGGGCAAGTCCAGGGTGTGGGCGATCTCCAGCGCCACGTCGCAGGAGGTCTCGGGGATGGGGATGACCACGTCCACGTCGAGATCTTCCCACTCGCGGGCAATCTTCTGGCCCAGCTTGCGACCCATGTTGAGGCGGGCGGCATAGACCGACACCTTGTCGATGCACGAATCAGGGCGGGCGAAGTAGACGTATTCGAAGATGCAGGAGCTCATCTGCGGGTTCTCCGCACACTGCTCGGAGAAGAGCTGGCCCTGCTCGGTGATGTAGATGGCCTCCCCCGGCGCGACGTCGCGCACCGTTTCGAAACCGATGGCGTCAAGCGCCACGCTCTCGGAGGCGAGCATGTACTCCACCTGCCCCTGCTCGTCGACCCGGCGGCCCAGGATCAGCGGGCGAATGCCGTTGGGGTCGCGAAAACCGATGAGGCCGTGGCCGATCACCAGGGAGACCACGGCATAGGCACCGCGGATCTGCTGGTGCACCTTGCGCACCGCCGAGAAGATGTCTTCCGGGCGCAACGCCATCTTGTCGCAGAGATCCAGCTCGTGCGCCAGCACGTTCAGCAGCACCTCGGAGTCCGAGGTGGTGTTGATGTGGCGACGGGCCACCTTGAACTGCTGCTCCTTGAGCTCCTTGGCGTTGGTGAGGTTGCCGTTGTGGGCCAGCACCATGCCGTAGGGGGAGTTCACGTAAAAAGGTTGGGCTTCAGCGGCACTGGAGCTGCCTGCGGTGGGATATCTGACATGTCCTATGCCGATATGCCCTTTCAAGCGCTGCATGTGACGCACTTCAAACACGTCCTTCACCAGGCCGTTGGCCTTGCGTTGCCGGAAGTTTCCACTGTCAATGGTCACGATCCCGGCGGCATCCTGTCCCCTGTGCTGCAACACCGTCAAGGCGTCGTAGAGGGCCTGATTGACGGGGGTGGTGCCAACTATACCGACAATACCACACATGTCTTTGCTACCTCGAAGTCACTATACCTGTTTAAGAAAACTCGATGAGTTCAGCATGAACCCGAAAAACCACTGGATGACCGGCTTGAACTCGGGCACCAGCTTGGACGCCGTCCACCAGTCGCTCTGGGAGAGGTTGGTGAAGGTATCCATGAAAAAAAGCAGGGCACTGACGATCAGTACCCCGCGAATAGCGCCAAAACAGATGCCAAGCACCCGATCGGTGCCGGACAGCCCCGTCTTGTCTACCAACAGCCCCACCACGTAGTTCACCACGCTGCCGAGGATCAGGGTCGCCACGAACAGGGCGGCGATGGCCAGGCCGTTGCGCACCAGTGGGTCGCTGAACGAGGTGAAGTAGATGGCGAGATCCGAATAGAAATGGCTGGCGATGAAGAAGGCGACGAACCAGGTGACAAGGGACATGGCCTCCTTGACGAAGCCGCGCACCAGGCTGATGAGAGCAGAAAAACCGACGATGCCGATGATGGCGTAATCAATCCAGACCATAGAAAAAGATGTCCTGCGAAATTGCGGCGCAGTCTAACAAAAACGATTGCGCAATGCTTGATAAAAATGTGTTAACGGTTCAAACAGGCGGCGAACCAGCGCATTCACTGCCCATTGAAACGGTTGACCGACGCCATAATGCACAACGCCATGGCATGCCATGGCGTTGTCGTCTGCAATGAGCGCTTACCCGATGTGGGTCAGGCCGCCCATGTAGGATTGCAGCGCCGCCGGGATGGCGATGCGGCCGTCTTCCTGCTGGTAGTTCTCGATCACCGCCACCAAGGTGCGACCCACAGCCAGGCCGGAGCCATTCAGGGTGTGCAGCAGCTGCGGCTTGCCATCGATGCGCACGCGAGCCTGCATGCGGCGCGCCTGGAAGTCGGTGCAGTTGGAGACGGAGGAGATCTCGCGGTAGGTGTTCTGGGCCGGCAGCCACACTTCCAGATCGTAGGTCTTGGCGGCGCAGAAGCCCATGTCACCAGTGGAGAGCGCCATCACACGATACGGCAGCTCCAGCAGCTGCAGCACCTTCTCGGCGTGACCCGCCATCTCTTCCAGCGCTTCCCAGGATTTCTCAGGGTGCACCAGCTGGACCATCTCGACCTTGTCGAACTGGTGCATGCGGATGAGGCCACGGGTATCACGGCCGTAGGAGCCCGCTTCGGAACGGAAGCAGGGACTGTGGGCGGTCATCTTGATGGGCAGTTCCTGCTCGTCGAAGATCTCGTCGCGGGCCATGTTGGTGAGCGGCACTTCGGAGGTCGGGATCAGGGAGAACTTGCGTACCTTGCCCTCTTCTTCCCCTTCGCCGTCGATGCCGGTATTGAACAGGTCCTGGGAGAACTTCGGCAGCTGGCCGGTACCGTACAGGCTGTCCGGGTTGACCAGATAGGGCACGTAGCACTCGGTGTAACCGTGCTGCAGGGTGTGCAGGTCCAGCATGAACTGGGCCAGGGCACGGTGCAGACGGGCAATCTGGCCCTTCATCACCACGAAGCGGGAGCCGGAGAGCTTGACGCCGTTCTTGAAGTCAACGCCCTTGGCCGCTTCACCCAGATCGATGTGATCGCGTACCGGGAAGCTGAACTCGCGCGGGGTGCCCCAACGGCGCACTTCCACGTTGTCGTTCTCGTCACGACCGACCGGGGTGGTGTCGCTCGGCAGGTTGGGGATGGCGTCTGCGATGACCTTCAGCTCGGCCAACAGGGCATCCAGCTCGACCTTGCTGGTCTCGAGCTCTTCGTTGATCTTGGTGACCTCGGCCTTGAGCGGGGCAACATCTTCGCCACGACGGGCAGCCTCACCGATGGATTTGGAGCGGGCGTTGCGCTCGGCCTGCAGCTCCTGGGTACGGGACTGCAGATCCTTGCGTTTCTCTTCCAGAGCATTGACAGCCGCTACGTCTAGAACGTAGCCACGTGTCGCCAGACGAGCGGCAGCTTCGGCGATATCGCTGCGCAGATATTTGGGATCCAGCATGGTTTACCTACTTTTTTAAAATGGGATCTGGGCCTGAGTCATCATGACGGGCTGGAAAACAGATCCGGAAGTTAACATCGGTTGGCGCACCCCTGTCGTCTTTCAGAATCGGGCCTATGGTGAGCAGGCCTTCGAAATCAAGAAGATGGCACCAGGCCAAGACAAGCGGGGTCAGAGGGCCAGTGTATCAGACCGCCCCCCCGCCCGAACAGGGACTATTGCGCCCGTTTTGCCCTGTTTTCCGGGGGATGACGACCTGGATCAAATCGGCTGACCAATTAACGCGCAACCCGGCAAGACAGACCCGGGAGAGGCTCGCTACCAGCCGCCATTGCATCACTATTTGTCCCGTTGCCGCGGGCTCTGCCGATCCAGCTCATGCAGATAGTCGAGCTTCTGGGCTATCTGCTTCTCCAGCCCACGCTCGGTGGGCTGATAGTACTGCTTGCCGGCCAGCTCGGGCGGGAAGTACTGCTCGCCGGCGGCATAGGCACCGGGCTCGTCGTGGGCGTAACGGTACTCGGCGCCATAGCCCAGCTCGCTCATCAGCTTGGTCGGTGCATTGCGCAGGTGCGGCGGCACCTCGAAGTCCGGCAGGTTCTTGGCATCGTGAAGCGCCGCCTTCCAGGCGGTGTAAACCGCATTGCTCTTGGGCGCGCAGGCGAGATAGACGATCGCCTGGGCAATGGCCCGCTCCCCTTCCGCCGGTCCGATGCGGTGGAAGCAGTCCCAGGCCGAGAGCGCCACCTGCATGGCTCGCGGGTCGGCATTGCCCACGTCCTCGGAGGCAATCGCCAGCAACCGGCGCGCAATATAGAGCGGATCGCAACCGGCGCTCACCATGCGGGCATACCAGTAGAGCGCCGCATCCGGCGCCGAGCCGCGAATGGACTTGTGCACCGCCGAGATGAGGTCGTAGAAGTGATCGCCCCCCTTGTCGAAGCGCGCCACGTGCTCCCCCACCACGGCGGCCAGCAGGGTGCTGTCGATAAGCTTGTGGCCGCTGCCGTCAGGCTCGGCCATGTCGGCCAGCAGCTCCAGGTAGTTGAGGGACTTGCGCCCGTCCCCATCCACCGCTTTGGCCAGCGCCTCCTTCACCCCGGGGGCGAAGGTCAGCGCCGGATCATTGAGCCCGCGAGCGTCCTGCATCGCCTGATCGATCAGGGTGAGGATGTCCTCCTCCTCCAGCCGTTTGAGCAGATAGACCCGGGCCCGGGAGAGCAGCGCGTTGTTCAGTTCGAACGAGGGGTTTTCGGTGGTGGCACCGATGAAGGTGATGGTGCCATCTTCGATGTGAGGCAGGAACACGTCCTGCTGGCTCTTGTTGAAACGGTGCACCTCGTCCACGAACAGGATGGTGCGCACCCCGCGCCAGCTGTTCTCCTTGGCCTTGTCGATGGCGGCGCGGATCTCCTTGATACCGGAGGTGACCGCCGAGAGCCGCTCGACCTCGGCCTGGCAGTAGTGGGCCATCAGCTCGGCCAGCGTGGTCTTGCCGGTGCCGGGAGGCCCCCACAGGATCATGGAGTGGCAGTGGCCGGCCAGGATCGCTTTGCGCAGGGGCTTGTCAGGCCCCAGGATATGTTGTTGACCGATGTACTGCTCGAGGGTTTGCGGCCGCATCCGGGCCGCCAACGGACGAAAGTCCGACGAGAAATCCAGCGACAAGTTGCTCATCTGTATTGACCCACGCATACCGCCATGGAAAAACGGCCCGACGAGACATCCAACAAGAGGTTACTCATCGGTATTGACCCCCAGCGTCACGCCCATCCATTGGCAGATGGGCCGACGCGAAATCCAGCGACCGCCTGCTCATCAGCGCTGATCGTCCAGCGCGACCCCCTTCGGGATCTTGAAGACAAATTCGTTGCCCTTGAGCACCGGCTTGCGGTTGAAGTTGCTCAGGGTGAACTCGCTCCACTGGCCCTGGGCCTCTTTCACGTCGAAGCGGCTGATGTTGTTCTGCCTGTCGAAGGTGATGCGGAAGGAGGCGATCAGCTCGTCCTGGTTGCGACTGGTGACGGTATAGACATCCCCTTCCTGGGTCACGTCATAGTTCTTCCAGAGGCTGTTGTCGTTGCCGGCGATCAGTACAAAGGGGGTGTTGAGCACCGCATCCTTCATCTTGAGGGCGGTGACCTGCTCGACGAAGGGATCATAGACCCAGACATCCTTGCCATCGGCCACGATCAGGCTCTCGTCCGGCGAGGTGGTGTGCCAGTTGAAGCGATTGGGGCGCTGCACCAGCAGATCGCCGCCGGCGCGCTGCAGCTCCTTGCCCTTGCTGTCATAGACGGTCTGGGCAAACTTGGCGGAGAAGAGGCTCACCCCCGCCAGCTTCTGCTTGAGATCGCTGGCCGCGTCAGCCCATACCTGGCTGCTGGCAACCAGCAGCACAGTGCCCATCAACAGTTGTTTTTTCATCATGCTTTTCATAACGGCTATCTCGATAAAAGGCCACGCCCGCAGGGGGCATGGCCAGGATGATAGAGGGGTAAGGCTTAGTCCCGTACCGGTGGCGGGGCCAGCACGTCGCGCTGACCATTGCCGCCCGGGGCGCTGACGATGCCCTGGTTTTCCATCTGCTCGATGAGACGGGCCGCCCGGTTGTAACCAATCTTGAACTTGCGTTGCACGCTGGAGGTAGAGCCGCGGCGCGACTCCACCACGAAGGCCACCGCCTCGTCGAACAGGGGGTCGAGTTCTTCGTCGTCACCACCGCCATATTCGCCGCTGCCGCCCTCGCCGCCGGATTCACCGGAGAGGATCTCCTCGATGTAGTTCGGCTCGCCGCGCAGTTTCCAGTCCGCCACCACCTTGTGCACCTCGTGGTCGTCGACAAAGGCGCCGTGCACCCGGGTCGGGTTGGAGGTACCGGCCGGCATGTAGAGCATGTCGCCCATGCCGAGCAGGGATTCGGCGCCGCCCTGATCGATGATGGTACGGGAGTCGATCTTGCTCGACACCTGGAACGAGATACGGGTCGGGATGTTGGCCTTGATAAGACCGGTAATGACATCCACCGACGGACGCTGGGTCGCGAGGATCAGGTGGATACCGGCCGCCCGCGCCTTCTGGGCGATACGGGCGATCAGCTCCTCCACCTTCTTGCCGACGATCATCATCATGTCGGCAAACTCGTCCACCACCACGACGATGTGGGGCAGTTTTTCCAGCTCAGGCGGCATCTGGTCCATGGAGTCGCCCGGACGCCACAGCGGATCCAGCAGGGGTTCCCCTTCCTCGATGGCCGCCAGCACCTTGTCGTTGTAGCCCTTGAGGTTGCGCACCCCGACCGCCGACATCAGCTTGTAGCGACGCTCCATCTCGCCCACGCACCAGCGCAGGGCGTTGGCGGCGTCCTTCATGTCGGTCACCACCTCGGTCAGCAGATGGGGGATCCCCTCGTAGACCGACAGCTCCAGCATCTTGGGGTCGATCATGATGAAGCGCAGATCGTCCGGCGTCGACTTGTAGAGCATGGAGATGATCATGGTGTTCACCCCCACCGACTTACCGGAGCCGGTGGTACCGGCCACCAGCAGATGGGGCATCTTGGCGAGGTTCACCACCACGGGTTCGCCGGCGATGTCCTGACCCAACCCCATGGTGAGCGGGTTGCGGCTGTCGCGGAAGGCGTCACAGTCGAGGGTCTCGCGCAGGTAGACGGTCTGACGCACCCGGTTGGGCAGCTCGATCCCGACGAACGTCTTGCCCGGGATCACTTCCACCACCCGCACGCTGCTGGCCGACAGAGAGCGGGCCAGATCGCGGGAGAGGTTGGTGATCTTGCTCGCCTTCATGCCAGGCGCCAGATCCAGTTCGAAACGGGTGATGACGGGGCCCGGATAGACACCCACCACCTTGGCCTGCACGTTGTAGTCGGCCAGTTTCGCCTCCACCAGCCGGCCCATGCGCTCCAGCTCGTCCTTGCTCATCATCTGGGTCTTGGCGGGCGGACGATCCAGCAGCTCGATGCTGGGCAAGGGGGGCAGCCCAGGTTGCAGGCGGCGCTTGGGCTTGCCGGGCGTGGGAGCAGCCGGCGCAGGCGCCTCTTCATCCCCTTCCGCCCAGGGCAGATCCAGATCATCGTCCTCGTCATCGGCCGTGACCAGGGCTGGCTGACGACGGGCACCGTTGGTGGCGGCTCGCTTGGCCTTGGCTACCGGGGCCGGCTCGTCATCTTCATCGTCAAACTGCGGGTCGAACTGGAAGGTATCCTCATCAAGCTCGGGCAGCCACTCATCGGACTTGGCCTTCTGGCTCTTGGTTGCGGCTTTTTCCTTGGGACGACGGGTCCAGCTGGAGTGCGGTTCATCTTCCTCGTCATCGAGCTCGATGGCACCCACGCCCCCTTCCAGCAAGGGATCCGGTCCCTCAACCCGAGGCTGGCGCCAGCCGCCGGTCAACCAGCGGCCGAGGGTGGTGGGAAAATGGTAAACGGCGCTGACCGAACCGGTGCAGGCGGCCCCGATTCGCTCGACGATGGTCAGCCAGGACCAGCCGGTGAACAGGGTGATGCCGGTGGCCACAAAGCAGAGCAGCATCAGGTTGGCACCGACCCCGCCAAACAGCGGCACCACGGCGGAGGAGATCACGTCCCCCACCAGGCCGCCGGCGGAAAAATTCTGCAGATCATTGAAGTTCATGCTGGCGATGGCGGACATGCCGAGCACGGTCAGCACGAAGCCGACGATGCGCACCGACAGGGTGAGGTAATCCACATCGAGCAGGCGGCTTGGGCGCCAGAACAGGCTCCAGCCCAGCAGCACGACTAAGGGAGGAACCAGATAGGAAAACGCCCCGAAGGTAAACATGGTGATGTCGGCGAGCCAGGCCCCCGCGCTGCCGGCGAGGTTTTTCACCTCCCCTTGCCAGGAGGTCTGGGACCAACCGGGATCGGCGGGGTGGTAGGACAACAGGGCAAGCAAGAGATAGGCAGCCATCAGGGTGATGGCGATCAAGACGGCTTCGAAGATCCGTTGTGTACCTGATAAAGGAGTAAACAGCTTTTTATCGGCCAAACTCCGGCTCCTTTCTGAAAACATGTAATGCAGGGGGATAAGGGGGCCTAGTATCCCTGAAAAGCCCACCGGTTGTCAGCCAGTGCCTGGCGTGGCGGCCATATTCACAACCGACTCGATAAGAAGAAACGAGCGGACCGGCCGCTCGTTTCTGAATGTCGTGACTTGTCGCAAGGCTGGCAAGCCACAGCATAACCCGACTCAACGGGTGCTGATCACCAGACGACTGCTCTGTTTGACCTCTTCCATCACCACATAGGTGCGAGTGTCGTTGACACCGGGCAGACGCAGCAGGGTTTCCCCCAGCAGACGGCGATAGGCCGACATGTCGCTGACTCGGGTCTTGAGCAGATAGTCGAAATCGCCGGAGACCAGATGGCACTCCTGGATCTCCTCGAGCACCTGAACAGCCTTGTTGAACTGCTCAAACACATCGGGGGCACCGCGATTGAGGGTAATTTCCACGAATACCAGCAGAGACGCGTCCAGATAATGAGGGTTCAGAATGGCGGCATACTCTTCGATATACCCTTGTCGCTCGAGGCGACGAACCCGTTCCAGACACGGTGTAGGACTCAGGCCAACTCGTTTGGACAACTCAACGTTCGAAATTCTGCCATCCTTTTGCAGCTCATTCAGAATGTTGCGGTCAATCCTGTCCAAATCCTTTAGCCGACTCTTAGCTTCCATCATTTATTCCATCCTTTGGCTATTTTTTGGTAAGAATCACCAGTCATTTTATAATTATGGTCACAAATCCTGTCAATACCTGAATATGCAAGGCGCAAATGTTGCCAAACTAGCTTGCAACATAAACCACCAATCGATAGTCGAGGGATAGCATGATTATCGGTGTACCTAAAGAAATAAAAAACCATGAATACCGCGTAGGCATGGCTGTGGCCAGTGTACGTGAACTGACAGCACGAAACCATACTGTTTTCGCCCAAAGCGGCGCAGGAAGCGGCATTGATTCAGGTGGTGCAGATTATCGCGCTGCCACTGCCGCTATTTTGTCCTGCATTGCAGCAATTTTCACCGCGGCCGACGTATCCATCAGACTCAAAACATAACGACTCCCCCTCCCTGCGTCTTCGTCGCAACTGCCCGGCAATGATTTGGCATTCGCCCTGCAGAATAACGAAAGGCCGCCATCATGAATGTGCCCATCGGGAGAGCGGCCACCCCAGCGAGATCCCCCCGCATGTCAATGCGCGGCCTGATTAGCTGCCCCCGTACTCATGAGGCAGCCATGGCCTGAAGCGCTGTGCGACAAAGCACCGGCAGCGAGGGCCACTGCGCCAAAACTTGTCAATCGCGCCTAGATCGCCGCCACACCAGCGGACAGGATCAGCCTGGTGGGCAGCGCCCACTGGCAAACGCGGCTGCAAACACCCTTCCCAACCTCATCAATAGGAATGCGTGCCACGCCCGGTTGTGGAGCCTTCCGCGACAGGGCATGTTTTCAGCCCTTTCTTACCCCCCTGCCACCCCGCCAGCCGATTGATGCAATCGACTCACTGGCCTTTGACCCCTTATCACGAATTACCTACAATCGCGCAAACTCATCACGTCTCGGAAATCACATCATGAGCCAAGTCACTCATAGCAAACTGCTGATCCTGGGGTCAGGCCCGGCGGGTTACACTGCCGCCGTCTATGCCGCCCGTGCCAATCTCAATCCGCTGCTCATCACCGGCATGCAGCAAGGCGGTCAGCTGACTACCACCACCGAAGTGGAGAACTGGCCCGGTGACCCCGAGGGGCTTACCGGTCCGGCCCTGATGGAGCGCATGAAAGAGCATGCGGAGAAGTTCGACACCCGCATTCTGTTTGACCACATCAATGAAGTGCAGCTGACCCAGCGTCCGTTCCGTCTCAAGGGCGACAACGGCGAATACACCTGTGATGCGCTGATCATCGCCACCGGCGCCTCCGCCAAGTACCTAGGCCTGCCTTCCGAAGAGGCCTTCAAGGGCCGCGGCGTCTCCGCCTGCGCCACCTGTGACGGCTTCTTCTATCGCAATCAGGAAGTGGCCGTGGTCGGCGGCGGCAACACCGCCGTGGAAGAGGCGCTCTATCTGGCCAACATCGCCAAGAAGGTGCACCTCATTCACCGTCGCGACGAGTTCCGCGCCGAGAAGATCCTGATCAAGCGTCTGCACGACAAAGTGGCCAGCGGCAATATCGTGCTGCACACCCACCAGACTCTGGACGAAGTGCTGGGCGACGACATGGGGGTGACCGGCGTGCGTCTGCGCAACACCCAGAACGACACCACCACCGACCTGCCACTGATGGGCGTCTTCATCGCCATCGGTCACCAGCCCAATACCCAAATCTTCGCCGGCCAGCTGGATATGCAGAACGGCTATCTGAAGGTGCGTGGCGGCCTCGACGGCTTCGCCACCCAGACCAGCATCGAAGGGGTATTTGCCGCCGGTGACGTGGCCGACCACACCTACCGCCAGGCCATCACCTCGGCCGGCACCGGCTGTATGGCCGCCCTCGATGCCGAGCGCTATCTGGACGCGCAATAAGCACAAGGGATATAAAAGGCATGCCGCGAGGCATGCCTTTTTACTTTAAGGAGCCGGATGAAACAGAAAATATTGATAGTCGAGGACAGTCTGACCATTCGACGGATGCTGATCCAGGCCATTGCCCAGCAAACCGGGCTGGAGATCGATGCATTCGACACCCTGGAGGGTGCCCGCCACTGTCGGGGAGAAGAGTACGTGGTGGCACTGGTGGATCTGACCCTGCCGGATGCCCCCAGCGGGGAAGCGGTCAAGGTGTTGCTGGAGCGGGGCTTGCCGGTGGTGATCCTCACTGCCGATATCAGCGAGGAGAAGCGCGCAGCCTGGCTGGAAGCTGGGGTGCTGGACTATGTGATGAAGGATTCACGCCACTCCCTGCAATACGCCGTCAGCCTGGTTCATCGCCTCTACCTCAACCAGCGCATCGAAGTGCTGGTGGTCGATGATTCACGCACCTCCCGCCACCGCACCATGGCCCAGTTGCGCAAGCAGCTGCTGCAGGTGCATGAGGCGAGCCACGCCCGCGAAGCCCTGGCCCAGCTCGAACAGAACCCGGCCATTCGGCTGGTGCTGGTCGACTACTACATGCCAGAAATTGACGGGATCAGCCTGGTGCGCATGCTGCGCGAGCGTTACAGCAAGCAGCAGCTCGCCATCATCGGCATCTCGGTGTCGGACAAGCGCGGCCTCTCCGCCCGCTACCTCAAGCAGGGTGCCAACGACTTCCTCAACCAGCCGTTCGAACCGGAAGAGCTGCAATGCCGGGTCAGCCATAACCTGGAAGCGCTGGAGCAATTCAACAGCATCCAGGAGTCGGCCAATCGCGACTACCTGACCGGGCTCTACAACCGGCGCTACTGGTTCAATGAAGGACAGAAATGGTTCGAGGAACACCAGCGTCAGGAGACGCCCCTTGCACTGTGCGTGCTCGATGTGGATCACTTCAAGCAAGTCAACGATCACTGGGGCCATGCCATCGGCGATCAGTTGCTCTGCCACCTCACCCGGCTGCTCACCCAGTTCTTCCCCGATGCCATGATCGCCCGCTTCGGTGGCGAGGAGTTTGCCCTGATGGTGCCCCACTGCACCGTGCCGGTGCTGCTCAAACGGCTGGAGGGGCTGCGCCAGCAGATGCGCCAGCAACCCCTGTCCAGAGAGACGCCGCTGTTTGTTCGCGCCAGTTTCGGGGTGATCAAGGTCGGGCGCGGTTCCATGGACGAGGCACTGAGCGAGGCGGATCGCCTGCTCTATCAGGCAAAGAACACCGGCCGTGACAAGATAGTGTCGCAGGACTCATCGGCCTGACGTTACCTCGCCAGATGTTCTCCGTGTAGTACCCGCCCGACAGCTTGCCCAGCCGGCAGCGTGTCGGGTCACTTCTCCCCCCTTGATGACCGCTTGAGCCAGCGCCAGCTTCAATAGGTCTTGTCGACCCGCACGCCATCGTCGAAATAGAGGATGCGCACCTTGTCGCCGTTCATGAACACCATGGCCGGATCGTAATCCTGAATAACGTTGACCAGCCCGTTTTGTTCGTTGCGGATAAGCAGCTCCACCAGCTTGTTCTCCACCACAGTGCCGCCCGATTGATACTGCTGCGCCGCGGCCGCCCCCGCCAATGCACCGACCGCAGTAGCAATTTCACGACCATGACCGCCACCAAACTGGTTACCAAGCAGCCCCCCCAGGACGGCGCCGCCCAATGTTTTCCAGCCGGAGTGTTCTGATTCCAGAATTTGGCGCTGGGTGATGTTGCGCACCGTCTCGACCTGGCCAAACACCACCTGATTCACGGGTCTTGCCGTATTGCGCTCGTAGACCTGCGCCCAGGCGGGCGCAGTGACAAAGCAAAACAAGCTGGATACTATCAGGATAATGGCCTTCATCTATGAACCTCGTTACCTTATGTCTCGCTATCTTACCCAATTGGATGATGAGCTGTGCTGGTTTCCCGACCCCGAGCATGCCCTGGAGGAACCCAACGGCCTGCTGGCGATCGGCGGGGATCTCTCCCCGGCCCGTCTGCTGGCAGCTTACCACAAGGGGATCTTCCCGTGGAATGAACCCCACCAGCCGCTGCTGTGGTGGTCACCGGATCCCAGAGGCGTCATCCGGCCGGAACAGCTGCACATCGGTCGCACCCTGCGCAAATTTATCCGTGGTACCTCATTCGATATTTCCATCGATCGCGCCTTTAATGAGGTTATAGCGGCCTGCGCCGCGCCCCGTCGCAGTGCCAGTGGAACCTGGATTAGCACACCCATGATCGACGCCTATCGACAGTTGCACCGCCTTGGCCATGCCCACTCCATCGAGATCTGGCAGGAGGGTCAGTTGCAAGCCGGCCTCTATGGTCTCTCCCTCGGCCGGGTGTTCTGCGGCGAGTCCATGTTCAGCCGTATCGACAACGGCGCCAAACTGGCCATGGTGGCCCTCTGCCAGCACTTCGCCCGCCATGATGGCGCCTTGATCGATTGCCAGATGCAGAACGATTTTTTGGCCACCCTGGGAATAGAAGAGTGGCCGAGACGCCAATTTTTGACGACGCTGGCACAACTGAGCCGACAACCGCTGGCGGCCAATTGCTGGCAAACGGGGAGCATTCTGTTATGACCGAAGAAGTGATCCTCAAGGTAGGGCTGACCCCGAAGCACCAATGCAGCTATCTGGGTCATGAGCAGGAGCAATTGCTGGTGTTGATGGATCACAGCCTGCTCAATGCCAGCGGCTACGAACGCCTGCTGACGGCTGGCTTTCGGCGCAGCGGCAACGACATCTATCGTCCCCACTGCCCGGCCTGCAATGCCTGCCAGTCTCTACGCATCCACAGCGAGCGCTTCGTGCCGAGCCGCAGCCAGAAGCGGATCCGCCAGCTCAATCAGGATATCGAACTGGTACTCAGCTACGACGACAAGCCAGAGTACTACCAGCTCTATGAACGCTACATTCGCGAACGCCATCATGACGGCAGCATGTATCCCCCCAGCCGTACCCAGTACAAGGGCTTCCTGCACTGTGACTGGATGCCGCCCCTCTATCTGGAAATGCGCAAGGATAACCGGCTGATCGGGGTCGCTACCACGGATCTGCTGCCCCACTCCCTCAGCGCCATGTACACCTTTTTCGACCCGGCCCATGCCGATCGTTCCCTCGGTACCTTCGCCATTCTGAGCCAGTTGGAACTGGCCAGAAGAACCGGTCGCAGCTGGCTATATCTGGGCTATCTGGTGGAGGAGTGCCGCAAGATGAATTACAAGCGGCAGTATCTGCCCCATGAACGGTTGATACAGGGTGAATGGAAAAATATCGACAGCAAGCCCGAGTAAACTTTACACATAGCCTTAAATCCGGCATGATCCAGCGGATTTTTTGTTGTGGCTTATCAAGAGGATTCAATGGCTAAAGAAGACAGTATTGAGATGCAGGGCACTATTCTCGAAACCCTGCCCAATACCATGTTCCGTGTGGAACTGGAGAATGGTCACGTGGTTATCGCTCATATTTCCGGCAAGATGCGCAAAAACTACATCCGTATCCTGACTGGGGACAAAGTAACGGTAGCTCTGACTCCGTACGATCTCTCCAAGGGACGTATTGTTTTCCGCTCTCGCTAAGCCAGGAATTCAGCAAAAAACCCCAACCTTCCGGTTGGGGTTTTTTGTGGTTTTCCAACAGCGTTAAGCTTAGTGGGAAACAGCTTCAACATTGACCTGATAGTCAAAGCTGAGGCTGTCATTTATCAACTCAACCTTCACTCCCCCCCCATCGACCAAGGATCCGAACAGGATCTCATTGGCAAGGGGTTTCTTGAGGTGTTCCTGGATGACCCGCCCCATGGGTCTCGCTCCCATGGCCCTGTCATATCCCTTCTCGGCCAACCAGTGGCGGACACCCTCGGACACTTCAAGAGACACGCCCTTGGCATCCAGTTGTACCTGCAACTCGACGATGAACTTGTCGACCACCTGGTGTATCACCTGCATATCCAGATGGTTGAACCAGATGGTGTGATCGAGCCGGTTACGAAACTCCGGGCTGAACGTCTTGTTGATCACCGCCATGGCATCATGGCTCATATCCTGTTGCTGGAAGCCGATGGATTTGCGCTGGGTCTCCTGCACGCCGGCGTTGGTGGTCATCACCAGGATCACATTGCGAAAATCCGCCTTGCGCCCGTTGTTGTCGGTCAGGGTGCCGTTGTCCATCACCTGCAGCAGCAGGTTGAACACGTCCGGGTGCGCTTTTTCGATCTCGTCCAGCAGCACCACTGAGTGCGGATGCTTGAGTACCGAGTCGGTCAGGAGTCCACCCTGCTCAAAGCCCACATAGCCGGGAGGAGCCCCGATCAGGCGAGAGACGGTGTGGCGTTCCATGTACTCCGACATGTCAAAACGCAGCACCTCGACGCCGAGCGCCTTGCCCAACTGCTGAGTAACCTCGGTCTTGCCCACCCCGGTCGGGCCGGCAAACAGGAAGCAACCCACCGGGCGACGCTCATTACCAAGGCCCGAGCGTGACAAGCGAATGGAATCGGTCAGCACCTCGATGGCCTTGTCCTGACCAAATACCACCATCTTGAGGTTGCGCTCCAGATTCTTCAGCACTTCCTTGTCGGAAGAGGAGACTGATTTCTCCGGGATGCGGGCAATCTTGGCCACAATGGCTTCGATCTCCTGCACATTGATCACTTTCTTGCGCTTGCTCGCCGGCAGCAGCCGTTGTCCGGCACCGGCTTCGTCGATCACGTCGATCGCCTTGTCAGGCAGATGGCGATCATTGATGTACTTGGCAGAGAGCTCCACCGCGGCGCGGATGGCCTTGACGGTGTAGCGCACCCCGTGGTGAGCCTCATAGCGGCTCTTGAGACCCATGAGGATGCGGGTGGTGTCATCCACACTGGGCTCGACGATATCGATCTTCTGGAAGCGACGCGCCAGAGCACGGTCCTTCTCAAAGATCTGGGAATATTCCTGATAGGTGGTGGAGCCGACACAGCGCAGCAAACCATTGGAGAGCAGCGGCTTGATAAGGTTGGCCGCGTCCAGCTGACCACCGGAGGCCGCCCCTGCCCCTATGATGGTGTGGATCTCGTCGATGAACAGAATCGCCCCTTCCTGGCGCTCGATCTGCTTGAGCAGCACCTTGAGGCGCTTCTCGAAATCACCGCGATACTTGGTCCCCGCCAGCAGCGAGCCCATGTCCAGGGAATAAATGGTGCTGCCCGCAATCACCTCGGGCACATCGCCCTTGACGATACGATAAGCCAGTCCTTCGGCGATAGCCGTCTTGCCTACCCCGGCTTCACCAACCAGTAAGGGGTTGTTCTTGCGACGGCGGCAGAGCACCTGGATGGTGCGATTGAGCTCCTGATCCCGCCCGATGAGCGGATCGATACGCCCTTCCAGCACCAGCTGATTGAGATTGGTGGCAAAGCTTTCTATCTGGGCGGCAGACACATCGTCGTCGGACTCGGCATTGTTGCTGCTGTTGTCCGGCTTGCTGTCTTTGCGCACGCCATGGGAGAGGAAGTTGACCACGTCCAGCCGGCTGATCTCGGCCTTTTTCAGGAAGTAAGCGGCCTGGGACTCCTGCTCGCTGAAAATGGCAACCAGCACGTTGGCACCACTGACTTCCGTGTTGCCCGATGATTGGACATGGAACACGGCGCGTTGCAGCACCCGCTGGAAGCCCAGTGTGGGCTGGGTTTCACGATCTTCATCGTCACGGGGAATAAGCGGGGTTGTTTGACTGATGAATGCGCTGATCTCTTTGCGCATCAGCTCCACGTCAGCACCACAAGAACTCAGCGCCTCATGGGCTGAGCTGTTATCCAGCAGGGCTAACAACAGGTGCTCGACAGTCATGAATTCGTGGCGCTCGTCACGGGCCAGTTTGAAAGCCTCGTTCAGCGTCTTTTCTAGATCTTTATTCAACATAGGCACCTCCCCTAATACAGCAACAATGTGGTGTCGTCATCGCCATCAAGTCATCAGATTCAAGCCTTTTCCATGGTACACAGCAGTGGATGTTCGTTGTTACGTGCATAGGTGTTGACCTGGACCACTTTGGTTTCGGCAATCTCGGCGGTGAACGTGCCACAGACTCCCTTACCACTATAATGCACGCTCAGCATCACCTGAGTGGCCTTGTCCAAATCCATACCAAAGAACTTTTGCAGCACCTCCACCACGAACTCCATCGGTGTGTAGTCATCGTTGTTCAGGACGACCTTGTACATGGGTGGCGGCTGCAGCTTGGTTTTCTCTGCTTCTGCAATCTCTTCATTAGCAAAGAGTTCTTTCTGCTTGCTCATAATCGCGCTTTGGTACCTCTAGATTACTACCGCCTAACACAAGATTGTCAATAGACTTGTTAACCAGATCACATCAGTTGTTAACAACTCCTTGACTCGCTCAAAAGTTAGACTAGATTGGTTACTTGCTAATCGGCGCCCGTCTGCTATGGGCTATGTTACTAGTTATAAAGGGCTGGCGCAGGTTACTCAACGACTTCAAGGTAATCAATAAAAGGATGTAGATGTATGGCAACCGGAACAGTCAAGTGGTTTAACAACGCAAAAGGATTTGGGTTTATCTGTCCGGAAGGAGGTGGTGAAGATATCTTCGCCCACGACTCCACGATACAAATGGAAGGCTACAAGACGCTGAAAGCAGGTCAAGCAGTCAACTTTGAACTGCAACAGGGGCCGAAAGGCAATCACGCCTCTGTCATTGTGCCAAACGAAGCACAGAACATGTAAGAGTCGAACTGGATAAATAAAAAAACCGGCAAGCCGCAAGGTTGCCGGTTTTTTTATTGCTGCAATTTACAGGAGAAGTTCGTTCCCCCGAGCAGACTACAAGGAAATCATTGCGCGTTGTCGTGATAGTCCTGACAGGCGCTCAGGGTATTTTCCATCAGACTGGCAACCGTCATGGGGCCAACCCCGCCCGGTACAGGCGTGATGAAGGAGGCATGATTGCGCGCGGTCTCAAACTCAACGTCACCGACCAGAGAGCCGTCCGCCAACCGGTTGATACCCACGTCGATCACCAGTGCTCCCGGTTTGATCCACTCACCCGGAATGAAGTTGGGTTTGCCAACCGCCACCACCAGCAGGTCGGCACGGCGAACCTGATCTTCCAGATCCTGAGTGAAACGGTGGCAGGTGGTGGTAGTACAACCTGCCAGCAGCAGCTCCAGCGTCATCGGCCGACCGACGATGTTGGATGCCCCGACTACTACCGCATGCAGACCATGCGTTTTAACACCGGTCGCTTCAATCAGCGTCATGATGCCTTTGGGCGTACAAGGGCGCAGTGCCGGGATACGCTGTGCCAGCCGACCCACGTTGTAGGGATGGAAACCATCCACATCCTTGTCGGGGCGAATACGCTCCAATACCTGGGTCGTATCGCAGTGAGCTGGCAAGGGGAGCTGCACCAGAATACCGTCAACGTCTGCGTCTTCATTCAGCTTATCGATCAGTGCCAGCAACTCTTCCTGGCTCGCCGTCGCATCCAGATCGTAAGAGCGGGAGATAAAGCCTACCTCTTCGCAGGCGCGCCGCTTGCTGCCGACATAGACCTGCGAGGCAGGATCTACCCCGACCAGGATCACCGCCAAGCCCGGCGCCCGTTTTCCTTGTGCCAACCGCTGTTGGACTTGCGCTGCGACCTGATTGCGAATCGTTTGCGCAACCTGTTTTCCATCAATGATTTTGGCAGACATCGTTCTTCACTCACCATGTGTTCAACTGCCGCGCATTGTCGCATTTTTTTGCCACGGGTGTTAGCGGCTCTCGCATGGAGGGCAATAAGTAGGCATTTGAATTCATTGGTGGAAAAATTCGTTGACGCTGGCTTTCCCGCTTGGGTATGATGCCGGCCCGTTGCCCAGTACAGCCGCTGTCGCTATGCTGGAGACGAGATTTTCGGTGATTAGCGCAGCCCGGTAGCGCATCTGGTTTGGGACCAGAGGGTCAAAGGTTCGAATCCTTTATCACCGACCAGGTTTTTCGACATGCCGCCAGGCTTGTCGAGGCAATGCGCCCTTAGCTCAGTCGGATAGAGCAACGGCCTTCTAAGCCGTGGGTCGCAGGTTCGAATCCTGCAGGGCGCGCCATTGATGACATGCATCTCTCCGATGCAGGCATTAATGGATATTTTCAGTGGTGGCTGTAGCTCAGTTGGTAGAGTCCCGGATTGTGATTCCGGTTGTCGTGGGTTCGAGCCCCATCAGCCACCCCATTATCCCTTTCAGAAAACATCCAATCTTATCTATTTAAATCCGGTAGAAATAACCCTATCTTATTGCGTCCTGACGGTTGCCTGTACAGTGTCGGTACGGGTGGTGTGTGTGGCGTAATGGCAACGTCACGACCTGCACTCCAGATACGACCGTTTGTTGCGCCTCGAGAAAAACCACCAAGAACAAACGATTGTGCTCAATGACGAGCAAATCGCCTGCTCGATCAGCATTACCCGGACGAACCGGTGGAGCAGATGCAAACAGGTCTGGACAGCTACCTAGAACACTACAACAAACAGTGGTCTTGTCAGGGCCTAATGATGGAGGGACAGGCCCCCTTATTGCATTCTCAAGAAGGCTCTGAAATTGGTACCGAAGAAAGTGCGCTCTTAGAGTGGTGTAAGCAAGACACCGGTTTGAGACCGGTGTCAGGTGGTAACTATATTTGTGCATGCTACAACCAGCTTACCAACTGCCAGCAATACTCTTTAACATGCAGCTAAACAGCTATGAAAAAGGTGTGCACCCCATATTCTCACTGGATGTCTATCGCACCTTGCTAAACTCTTAACCATATCTTTCTTTCATATACTTCTTTACCGATATTGCATTGTTAAACTTATATGTTCCATCACCGGCCCCATCCTCTGTGCCACTTAAAACTGGATCCAAAGTCTTTGCCTTATCAACAGTATATTCTCCGCCAGCATTATTTTTATAAATCTTAACTTCAAAATTTGTCTCATCAATCCCTTCTGCCTGATGCTTATTATGCCATGAAACTATAGTTCCTATATGATTAACACCTTTCAGAGTAAAGAAAAAAACGCTCCTGAGATTCGGGTAATCGCCGTTCTCACATATTTCATCCAACTCATAATGTGATGATTTATCATATATAACCATAGATAATGGGCAGTTTATGTCATCATTTTTCTCAATTTTAACGCTCGCTGTATCATTACTTATCCTATATGGCCCTTGAATAAGATCAGCTGCATTCACAAACAAAGCGGGAAAAATTAAATTTAAAATGAAAAGACCATACTTCCTCATTATGACCTCACAAATTTTCACTCACTATTATCAATGCCTACTAGGTAATATCGGTTCAAGTAGTTGCTGACGGGGAAAATTAGTCTGCGTAACTACAACGGCCAAGTGGAGGAAGTCATAGCGTATGTAAGCGCCATAAACAAACTGAATACCCTGGGCCTGCCAGTCAGAAACCCCCGAGTGTAGCTGTCACCCGGGGCTGGGGAAGTGATGACTTGATGGTTGATTTGGGCAACAACGCCGTCAGGTGATAACTAGATCTGTACACCCGATGAATAAGGCGCCTCAGTATTTCACAACCACCGCAATCAAAAACAATCCTCATAATTTTCTAATGCCTGAAAAAAATAAAATTTCTTTCCTTTAGCATTTATATAAAAATATTGTCAAAGTTAGCACCTTGGTAACCAAAGTGATACCGTCCACTTACCTTGCCATCAATTATTTCAACCCAGTCACTATTAACAGCATATGGTCGACCTTCATCATTCGTCTCTTCTTTATGATTCACTTGAACTATAGTTATTTTATCTTTGTTTTTCCCATATTGAACATATCCTCCAACCCAACCCGCAGTGGAGGCCCACATCATTCGCATTTTAATTTTACCATCTGTACTAACAAAGCAGCGATAGTCTATCGCCGACATCTTCAGCACGACAAATAGAAGAAAACAGAATAAAAACTAAGACCAAATATTTATTCATTTAAGTTACTCTATAGTTATAATACTCAGCTCAACAAAACCTCGCCAATCTCGACAAAGCCGTCCATACCACTTTTTACCCATCTCCTGCGGAGTAAATGGTTGAGTATCTAGCAGAGTCAAAAATATTGGGCTCCCAGATTTTCCCACCGTACGGACTTACTG
The DNA here is from genome assembly GCF_000014805.1 of Aeromonas hydrophila subsp. hydrophila ATCC 7966. NCBI lineage: Bacteria > Pseudomonadati > Pseudomonadota > Gammaproteobacteria > Aeromonadales > Aeromonadaceae > Aeromonas > Aeromonas hydrophila. Next base: position 2,024,909 of record NC_008570.1, on the reverse strand, counting down.
GATCAACGCCTCCCCATGATGGATGCCTGGACTGAATTTGTTACTGGATAACTACTATTCAAATTAAATAAGCGACTTGGACAGGCCACTTCCCTCTATATTTTTTGCCTAATATGTTGCTTTGTAAATATATGCTACACAACCATCTGATGGGCACAAAAATGATGCAGAGCCGTCCTTGGCCATCAGCCTTGCCTATCAAGGTAAATCATGAATGAATTGAATCTCATTATTCAAAAAAAACACTCTTTCCTTTGTTATATTCATAAGGCATTTTTTAATTTCTATCAGTTGAGCAATAGAACTGTCTTCAAAAAAAGCTCCCCTCGCATAACACTGAGCATCTCTGAGCTTAATCCAATATCTTTGGGATTGAACCAGTTGACTCCAGTATTTTTCTTTAGATTGCTTATCATAACCGCTAGATAACAATGTAGATTTTAAATTATTATATGTTTTGTTTAACTCAGCATCAGCTTGTTTTGATTTACTTTCATAACAAGCAGCAAGATTGGTAGATGGCGCAGAGATATCACAATTACGATCTGTGTTTGAAAACACACTCAATGATATAAAAAAAAGAGCAAAAGATAGTCTTTTCACAGTTATTCTCCAGTTAGATATTTAGCTCTGTTACGCCCAGGCTCATATTGGCTCAAGGAGGGGTTGTTTTTGATGTAATCGGCGTATTTTTGTCTGTCATTTAACATGCCATAGACCATGGGTCTGGGGCCTTTCGTAAAACCCTGATAAACTAAATCAACAATAACATCTTTAACCTTATCATCTAAGCTTTCCCAATTGGTTTTATCAGATATAGATACACCTGGGATATTAGCATCCTGAATACTTTGAGCTGTAGTCCAGCGTTCATAGTTTGATTTTGCCCTGAGAACATAATCAGGGTATATTTTTTCAAACAAGCGATGTTGTGATTTCCTAGTTATTAAGGTTGAATTTTTATTTTCTGAAACAAAATTAGATGCCTCCCCCCCTTTTATTCCTGCACCAGCAGATATTAATGAGGCGATATTATCAGGGACCCCTGAGTCAGATAAATCACGGTATACATCTTCTTTTGAGCGACTTCCAATATCATAGCCACGACCAATGGTTACACCAGATTCACTATTACCTGGCCAATGGATTTTTCTTGAGAAGTAAATACTATTTACAACATCATTTCCTTCTGCATCAAATGTAAGCTGCCCCTTGGTGACTATGAACCATTTTTCATCCATCTCATCATCAGAGACAGGGTCAGCCACCAGCCCCATCATCCCTGCAGGATGAATAAACCAAGGCTTGATATCACCCAATATCTTACTGGCATCTTCCATCCACGCCATATTGTTGTGTACCTGCATGGCATATTCATAGAGTTTCGGCTGCTCAGCCAACTCCTGTTTTAAGCGCGGCCACTCCTGGCCTGGCTTTACCCATTCGCTTTTGTGCTTGATAAACAACATGCGCAACTTGCCCGCCAATTCCTCATCGGCCAGCGCGGCCTTGATATCATTGCCGCTCAGGGTGCCATCGTTGTCCCTGTCTGTCACCAGCTTGTCATAGAGAGTGCTAAAAAACTCGCCTCCTTCTTTACCTTCGGTATCAGCTTTATCTAAAAATCCGTCGGGGTCACTACTGCCATCGACCAACTTGACACCCAACTTGTGCCAGTCGTGCTGACTGACCACTTCGACATCACTACCCTGCAATACGAACTCGCCAGCCAACTCCCCGTCCGCAGCAGTCCGTTCACGCACCTTCACAAAGTTGTTGGCACCGTGAGTGACAATATCAGACTCTTTCACCGCTAACGGTAAGACCTGTGGCCCAAAATTCGCTACACCGAGAAAACCATGTTGACTATCGTTGGTAAGGCGATAGGTAGTGACCTCTTTCTTTACTAGCAGGTAGCCCTGGCCACCAGTTACCCGTGCCTTGTTATTGATGCAATCTTCAAGCGCCTGTTTGTCATTCTTCGCAACAAACATCTCAAAGTGCACTGCTTTGCTGTCGGCATCCTTCTCGAAGCCGCTGGCTCCGGCAGTGGCTAGCTCATGCTCACCCCAATGACCGATGATCTCTCCGGCCTGCACCGCTATCGGGTTTGCGCTGCGGTCAACGACCGCATCGTCTTTGAATTCGACAGGGATACTAGGTTCAGCGGTCAGTCCGGCCCCCATCTTGCTTTTTGCCAGCCAACCGGTGGCCCCTTTGCTGGCATTGGTCATCACCTGATTGGCGCTATCTTTGACGGTACCACTACCCGCCTTGAACACCTGTACTTTACAAAACTCAGTCGTGCCGCCATTGAGGTTCACCATCTGTGGTGGCTCAGTGGATACCACCACCTCACTGCCAGCAGGCAACCCCATGTTACCCACTGTGGTGTCAGCAGTTTTACGTAGCCATGTATTACCAGGGACCTTATGGCGAGCCGGTTTGCCTTCTGGTGGTGTCATCCACTTCGGCTTTTGTGGAAATTCCTGCTGTAATTGGCTTGCCGCAATATGGAACAGGCTGTCCGGGTCATCAACGTAGTGCACCAAATAGTAATCGTGGGGCTCATCATTGTGGTTAAACAGGTTCTTCACTTCCTGGCCGACCAACTTCACTTCTGCCCCCCTTTTCGCATAGACAGGTTTATCGCCAGACAGCCGACGTGTCAGCTTGGGAGGATGTCCCTCGACCACCGGTTCATAGGTGGACACACCTGTCCCCTTGACCATTACTCGCGCAGCCTCGGAACTGTTGTAGCTGTTCTCACAGGCGATGTGCATGTAGAGGCTGTAGAAAGTCAGACGATTCTTGTTCTGCTCACCGGCTTCGTAGCGATGACGTACCAAACAAAACGAAGGGGAGGTATACAAGTCAATCTTTCCCTCTGGCTTGCCCTCTTCGGTGCTACGGGTCGCCTTGGCTGGTTTGGTCGCCAGTCGGTAGGCCACGATCTCCCCGTCAGCAATCGCGCGCACAGCGCCGCTCGGGTGCCAGCCTCCGCTTTGACTGAAGTGGATACCACCGTGCCAGATACGGTTGCGGCCTATCGGGAAGGTACCGCTCTTGAGACCATTGATCTTCTTGATAAACTCATCGATGGATGCAATCTCGCTGGAGCCGTTTTCACCCGCCAGTTGCATGGGATAGACGATTTTCATCTTTGTTATTCAATCCTAAGTTGTTCGTCGAACATCAAGCGGAGGGCTGATAATCGCTATCGGGCTCCAGCGCCTTGAGCAACGCTTCCATCGCCTTCTCGGTGGCAATAGCCTTGACCAGTTCAACCAGTTCAGGGGCTTTCACCACTTCCACGCCTTTGGGGATGATGGGAGGCTGACCTGCCCAGCCAGAGCCTGAACCTGCGCTGCCGCCAGCATTGAGTTTGATGGCGGGGCCCACCAGCTTGATGCCGCTAGGATCCACTTTCACAAAGCTGCCGCCTCCCTTGAGGGTTATTTCAGAACCCGCCTCCAGCACCAGCTTGTCGCCCACCTTGATATGCACTTCCTGCCCGGCTTCCACCAGCAGGGACTGCCCCAGCTTCTGATGCAGGCTGGCATCCACCGTCAGTGAGTAGTCGGCTTTTATCTGGTCGCGCTTCTCGCCCTCCACCGTCAGGTGGTCGTTGGCCTTGATGCGGGTCACCCGCTCGTTGTCGATATCGGTGTGCTGGTCGTGCTTGATATGCCACGCCGCATCATTTTCGATAAGCACGTTCAGGTCTTTCTGACCGTGGATGTAGATCTCTTCCTGCCCCGCCTGGTCTTCAAAGCGCAGCTCGTTAAAACCTTCCCCCTGATGGGTTTCGGTGCGCAGCACGGTCTTGGTCTTGTTGGCAGGTAGCTCATAAGGAGGCCGGTTGGTGGCGTGATAGGTGCGCCCAGTCACGATGGGCTGGTCGGGGTCCCCCTCCAGGAATGACACAATGACCTCGTGGCCGATGCGCGGGATGGCCATCATGCCGTACTGACCGCCCGCCCAGCCTTGCGAGACTCGCACCCAGCAGGAGCTTTGGTCGTTGGAGCTGCCGTAGCGGTCCCACGGGAATTGCAGCTTCACCCGGCCGTGTTCGTCGCAGTAAATCTCTTCCCCTTCGGGGCCCACCACCATGGCGATTTGCGGGCCGTCCACCATCGGCTTGTGAGGGGCTTCCGGGCTGCCGATACGCGCCCGCCAGGTGGTGCTCGCCTTCACCACGCCAAATTCGTTGTGGTAGACGGTGGGGCCGCTGCCCCCCTCCTCTTCCAGCGCCTGCGGCTGCAAGCCGGTGTGCTGGATGCGCACGATTTGCCAGTCGGTGTTGAGGCTGTCGTTGGGGTGTTCAGTGAGTGAAAACGTCTGGCCCGGCAGCAAGGCGGCGCAGTTGGACTTAGCCTGGCCCGCCACCGCGTCATTGCGCAGCGCATCCAGCCGATGTTGGGCAAATGCCTTGCCGCTCGGGTCCTGCTTGTAGCGGCCCGGAAAATCGAAGTGCTGGTAGGTATCCCGCTGATGCTCGAGCTCCGTCCCCACCTTCTTGTGGGAGAGGCCGTAAGCCGGCGTCTTGAAGCTGTAGTCTTTGAGCTCCACATCCGACGGGCGTACCGCCTCCCGATAGTGGAACTGCCGGACATAGGGGCCTTGCTCGAGGGAACGGTTGCCGAGGTTGAAGAAGAGCTCGGGGCCGGCAGTCAGGGCGGCAGCGTCATCGGCAAACACAATGCGGTGCTTGCCCGCTTCAAACTCGTGGAAGTAGAACATCCCCTCTTCGGCGGCGAGCCGGTTCACGAAATCGAGGTCGGACTCGCGATACTGAACACAGTATTCCCGCTTGACATGCTCGTTCTTGAGCGCAAAGGCGTAATCGGTGATGCCGTGCTCTTGCAACAAGATTGAGAGGATTTCGTCGGGCTTCTGCGCCTGGAAGATGCGGGAGTTCTGGCGCAAAGAGAGCCGCCACAGCGCCGGCTGCACCATGAGCTGATAGCGGGTGCGGCGAAAACCGCTGTCCCCTTGCGCGAAGTCACTGACCACTCCGCACACCCGGCGCTGCAGCTCGCCGTTGTACCACACCAGCAGTTCGCACGGCTGGTCCAGCACGGCGCCAAAGTCGATGTCGGGCTGGGCACTCGCCAGCTCCAGGCGCAGGTTGAACGGCCGGTTGAGTCCTTCCTCCAGCGCAAACTCGGCCACCACGAAAGTGCTCTCGGGCAGGGCCCCCACCTTGACGGTAAATTGTAATCCTGTGCTGTCTGCCATGAAGCGCTCCTTAACCTGCCTGTCCGCTGCCTGATCCAATCACCACGCCGCCGCAGCCGACGGCGGTGCCGGTCACGGCGATGGGCTTGCCGTTGATCAGCACAGAGCCGACGCCGCCCGAGATACTGCGCGGATGCGGTGGATTGTTGGGTTTGTCGTGGGGGGCCAGCGGATCGCCCTGGCGGGCCACCGGCTTGCCATCGAGGAACACATCGGGGCTGGCGGCAATCACGGGGGATGGGTGGAAACCATCGTGGTCGGTGCCGATGTCACCGAGCAATGCAATAGAAGGACACATCTGGATTCTCCGTGGGGCAACCATGGTGCAAGCGCAGCCTGGTGCAGAGACAGTTGGAACGGCGACCCAGCAGCCTCCATGCCATGGCTAAGTCGCCCACAATCACATTAAAAATCAGTCAATTACGATTCAATCTCGCTGCATCCGACCAATCTGCTGCAATCCATTGCGCAAGACAGGGCAAGTTTCCCGGCAAACCTTGCCTTGCCAGTCAAACTCACTACAGCTTGCGCAACTTCTTGCTCATAGCAGCATGTTCAGCTACCGGAAGCGCCCTGTTGCAGCTGATAGAGGCGGATATTGAGCGCTTTCAAATCATTTTCCAGGCTTTTGAGCTCGGCAGCCGTGATGGGCTCCTGGGAGGCTTTTCTCGCCTCCAGTTCACCGAGACGCAGACTGAACGGGATGTTCTGCATCAGGTTCTTCTGTACTTCGTAGAGCTGGGATTTGAGGTAGGAGATGGTCACCGTCTTGCGCTGACGCTCCAGCTCCAGCAGCTGATCGAGCAGGGCATCCACCCCGGCGCGGGCATCCAGGTAGGTGGGTACGCTGATGACATCCCCCTGCAGGCCACCAAGCTGCGCCTGCCACTGCTTGTCCAGCGCCTTGACCGCCAGCGAGTCGGGATAGAGCATCTGTAACGAGTTGCGCAGCCCCTCGCCGTAGCGATACCAGTAGAGCGGCGACGTCTGCTCGAGCCGGGTCAACTGGTTCTGGTAGCGGGCCACCAGATCGCTCTCCATGTTCTGCAGGGTCTGCTCCCCCAGCACGATGCGCGCCTGGCGAATGTCGTCATAGCTGAGGGCTCGGGGCAGCTCGGCGGCCGGCTGCACCAGACGCTGGGCCGCCACGGTTTTCTCCTGCTGATGTTGCTGCCAGCCCAGCCAGCCCATCACCGGCAGGGCGCAGCTGAGCAGGCCGCAGCCAAACCAGAACCAGGCCGGACGCTGCCGGCGGTGCTGCTCAATCTTGAGCACGGTGGGCTTGACCTGCCCCTTCTCGCACCCCACCAGAATGCTGCCCTGGGGCAGGTGCGGGGTCGATGCCGAAACCGTGCTGCCGTGATCACTCTCCATGTCTGACTTGAAGAAGACCATGGGCGGGATCTGCAGATCCTCCTTGAGGCCCGGCTCGTCGGAGACGATGACGATCTCGGTCTCATCGAACAGGTGGGTATACCCCTCGATGAAGTGCACCAGATTCTCGACCCGGGGAATGCGGCTCAGATCCGCGTTGTGCAGCTTCTCGCTGATGAGCTGCAGCGCCCGCTCGCAGCGATAGATCAGCCGCTTGTCCTCGTGGCTGATCTGGTACTGGCGAATGACGTCGCTGATGCGGGCGATGAACCAGTCGAGCATCTCGATGCGGGCCCGCTCCTGATGGACCGGCGGCCAGAAGCTCTCCCACTGGGTGACGATGAGGTTGGCGAGAAACTCGCACCCTTCGGTAAAACCGCTGAGCCCCTGCAGGCGCGAGCGCGCCAGGGTGAAATAGATGGCGGTCTGCAGATCCACCCCGTGTTTCTCGAAGATAAGGCTGGCGAGCTGATGGATCCGCTGCCAGTCCACCTCGGGGCGCGAAGCGTGGCTGAGCTTGTTGATCTCGGCTCGCAGCGCCTCGTACTCCGGCAACATCCTGGGGTCGCGCCCCACTTTCAGGGCCTGCTGACCTTGTTGATTCTGTGACATATGAACTTCCAACGCAGGAAGGGGGCACTACGTGCCCCCGACGCGATCAATAGAGGGATTCAGGCAGTCTGAACTGGCTGAACAGGCCGCCGGTGAAGGGGTTTTGCGCGCTGTCGGTGTAGACGCGATAGGTCATGGCCCCCTGATCCACCGGGAAGCGCACATCGAAGGTGGCGTCATTGACCTGGGTCAGCTCCCCCTTGTCCATCAGACGGAACATTGCCCAGGGACCGACGAAGCCTTCGCTGCGTGGTGAGCGCTCGCGGGCGGCCGGCACCAGAGTGATCTTGCTCTCCGCCCCGTCGCGCATGGTATTGGGCCACACCAGCGGGATCTTGGTACGACGGCCATGGGCATATTCCAGTAGCTGGCCGTCCAGGTTCAGCACACTGCGCCGCTTGTTGGCGGTGAGCTCGATGGGCTCGAGGGCGAACTGCACCTCCAGGTTGCCCTGCTGGCTGAAGAAGATCTGACGGATGCGGGCCGCACGGTCCAGCTGCTTGACCAGCTCGGCCTGGATGGGCGAGCTGAACTCCCCTTCCATCAGGCCGCTCTCCACCATGGGTTTGAGGTTGACCTGATAGAAGCTGTCCAGCGTCCCGTTAGGCGCAAAGAAGCGCTCCATCTCGGAGAGGGGCACATCCTTGTTCGAGCTCGGATCAAACGGATAACGACCGGCCAGCTGGCTGTTGAAGGGGGTCAGCACCTTGTCCTGCCACTCCTGATTGAGGGAGGACATGGCCAGGTCGATCACCAGCCGCGAGCTCTGCTCGGAGAGCTGACCCACCCAGCGATCGAGCGGGGCCGGCAGACTGCGGGCATATTGCTGCAGGGCGAACACCGGATCGGCGTACTTGTTGGTCATGCGCAGCTGCACCGCTTTCAAGGCGGACTGGCCCGGCTCGGTGGCGTTGACGATGAGCTCCAGGTAGTGCTGCAGCTCCACCAGCTTCTGGTTGACCTCCTGAATGAGCGGTCCCTGCTCGCCACGTCCAGCCAATACTCCATTAGTGGCCATAAAGGGACGACCGATGCGGGCGCTGATGGCCTGGGCCGGGTCCCCTTCCACATCGGAGATCTTGCGAATGCGGGTGTTGTCATCCAGCGAGGCCAGTACCCGTTGGAACGGCTGATCGTTGCCAGTAATGGCGGCCAGCACGTCCAGCGCCTGCTCCGGGCTCTCCAGGGTCTGCACGTCCAGATTGGTCAGCAGTTTTTGCCACTGGTTGACGTAATCGGTGACGTAACGGTCGTTGACCTGACGGGTGATCTCCTTGCGATCTGCCTCGCTCAACTGGCTCAGCTTGCGCTGGCCCAGCACCCAGGCATCCATCGCGGTGAGATCGATGAGCGCCTTGTCTTGTTTCAGGAAGAAGTCGTTGAAACCGGGCCAGGTGAGCAGCCGCGGCACCTGGCCGGCGTTGTCGCTGCGCAGGGCAAACACGGTGTCAAAGGTGGGGCCCACCTCGTCACGGACGTTGAGATCCGGCGGCAATACATCGCCCGCCTTCACCACCAGGTTCTGGTAGACCCGCTGATACATGGGCAGCTTGCCGAGCTCGCGCTGGGCACCGTAGACCGGCTCCTTGAACGGCACGAAGGCGGTGATGGCGGCCTGATCCCGCTCGGCCCTGGCGCCATACCAGTTGGTGTGGTCGAGGGCATAGTCCAGGTGCCCCATCAGCTGCTCCTGTACCGCCCCCTGCCCCGGGAAGGCCTTCTGCCAACGGCTCGCCATGTACTGCGCCACCAGCTCCTTGTTGCGACCGGACGCATCGTCCAGCATCCGCATCACCCGCAGGATGGCGAGCTTCTCCTCGCTGCCGGCAGGCGCCTGGTTGAGATCCGCCAGCAATCCCTGCATCTGGGCCGGCAGGAAACGCAGGCTCAGCAGTTGCAGGTAGGAGCCCTCCACATAAGGACCAATCTCGTCCCCTTGGTAGAGGCCGAGATCCGCCACCAGCGGCATCCGCTCGCGGTAGTTGCCAAAGGAGAGGGTCGCCTCGCGAATAAGATTGAGGCGCGGCAGCTGGCTCACGCCGAAGGCGTGGGCGTCGGCCACCTCGTTGGTCTCCATGAAGGCCTGAGCCTTGGTCAATACGTTGCGGCCCGCCTCCTCGTTGACCCGGTAGAAGTAGTGCCAGCCACCGATGAGGGCGGCCGAGAAGAGCGACAGGCAGCTGAGGCCGATGGCCATGCGGCGCCGGCGATAGAGGGTGTGCAGCCGGTTTTCGCCGGCCAGATGGGCCTCCGGGAAGATGATGGAGGAGAACAGCTGGCGCACGAAGTAGGTGTTGGACTCCCCACGCAGGGCCGAGTGGATGGGCTCTGGCAAGTTGTAGCGGCGGGAGGCCGCCTGGGCAAACGCATCGAACGGCACCCCTTGCTGATAGACGGAGCTGACATAAACCCCGCGCACCAGCAGCGGCTTGCTCTCCTCGATGGCCAGGGTCTCGGCCAGCAGGCTGGTCACGTAATCCTTGAGGCCCGCCAGCTGGCGCACGAACGAGAACAGCGCGTTGCGCTGGGCGGCATCGAGCCGGCTCAGCATCAGTTCGGGCAGATTCTGGTTGAGGTTGTCCACCCACTGATCCCAGAACAGGGCCAGATCCTGCTGCCAGTCGGCGCCTGGCTTGAAGGTCACCCCCAGCACGGCATCCCGGGCCTCCTTGTCGAGCTGCTGGTAGATAACGTCAAAGCCGCGCAGCAGATCGAGCTTGGTGAAGGTGACATAGAGCGGCAACCGGGTATTCATGGTGGCCGACACCTCCTGCAGGCGCGAGCGCATCAGCTGGGCATAGGCCTTGCGCTCGGCCACGCTGGCGTGGGAGAGCCAGGCCAGATCCACGGTCAGCACCAGGCCGTTGAGGGGCTGGCGGCGGCGGTGTTCATTGAGCCAGCCAAGCAGGTGCAGCCAGAGCCGCTCATGCTTGCGGGCCTGCGGATCCAGTTCGGCTTCGCTCTGGGAGAGCAGCACCCCGGCGGGATCCAGCATCACCGCCTGTTCCCCCAGCCAGCAATCCACCAGCTGATCCTGCGCCACGTCGCGCAGTTCGGTATCGAGTCTCGGGTTGAGCTTGTTGGCCGGGTTGGCGCGGTGAATGAGGCTGCTCTTGCCGCTGCCGGGCAGCCCCAGCACCAGATACCAGGGCATGGCGTAGAGCGCCCCCTTGCCCAGATGGGTATTCAACGCCTGCAGCCAGCGATCGAGGAACAGCGCCTGCCTGTCGATGAGCCCCTTGACCGGGTCCTGCTCCAGCACCACCTCGTGCTGGCGTTCGGCCTTGAGCTGTTGCATCTTGCGCCACACCCGCCAGGAGACCACTCCCAGCAGCAACCAGAGCCAGAGCAGGGTGAACACCACCCGCCCCCACAACGGCTCGAACGGTTTGGCGCCGCGCACCTCGAGACGAGGGCCCAGCCACCACACCAGGATGAGAGCCAGCACCCAGAGCACAGCACCGAGCAGGGGCCAGGAGGGTTTCAATTTCGGCAGCTGTTGCCGCAGAAAAGTAAAAATGGTTTTGAACATAAAATGTGATCCAACTCCGACTCAATGACTCATTTCGGCATTCATTTCGACAACGGCGCCGCCAGGCTCTCCAGGCGGTTGACCAGCCCGGGCTCCCAGTGCGACAACCCGAGGCGACTGGCCTCTTGCCACAAGTGTTGATAGTGCTGGCGCGCAAGCGCCTCCATGCCTTCCTGCGCCAACAGCTCCGCCTGCACCAGCAAGGCGTGGAAGCGATCTCTTGGCTCTTTCAACTGCGCAATCCGCTCATCAAGCAGGGCGAGCGCCGCCGCGATCCCCTGCTCGCCGTGGCGCTGGGCGACCTCCTCGGCCAGCCCCGCCTCGCCAATGCCCGCACTGCCGCCCTTGGCCGGTTGCAGCCAGCGGCTGCACTCGGGGGAGAGAAACGGCGAGCCGTCGCTGAAGGCGAGTTCCCGCAGGGCCGGCAGGCGCTGCAGAAAAGTCCCGAGCTCCTCGGCGATCGCCTGGGCCACCGCCCCAAAGCCGAGTTTCTCGGCCACCTCGGCCGAAAGCCTGTGCCCCTCGAACCAGTAGGGTGCCAGGGTCAGGCTCTGTTCGATGCGCTGCCAGAGCCCCTGATCAGGGGCGTTCATGGCGGCACGGTACTCGTCCACCATGTCCGCCGACATGGGCGCCAGCGGGGTTTTATTGCCCGCCCCGCTCATGGGGACCGCCGTGATCCCGGCCCAGACGGCGTGACGACGCAGCCGATAGCCTACCGCCACCTCGGGCTGACGCTCGATGAGGAGCTCCGCCACCTTGAGCTGGGTCTGACGCCAGGCACGATCGTTGGAACTGTCGACGTCGACGCCAGCACTGCCGCTGAGTACCATGGCGCCGGCACAACTGGCGGTCGACGCCACCGAGGCCGGGGAGCCCGCAGCCGCCGCGCCGCTGCTCTGGGGCTGCCCGGCGGCATTGGCCTCGGCCTGTGCCAGCTGCTGGCGCTGGGCCCGCTTCAGCCCCATCACCAGCGGGTCGAGCAGCTCCCCCTTGTCGGGACACTGCGCCAGCCAGACCCGCTCCAGCTGCTCGGCCTGGGCCAGCAGCTGGGCCAGCTCGGCCGCCGAAGCGCTCTCGCAAATGCGCGGCAGGGCCCCTTCGAAGCGCTTGACGATCTGCACCATCAGCCGCTGTTTCTGGCTGGCATTGCCGGGCCAGGCCAGCAGCCAGTAAGCCTGGATCCAGGCCTCCAGCAGGCTGATCGCCGCCCCCAGCGGGGTCGCCTTGGCAGGGTGCTGCAGGCAGCGCAGCAACTGGGCCAGCACCCGCATGTCCTTGGTGCGACTCTCCAGCAAACCGAGGCAGGCCTCGGCCACCGCATTGAGATCGACCTGGCTGTGAGCGAGGGATCCCAGCTTGACCAGCTCGGTCTCCACATAGTCCCAGCGCGGCTCGTCGGCCAGCACGGCGCCTCTTATCTGTTCATCCGGCAGGCTGGTGAGCAGGCGTGCACACCAGGGGTGTTGATAGCTCATCGCCCCTCCTACCAGCGGCACTGCTGACGCAGCGGTGTCAGCGCCTCTTTCAGGCCGCTCAGGTCGACCCGCAAGAGGGCGCCGTTGTCGGCCCGCACCTGCAGCTCGCGATGGCCCTGCCAGCGCTTGAGCTCCTCGATGGCGGGCAGGCCACGGCCATATTCCAGCAACAGCCCCTGATCCCGGATAAACCAGCTCTGGGAGCCGGCACTCGGTTGACCATCCAGCTCGACCTGCACTTTCTCGCCGCTCCAGGGGCTGTCCAGCCGCAGCCGGATATGGGTGATGCTGTCGACGCAGCCGATGGCCAGGGTCGCCCCGCGCAGTGCCGGGCGGGTGAGGGTTTCACTGCCACTGCCGGCGTTGCTCTGCAACAGGAAGGGCGCGCTCGCTGGCGTGCGAGCCTGCTCCTGGGCCCAGATGGCCTGCCAGGCCGCCGACTTGGGGGCGGCCCCTTCGGCGGCACTGGCTGCGCCATTGCCGATGGCGTCGTAGCAGGCGAGCCGTACCAGCGGCGAGGGTTCCTGCCGGCAGGCCTGCCAGCGCGCCATGTCCAACGGGACCTCGGCCGCACTGGTGGCCAGCAGCAGCGGTAACAAGCCGAGGATGCTCATCAGTTCACCTCCAGTTTCTGGCACTTGTGATCCAGGGTGCGCTTGGGAATGTTGAGGCTCTCGGCCACCAGCATCCGATTGCCCTGGAAGTGGCGCAGCCGCGCCTCGATGACGGAAGCCTCATACTGCTGCATGGCCCGGCGCAGATCGCGGATGTGGTTGTAGTCGTCCATGGAAGAGGGCAGCAGGGCGCTGACCCGCTCGCGCAGCTCCGGCGGCAGCGCCTCCAGCCCCACCTCCTCCCCGTGACGGGTATGGGCGCAGGCCACCTCCAGCAGGTTGCGCAGCTCGCGCACGTTGCCGGGGAAGTCATAGGTCTGCAGCTGTTTCAAGAACTTGCGCTGCAGCCCCACCAAGGTCTTGCCATCTTGGGCAGCAAACTGGGCCATGAAGTGCTGGCACAACAGCGGCACGTCATCCATGTGTTCGCGCAGGGGGGCAATCAGCAGCAGGCACTGACAGAGACGGTGGTAGAGGTCGGCCCTAAACTGCCCCTCCTCCACATGTCGGGTGAGCGGCTGATGGGTAGCGGCGATGAGGCGAAAATCGGAGTGATACTCCTGCTCGGCCCCGAGCGGCCGGTAACTGCGGGTTTCCAGCACCCGCAGCAGCTTGGCCTGCATGGCAGCGGGCATGTCCCCCACCTCGTCCAGAAACAGGGTGCCACCGTTGGCCTGGGCCACCAGCCCGGTCTTGTTGGCAAGGGCGCCGGAGAAGGCTCCCTTCTGGTAACCAAACAGCTCGCTCTCGATGAGGTTCTCCGGGATGGCGGCGCAGTTGATGGCGACAAACGGCTTGTTGGCGCGATCGGAGCACTGGTGCACCAGCCGTGCCACCACCTCCTTGCCGCTGCCGGTCTCCCCCTGGATCAGCACGGTCAGCTTGTGCTGGCCGGCCTGGTTGATCTGCTCGCGCAGCCCGCGGATCACCGCCGACTGGCCGACCAGCTGATCGCCGAGCAGCTTCTCGTGCTGGCGCAGCCGCTCCCCCTCCCCCTTCATCTGGCGCAGGGAGTCGCGCAGTACCCCCTGATCCCGCCGACTGCGACCGAGATCGCGAATGAGGGTGAGCTGGTTGCAAAAGACCTGGGAGAGCTGGGCCAGCTCGGGGCCGTCGGCCCAGGCCCGCAGCACCTCCCCTTCATCCATCAGGGCCAGCACGGCAAACGGCTTGCCGTTGCCATCCAGCAGCGGATACGCGTGCAGCCCGCACTGCTGGCCAAGGTTGGCCAGCAGTGCGCGAAAACCGGCGTGCTCGATGCGGGCACCGCCGTAGAGGGAGTCCCAGGTACGGGACTGGGCCTTGTGCAGCACATAGGCAAGGGGGTGGGAAAAATCGTCCACCGCCAGCCCCAGCGCCACCTCCTTCCCCCTGACCCAGCCTTGGCACTCCAGCTGGCGGCCGCTCACATCCAGCATGCCGAGCAGCAGCCCCCTGGGCTGGAAGCTGGCATGGACGGTCGAGCTCCACCAGTGGCACAGGTGTGGCTCATCGCGCTGGGCGGTGAGGGCCAGGGAAAATGCGAGGGCTTGCTCCATACTCAAGCCCCCACCTCGGCCACAAACTGGTGATCGGCCACGGAAAAGTGGACGCGCTTGATGGGTTCACCGGCCGAGAGGCGCTGCAGCAGTTGCAGGGAAACAGGCGGCAGCAGGGCACCGTCGATGACGGATTCGAGCATGCGGGCACCGTTCTCGCTGCGATTGGCCCGCAGCAGGATCTCCTCGGCCACCTCGTCGTCCAGCACCACCTCGGCGCCAAAGCGCTCCTTGAGCAGCTTGACCAGCCGGTTGAGCTTGCCGCCCACGATCTGTACCAGGGTATCGTGACCGAGCGGCAGATAGGGGATCACCTCCATGCGCGCCAGCAGCGCCGGCTTGAAGAAGGCGGCGAGCTCCGGATAGAGGGCGTCCAGCAGCACGTCGGGCTGCTCGGCGTGATCCACGATGGTCTGGAAACCGAGGTTGGAGGTGAGGAAGAAGACCACGTTCTTGCAGTCGATGATACGCCCTTCCCCGTCCGCCAGCTCGCCCTTGTCAAACGCCTGATAGAAGAGGTTGAGCACGTCCGGGTGGGCCTTCTCCACCTCATCCAGCAGCACCACGGAGTAAGGTTTCTGCCGAATGGCCTCGGTCAGCACGCCCCCCTCGCCAAAACCGACGTAGCCGGGCGGCGAGCCGATCAGGCGCGAGACGGTGTGCTTCTCCTGATACTCGGACATGTTGATGGTGGTCAGATACTGGCGGCCACCGAACATCAGCTCGGCGATCTGCAGCACGGTTTCGGTCTTGCCGACCCCGCTCGGTCCCACCAGCAGGAAGGCGCCGAGCGGCCGGCCGGGACGACGCAGGTCCGCGCGGGCGGTCAACAAGTGCTTGTGCAGGTGAGCCACCGCCACATCCTGCCCCTTGATGAGCTCGCCGAGGTATTCCGGCAGACGGGTCACCACATCGAGCTCCCCTTGCGAGATACGATTGAGGGGCACCCCGGTCCACTCGGCGATGACGGCGGCAATCTGGGTCTTGTCGACGTGGGCGGAGACCAGCACTTCTCCTTGCTGCAGTTCGGCCAGCTCGCGCTCGAGGATGGCCAGCTGCTCGGCAGCGGCTTGCGGATCGAGCGGCGCATCGGCCAGATCCAGCGCCTCTCTGGCCAGCATCTCATCCTGCTGATCGGCCAGCAGGGCTGCGCGCAGCTCGACAATCTGGTGTACCAGCCCCTGCTGCTGCTGCCACCGGGCCTCCTGCTCGGCCAGTTCTTCACGGCAAGCCTGCTGGGCCGCCTGCAACTCGGCCAGGCGCTCTGCGTTGTCACCGAGACCTATCAGGCTCTGGCGCTCCAGCTGGCGGATCTCCAGCTCGCGCTGGCGCAGCGCGTTTTGCAGGTGGCTGACCGCGCGCGGCGGGGTGGTGAGGTTGATGGCCACCCGGGCACAGGCGGTATCGAGCACGTCGATCGCCTTGTCCGGCAGCTGACGGCCGGAGATGTAGCGGGCGGAGAGCTGGGCAGCGGCCTGCAACGCCTCCTCGTCGATCAGCACCCCGTGGGCCTTCTCGTAGATGCTGCGCAGGCCGCGCAGGATCACCGTGGCCTCGTCGGCATCGGGCTCACCCACTTTCACCAGCTGGAAGCGGCGCGACAAGGCCGCGTCTTTCTCCACGTATTTCTTGTACTCGCCCCAGGTGGTGGCAGCGATGGTGCGCAGCTCGCCCCGGGCCAGCGCCGGCTTGATGAGGTTGGAAACATCCAGTCCGCCGGCCTGGTTGCCGGCCCCGATCAGGGTGTGCGCCTCGTCGATGAACAGGATGACAGGTTGCACGGCGTCCTTGACCTCCTGCATCACCCCCTTGAAGCGCTTCTCGAACTCCCCCTTGACCGAGGCGCCGGCCTGTATGGCACCCAGATCCAGGGTCATCAGCTCGACCCCGCGCAGCTTCTCGGGCACCTGACCCGCCACCATGCGCAGGGCCAGCCCCTCGATCAGGGCGCTCTTGCCGACCCCGGCCTCCCCCACGACTATGGGGTTGTTCTTGCGACGACGGGAGAGGATGTCGATCATCAGGTCGATTTCGTGATCCCGGCAGAGCACGGGATCCAGGCTGCCCTGGCGGGCCTGCTCGGTCACGTTGACGGTAAAGCGAGCCAGCAGGCTGGCATCGGCTGGCAGGGCGGTCTGGGCCGTCTTGCCGCCGGGGGCGTTGGTCACTTGCGTCTCGGCGGACTCCTTGACCCACTCGTCAAACTGCTGGCGCAGCAGCTCGCGATTGACCTTGGCAAGCAGGCGGGTCACCGAACCCGGCAGGTAGCGCTGGGGGGTCATCAGCAGCACCAGCAGCATGACACCGCTGCGCAGCTGGGCATGTTGCAGCTCGGCAGAGGCGAGCAGCCAGCTGTCTTGCAGCCACTCCACCAGCATGGGCGAGAAGGAAGGGTAACCCTGGCCATAGCTGCTGTCGGCAGCGGACGGTTGCAGCAGGGTCTTGAGCTCTTCCACCTCCACCTCGGCCACCTTCAGGATCTGGCGCACATCGCTCAGCGGGGTCTCCAGCATCTTCAGGAGCAAATGCTCGATGCGGATCTCGGCTCCCTGGTGATTAACGCAGAGGGCCGCAGCCTCTTCCAGCATGTGACGGCAGATGGGGTTGAGTCTTTCCACCAGTACCGGTAGCTCTATACGAATCAAGGCGTGCTCTCCTTAAGTATTTATTTTAATAATTCGCCCAGTTGACGCAGCACGTCCTGGGTCTGGTTATTGAGTTGGTGGTGATAGAGGCCAAAGATCAGCGCCAGGATCAGCGCGCCGCCCATGAACAGGCTGCGCAGGGATACCTGCTTGCGCAGCTGATAGCGGGAGGCCTGCTGACCCAGATCGAGGTGAAACACGCTGGGCGCCTCGCCGCCGGCCTCGGGGGCCAACTGCTTGTGCAGCTGGCGCACGATGCGCTCGAACTCCCCTTGTCCCTTGCTCATCACCTTGTAACGCCCCTCGAAACCGAGGCACAGACAGAGGTAGATGAACTCCAGAATGTCGCGATAACGCACCGGGTCTTCCTGCAGGCGGGCCAGCAGCACGAACACCTTCTCGCCGCCCCAGGTCTCGTTGTGAAAGCGGGTCAGCAGGGAGTGCTCGGACCATTCGCTTTGACTGCCCCAGTCGCGGCCCATCACGGCCTCGTCGATGAAGGTGCAGAGGATGTAGCGAAACGACAGCACCACCCCGTTCTCGTAGCCCTGGGCCATCAGCTCCTGTTCGATGGCCTGGATCTCGGTCACCACCCGCTGATAAAGCTCGGGCACCCGGTCGTAGCGCGACAGCAGGCGCACCCGCTGCACCAGCCCCAGCAAGGGGGTCACCGCATCGATCATCGGGTTGATGCTCTGGCCGCGCAGGCGGAACCAGTAATCCGAATCCATGTCCAGCTGCTCGGCATGATCGAACAGCAGATCGCTGAGTTGCTCGTTCTTGATAATGTCCGTGGTCATCTCTGCTTATTCCTTGGTGCGATCACTGGCTGCGAATGGCCCAGAGCTGCATGTCGAGCTCGGGGAAGTCGCCGGCGATGTGGAAGGCAAGGGTGTTGCCCACCGCCAGCATCTGCCAGGCCGGGCTCTGCCGGTCGAGCTGGAAGTAGCTGTAACCGGCGTGATAGGGCAGCTGCCGCGGCGCCACCGGCAGCGGCAGCAGCGGAATGCCGGGCAGCTGCAGGCTGATGAGCTCGCGGATCTTGTCGCTGGAGGCCACCTTGGTCTGCTGCAGCAACTGCTTGCGCAGCTGCTCCTGCGGCATGCGGGCACGCACCGCCAATACGAAGTCGGCGCTCTGCATCAGCTCGCTCTCGTTGACCATGGCCACCATAATGCCGTACTGGTGCTTGCGCAGCTGGATGGAGACGGCGCGCGGCGACAGCACGGTGCTGAGCGCCTGGCGCAGGGCCAGCATCACCGGCTCGAAGCTCACCTGCTGATCGTCGTGACGGTAAGCAGAGAACTCGGGCGGCAGGCGGGACTCGTCGGTAAAGGTCATCAGCTCGCCGCAGAGCTGCACCAGCGCCTCGTGCAGCCGCTCGGGGTGCAGGGTGCCAAGGCGCGCCAGATGGGAAAGCTGGGGCTGGGCCCGGTTGAGCAGCTGCAGCATCATGAACTCGGCCACATCGGCCACCCCCTGCTGACCCGGCGCGGCGATGCGCTGGGAGAGGCTACGAGCCCGCTCGGCGACCAACCCGGCCGACTCACCGAGGAAGCGCTTGAGGGTCGGGATGGCGGAGACGCTGATGCTGCAGGGCATGAAGTTGGGATCCAGCACCAGGCCGCCGTCCGGACGCTTGTCCAGAATGCGGGCGATGGCGAGCGACGCATAGGCGCTGCGATCCTCGCGCTCCAGCATCAGCCGCAGGCTGACCCGCCCCACTTCGAGGGAAACCACGTCCCCCCCTTCGCTGTGCAGATCGCGCACGTCGTGGCGATGGGCCTGCAACCGGGTAGCCACCTGACCGCCCTGCCCCACCTCATTGACGCCGCTCACCGAGAGCGGCAGGGCCAGATAGACCTTCTGGTTGGCCACCGAGGCGTCGGTGACCTCCAGCGGGGTCGGCAGCACGTCGTCATTGGGGATGTTGAACACGGTACCGTCCGGCAGGATGCCGGTGGCCCCCACCAGGGCGATGCGACCAAAACCCAGGTAATCCTCGTTGATGGCGAGCGACTGCAAGCCATAGAAATAATCGGACAGCGCGCTCAGGCGAGCGTGCAGCGCGTAATCCGAATGTCTTTGTTGTTGCTGGAAGTGCTGGGGCTTGATGAAGAGCCCCTCACGCCAGATAACCCGATTTCGACTCGACATGGTTATTCTTCTTCTTTTTGCAGTTCCACTTCATCCAGGCGCAGGTGCACCAGGATTTGATAAGCCGTTCCCTTGCTCTTGATCTTGATGACCTTGCGCCACTCGGCGCTGTCGGGGTCGGCGTAGCGTGCGATCACCCCGATGTAGCGGGTCTTCTCGTCGAGCTTGATGGGGGGCAGGTATTTGAACTGGCCCGGCAGCAGGGTGTAGTCCTGATGGTCCAGGTAGTTCTTGCCAAGGGCCTTCTCCACGTCCGCGGTCACCTGGTCGTAGTCGGTGGCGAGCAGCTTGGAATCTTCGGCCAGCAGCACCACCTGAAACTCGATGGGCGCCGCCTCCCCGCTCTCATTGGGGTTGACGTCAGGCTCCGCCAGCAGGCTCAGCCCCAGGGTCGTCGGTTGACTGTCATTGCTGCCCACCTGGATATCCGGGTTCATGGCCACGTCGGCCATCTTGCCCATGGTGGTACAACCTGCCAGGGCCAGCAGCGCGGCGCCCAGCATCAGCGCACGTATCATCAAATCAGTCCCTGTTGCTGACGCACGGCCTGGTCATAGGCCTGGGCATACACCTGGTGGAACAGCTTGTCGAACCCCTGCTGGCGGGCAGAGGTGAGCTCGCGGTAGTAATGCTGGTACATGTCCCAGGCCCATCCTTCATCGGCCGTGCCCGGTGCACCGCTGCGGCGGTATTGCTCGAAGCGCCCCAGCAGGGCCTGCGGCGAAAACGCCTGCAGGATGCTGTCGAGCGCCGCACCGATGGCCTGCTGGTTCGCCACGTGGTGGATGCGCACGTTGTGCAGGCTCTCGGCCACCGCCGCCGGTGCGCTCAGGTGGACCGGGCTCTTCTGCTCGGCAAACAGCACCGCCAGGGTCTCGTCATAATCAAGGCCCAGACGCAGCGGGTTGTCCTCGATGGGGCGCAGGTGCTTGTCCGCCAGCGCAGCCTGCTCGTTTTGCAGTTGCAGCAACCCCTCCACCATGGCCCGCACCGTCTTGCCCATCTCTTCGAGCATGTCGTGGGCCTGCTGGGTGTCCTGCAGTTGCAAGGGTTGACCCAAGCCGCGCATCAGCGGGGTCAGGGCCACGTGATCGACGCCGTCCAGCGACAGCTGATAATCGGGATGGTTCTCGATGGCGGGCATATCCAGAAATTCTTGGTTCATGGTGTTCTCGACAGCAGAAAAAGGGGCAAGAGGGGGAACGTCCACATCCGGTTGTGAACGCAGTGAAGCCTGCAGGCGACCGTCCGCCAGCGGACCATCCATCAACGGATTGGGCGCTCTGCGCTCCTGCTGCAATGCCAGCAAGGGATCGGCCGCCAGGGTGCGCGGATCGTCAGCCGGCACGACGGGCTCATCGCTGGTCAGCCACTCGTCGAGCTGCTCGGTGGGGCGATTGCCCAGCACCTGTTGCAGGCTCTGCTCGGGGGTGATGGCCCCCAGATAGGCGCGCAGCCGGAACGGGCCGACCACGAGCTCGTCCCCCTGCTCCAGATGCACCTTGCGAGCCCGTCCGATGGGCGAGGTGGCACCGTTGATATAGGTCTGGCCGCTCAGATCGCACAGGCAGAAGCGACCGTCGTTGAGCTCGATGCGGGCGTGGGCGGGCATGACGGCCCCCAGCCTGTCGCGCAGTTGCCAGTCATCCTGTTCGGAGGCCCCCAGGGTCCCCCCCATCTCATCGAAGCGGTACTGCACCTGCTGGCTGCCGTCGAGCTGTTCGCTGTTGAGCACCACCAGGGAAAGTTGCTGGTTAAAATCGTCCACAGTTACTCCTGCACTGATTCCTGTAGTTAAATTTTCTGCGCTGCTGATTTTTGCACTTATTCCTGCACGCAGATGGTCACGAACGGATCACTCGGCGGCTGGCCGAGAAAGGTACTCCACCCCAGACGGGCACTCTGCTCCTCACCCAGCCTCAACCCCCTCGCCTGCTCCTGACCAAACCCCAGGCGCAGATCCCAGGCCAGCTGATCACGCAGGATGAAGGAGACGAAGGTCACCAGGGCGTGAAAGTGCTCCCCGTTCGGCAGAAAGCCGAGAAACTGGCCAAAGCTCAGGTTGTTGATCTTCAACAAGAACTTGCCGGCACAGTCATTCACCTTGTCACCGATGACAAAATCGCTCCCCAAGGTGGCGCAGGCGCCGCCGAGGCGATTTTGCTGATCCTGATGAATAGGCACCTTGCGCCATTGCCAGGCGCTCACTTGCACGTCGGCCAGATCGAAGCAGTGGGCCACCAGACCGGCCACCACCTCGGGGGAGCGGCTGGGGCTGGCCAGCATGCCCGCATAGGAGAGCATCTTGGCCCGGTTGACCGGCAGGCTCTGGCATACCGCTTCGTTGCCAAGCCCTACCAGGGCAAACATCAGACGGGAGAAGCCATCCTCGCCGTTGTCCTGGAACCGCACGTGGTAGCGATACTTGCGCCAGATCCGGTGCAGCAGCGTCAGCAAACGGTGGTGGAAGAAGTCCAGAAACAGGCCGAGCTTCTGCTCCCCCTGGGCGTACTCCCACGCCAGCGAATCGAGGTAATAGCCGGGCATCGGCGACTGACTGCCGTGCAGGCCGAGGAAGGCCACTTCCAGCTCGTGGCGGCCCTGCCCGTCCCGGCCAATCTGCAGCACGTCGCTGGTGGGAAATCCCAGAGAGGCGGTCGCCTTGAAGCGGATGTTCTCGTCACCCGGCAGGTAGTCGAGCCCTCGCTCCTGATCGGCGCCATCGAGCCGGTTGAGCAGCTCAACCAGCTGGAAGAAGTTGAAGCGGGGCGCCTCCCGGGTGGCGTTCACATCAGGGAGTGCTGACCGATCTGGACTGGCCATTGGTAGCGCTCCTTGTTGTCGAGATTGACCACCTCAAGCAGGTGGAAGGCGTTGACGCTGGCATAGAGCGAGAAGAAGTGGGCCAGCACGGTACTGAACAGATAGAGCTCCCCTTCACTGCCGAAGGCGGACTGGCGGATGGAGAGCACCGACTTGAGCCCCCGCACCGGCATGCCGCGCACCAGCCGGTCCACCGGCTTGGTCTCGATCTCCTCGATCCCCGCCAGCCGCTTGCGCGAGGCCTGCTCGGCCTGCTTGTCGTGCAGCGCCGGAAAATCGTAGGTGCGCAGCACCTGCACCAGGGCATCGCGGCGCAGCAGGGAGACATAGTTGAGCGACAGGTTGGATATCAGCGTCCAGTGCAGACTGCCGTCCAGCGCCGGGCGCAGCGGCCGGGTCGGCCGGATCAGGTTGCGGAAGGTGGCAAACGAGGGCGAGCTGCCGGTCGGCACGCAGACGCTGCCCACCTTGAGGCGGGCGGCGCGGGAGCGGTTGGTGCAGGTGAGCGTCACCGAGATGGATTCATCCAGTTCGACCGTGGTGGTTTCATCCCCACGCACGAACGAGAGGCTGTGTTCGAAACCATCCCCGCTCACCGCCTCCTTGACCCGCACCCGGTAGTAGAGCGCCAGCCGCTGCTTGGCCCGCTCGATCTGGTGCTGAAAGCTCTCGAATGGCTGATAGATGCGCGGCGTGCCGCGGGAGCGGCCGAGGTTCCCCTCGACCCAGCCCTCCACCTGATCCACCGAGAAGATCTCGAAGCTGTCGGCGTGGCGATAACTTGCCTTGAGGGGATACTCCGCCTGACGGCCATTGAGGTTGACCGGCTCGCTGTCGTGCTGGAACAGGTTGATGGCCGGCACGCAGTTGAGCATGAAGGAGTCGGGACGGATCTTGAGCTCCGCCGGCAGCGGTCGGTCGAAGCAGAAGTGCACCTTGAATTCGCTCACCGGCAACGGCTGTTTGGGCCACTCGCCACCAGAGAGTTCGAAGAAGAGGAAGCTTTCCGGGAAGCAGAAGTACTCCTGCAGGATCCGGTAGCCAGAATAGACGTTGTTCGGATAGGGCAAGAGCGCGTCATCGCGCTCGAAGCCGACCGACTTGAGGGCCTTGGCCTCCTGGCGAAAGCGCTTGCCGTCGATCTCCAGCTCGATATGGGAGAGCTGGTTGGAGAGCCAGAAGTAGAGCTCATAGGCGGTGTAGCTGTCGCCACCGAGGAAGAAGCGCAGCTTGTCCAGCTGCAGTTCGCTCAGCGGCAGAGGGGCATGCAGGGCGATATCCAGCGAGATGGTGGAGAGATCGTTGCCGCTCTGGGCAGCGATATGACGGATATCGGCCGGATAGACCCAGGTATCGTGACAAGTCTGGAAATGACAGGTCACCTCGTCCAGGGGCAGACTGTCGAGCTGGCAGCCTTGCCTGACCAACGCCGGCTGGGCAATGGCGCCCGGAATGACCGAAAACTGCATGATGGTCATGCTGGGCACGGGACGCAGGTAGTTGGGCCAGAGCATGTTGAGCAGACCGTGGGTCAGCTCGGGAAACTCATCCTCAATCTTGGCGCGCAGGTTGCCCGTGAGAAAGGCGAACCCCTCCAGCAGGCGCTCCACGTCCGGATCGGTATTCTGCTCCGACAGAAAGCGGGTGAGCTCGGGATAGGCGTCGGCAAATTCGCGCCCTTGCAGGCGCAAAAAAGCCAGTTCATCCCTGAAGTAATGTTCCAGCGACATTGATCAGACCATGCGGTAGTGACGGTGACTGTCCATATGGACGTTGAACGAGGTAACTTGCTCGATATGCTCCAGCCGCACGTGGGCCGTCACCTGAAACGACATCTCAAGCGGGCTCGCCTGATAGTCGGGTGAACGAACATCCACATGCACGATCCGTGGTTCATAACGACGGATGCATTGCCGGATCGCCTCCCGGATCCGCCCCTTGATATCCGCACTGCCCTGAGTGGCGTCATTGAGATCAATGACCCCCAGATCGGGTGCACTGCGGCAATTGCCGGGGCGGGTGTTGAGAACCTGCTCGAGCTGCCGTTTGACAGATGCGATCAGTTCTTCAGACTCCGAGCGGGGAGAGGAGCCAAGCCCCTCCCCCCGGATACGATCAAACAGGCTGGCCGCATTTCCTCTATCCCAGGAAGAGAGATGCGGCATCGGGCCTTATTCCTTGTCCAGACGACCTACCAGAGAGAGCTCGAAGCTCGCCCCCATGTACTTGAAGTGCGGACGCACGGCCATGGCGACCTGATACCAGCCCGGCTCCCCTTCCACATCCAGCACCTTGATCTGCGCAGCGCGCAGCGGACGGCGGCTGCGGACCTCTGCCGGCGGGTTTTCCTGGTCTGCGACAAACTGCCGGATCCAGCTGTTCAGCTCACGCTCCAGATCCTGACGCTCCTTCCAGGAGCCGATCTGCTCGCGCTGCAGCACTTTGATGTAGTGCGCCAGGCGGTTGATGATGAACATGTAGGGCAGCTGGGTACCCAGCTTGTAGTTGGTCTCCGCCTCCCGGCCTTCCTTGGTGTTCGGGAACACCTTGGGTTTTTGTACCGAGTTGGCGGAGAAGAAGGCGGCGTTGTCGCTGTCCTTGCGCATGGTCAGGGTGATGAAACCCTCTTCCGACAGTTCGTACTCGCGTCGGTCGGTGATCAGCACCTCGGTCGGGATCTTCGCCTGCAGCTGACCCATGGCCTCATAGACGTGCACCGGCAGGTCGTGGATGGCGCCACCGCTCTGCGGGCCTATGATGTTCGGGCACCAGCGATACTTGGCGAAGCTGTCGGTCAGGGAAGTGCCCATCAGGTAGGCGGTGTTGCCCCACAGGTAGTGATCGTGGTCCGAGCTGATGTCTTCCTGATAGTTGAAGCCCTTGATGGGGTTTTCGGTCGGGTCGTAGGGCAGACGCGCCAGGAAGCGCGGTGCGGTCAGTCCCAGATAACGGGCATCTTCCGACTCACGCAAGGCGCGCCACTTGGTGTAGGCCGGCCCTTCGAATACCGATTTCAGATCCTTGATGGAGGACAGGTCGGTAAAGCTGTCGACGCCGAAGAAGGATGGCGCCACAGAGGAGATGAAAGGCGCATGGGCCATGGCACCCACCGCACTGACGTATTGCATCAGCTTGATGTCGGGTGCGCTGTGGGTGAAGGCGTAATCACCGATCACTGCCCCCACCGGCTGGCCACCAAACTGACCATAACCGCTGGAATAGACATGCTTGTAGAGGCCGGACTGGGTGATTTCGGGTGAGAACTCGAAATCTTCCAGCAGCTCTTCCTTGGTGGCATGCAGCACCTGGATCTTGATGTTCTCGCGAAAATCGGTGCGATCCACCAAGAGCTTCAGGGAGCGCCAGGAGGACTCCATCTCCTGCAGCTCCTTGGCGTGCAGGATGACGTCCATCTGCTTGCTCAGCTTCTTGTCGAGCTCGACAATCATGCTGTCCACCAGCGCCTTGTTGACCGGATCGCTGGTGGTGCCGCTGTCCAGAATGTTGGCGATCAGGGCTGCAACACCCTGCTTGGCGACGCTGTAGCCCTCATCCACCGGGGTAATGCGGGCCTGCGCCATGATTTCGTCCAGCAAGGACGAGGAGGCAGCACTCGCCCCCGCTTGAACCTGTTCTTCGACCAAAGACATGTTTGTTCCCTTCTCGTTCAGTCAATCCAACCCGGCGATCACTCGGCAGGCTTAATCAAATCCAGCTCCTTGAGCAGTTGCTCACGAGCTTCATCACTGGACAGCAGATCCTGCAAACGATTGCGGAAGGCAGGGATATTTCCCAGTGGCCCCTTCAGGGCAACCAGCGCTTCGCGCAGCTCCAGCAGCTTGCGCAGCTCAGGTATTTGCTGGGCCACGCGGTCAGGAGTGAAGTCTTCCAGAGACTGGATATTGATCGAAACCGGCAATGCATCCTGGCTGTTCTCTTCCAGACGATTGGGAACGGAAAACTTCAGTTCCAGTGCGGATTCTTTCATGACGGACGAAAAATTATTCTTGTCGATGGAGACGGTCTGACGCTCCTCGATCGGGGTGTCTTCGGTACGGCCCTTCATATTGCCGACTACCATCATGGTCAACGGAAGTTCAACTTCTCCCTGCTGTCCACCGGTCGCCGGTACATATTTGATATTGATACGTTCTTTGGGCGCAACGGTAGCGCCATCGATATTTTTTCCCATGCTCTAAATACCAAGTTATGGATCTACAGAGACCCAAAAGCTTATAGCCGATGGATTAACCAACAACTGTCAAAAATGACAGTTGACGATATGGGTGGATATCGCAAGGAAAGTCCACAGGCCAACAGATATGCTTTTGATATGAATAGAGCAAAGCTCTAATAATCAAAAACATAATATTCACGTTTGTATTTATACAACCCGATGTGCCTCTACTCTTTGTTAGAGGTCATATTGGCTTAAGGCGCCATTTGCGGCAGATGGTATATTCACAGGCAATAATCCGTCAATAAGCCATTAATAAAACAAGCAAAACAAAAATAAAAAACACAACAAAAACAGCACGTTACTGTAAGCTACAAATCTAAACAAACATTTGCGGCATATTATCCACATCAAATACCATAAAATAATTTCATTTTTCAACAATTAAAAACGTTACTTTCCATCATTAACGACTCAATACGTCACTTACTGTCGAAAATATAATGCCATCCATGCGTCAAACTGTGCCGCGACAGCACGCAATAAGATTCCATTACATGAAAGGACATGATAAGCAGCTTTCATCAGCTAGCCAGAACTCATTGAAAAACCAAGAAAACAATGCATTGCCATCGTAATGAGATCATTGAAAAAATGAGTTCCTAGATTGAAAGGCAATTCCTCTACCTAACCAGACAACAATTCCAGCTGATTCTTCTGTTGTAAAAACCAATGCTGCGCCAATTTTTGTCCAACACTTTTTTCTTTTTCCGTCATGCCTTTTTCCAGTTCATCACGGGCGTTGACAGACTCTTGATTACCATCTGTTGCCGCCAACAAATACCATGCATAAGCATGCACTCTATTGCGTGGTGCTCCCAGCCCCTGTTCACGCATGATCCCCATGCGATATTGGGCGATTCTGTGCTGGGCATTGGCAGCCAATCGATACTGTTTGAGCGCCTGCACATAATCTTCCTTGCCGCCCAATCCCAACCGCAGCATCTCGCCATAGGCATAACGGGCATCGACGTTACCCTGTGCTGCAGCCAGTGCAAAATACTGACGAGTGGTCACGAGGTCCCCCCGTTCTTGCTGCCATTGCGCCAATGCAAGCTGAGCCTGGCTCAATCCCCCTTCTGCGGCACGCATCAGCCAATACTCTCGCCCTGCGGCATCACTCTGCTGCAAGCTCAATTGATATTCGGCTTCGTGGGAACCACTTCCTGCTGCCAGCTCCAGCCAATAACGGCCAAGCGCAAGATCCTGATTAACCTGCTTGCCGGCCAGATAGGCTTGCCCCAACCACAGTTGGGCCGGCGCAGCACCGCCATTGGCGGCTCGCTGATAGAGGCTGAGAGCCTCTTCAGGTGGTGCCTTGCGTGCCAACACCAACAAGGCTTCCGGCTGCTGTTGAGCGGCGGCTTTCTCATACCAGCGCAGGGCAAGATCGGGGCGCTTGCTCACCCCTTTTCCCTGCTCATAGCGAGTGCCAAGCTGGAATTGGGCATCCCGATTGCCTTGTTCGGCGGCTTTCTCCAGCCATTTGACGGCTTCCTCATCGGATCCCGCCTGACCTGCATACCATTGTCCAAGTATCAACTGGGCACTCGCATGATCGCGCTTGGCCGCCTGCTCGAACCAGTCGAGACACTCATGGGCCAGCTTGCCCTTGTGCTGCTGCCGACACTCCATCCCCAGCCGATAACTGGCATCCGGATTCCCCAACTTGGCCGAGCGTTGCCACCAGCCACTGGCCTGCTTGGGACTCTTCGGCTCTCCCAGACCAGCCTGATACCAGTTCCCCACCTGCAGTGCAGCTTTGCCCCGCATGTCAGCATCTGCCGCCAGGGGGCCCGCCTGCTCGGCCGCCTGTTTCATCCAGCGCATCGCCTCGGGATAATCCGGCTTGGCAGCCAAACGATTGGCCAGCTCATATTGCGCCTTGCCCTGGCCCTGCTGAGCGGCTTGAATGAGATCGGATTCAGTCTGTGGTGTCGTAGTGGAACAGGCGGCGAGCCAATGGCTCGCCAGTACCAAACATAATGTGCGGTATGTCATCGTTTGTATCTGCAAATAATGAAGATGGAAGGGTGGCTGTGTACATAATGCTTGCTTACAACCAGATAGACTTTCTATTGCTTATCAACTTTTAAACAGACTTTATTCTGGACATTCCCATAACGCCCAACAATATTATTGCTCGTTTACATGATCCAGCTTGACCATAGCCAAACCCAGCTTGCGCCCCTCGTTTAACAGTTTATCGAGAACATCCGTTCGACAAATAAACCCTGTATATTGATCTGCATCTATATCCCAAAGCACGACTTCATATCCTCGCGCTTGCAGCCATAAGTCATAAAGCACCAATATGCGCCAAACCGATGTATCCTCACCCGGTTCGGAGCAAATAAAATGTTCCTTGATGCCGTGAATATCCGCCAATGCGTTGCCCTGCAACTCAACTTCCTCGACGTCTCGCCAGTCAATATTGAGACACACCCAATGTTCATCAGAGTTGAATTCAACAAGTGTTGACACAATGCCGCCCTGTAGCTCATCGGCATGGGTATTCATCAGCGTGTTCAATCTGCCGGCTCTGATCTCTTCAGGCAGAGGGGATAGTAAAATTGATAGAAGCCATTTCTTTCTTCGTCTTTCGACATAGACCATGGGAATCAACAGGGGTGACAAGATGATGACTGAGAGGAGCAGAAATAGTTTTTTTATCGCCTTCACTTTTCTTTCTCGATTTTTTCATACAGGACCAAGCAATACCACGGCAGCACCAAAACGATGCTCGGTTCGCGATGTATCGATCACGCAGGCAATGCATGATCGATACACTGCGGACTACTCCTGTACCCAGAACAACATGTCATCCTTGTTGACATGGGTTTGGGAAGGTAAGCGCTGCCCTTTGCGAAGCTGCCACTGCTCATCGGTCAGGTTGCAGCGCCAGTTGCCATCCTGCTCCACCACGGAACCCGGCATGGCAATAGGATGTTGGGCTACTTGCAATGCCTGCCATTTCTCTGCAATACCATTGGCTCTGGCATAATCCACCAGATCCTTGGGGTAATAGCGCATGTCTCGATAGCTGCTGTCATCCAGCTCATAAAGCAGGGTGACCAGCGCCGCTTCAAAAGCCCAATAGCCAAAGTAGATGGCATGCTTTGCCTTGTGCCTGTCGTGCCAATAGCACTCTTTACACCCCTTGTACCATCCTTTGAGATATTGCTTGATGCTTGCCTGACGCTCAACCTTGGTGGGATTAACACCATCTCCCTTGATGGCATCAAATAGCGGACGATACACCTCTGGAATATAGGATTCTGGGCCTCGAGGGAAGCCAGGATAACCCAAGCGGGCCAACAGTACGCTCCACAGCGGGTCGTCGTCCCCTTCCGGATTCTTACTGATATAACGCACCAACTCGGGCAACATCTCATCCTGGCCATAGAGGATGCTTAATGCGAACATCCAGAGCAGATATTGATAGGCATCTTGCTCCCAGTAATAAAACTGTTCATCTGGAAACTCTTTTTTATGGCGCAGCAGTTCTTTTGTTACTATCGAGAGGCATGCATTGATCTCTTCGTGGGATACGCCACCAGAATAAAGAAGAATTGCATGTTCCAAGTTGTCCATGAACATACTTTCGCTGGCCATGGAGCGGGTAGGACGTCGATGTGGATCACTCCAGCGTTCATGTAAGGGATCGTTTATTTTAGCCCACCAACTTTGGTCAAAATATGATGACTCTTTATAATCCTCTATCTGCTCTAAAAAAAACAGCTCAGATAATAGTGGATCTCGACGCTGCTCAATAAACGAACTCATTCACTGCTCCTACTTGATCGAAATCGTACCTACAGCATTGGCTGACTTATCCAGCTTGGTTATCTGTATCACTTTACCAGATTCATCGACAATCATTAGCCAAGCCTCATAACCTTCATTTTTAAGATCTTTTAATATTTTCTTGTCCGTGATCTCATCGGGCAATCGCTTGTCTATCCACTGGCCGCTCATCTGCTTGCCCGACCCTTTGGTCATCGACAACAACTGGGTGCTCTTGGTGCCATCCCCGTCGATATACTCCCCCCCTGCCGTCCGAAACTTGGTCTCGGTCACCACGTAGGGAGGCGGAGGATTGGTATTCTTGTAGATACCATCGATGCCCCGCCCTCTGGGCTTGTCATTCAGGCTACGTACCCGGCGATGTTCTGGCAACAGGTTCTCGAACTTGTGATTTGCCATCCAGTTGTCGCTGATGATCTCGCCATAAATCCCTTTCTTCGAGCGGCTCAGGATCTTGAGGTTCACTTTGACCACATCGTCCGGCAGCGGGTGGATAACGGTACCACCGGGCATGGCCTTGTAACCAGGGGCATGCTTGACCGCCTCTTTCTCCAGTCCAGCGGCTATCTCATCGAGGGATTTGAGCACGGGCCCCATGGCGACAGGCAGCATCTGACCGGCCTGTGACTGCATCTGCAACACCAAACGCTGGGATTGCTCAAGCCAGATCCTGACTGAAGCAGGAGCCAATCCCTTGATCTTGCCGATCAAACTAGTCAGTGACTTGACTGCATCATTCAGATAACCCAGCAGCACGCTGACGGCAATCTGTCCTCTCAGCCCACGGATCTGGCCGGCAAATCCTTTCAGCACCTTGTCGAGGCGCGAGATACCCAGCACTTTCTTGACCTTGGGATCACTGAGAAACGTCAGCACAGGCGCCATTGCGGGTCTGATCGCCTTGGTGGCATCCCCACCCGCCTTGCGGACAAACAGGAAGATGATCTTCAACACCCCCTTGAGGGCTGAGCCCAGCGACGGGATCAGGCCAATCAGGGTAAAGCTCAGAAAAACCCACTTCTCCGGTTGCTTGGGATCACGGGAAATATCCCGGGCATTGGCAATCAGATCGCGGCAATCCAGCACCTGATCGACCACGGGAATGAGGCCCAGTACCGCATTGGCAGCGATTTGTCCTGCACTTTGATTGGGGTTGAAGTCACCCTGCAGGGCCTCCCAAATCCACTGCAGGCTGGAAGCAACCCCCTTTTTTACCGCCTCTGCACTTTGTTTGACATAGGCCGCGCCACCAGACACCGCCTGATCCAGGTGGTCATAGAGCTGTTCAAACAGATCGTTACCGAACATATCAGCCCTCGTCGCTCAGACTGTCGAGATGGCCGGTGAGGGCCGAGATGGATTCACGGGGCAGATCGGCAAAAGTGTCCTGCAGGTCATAGGTCACTGAGGCGGTGCCAGCAGGCACATCCTCGAGCAGCGCCATGCCCTCACCATCCAGCGTGCCTTCCCGCACCGAACCATCGCTCAATACGGCCTTGTAGGGGGTGCCCGCCAGCGGCATCAGCTCGGAGTCGAGGTGATAAAATTTCATCCAGCGTGTGTGAGGGCTGTCCAGCATACCCTCCATGCTCTTGGGTACCTTGCCAGCCCAACCAGATCCAGAGCCTGCATTGCCACCCGAATTCATCTTGATGGTGGGGCCGACCAGGGTGACACCGCCGCCATCAACCTTGATAAAGCAGCCACCGACCTTGACGGTAATTTCAGAACCCGCTTCCAGCACCACCTTGGCACCGGCTTTGACGTGCACTTCCTGCCCCGCCTGGGTGAGCCAGCTCTGACCGAGTTTTTGATGCATGGAGGTATCCACGGTCAGCGAGTAGTCAGCCTTGATATGGTCCCGCTTCTCTCCTTCAACGGTCAGATGATCGTTGCCAAGACTGGGTGGGGCCCCTTCCTCACCCGGCACCTTCCTGACACGGGTCACCCGCTCGTTGTCGATGTCGGTGTGCTGGTCATGTTTGATGTGCCAAGCGGCATCGTTCTCTATCAGCACGTTCAGGTCTTTCTGACCGTGGATGTAAATCTCTTCCTGCCCAGCCTGGTCTTCAAAGCGCAGCTCGTTGAAGCCCTCACCCTGGTGGGTTTCGGTGCGCAGCACGGTGCGGGTCTTGTTGGCTGGCAGCTCGTACGGTGGCCGATTGGTGGCGTGATAGGTGCGCCCGGTCACGATGGGCTGGTCCGGATCCCCTTCCAAAAAGCTCACGATGACCTCGTGGCCGATGCGCGGGATGGCCATCATGCCGTATTGGCCGCCGGCCCAGCCTTGCGAGACTCGCACCCAGCAGGAGCTCTGGTCGTTGCTCGAGCCGTAGCGGTCCCACGGGAATTGCAGCTTCACCCGGCCGTGCTCGTCGCAGTAAATCTCTTCCCCGTCGGGGCCCACCACCATGGCGATTTGCGGGCCATCCACCATGGGCTTGTGAGGGGCCTCCGGACTGCCGATGCGCGCCCGCCAGGTGGTGCTGGCCTTCACTACACCAAATTCGTTGTGATAGACGGTGGGGCCGCTGCCGCCTTCTTCTTCCAAGGCCTGGGGTTGTTCACCGGTGTGACGGATACGCACGATTTGCCAGTCGGTGTTGAGGCTGCCGTTGGGATGTTCAGTGAGTGAAAACGTCTGGCCCGGCAGCAACGCGGCGCAGTTGGACTTAACCTGGCCCGCCACCGCGTCGTTGCGCAGCGCATCCAGCCTATGCTGGGCAAACGCCTTGCCGCTCGGGTCCTGCTTGTAGCGGCCCGGATAGTCGAAGTGCTGGTAGGTGTCGCGCTGGTGCTCGAGCTCACTGCCCTGCTTTTTGTGAGAGAGGCCGTAGGCAGGCGTCTTGCAGCTGTAGTCTTTGAGCTCCACATCCGACGGGCGCACTGCCTCACGGTAGTGGAACTGCCGCACATAGGGGCCTTGCTCGAGGGAACGGTTGCCGAGGTTGAAGAAGAGCTCGGGGCCGGCAGTCAGAGCGGCCGCGTCGTCGGCAAACACGATGCGGTGCTTGCCCGCTTCAAACTCGTGGAAGTAGAACATCCCCTCTTCGGCGGCAAGCCGGTTCACGAAATCGAGGTCGGTTTCCCGGTACTGAACGCAGTACTCCCGCTTGGCATGCTCGTTCTTGAGCGCAAAGGCATAGTCGGTGATGCCGTGCTCTTGCAACAGGATGGAGAGGATTTCATCGGGCTTTTGCGCCTGGAAGATGCGGCAGTTTTGGCGCAAAGAGAGTCGCCACAGGGCCGGCTGCACCATGAGCTGATAGCGGGTGCGGCGAAAGCCGCTGTCACCCTGCGCGAAGTCACTCACCACCCCGCAGACCCGGCGCTGCAGCTCGCCGTTGTACCACACCAGCAGCTCGCACGGCTGGTCCAGCACGGCGCCAAAGTCGATGTCGGGCTGGGCACTCGCCAGCTCCAGACGCAGGTTGAACGGGCGGTTGAGCGCTTCATCCAGCGCAAACTCGGCCACCACGAAGGTGCTCTCGGGCAGAGCCCCCACCTTGACGGTAAATTGTAATCCTGTGCTGTCTGCCATCGCTGAGCGCCTCTGAGATGTCGTGTAGCCCCATCAGGCGGGGCACTGCAAGCCGGGTGGGAGATCCGCCATCGCCCCGGTTTTTCTGACACCATGGCTACCGCACGCCCTTGACGGCGTGCGGCAAGACGTAAACCCGGATTTTTTCTTGTACCCGCTCACACCAGGCAAACGGACATAAGAAAAATGAGGGGGAAACGAGCTGACTCGGTTGAAAGCAACGGGCTAAGCGTTAAGAAAACAAGGGGCACCGCAAGCAGTGCCCCTGATGGGCAAGTTACGCCTCGATCGGCGCACGCCAGTCGTCCGCACCGGAAGTACCGGCAACAGTGTGCTCCCAGTCAATCTTGCGGTAGGCCATGGAGACCTGGATCAGCTGGGTGAAGTCAGACTTCGCCGGATCCTGGCAGTGCGGCATCTGGCAGTCGATGTCGACGATGGTGGCATCGGTCAGCACGGTAGAGAAAAAGTGCTCCTGCTTGCCCTCTACGGAGGTGCGGTACCACTTCAGGGTCACTTTCGGCAGCATCTCGCCGGACGCCAGGGAGTTGTACATCAGCGGCACGGCTTTGTTCAGCGCAACGGTGAACTTGAACGGCCTGTGGACACGCTGACCAGCAGGCTGACCAGATTGCGGATCAGTCGGGACGGTCACGACGTGTTGAAACTCTTGCACCAGCATCTCGTCTTCGTGACCCTGCACGAAGATGTTGCCGACGGAATCGGAAGTGAAGGCACCAGCGGTGATATTGCCCTGGGTTTTACCTTCGATGCTGATATAACATGGAGTTGGCATGGGTATGCTCCTGATTGGTTGAACGGTAATGACACTCGACCGAATCCGTTAGCAGTGACCATGCCAAACTAATTATTTGTTAAAAAACAAATAATTAAAACGCCCCCTCACTTGCACAGCCGCCATATGGCGCAACAAGTTGCGTAGGTGGCACATAAAACTACACGACCTTGCACAACCAGCATCAATCACTGAATAAATGGCAATTCATTGCGCAGGGAAGAGTTTATATCTACCCCTCACCTGTTACCCGGCGATCACTTACTGAAGATAGGCACTTGGCCAATCAAAGCGTGGGCGACCAAAGACTCTCACCATTGGCAGAGAGAAACAGAAAGAAGCGCGCCAAGATGTCTTCGAAAAAGAGGTCTCTTGGCACCAGCGTAATAAGTAAGAAGAGAGGCAACGTGGTGGGCGCACTGCTCAATGAGATGGGACAGCTTGGCAAGCTTCCTTGCATAACGCCCAGACGCCAAACACAGCATCACCCATATATCCAAGTGACCGACCATCGGGCCGGTTACTTGGATAGTGTGCCTTCGCGGGGCAATCTATGGCTGTCACTGAAGAGATAGCTTGGGCTCTATGTTCCCTGCCCTTCGCATCGACATCGACATCGACATCGACATCGACAGATATATCACCGGCCAGAAACGCAAAAGCCCGACCATCAGATCGGGCTTTACATTGGGTAAGTGGGTCAGGATTGATTCGCGTCATCACCGACGCTTACCCTGTGGGAGGGCTGTGACCGTCCAGCCGGACTACCCTGTCCACAGGTCGAGCCTGGGTCAGAACCGGGCTGTCTTCAGCCCATAAAGTAAAAGGGCCTGTCTTTCGACAAGCCCTTTTACTTTATTTGGCGATGAAGGAAGGATCATTCGCCACTGCGTGGCTCACTCCTTCGGGGCGGCCTGCGGCCGTTCATCACTGCAAGCTTCTCTGCTCAAACCCGGTGAGGGTTCTCATCCTCTCTCTTCGACATGAACGGATAATTCTTCCCCAAAGCAAAAAACCGACCATCAGGTCGGTTTTTCAATCTGTACGCTGGGTCGGGATTGACTCGCGCCATCCATGGCGCTCGCCCTGCGGGCGGCCTCTGGCCATCCAGACGGGCTATCCTGCCCGCCTGTCGAACCTGGGCCCGAACCGCGCCGCCCGTCACCGGATAAAACAAAAGGGCCTGTCACAAGACAGGCCCTTTTGTTTTATTTGGCGGTGAGGGAGGGATTCGAACCCTCGATACGTTGCCGTATACACACTTTCCAGGCGTGCTCCTTCAGCCACTCGGACACCTCACCAAATTTTGATCTGCTGTTTAACCTGCTCAGCCAGCACTGTGTTCGCTGCGCCGTTGCGCTGGAACGGGGCGTAATTTAGGGGAAAGCCCCGCCGGCGTCAACGGCTTTTTGCATCAGGCGAACCGTTCGCACATTTAACGCACAAATCAGTGCACAGACTCCGGCGCAACCTGGATTTCCGGCAGATTCAGGAAGCCCAACCGCTCGCATTCGGAGACCACTTCATGGGTGGTGGCGATGGTGCTTTCAACGAACAGCAGGAACTGCTCGACCGACAGACCGGCCTTGGTGAAGACGGTGTGGCCCACCACCAGACGCGGCAGGTTGTCATCGATGATGTCGAGGAACACCTTGAGCGACGGGTACTGCATGTTGAGACGACCCAGTTCGGCCACCAGCGGCAGCAAGGCGGAGGGACGCACCTCCAGCTCAGATGAAAACAGCAGCCCTTCCTCTTCGACGAAGATCCGGCTCTCCTGAATGCCTTCAACGGACTGCAGAGAGACAATGTGGATACCGTGGCACTGATCACAGATGTAGTGCTCGATACGAGCCTGCTGCAACCAACGCATTATCATTTCGGAGCTGGGAATATTCATCATTTCCACGACACAATTGGGATCAAGGGGCGCAGTCTAAACCAATTTTCCGGCAACCAAAAGCGCACTGGCCGGATAAGCACATGCCTCGCTTCTTTTTGGCAAGCCGCCTGCATATACTCAGCCCATTCCAGCGCCACACTCGCCCCACAGGGGGCTAAATGACCATCCAAGAAAAGTACCGCCTGCATCTGAAATCCCTCTCGGATGAACTCTTGATCCTACAAAAGCCCATCCGCATTCTGGATGCCATCAAATGGCCCCGTCACCTACAGGCCGACTTTCTGGCCAGAGGAGGGCGCACGCTGCCGGCCGTCGACAAAGCCTTCTATGATGGACTCCCCCTCGGCTTCGATCCCCGCAACAAGTATCTGGAGCTCAAGGAGCTGCGGGACAGGATCCGCCGCCGGCTCGGCCCCCAGGACGAGCTTGGCCGTATCCTGCAGGAGACGGTGGATCAATACATGGTGGTCATCGAGATGCTGCGCCAGCGCGGCCAACCGGATTTTCTGCGCTACAGCCAGCTGCTGTACGGTTCGGCCGGCGATCACCTGCGCGGCGATCGCAAGACCCTCAAGGAGCTGGGTGCGAGGCTGTGCGATATCTTTTCCCTGCCCGGTGCCCGCCACCTAGTCCGCCCCTACCCCAAAGAGTTCGAAGGGGAAGCGGCGGTGGCCAAATTGCAGGGCAAGCTGTCGAGCTATTTCAGTGACGGCACCGTGCAGGTCAAGCTGAGCGATGGCATCGTCTCGGACGCGGCGGCCGGCGGCGATTACATCAAGCTCAACTCCCACGCCCGTTTCTCCGAGCTGGATCTGCAGGTGCTGGAGGTCCACGAGGGCTGGGTGCACGTGGGCACCACCCTCAACGGACGTCAGCAACCCTATGCCACCTGGCTCAGTGCAGGCTCGCCGCGCATCACTGCCTGCCAGGAGGGGTTGGCGGTGCTGATAGAAACCCTCACCTTCAGCTCCTTCCCGGACCGGGCCAAGCGCATCTCGGATCGGGTGATGGCCATCGACATGGCGGAGCGCGGCGCCGACTTCATCGAAGTGTTCCAGCACTTCGTCAGCCAGGGCACCAGCGAACACGACGCCTACAAGATCACCCAGCGGGTGTTTCGCGGCGGCATGGTCGAGGGGGGCGCCTGCTTCACCAAGGATCTCTCCTATGTGAAGGGCTATGTGGAGACGGTCAACTTCATCCGTAGCGCCGTGCTGGAGGGGGTGCCCGAGATCCTGCCCATGCTGTTCGTCGGCAAGGTGACCCTAGACGACATCCCGGTGCTCTATCAGCACTATCTGGAGGGGCTGATCAGTGCGCCCCGTTATCTGCCCCCCATGTTTCGCGATCTCACCGGCCTCTACGTCTGGTTTGGCTTCGCCTCCGGCATGTCGCTGGTGGATATCGGCCGGGTGCAGCAGCACTTTCGCCAGCTGTTCCACCGCCTGCCGGTGGCCGATCCCATCATAGCCCCCGTCGACATCGAGATTGACTGAACCACCAGCAACAAAAAAGGCGCCAGATTGGCGCCTTTTTCTATCTACTCATCGCGATGAAGAGGGGGCTATTTGAAGGCCCGTCCTTCCAGATAGTGTTTGCGGCACAGGGAGACATAACGATCATTGCCGCCGATCTCCACCTGCTCACCATCGCGCATCACCTGGCCGGCTTCATTGACCCGGGAGTTCATGTGCGCCTTGTTGCCGCACCAGCAGATGCTTTTCAGCTCCTCGAACTTGTCGGCCAGGCAGAGCAGGTGGTAGGAGCCGGGAAACAGCTCGCCACGAAAATCGGTCTTGAGGCCGTAGGCGATCACCGGAATGTCCTGCTCGTCGACGATGCGGGCCAGCTGATAGACCTGCTCCTTGGTCAGGAACTGGGCTTCATCGACGATGAACACGTCGATGTGCCGCTCGGCATGGCGGGCTTTTACCATCTCGAACAGATCGCAGCTATCGCTGAACACCTCGACTCTCAGCTCCAACCCCACCCGGGCACTGATCACCCCGACCCCGAAACGGTCGTCGATGGCGGGTGTCATGGCCAAGGGATGCATGCCCCGCTCCAGATAATTGAAGTGCGCCTGAATGAGCTGGGTCGATTTGCCTGAATTCATGGTGGCAAACTTGTAGTGCAGTGAAGCCATGGTACTGTTCCGAAACTGAATTTATGGGGCGCATGCTAACCAAAGCCCCCAACAAAACCAAGGGGCCTGGCGGCCCCTTGTTCTTTTTATGCGATGGCCAGGTCCGCTTGGGACCTTGCCTTGCGCAAATGGTAGCTGGAGAAGATGACGAACCAGAGCGCACTGACGCTGAAGCCTGCCAGCACCGAATGCATCAACCCCATCACCAGATAACCGAGGGCGGCGCCGAAGGCGATGGCCAAGGCATAGGGCAGCTGGGTCATCACGTGGTCGATGTGATGGCAGCCGGCACCGGTGGCCGACAGGATACTGGTGCTGGAGATGGGCGAGCTGTGATCACCGAACACGGAACCGGCCAGCACGGCGGCCAGCATCGGCAGCATCAGCGTGATGTCACTGGCTGCCGCCATGTCGCCGGCCAGCGGCAGCATGATGCCGAAGGTGCCCCAGCTGGTGCCGGTGGCAAACGCCATGGCACAGGAGAGGATAAAGACCACGGCAGGCAGCACTTCGATGGGCAGGTTGCCGTTGGCAAGCGATGCCAGGTACTTGCCGGTCTCGACGTCACGCACCACGGCGCCAATGGTCCAGGCAAACAGCAGGATGTTGATGGCCGGCAACATGGCCATCACCCCTTGCGGTGCAGCCTTGATCCAGTTCTTGGCGCCGAGCTTGAGACGCATGGCCAGACCGATGGAGACCACCAGGCTGCACAGGGCGCCATACACCAGGGACGAGCCGACGTTGGTATTCTCGAACGAGCCGAGCACGCTGAACGGCTCGCCATTGGCAGCCAGCACGGCGGCGCCGGAGTCAATCATGAAGTAGACGGTGGCCGCAGTCAGGGTCAGGATCGGCAGCACCATGTCGATCATGCCGCCGTTGCTCTCCTCCGGGCTCTCCATGTCCAGGCCGATGGGGCGGCCCTTGGACTCATCCCACAGCTTGCCTTCCAGCGCCCACTGCTCGTGCTGACGCATTGGGCCGATGTCGAGCTGGAATGCGATCACTACCAGCACCATGATCAGGGTGAACACCGCATAGAGGTTCATCGGGATCATCTCGACAAAGGCGGAGATGGGGCTCTGCCCGGTGATGCCGTGAGCCGCCATGATGCCGCCGACCAGGGCGATGATATACGCCCCCCAGGAGGAGATGGGCATCAGCACGCAGACCGGGGCGGCGGTGGAGTCCAGCAAGTAGGCCAGCTTGGCGCGGGAGATCTGGAAGCGGTCGGTCACCGGACGGCAGATGGCCCCTACCGACAGGCTGTGGAAGAAGTCATCGATGAAGAAGGCAAAGACCATCATGCCGGTCAGCGTCTTGGCCCCCTTGCGGGTCTTGGCGCGCTTGGCGGCCCACTCGGCGAAGGCTCGGGTCGCACCGGAAACGCTCATCAGGCTGATGAGGCCGCCCAGCAGCAGCATGAACAGCAACATGTTGATGTTGTCACGGTTGAGTGCCCCGTCGACCCAGAAGATCTTGAGCACGGTGTTCAACATGTAATGCAGGGAATCGAGGGGAGAAAACTGGTTCAGCAGCAGACTGCCAGTGACTATGCCCACCCCCAGCGACAGCAGGACGCGGCGGGTCAGGATTGCCAGGGCGACGGCCAGCAGGGGCGGAATGATTGACCAACCGGAGTCGGCGTAGTGAATGATGTCCATGATCTCTTTGCACCTAAAGACAGCAGGTGGAGATCTACCGAGAGGATAAAGAAACAAAACCCATGGGGAGGTAATACTCCTCAGCCCCTTCAGGTAGCGCTCCATAGTGGATGACTATGGCAGTCCTGCACCTATTAGATGCAGAACCAGCAGCCCGGTATGATGGCCTGGCCACTTCGGCGCTGACTCCTTTCCTCGTGCATCACAGGCATCACCCTCCGCACAAGTAGTCATAGGCAGCGCGCCTCTACTTAAAGGTATTCGAGGCACATTTTATCGTGCCGGCACGTTATAGCAAGTTTTTTGATTAAATCACCAAATGGCGTGGCTTAAAATGGCATGGTGGTAGTCAAATGGTGCAAACATTATGATTTTGTCGCTATTTTCATCTATCAAGAACTCAGTCGAGTATGTACATTGCCAATATTGCTGAATCGGGGCTGAATCCAAAATAGATCACTTAATTTCCACTATGAATTTATTAATTCAGCTGACTTGACTTGATCATAAATGGCCGTATAAATTAGCCAAAATTACTATTTCTATTTAATTCACTCTTTTGCTCGCGTGGTGAACACTATGAACGAATTTTTGAAAGTCCTGCTGAATGTCCGTAGCCTGCGTGCCGCTTGCCGTGAGCTGACACTGGAACAATTGGAAGAAGGTCTGGAAAAGCTCTCCGCTATTGTCAGCGAGCGCCAGCAGGATGAAGCCGCCGAGCGTCAGGCTCGCGAAGAACATCTGCGTAAAATTAACGAATATGCCGAAATGCTGAAAGCCGCCGGCATCGATCCGGCCGAATTGGTTGGCACCGTGGCCGTTGAGCCGGCCAAGGCCAGCAAGGGCAAACGTGCTCCCCGCCCGGCCAAATACCGTTATATGGACAACGGCGTGGAAAAAACCTGGACCGGCCAGGGCCGCATGCCTTCCGTGATTGCCAAGGCCGTTGCCGAAGGTAAATCCGTCGAAGAATTTGCCATCTGATAAAGCCGCATCGTCGCAATAAAAAACCTCGCATCGCGAGGTTTTTTATTGTCTGTAGCCTGGCTATCAGCCCCGCTCTGCAGCCTTGACCCAGAGCACTTCGGGGGTCGCCGTACAGGCCAGCAGGTAGCGGGCAATGGTGAAGAACCAGTCACTCAGCCGGTTCATGTAGGGCAGAATGGCCGGATTGAGCTGCTCGCTGCGGCTCAGGGTCAGCAGCAGACGCTCGCAGCGCCGGGTGAGGGTTCGCACCACATGGGCTTGCGCCGCCGCACGGGAACCACTGGGCAAAATAAAATTGCGCAGCACAGGTAAATTGGCGCTGTAGGCATCAATTTGTTGCTCCAGCCGCAAGGTCCACTCATTATTCACCTGCCAGATGGCAGCTTCCTGAGCGGCGCTGGAAAATGCCAGCTCCCCGCCCAGATCGAACAATTCCTGTTGCAATAATAACAAGTCAGCCAATAATCCGGTTTCGGCCGCAGGCACCTCGGCAATAAGAAGACCTATATGAGAATTTAATTCATCAATATAACCATAGGTTTCTACCCGCATATCGTCTTTGGCCAGTTGCAGCCCATCGGCCAGGCGAGTCATGCCCTTGTCGCCCTGCCTCGTATATATCCTCATACCGACATCCTGCTAATAATGGGAACAATCATGGATTCCAGCCCGTTGAGCTTGATTTCATAGGCCAGCGCCAGCGTTTGACCCAGTGAACCGGCGGGAAAACCGGTGCGGGCCAGCCACACCAGATAAGGCTCCGGAATATCGATGATGCGACGTCCCCGATATTTGCCGTAAGGCATCTTGTTGGCCAGGGACAACAATACCCGCTCGTCGGACAACCACTCCATCTCAATCGATATCCAGATATTTATGAGTCTGGATGGAGAGCCGCCAATTGCGGGCAATGCAGGTTGTCATCGCCAATTGAGTGGCCCTGGGTTTCTGGCTGATGGGTTGCAGCGCGATCACCACGTTTTCACGCAAGCGGGCGGTGGCCAGCAGCGCATCCAGCTCCTCTACATGGCGCTCGGTGGCCACCGGATGCTTGATCTCGTTGGCCCGCTCGAGGGCAGAGACCAGCACCGGCAGCCCTCCCTTCATATTGATCTTGGGGGATACGGTGACCCAGGTCTGCTCATGAGTCTGGATCTCGCTGGTACCGCTGGTTTCGATCTGCACCTGATAACCCGCCTCAATCAGAGCGGCAGAGAGATCCTGCAGATCATAGAGGCAGGGCTCCCCCCCCGTGATCACCACGTGGCGCGCCTGATAACCGAGCTGCTGGAAGCTGGCCAGGATCTGCTCCGTGCTCATCTTGCTCCAGCCATCGGATTCGTTGGAGCAGTCGAGTACCGCCTGTACCCCCACTTCACGAGCAGGATCGA
Organism: Aeromonas hydrophila subsp. hydrophila ATCC 7966; assembly: GCF_000014805.1. NCBI lineage: Bacteria > Pseudomonadati > Pseudomonadota > Gammaproteobacteria > Aeromonadales > Aeromonadaceae > Aeromonas > Aeromonas hydrophila. The sequence goes on along the minus strand of NC_008570.1, from coordinate 1,982,420 downwards.
CCACCCAGGTATGGCGGGTATCGCACCAGGGGCATCCCACCGGGCAGCCCTGCAGGCGAACGAAGATGGCGGGCAGGCCGGTGAAGACCCCCTCCCCCTGGATGGTCTGGAATATCTCGTTGATTGGGTAGTGCATCTTGGTCACGGCTGGTTGCAAAAGTCGCGGATTATACCCCAAGCATGGCCGATACGCAGGTTCAGCATCCGCTTTTCTCGCCCAGCCCGGTTTTTTGGTGCAAGCGAGCCGCCACGCCCGCCTTGTCGGCCAGGTACTGCTGCAGGCCGCGGCTGCGCAGATCGCAGGCAGGACAGGCACCGCAACCGTCGCCGGCAATGCCGTTGTAGCAGGTGAGCGTCTGCTGGCGCACGGTGTCGAGGTGGCCGTAGTGATCCGCCAGTGCCCAGGTCTCGGCCTTGTCGAGCCACATCAGCGGGGTCTCGAAGCGAATGGCGCGATCCAGCCCCAGCGAGACGGCCTGATTGAGCGCCTTGACGAACTCGTCGCGGCAATCCGGGTAACCGGAGAAATCGGTCTCGCACACCCCGGTGATCACCGCCTCGGCCCCCACCTGGTAGGCGTAGATGGCGGCCAGGGTGAGGAACAGGATGTTGCGGCCCGGTACGAAGGTATTGGGCAGGCCGTTGTCCTGCAGCTCGAAGCTCACCGGGATCTCGTCCCGGGTCAGGGCCGAGATGGCCAGCTCGCCCAGCATGGTCACGTCCATCACCTTGTGGGCAGCGATGCCGAGCTGGCTTGCCAGACGGCGCGCCGTCTCGATCTCTTCCCGATGGCGCTGGCCATAATCGAAGGTGATGGCGTGCACCTCGTCATAACGGGACAAGGCCTGGACCAGGCAGGTGGTGCTGTCTTGACCACCACTGAATACCACGACGGCTTTTTTCACGAATAACTCTCCTCTGGGCAGTTCAACTGCGCCGGCCCTGGGCAAAATCGTGCCACTGCCGGTTCAAATGGGTAAAAAGGGTCATCAGCGGGGCGAAGCGATCGGGCGCCCTCTCCCACTGGGACAACAGATGGTAGCCCGCTTCCAGGGTCGACAGCGCCTCTGCAAACGGCTTCTTGCGAATGGAATATTGCCCCGCGATGGCGTCCAGCTTTATCCGCGGCAGCTGCTGCAACTCAGGGTTGCTGTGCAGCATCCGGTAGGCCTTGCGCCAGGTGCCATCGAGCAGCAAAAAACAGACCCGGCGAGCCGGCTCGGCCGTCTCCCTCTCCCGCACCCTGGCAAGCGAGATGGCCTCCTCATCCGGCCACAGCAGATAACACTGCAGCGCGGGATCGGCCAGCAAGGCCGCCAGCTCGGGAACGTCGGCCACCTGTTCGCCCACATGCAGGCGGGCCTGCGCCAGCGAGGCGGCCAGCAGGATGGCGGTTCCCTTGGGATGCCCGACTTCGCTCGGATGCTGCAAAATATGAAGAGGGGCGAGATGCGGCACCTGCCGAATATAATCACACAGACAGGCTTTGAGGGCTCTGGTGCAACGTGTACAGTAGCGGCTCTTGTTGTCGTCGGACTGTTTCATGTTGTCAGAAAAATCAGGATTGCTCTGGGTCATCACGCTTTCACTCGCCAGTTTGCTGCTATTTTTCATCGTGCCGAATCACCAGCTCTCCTTCGATCGCACCCTGATAGCCCAGGGTGAAGGGTGGCGCATCATAACAGGCAATGTGGCCCACACCAATCTGTGGCACCTGCTGCTCAATCTGAGCGGGTTGTGGGTACTTTACAGCCTGTTTCGCGAATACCTGACCGGTTGTCGGCTGCCGCTGCTGCTGTTGCTGCTCGGCGCCGCCGTCGGGCTCGGTATCTGGTGGTGGTGTCCGCAGACCCAGTGGTACATGGGATTGTCGGGCGCGCTGCACGGCCTGTTCGTCTGGGGCGCGCTGCAGGATATCCGCTATCGCCGCTACTCCGGCTGGTTGATGCTGGCAGGGGTGGCGATCAAGCTCGGGGTGGACTTCTACAGTGCAGGAGAGAGCCCGGTGTCCGCCCTCATCGGCGCCAGGGTACACATTGAATCACATCTGATTGGCTCGGGCGCCGGCCTGTTGCTCGGCCTGCTCCCGATCACTCTGCGCGAGCCTGCTCCCAAGGAGTGAGCCGCCCCTGATGCAATGCCGGCCCCATCGGGCCGGCATCCTGTCCATTATCGATTTGCCAGCTCTGCATTGATGCCTGCCAGCATGGCGGCAGGATCGGCCGCCTGGGTGATGGGGCGGCCAATCACCAGATAGTCGGCCCCCGCCTCCACCGCCGCCAGCGGTGTCATGACCCGGCGTTGATCACCGGCTGCCGAGCCAGCGGGACGGATCCCCGGCGTCACCAGCTTGAAGTCGGCGCCGAGCAGCGCCTTCAATTCACGCGCCTCTTCGGCGGAGCAGACCACCCCATCGAGCCCCGCCTCCTTGGTCAATTTGGCCAGCCGGATCACCTGCTCGGCCGGGCCGACAGTGAGCCCCAACGGCGCCATATCGGCCTGCTCCATGCTGGTCAGCACGGTCACCCCGATAAGCAGCGGCGCCTTGTCGCCATAAGGCAGCAGCGCCTCCTTGGCGGCCCGCATCATCCGCTCGCCACCGCTGGCGTGCACGTTCACCATCCAGACGCCGAGCTCGGCACTGGCGGCTACCGCCTTGGCAACGGTGTTGGGAATGTCGTGAAACTTCAGATCCAGAAAGACATCAAATCCCTTGGCAACCAGCTGACGCACGAACTGGGGGCCAAACAGGGTAAACATCTCCTTGCCTACCTTGAGACGGCACTGGGCCGGGGAGATACGTTCAATGAAGGCGAAGGCATCGGCCTCGTGCTGATAATCCAGCGCAACCAGTACTTTGGGATCTAGCATCTCACTTCCTATCGATGGTTATTCGCCGCCCGGAGCTTGGCCCCGGCTCGACCTGAAAACACCAGGCCGCAGCGGCCTGGCTCATGATCTTGTGGTGGCTCTTACTCCCCGTCCAGGCCGCGGATCGGCTTGATGGACCCCCATTGGCGGCAGGAGGGACACTGCCAGAACAGGGAGTGGGTGGCAAACCCGCACTGCCGGCACTTGTGGGTGGATTTGATCTTGATCTGCTCGCCAACCAGCTGCTGCAAGAGCTCAAGGCTCTCCTTGGCAGGGCCCTCCTCAGCGCTTGCCAGCTGGAAGCCCACCAGCTGATAGAAGCCCTTCATGGAGGGATGACGGCGCAATTGGCGCAGCACCAGCGCACGGGCCTGACTCAGGCCGTCACGCTCCTCCACCAGCTTGGCCAGTGCCAGGGTCACGCTGACGCCAGCATGATCCTCGACCGCCTGCTCCAGCAGGGGAATGAGATCGTGGGCACGACCAAGGCGCTGATAGCACTCGTTGAGGAAGGGAATGGCTTCGGAGGCAAAGTCGATATCCTGCTCAAACACCCGCAAGAGATCCTTGCTGGCCTGCTCGTACTCCCCTGCCGCCATGGCCAGTTCCGCCAGACGCAGGCTGGCACGGGCACAGGCGGGGTTGACGCTGAGCGCCCGCTTGAGCTTGGCAAGCCCGGCGGGTTTGTCCCCTTCACGCAAGGCGCTCTCTGCCTGTTCGCAGTAAAAATGGGAAATGGGCTCGGCCAGCTTCTTGCCCTGAAACTTCTGCAGCCGTACCGCCACGTCGATGGCCTTGTCCCAATCCCGCAGTTGCTGATGAATGATCAACAGCTGGGCCAGCGCCGTCTCTTCATAGTCACTGTCATCGCACAGCTCGTTCCAGAGCGCCTCGGCCCTGTCCAGCAGGCCGGCAGCAAGAAAGTCGCGCGCCAGCTCCTGCAACGCCAGCTGGCGCTGTTCCCGGGTCAGCTGGCGGGTCACCAGGTTCTGGTGGATCTTGATGGCGCGGTCCACCTCGCCACGCTGGCGAAACAGGTTGCCGAGGGAGAGGTGGGTTTCGATGGTTTCGCTGTCCACTTCCAGCAGCTGGATAAAGAGATCCACCGCCTTGTCTGATTCATCGGACAACAAATAATTGAGGCCCGCCACGTACTGGCGGGAAAACTGGTTACTCTGTTTCTGGGTGTCCTGGCGAACACTCCTGCGCCCCATGTACCAGCCGTAACCGGCAGCAATGGGCAACAGCAGGAAAAGCAGTTCAAGCATCGAGGGACATTATTCCTTGGCAGCCGACCGAGCCAGCTCCAACTCGCGGGATTGACGGCGCATGGTGCGATTGAGGGTGCGATTCTGCATCTTCAGACGCAGGAACAAGAGACCAAATACCAGCCAGCCCAGCAGGAAGCCACCACCAAAAAAGAATCCCAGCAACATGGAGAGTGAAAACTCGCCCTGGGCAATCAGATAGTTGAACTGCACCAGCTGGCCATTCTGCGAACCGACGGCCAGGGTCAGAATAAACACCAGCACCAGTGGAATGAGGGCCAAGATACGCTTCATAGGAGCTCCCTGTCAGTATCTAATGAAAGGCTGATTATCCTTAAAATCACCGGCAGACTCTAGAGCGAATGGGAAAAGACTTGGAGAAACCGGACAATTGCCACAAGGCAAACCATAAAAACAAAAAAGGCATACCCAAGTATGCCATTTTCTGCATTATTCAGCGATGTTCACTCGCTCGCGTAACTCTTTGCCAGGTTTGAAATGGGGAACATATTTCCCGGTCAGTTCAACCTTGTCCCCGGTTTTGGGGTTGCGGCCCACGCGGGGGGCACGATAGTGCAGTGAAAAACTTCCAAATCCACGGATTTCAATCCGGTCGCCGTTTTGCAAAGTCGATGCCATCTGCTCAAGGATCTCCTTGATGGCAGCTTCGACATCCTTGGCCGGCATATGCATGCGGCTGGCAGCCAATTGTTCGATGAGATCTGATTTGGTCATAACGTTAAATCTCCTTCCCCGATCACATGCAATATTCATTACGCCAATGATAAAAAAGGGCGGCGTGACACGCCGCCCTTTTCTTGCATCAAGGATTATTCACCCTTGGCGGCTTTGAACGCTTCAGCCATGGCATTGCTGAACACAACTTCTTCTTGTTGGTTCAGGCTGTCGATAGCAACACGCTCATCAGCCTCGTCCTTAGCGCGGACAGACAGGCTTACAGTGCGGTTCTTGCGATCAACGCCCATGAACTTGGCTTCAACTTCGTCACCAACAGACAGCACCAGAGTGGCGTCTTCTACGCGGTCACGAGCAGCGTCGGAGGCACGCAGGTAGCCTTCTACGCCGTCAGCCAGTTCGATCACGGCACCCTTGGCATCAACCTCGGTAACCTTACCCTTCACAATAGCACCTTTCTTGTTGTCAGACAGGTACTTATTGAACGGGTCTTCTTCGATCTGCTTGACGCCCAGGGAGATGCGCTCGCGCTCCGGGTCCACTTGCAGAACAACGGCTTCGATCTCGTCGCCCTTCTTGAATTCACGCACGGCTTCTTCGCCCTGGTTGTTCCAGGAGATGTCAGACAGGTGAACCAGGCCGTCGATGCCGCCATCCAGACCGATGAAGATACCGAAGTCAGTGATGGACTTGATCTTGCCGGAAACACGGTCGCCCTTGGCGTGAGTTTCGGCAAACAGCTGCCACGGGTTGGATTTGCACTGCTTCAGACCCAGGGAGATACGACGACGCTCTTCGTCGATGTCCAGAACCATCACGTCAACCACGTCGCCAACGTTAACAACCTTGGACGGGTGGATGTTCTTGTTGGTCCAATCCATCTCGGATACGTGTACCAGGCCTTCCACGCCTTCTTCGATTTCAACGAAGCAGCCGTAGTCGGTCAGGTTGGTCACGCGGCCAGACAGACGGGTGGTCTCCGGGTAACGCTTGGCGATAGCAACCCAGGGATCTTCGCCCAGCTGCTTCAGACCCAGGGATACACGGGTACGCTCGCGGTCGAACTTCAGAACCTTGACTGCGATCTCGTCGCCAACGTTGACGATTTCGGAAGGATGCTTAACGCGCTTCCACGCCATGTCGGTGATGTGCAGCAGGCCGTCAACACCGCCCAGATCTACGAATGCACCGTAGTCGGTCAGGTTCTTGACGATACCCTTAACTTCTTGACCTTCTTGCAGGTTAGCCAGCAGGCTTTCGCGCTCGGAGGTGTTCTCGGTCTCGATCACGGCACGACGGGAAACAACAACGTTGTTGCGCTTCTGGTCCAGCTTGATGACTTTGAACTCGAGTTCTTTGTTTTCCAGGTGAGCGGTGTCACGGATCGGACGCACGTCAACCAGAGAACCCGGCAGGAAGGCACGGATGCCGTTCAGTTCAACGGTGAAACCACCCTTGACCTTGCCGTTGATGATACCGATAACGGTAGCTTGCTCTTCGTAAGCTTTTTCAAGCTGCAGCCAGGCTTCGTGGCGCTTGGCTTTTTCGCGGGACAGCTTGGTTTCGCCGAAACCATCTTCGATAGAGTCCAGAGCCACGTCAACGGAGTCGCCTACGTTGATTTCCAGCTCGCCCATGGCGTTCTTGAATTCTTCAGCCGGGATAGCGGACTCGGATTTCAGACCGGCGTCAACCAGTACGAAACCATTTTCGATAGCAACGACAGTACCCTTGACGATGGAACCTTGACGGGTTTCAACGGCGTTCAGGGACTCTTCAAAGAGTTGAGCAAAAGATTCGATCATTGTTTATGTCACAAATGAAACATCCACTTGCAATCCGGCACAAGCGGGGTTGTTTTAAATTATCTGCGCCATCCATGGTGCAGACGACTGACATCAGTTTGTACTGACATCACCAAGTTGTTGCTCTGCATAGGCAAGTACCGTTACCAGCACTTCGTCTATGGACATGGCGGTTGAATCCACCACGAGAGCATCTTCTGCCGGTTTAAGGGGGGCAACGGCGCGATTTCTGTCGCGATCGTCACGCTCCCGAATCTCGGTTAAAAGACGCTCAAAGTTAACATCAAAGCCCTTATCTTGCAACTGCTTATAGCGGCGGGCAGCCCGTTCTTCGGCGCTGGCGTCGAGGAAAATCTTCACCTCGGCCTCCGGGAAAACCACGGTGCCCATGTCACGACCGTCGGCGATGAGGCCGGGGGCTTGGCGGAATGCGCGCTGACGACGCAGCAGGGCTTCACGTACCCGCGGGAAGGCGGCGATTTTACTGGCGGCATTGCCCACTTCCTCGGTACGGATGGTACGGGAGACATCCTCCCCTTCCAACACGACCTTCACCTGCTCGGCATCGACCTGGAACTGCACGTCCAGATTGGCAGCCAGGGGAACCAGCGCAGCTTCAGCATCGAGCTCTACATCGTGATGCAGAGCGGCCAGGGCCAGCACCCGATAGATGGCGCCGGAATCGAGCAGGTGCCAACCCAGTTTTTCAGCCAGCAACTGACACAGGGTGCCCTTGCCTGCACCACTCGGGCCATCAATTGTCATCACGGGGGCCATCTGCGGCATAACGTCTCTCCTGCACACTTGTTGCACACATCCCGGGAGGGATGGGGTAATGGGCGCCGATTATACCCAAATGTGCCGAGCCTGGCAGTCGTCGTGGCACACATTTGCGCAAAACCAGTCGCAACTGTCCTCTTTGTGTACCACCAGGCAAACCATTAAGCTGTGCAAGGTTTTGTTCTTATGGTTGTTCCGCACAAGGCGCGCTAAACTGGCCGCCCTTTTTTAAGCAGCTGTAGTAAGGAGCAACCTATGAGCAGCGTTACCCTCGTGGCCAAATCCAAGTTGCCGACCCCCTGGGGCACTTTCACGCTGGTAGGCTTTCAGGAAACCGGTACCGGCAAGGATCACGCCGCACTGGTGATGGGCGATATCACGGGTGATGAGCCGGTGCTGGGCCGCATTCACTCCGAGTGCCTGACCGGCGATGCCCTGTTCAGTCTGCGTTGCGACTGTGGCTTCCAGCTGCAGGCTGCATTGGAAAACATCGCCAAGGCAGGCCGTGGCGTCTTGCTGTACGTGCGTCAGGAAGGGCGCGGCATCGGCCTGCTCAACAAGATCCGGGCCTATCATCTGCAGGATCAGGGCGCCGACACCGTCGAGGCCAACGTGGCGCTCGGCTTTGCCGCCGACATGCGCGACTACACCATCTGCGCCGACATGCTCAAGCAGCTGGAGGTGAAATCCCTCAAGTTGATGACCAACAACCCGCGCAAGATGAAGGCGATGGAATCCTTCGGTATTCCTGTAGCGGAGCGGGTGCCCCTGCAGGAAGGGCGCAATCCCCACAACGAGTTCTACCTCTCGACCAAGGCCAACAAGCTGGATCACATGTTTAAGAAGTGATCCTGCCTCGCCGCTCGCCGCCATGAAAAACGCCTCCCATCGGGAGGCGTTTTTTGTTGCTCTCATATCGCCGCGGCGCTAGCGGATGGGCAGCTCGATATCGGCAAACATGGCATCCACGTCGTCGCTGGAGCGCAGGGCAATGGCACGCTCCACCACGTCCCGGGTCAGATGCGGGGCAAAACGGGTCATGAAGTCATACATGTAGGTACGCAGGAAGGAGCCCTTGCGAAAGCCGATCTTGGTGGTGCTGTGGGCAAACAGGTGGCTGGCATCGAGCGCCACCAGATCGGTATCGACCTGGGGATCCAGCGCCATGGTCGCCATTACGCCGATCCCCACCCCCAGCCGGACATAGGTCTTGATCACGTCCGCATCGGTGGCGGTAAAGACGATGTTGGGCTCAAAGCCGGCCCGGTTGAAGGCGGTGTCGAGTTCGGAGCGGCCGGTAAAGCCGAACACATAGGTCACCAGCGGGAAGCGGGCGATGTCGGCGATGGAGAGCTTGCCCACCTGGGTCAGCGGGTGGCCCTTGGGCACGATCACGCTGCGGTTCCAGTGGTAGCAGGGCAGCATGATGAGATCTTCGTACAGGTGCAGCGCCTCGGTGGCGATGGCAAAGTCGGCCTGGCCCTTGACCACGGCTTCGCTGATCTGGGTCGGCGTGCCCTGGTGCATGTGCAGGGAGACTTTGGGAAAGCGCTTGATGAAGCCCTTGATCACATCAGGCAGCGCATAACGGGCCTGGGTGTGGGTGGTCGCAATGTGGAGCGTGCCCTGCTCGGGGTGAGTGTGCTGACTCGCCACCGACTTGATGCTCTCCACCTTGCCCAGGATCTCGTTGGCAATCTTGATCACGTCCCGGCCAGCCGGGGTGATCTGGGTCAGATGTTTGCCGCTGCGCTCGAAAATCTGGATCCCCAGCTCATCTTCCAGCATGCGCACCTGTTTGCTGATCCCTGGCTGAGAGGTGTAGAGGCTCTCTGCCGTTGCCGACACGTTCAGTCTGTGGTTGGCAACCTCAACGATATAACGCAATTGTTGGAGTTTCATGATGTTAGGCTCTAAAGGCGACTTGAACTAATACTAACAAACTTTTGCCTGATAGCCTTTCCTTCTTGGCCATTTATGGCTGTGCCTGCGCCAGCAAAAAATCCCGCAAGGCGCGGTTCGCCATGGAGAGCGGATCCCCCCGCCGCCACGCAACGCACAGATCGAGAAAGATCGGGGGAGCAAACGGGATCCCGGTCAGGGCGGGCTCTTCGTCCAGCGCCATCCGCAAGAAGGTGGTCACCGCAAACCCCTGCTTCACCACCGCCTTGAGCAGCGGGATGAGGTTGCTCTCAAAGGCGATATCGGGCTCGCAGCCCAGCTCCTGGGCCAGCGCTTCCATGTGCTCGCGGTGATAGAAGCCGCGGCGAAACATCGCCAGCTCCTGGCTGAAGAACTCGCTCAGCGATACGCTCCGGACCTGACGCAGCGGATGCTCCTCCCCCACCACCATCAACATCTCTTCACGCAGCAGCTGGGCCCCCTCCAGCGCTGGCGGCAGATCGCTGGTGATGAGGATGGCAAGATCCAGCGAGCCGTCCACCATGCGGCTCAACAGCTCGCGGGTGCCCGCCTCCTCCACCCGGATCTTGAGGCCGGGGTAGCGATGCTTGAAGGCCATCAGGATCGGCGGAAAGTAATAGGAGCCCATCATGTAGGGAATGCCGATGCGCACCTCTCCGCGCTCCAGCCCCTTGAGCTCGGCCATCTCGGCCTCGGCCTGATGCATCTGGCGCAGCAGGCGCTCGGCATGGCGACAGAGCACCTCCCCTTCCGGGGTGAGCCGCACGTTGCGATCCTGGCGGTCGAACAAGCGCAGCTCGAGCTGCTGCTCCAGCTTGGCGATGGCCATGCTGATGGCGGGCTGCGCCACGTGCAACCCGTTGGCCGCCTTGGTAAAAGAGCCGGCATCCCGCACCGCCAGCAGATAGGTGAGCTGTTTCAGGTCCATATCAATTTGGTTTATCAGGTGGATAACTTAAATATATTATATTTATGCTCTGGCGCGCACTAACCTGCAACAAAGCTGTCAGGACAATTGCATATGATCGAAGTCGGTAGTCGTGAATGGATCCGCGCCACCCTGGCCCTCAGCCTGGGCTCCTTCCTGGTGTTTCTCAATCTCTATCAAACCCACCCGCTGCTGCCGCTGCTGGCCGAGGTGTTCTCCGTCAGCTCGCTGTCGGCCGGCTGGACCCTGGCTGGCTGCACCGCTGGGCTCGCCGTCTCGCTGCTTGTCTGCGCCCGACTGGCGGATCGCTTCGGCCGGCGCCGGATCATGCTATGGAGTCTGGCCGGCGCCATCCTGCTCTCCCCGCTCATCAGCCTGGTCAGTCAGTTTGAACAGCTGCTGCTGCTGCGGATCCTGCAGGGGGTCATGCTGGCGGGGCTGCCCGCCACTGCCATCGCCTACATGGGGGAAGAGTTCAGCAAGCGGGCCCTGCTCTCCGCCGTCGGGGTCTACATCGCCGCCAACTCGCTGGGGGGTATCGCCGGCCGGGTGGTCGGCGGTCTGCTGGCAGGCTGGTTTGGCGACTGGCAGCACACTTTTCTCGGCATCGGCCTCATCAGCCTAGCGCTACTGCCTCTCGTCATCTGGCTGCTGCCGGCCCAGACCCGTTTCGTCCCCGTCATCGCCAAGCCGGGCCAGTTTCGCCAGGCCATCGCCAGCCACCTCGGCAATCCGTTGCTGGTGGGGGCCTACCTCATCGGCGGTCTCAACTTCATGGTGTTTCTGAACCAATACAGCTACCTCACCTTCCTGCTGGCCAGCCCCCCCTTCTCCTTGCCGACCCAGTGGCTCGGCATGCTGTTTCTGACCTATCTGTCGGGGACGGTGGCCTCCTCCCTCAGCGGTCGCTGCGCCCATCGCTGGGGGGCGCAGCGCCTGCTGCTGGTCGGTATAGCCCTGATGGCGCTCGGCAGCGCCCTGCTGCTGGGCGGCTCGCTCGGCGCCATCCTCTCAGGCCTGCTCATCTCGAGCTTCGGCTTTTTCCTTGCCCACGCCTGCGCCAGCGCCTGGGTCGGCCAACACGTGGAGCACAACCGGGCGCTCGCCTCGTCGCTCTATCTGGTGGGGTACTATCTGGGGGCCAGTCTGGGAGGGCTCTATCTGCACCCTTTCTGGGAACAGGGAGGACTCGGGGGATTGGTGCTCGGCATCGAGCTGGTACTGGTCATCACGGCGGGGTTGAGCCTCTGGCTCGGCCACTTGAAGGGGCGCCCCGCCCGCCCCCGCATCTGCCATCCCTGATGCTATCTCGGCTATGAAACGGGGCCGGTCAAGCGGCCCCGTTTCATCAAGCCTGGTCGTAGTAGCCGGCAGGCACCGGCACCACGGCGCCGCTCATCAGCTCTTCTTCAATCACCTCGGCCAAGGTGCGCAGATGAAATTTGATCTGCCCAGAGGCCAGCATCACCGCCACGTCAGGATTGCGCTCATCGCGCAGGTTGCCGGTTTTGAAGGGCACCTCGGGATGGGCCGCCAACAAGACGTCCAGCGAAGGCACCACCAGTTCGATATGTTCCAGCCCAGCCTGGTGGCTGCGACCCGGTTTGGGCGCCGCCAGCTCGATGCAGGGCACGATGCCGTGGGCGTGGAGCACCGGTTGATGCAGGCGGTAGGTGGCGATGGGCCGTCCGCCGATCATCCCCTCCACCAGCAGGTCACCATGGCTTGCCAACAGTGCCTTCAGGGCCTGGTACTCCGGCAGGGTGGCGGCCCGATAGCAGAGGTGGTCGACCTCGATGGTGGCGGGATGGATGGCGAGGGCGTCCAGCTCGGTCAACAGCTGGCAAACAAATGGGGCCATCGGCCCCAGTGTGGTATCGAGTGAGTACGACATAATCACCATTTCTTCTTGGGTTGGAACAGGACGTCCAGCTCGTCCGCCTCTTTGTCCTTGATGCTTTGCAGCTCTTTCTCGCTGTGCTCCTGCAGGTGGGCATCGAGTCCGGCCAGGCCCTGCCGCATGTCCTCTTCACGGGCCATCAGGTAGGGATCCTTGTCGGTGACGCTGGCCAGGGCCGAAAGTCCCTTGGTGTAGAGCTGCCGGCAGGTGCCGAACTGCCCCTGGATCTGGGCATCCATGGCCCGTTTCACCAGGTTGGCGATGTTGATCTTGAGCTGCATCAGCTCGAGGCGGCGATCCTCTTGGGCAAAGCCCTGCGGATCTATCTTGCCCTTGTTGTGTTCGACCCGCAGCACGGCCCGCATCTTCTTGACCAGCTGCAGCATCTGGATGGCCTGGCGATCCGACTCCGGGGTCTTGAAGTGCCCCTCATCCTGGCTGCTGTAGTTCTCCTGCACGTTCTTGATCTGGGTCTGCACGTCGGCAATGCGCTGCTTGAGCTGGCCGCTCGGCATCACCAGGGCGATGGCGCGATAGGCATCAAGGATCCGGTGCTGCAACAGCAACACTATGTTCTTGGAGAAGGGCACCAGGTTGACGTTGAGCAGCATCTCTTCGGTTTCATCCACCACTGACTTGTGGCGAGCGATGGCGTGACGCTTGTCGGCCTCTGCCTTCTGCTTATATTGCTGCACCACGTTATAGGCGATGACCAGAAACAGGAGTGCGCCAATAGACAGCAATACCAAGGTTAAAATCATAGGAAGTCCAAACTCCTGTCCCAATCCAATTGCGTGATCCTACAACAGCTTACCTAGTTAAGGTAGTCCGCAGCGCGGAGCTTGCCCCCGATTTGTTGTGCCCAGACGGGCAGGAGCACAAGGGAAAGCCAGGATCACGCGGCGCTGGCGACACCGCCATTACCCCTTAGTATCGCCCATCAGGCCCATTACTTGAGGTTGAACCCCCTGGATCGCAGGAAATCCTGCATGAAGGGGCGCGCCTCCTTGCCCAGGATGCCCCGGATCTGGCCGCTCCAGCTCTGCTGCTTGTTGTTGCTGCTGCGGGACTGGTAGTAAGCCTCGATCTGCTGGTCGTAGCCGGCAAGCAGTTCGCGATCCAGTTCGGTCTGATAGCGGTTTTCATGCACCACCAGGGCCCGAGGCAGGCGGGGTTTCTGTTCGGGCGCCTGGGCGGGGTGGCCGAGGCAGAGGCCGAACAGCGGGATCACCTGATGTGGCAAGCCCACCGCCTCGCTCACGGCGGCCGGATTGTTGCGGATCCCGCCGATATAGACGCCGCCAAGCCCCATGGATTGGGCTGCCAACAGGGCATTCTGGGCCATCAGGGCACCGTCGATGGCACCGATCAGCAGTTGCTCCACAAAGCCGGTCTGGGCATCCGGCACCACTTCGCAGTGGCGATGGTAATCGGCGCAAAACAGCAGGAACTCGGCGGCCTGGGCCACGTAGGCCTGGTACCCCGCCAGTTCGGCCAGGCGGCTGCGCAGCGCCTTGTCGGTCACCCGGATGATGCTGTTGGCCTGCAGGAAGCTGGAGCTGGAAGCGGCCTGGGCCGCGCTCAGGATCTGGTCGAGCTGAATGTCGGTGATGGGCTCGGCGGTAAATTGACGAATGGAGCGATGGGCGAGAATAAGGTCGAGAGTCGGGTTCATGTTGCCTCCAGAGACGAAGCCCACACTCTACCCAAAAACAGCGAGGGGCCCAAGGCCCCTCGCATTAGCAGCGCCGCAGAGTAATGCGTTAGCCTGCCAGCGGATAGCGGCCGGCCTTGCAGCTGACCATGAAACAGCTCTCTTCCACCTGCGCGAGCGTCATCGGCTTGCTGAACAGGAACCCCTGAAACACGTGGCAGCCCTGGGTGCGCAGGGCTGCGAGCTCGTGCTCATCCTCCACTCCTTCGGCCATGATGCCGAGACCCAGGCTGGTGGCCATGGCGACGGTGGCGCGGATCACCGGCAGGTTGAGGCCCACCACGAAGGAGCGATCCAGCTTGATGGTGTCGATGGGCAGCCGATTGAGATAGGCCAGCGACGAGTAGCCGGTACCGAAATCGTCGATGGCAATCTTGATCCCCTGCGCGCTCAGGGCGTCGAGGATCTCGATGCACCCCTTCATGTCCAGCATCAATACCGTCTCGGTCAGCTCCAGCGTCAGCAGGCTGGCCGCCACCCCGAACTCCTTGAGCTGCTGGGCCACCAGTTCAGGCAGGGCGGAAGAGAGCTGGAAGCCGGAGAGATTGACCGACACCGGCACGTTTACCCGCCACTCCCGTTGCCAGTGAGCCATCTGGGCCAGCGCCGTCGACAGCACCCAGCTGCCTATCTCGCGGATCAGCCCCATCTCTTCGGCCAGCGGGATAAACTCCACCGGCGAGACCTGGCCCAGTACGGGATTGTGCCAGCGTAGCAGCGCCTCGTAGCCGAGCAGCTTGCCCTGTGCCACATCCACCTGAGGCTGGTAGCAGAGGCTCAGCTCCCCCCGCCCGATGGCCTTGGCCAAGAACTGCTTCAGGGTCAGCTTGCGATGCAGAGTCTGCTGCATGCTGGGGGTGAAGCGCTGCCAGCGCAGCCGGCCCATCTGCTTGGCCTGGTACATGGCCATGTCGGCGCGAGTGATAAGGTTGTCGCCGTCGTCCGCATCGTCCGGATAGATGGCGATACCGATGCTGCCGCCGATGGTCACCTCGGGCACCCCGCTCAGCTGCAGCGGCTTGGTCATCTGGGAGAGCATGAGGTCGGCTACCTCCTGCGCCCGATCGCTCGAGTGGCTGAGCGGCACCAGGGCAGTGAATTCGTCGCCACCGAGCCGGGCCAGCTCCACATCGCGCGGACAGATCTGCTTGAGCCGACCGGCAACCCGCTCCAGCAGCCGATCACCGGCCTTGTGGCCGTAGTTGTCGTTGACCAGCTTGAAGTTGTCCAAGTCCATGAACACCAGCGCAAAACGCCCGCCCAGCCCGCAATAGGCCTCCAGCGATTTCATCAAGCCATAGCGGTTGAGCAGGCCGGTCAGCGAGTCGTGCCAGGCCAAGTGACGGTGTTCCAGCTCTTCCAGCTTGCGGTCGGTGATGTCGCGCATGGTGAGCAGGATCTGCGCCCCCTGCTGAATGTGGCGAAACTGGTACTGAAACCAGCGCATCCCCTTGAGGGTGCGGCACTCCCCCTCGGCCACCACTTCATCGAGGCGGGAGAGCTTCTGGTAGAAAGCCTCGTCATTGCCGGAGAAGAGCTGGGAGAGGTAGCGGATCTGGTTGCCGAAACACATGTCAAAATGGTGGTTGCCACTCTCCAGCTGGCCCTGATTGTCAAACAGACAGGCCAGGGTATCGCCGGTGGCGAGCGAGGACTCCTGATAGAGGGTATCGGCGTCGATCACCGCTTCGGTCATCATCATCAGCCGACCCGCCAGCTGGATGCCGGAGAGGCGCAGGTAGATCTGCTTTTTCACGCCCTTGGGGGAAAGCGTCCACCACTCGCTGTAGCTGCGCCCCTGCTGGAAATCCCCGAGATAGCGCTGCAGCAGCAGATCGATGGCCTGCGCCATGTCGGCCGAGAAGTCGCGCGATTGCAGCTCACTCAGCGAGCTCGCTTCCCACACGCTCAAGGCGGCGCGATTGGCCCAATAGATGTGGTGATGCCGGATGTCATAAACCCAGATTGGGGTATGCAGCACATCCATCCCGTTCAATAACCGTTCGTCTAGCGTATTCATCTAATATGGTGATTCATGATGTGTGATCACAGGGAAACCCAGCGACGGAGGGCCCTCCCGGGCACCCGGCGCTGGTACAAAATCGGATCCAGCCCATAATGTGAAACAAGCATGCGCAAAGGGCTGACTTCATATGAAAACGCTACATGTGAAACCCATGGTCAGAAAAAACGGACTCACGTTGGTATTGTTGGGCATCATAGTAACCATTACTATGATTTTTATACTTTTTTTATTCGGTGAACAACCACTAATCCCCCTCGTCTCCGGCCTGCTGGCGGGTCTGATGATGATATTTATCGGCTCATTGAAGCTGATTGAACCCCACTTCAGTCTCTCGCTCTGTCACGATTGTCTGCAATATCACCATAAATACGGCGGTTGGATCCTGAAATGGAGAAATATTCAGCGAATAGACCAGCCGCGCATTCATCTGGGCTGGGATCTGGTCCCCCTGCCCTATATCGGTTTGAAAATAAAAGATTACGACGATTTTTTGACATTGATCACACCCAGATTGGCAGTGCGCCTGCTGACCGAGCAACGCAGCGTCTTGCTGCAGGCACTGCGCAGCGAACAACCGGCCTGCAGCAACGGGGGTTGTGCCTGTGCCTTTCAGGGCGAGGGATTGCTGGAGGAGAGCCATTTTCGCTCTCCCTCCGGCCAACGCTATGAGGGGGTGATCGCCATGCTGGCCAACCGCATGACCCGACTGCGCGAGCTGCTCGGCTACGATCTGCTGGTGCCGGACAACAGCCTTGACCGGGATCCGGTCGAATTTGTCCGGCTGTTGCACCAGTACCAGCGGGAGTCGAATCTAATCCAGATCAATTAAACGCCGGATTGAGCTTGCCAAGGCGGGCGCCTCTTCTTAAGGTCACTGGCTTGTTACACCCAGAACACCGCTTATGAAGTACATCGAAGAGTTCTATCTGTTCGTCAAGGTGGTGCAAGAGGGAGGATTCTCCCACGCGGCTGCCGCACTGGGCATGCCAACCGGCACCATTAGTCGACGTATTTCTCAGCTGGAAGAGCAGCTCGGCTGCTCCTTGCTACACAGATCCACCCGCAAACTCCGCCTCACCGACGAAGGGCTGCGCTACTACGAACGCCTGTGCACCCCGTTGGCCGCGATCGAACAGGCCACCGGCGAGATCCAGGGCAAAGAGGCCGACATCAACGGGGTGATCCGTCTGGCGGCCCCCATCGCCCTCTCCAACACCATCCTGGTCGACATGCTGGCGGACTTTGGCCTGCACTACCCCGAGGTGCAGTTCGACATTACCCAGACCAACGACCACCAGCATCTGTTCGACAACGACCGGGATCTGGTGTTCTTCAACGGCGAGCTGCCGCAATCCTTGCCCAATGCACTCTGCCTTGGCCACATCGAATACGGCCTGTTTGCCTCCCCGCTCTATCTGGAGAAGATGGGCACTCCGGCACATCCCGCCCAGCTGGAAGAGCACGCGCTGATCTACTGCTGGCCGCACCAGCACTGGCAGTTGACCGATCGGGACGAGCAGACGGTACAGATCAAGCGCACCGCCAAACTGACCGTCAACCAGACCCAGGCTGCCGTCCGGGCAGCCAGGCGCCACCTGGGGATCGTCAATGCCCCGCTCCACTACGTGCATCCCTTCCTGCAGGATGAGCAGCTGGTCCCGGTACTGCCCGACTGGAAAACCGGCAACCGGCCCTTCTATATGTTGCGATGCCAGCCTCAGTTTGCCCCGCTGCGTGTTAAGATGTTCGCTGAATTTGTTGAAAAATATTCAGCGCGCTACCGGAATCGCCAATGGGACAATCAATTTTCACCGGCGACCAGCCTGTCCCATTGCATCTGACCGTTGGCGGGCCACACTTATAGCAATCCTCGTTGACCAGGCCAGCCTAACACTATGAATGTATTGATATGTGATGACTCAGGATTCGCCCGTAAACAGCTGGCCCGTGCCCTTCCCGCCGACTGGGATGTGACGCTGCATTACGCCGCCAATGGGCTGGAAGGGATAGAACAGGTGCTGATGGGTCATGGGGATCTGATCTTTCTCGACCTGACCATGCCGGAAATGGATGGCTACGGCGTGCTGGAGACCCTCCAGCGGGAGGGGCTGCGCAACAAGATCTTCGTGGTCTCCGGCGATATCCAGCCGGAAGCCTATCAGCGAGTGATGGGGCTGGGAGCGCTGGATTTCATCAAGAAACCCGCCGCACCGGAAACCCTCAGCGCCCTGCTGAAACAGCATGAGCTGTGGCAGGCCAAAGGCACCGCCACTGCACATGACATCCGGACCGCCGGCCAGAGTGTCAGTGATGTCGGCAGTCTGGATACCGGCATCAAGATCAGTCCCGAGGTACGCGACGTCTATCAGGAGCTCGCCAACGTATCCATGGGCCAGGCCGCCGACCTGCTGGCCCGCCTGCTCAACGCCTTCGTGGTGCTGCCCATTCCCAACGTCAACGTGCTGGAAGTGTCCGAGCTGCACATGGCCCTCTCGGCCGCTGCCGACTCGGATACCCTCTCCGCCGTCTGTCAGGGCTTCATCGGCGCCGGTATCGCCGGTGAGGCGCTGATCCTGTTCCACGACTCCAGCTTCAAGGATCTGGCCCGGCTGATGAACCATCAGGGCGTGCTCGATCGCAACGCCGAGCTGGAGCTCTTGATGGATACCGCCAACGTGCTGATCGGTGCCTTTTTGCGCGGTTATGCCAGCCAGCTCGACACCCCCTTCAGTCAGGGCCACCCTGTGGTACTCGGCCAGCACAGGCCCATCAACGAGCTCATCAACACCAACAAGAGCCGCTGGCGTCGTACCCTGGCCATCGAGATCAACTACCGGGTCCAGGATTACGCGGTGCAGTGCGATCTGCTGCTGCTGTTTACCGAAGATTCCATCGCCACCATGAACAACAAAATCATGCACATGCTCTAGGAGTGACCATGGAAATCCGTGAATTTCATTGGCTGATGAACATAGTCCAGAACCTGGACGTGGGGCTGGTGGTGCTCGACAAGGAGTACAAGGTGCAGGTGTGGAACGGCTTCATGGAGAGCCACAGCGGCCGCTTGGCCGGCGAGGTGCGCGATGGTGTGCTGTTCGAGCTCTTCCCCGATGTGGATCGGGCCTGGTTCGAGCGCAAGGCCAACATGGTGTTCAAGCTCAACAACCGCGCCTTCAGCACCTGGGAGCAGAAACCCTATCTGCTGCGTTTTTCCAACTACCGCCCCATCACCGGCTCAGCCCCCCACATGTTCCAGAACCTGACGCTGGTGCCGCTGGCCGACTTTGGCGGTCAGGTGACTCACATCGCGGTAATGATCTACGACGCCACCGACGAGGCCATGCTGATGAGCGGCCAGCGCCAGGCGTGACCCGCTTTCTTCTCAACAATAAAACAGGGCGCCTTGGCGCCCTGTTTTATTGAGTGAACCTTAACGTGCGGCAAGGTACTCGGTGAAGGCATCGATCACCTCGTCGATGTCGTCATCGGTGATCTGCAGGTGGGTCACCAGCCGCATCTCGCCGTAACCGGAGAAGAGGATCCCCCGCTCCTTCATGAACGCGAGCAGCGCCTCGGCGTCCCCTTTCACCAGCCGCAAAAATACCATGTTGGTCTGCACCAGCGCGAGATCCAGCTCGATGCCGGGCAATGCGGCCAACCCTTCGGTCAGCCGTCTGGCACGGCGGTGATCATCCGCCAACCGGGCCACATGCTGATCAAGGGCAAACAGACCGGCCTGAGCCAGGATCCCCGCCTGGCGCATGCCACCACCCAGCATCTTGCGCAGCCGTCTGGCGCGGGTGATGAAGACACGAGAGCCCACCAGCAGCGACCCTACCGGTGCTCCCAGCCCTTTGGAGAGGCAGATGGAGATGCTGTCAAAGGGGGCGGCCAGCTCGTCTACCCCATGACCACTCGCCACCGCGGCGTTGAACAAACGGGCACCATCCAGATGCAGTTGCAACCCGCGTTCGTCGACGAACTTGCGCATCGCCTGCAGGTAATGAAGAGGCAGCACCTTGCCGTTATGGGTGTTTTCAAGGCAGACCAGCCGGGTCTGCACAAAATGGGCGTCATCAGGGGCGATCGCCGCGGCGACATCGGCCACTGCCAGCGAACCGTCGGCCTGCATGGGCACCGCCTGCAGCGCGACCGAGCCCAGCACGGCGCTCCCCTGTGCCTCATAGCGATAGATGTGGGCCGCCTGACCCACGATGGCCCCCTCACCCCGCTGACAGTGGCTCATCACCGCCAGCAGGTTGGACATGGTGCCCGAGGGGACAAACAGTGCGGCCTCCTTGCCAAGCAGCTCGGCCCCGCGGGCCTCCAGTGCATTGACGCCGGGATCTTCCCCGTAGACATCATCCCCCACCTCGGCATGCAACATGCTCTGACGCATGGCATCCGTGGGCTGGGTGACCGTATCACTTCGTAAATCGATATAGCGCATGACATCCCTCCTGAAGCAGGAGGATGACGTTAGCCAGCAGGAGCTGGCTTGGCAAGCGGACCGTTTCCGGAATGTGAAGCCGGTGACGGCTTACCAGGGCAGCAGCTGGCCCTGCAGATCAAGGAAGCCGCCGGACTGGGCCGGCGACAACTGGTTGATGAGATCAAGCAGACGCGGCGCCACCAGCGCCGGATCCTGCAAGGTCTCGGCCGCCAGCTCATCGAGGAAAGGTTGATTCATGGGGGTGGCCATCAGCCCCGGGTGCACGGTGACAACCCCGGCGGCGGGGAAGCGCTCCCGCCACTCGTGGGCCAGCGTTCTTGCCCCCATGTTGAGCGCTGCCTTGCTCATCCGGTAGCTGTATCGACTGCCCGTCTCGTTGGCGCCAAGACTGCCGGCCAGATCGGAGAGAGAGCAAAGCCAGAGGCGGGTATCCGGCGTCATCCGGCGGCTCAGGCAGGCGGCCAGAGCCAGCTGCGGCCAGGCGTTGGCCAGCAGGCTGTCGCACAGCCACCTGGGGTTGACCTCCTCCACCCGCCGCTCCGGCATGAAGTTGATGTCGTGCAGCAGGCCGATGGTGTTGATCACCACGCTCGGCAACGGCGCCGTGTCATAGAGGGTGAACAGGGCATCGAAGGAGAGCGCATCCACCTCCTGCAACGGGAAATAGCAGACGGGATCTACCCCCTTGGGCAACTGTCTGCCGGCCAGCACCAGCTCCTCGCCACGGGCGGATAGCTCATGTGCCAGCGCCGTGCCCAATCCGCCGCTGCCCAAGATCAGATAGCCCATCTCCCTCTCCCCGCTGTCCTCATCTGCTTTAGAGGGTATCAGAATAATCCCCGGCCGTTGCCCGGCCATCCCCATACAGGCTCACGCCTCATGCAGGTGTTTGCCAAATTCGCGCGCCCGCGCCAGATCCAGAAATCCGTCAGCCTGCTTGTGACTGCGCAAGAACTGGTAATAGGCGAGCAGGGTTACCAGCTCGTCTTCTGCGGGCAGACGCTGCTGCGGCAACTGTTCCTGCAACAGGGTGCCGGCGGCGCTCAGCGCTTCTCGGTCCACCACTTCCGCCTGCCGATAAAGGTAGCCGCAGCCGGTGGCGAGCCACTCCAGCGAGCAGTTGGCGGCCATGGCAATCTGGTTGGCCTTGCCAAGGCCGGGTTCGGCCCCTTTCAGATATTTACGGATCAAGGCTTCGCTCAACCCCACCTTGCGGGCAAAGGCACTGATGCTGCCCGTCCCGATCAGGCTCTGCAAGCGCTCGGCAAAACCGTCCATTTCCTTCCCCTTCAGAACCAAAGTTCGAATTAACAAAAGCCGCATTATTGCCTTGCCAGCCAGAAGAGACCAAGATGCTGGCAGCATTTTTTCCCTTATCCGCCAAGGAGCCACCATGTCCGTATCCCGCCTCTCTCTGCATCCACAGGGCCCGACCTTCTCTCGCCTCATCATGGGCTACTGGCGTCTGATGGAGTGGCAACTCTCTCCGAACGCCCTGCTGGATCTGATGAAGTACCACCTGGATCTGGGGGTCACCACCATCGATCACGCCGACATCTATGGTGGCTACCAGTGCGAAGAGGCCTTCGGCAACGCCCTGCGCCTTGAACCCTCTCTGCGCAGCCGGATGGAGATCGTCAGCAAGTGCGGCATCGCCCTCACCGCCAAGCCGGAACACGCGCTGAATCACTACAACACCGGCAAGGCGCACATCATCGCCAGTGCCGAGGCCTCCTTGCAAAAGCTCGCCACCGACCATCTGGATCTGCTGCTGATCCACCGCCCGGATCCCCTGATGGATGCCGACGAAGTGGTCGATGCCTTCATCACCCTCAAGCAGGCGGGCAAGATCAAGCATGCCGGAGTCTCCAACTTCACCCCTCGCCAATTCGAGCTGCTGCAGTCGCGCCTGCCCTTCCCGCTGGTGACCAATCAGCTGGAGATCTCGCCGCTCAACCAGAGCACCACCCTGGACGGTACCCTGGACCAATGCCAGCAGCTGCGCATCAAGCCGATGGCCTGGTCCTGCCTTGGTGGCGGGCGCCTGTTCCAGGCTCCCGAATATGCCCCGCTGCGCGCCGAGCTCGAGCAGATCCGCCAGGAAGTGGGTGCCGAGCAGATCGAACAGGTGGTCTACGCCTGGGTCATGATGCTGCCAAGCCAGCCGCTGCCGCTGATAGGCTCCGGCAAACGGGAGCGCATCGCCGCCGCCGTGGCCGCTGAAGCCATCGTCCTCAACCGTCAGCAGTGGTTCCGCATTCGCAAGGCGGCGCTAGGCTACGACGTGCCCTGATTCATCCGGCAAACGCCAGAAACAAAAACGGCATGGGGGGAACCCATGCCGTTTTGCGTTATCGAGGCAGCTCAGCGATGACGCTGGGGGCGACCACGTGGTGCATCTGTCTTCGGCTTGGCCTGGTTGACTGTGATGGTACGGCCACCGATTTCGGTGCCATGCAAACCGGCGATGGCCTTTTCAGCCTCGCCATTGACAGGCATTTCAATGAAGCCAAACCCCTTGGACTGACCGGTATCGCGATCGATGATGATATCGACCTTGTCTACCTGCCCAAATTGGCTGAACACGGTTGTCAGTTCGTCGGCCGTCATCCGGTACGACAGATTACCTACGTAAATCTTCATGCCATCCACTCTCGATTCAAGGTGCCTTCTCTATCCAATCACCAACACAAAGGTAAGGGCACAACCCCCATGCCGGACCTGCCAGGGCATCATGCCTAGGCACTCCCCCGTACAGTTCACTCAAGTCATTGATCTCTTGGGTGAACAGAACGGGCAAGATCAATTCGAGTCACTGGCAGTATCTGAGCTTTGGGGAAGATTGTCGAGAAAATAGTCAGCTCATATGGGGAGCAGGGTATCCAGCAGCCCCTGCAGCGTGCGTCGACCATGCCAGGCGCGCTTAAAGCCAAAACGATAGATGCCGGGCGCCACGACATGGGTACCTTCCCGACTCAGTCCCATCAGCGTGGTGGCGGCCGCCAGCTGCTCATCGTTCAGCGCCAGATCCAGGCTGAAGGCCAGCCACTGACCATCGTGGCCCACCTTGCGATCCCGCTCGACCCCGACCAGCAACGATCTTGGCAGGGCCTGTGCCCGATCACTGCTGCCATTGAGCAGGTAAAGGTGCGTCTCGTCCCAGGCCAGCTCCGCCAGCCGCCAGCGCTGCCAGCTGCGAGGCAGTATCATCATCAGCAGCACTATGCCGCCGAACACCAGCCCCACCCAGGGCAGCAAACCCATTTGCGGATAACCCAGACCGACGGCGGCCAGCACGGTGACCAGGCTCGCCAGCAACAGCACCACCATCACCGGATAGAAACGGCGAGCAGGGGGCATCAGCCAGACCAGTCCCTCTTTGTTCACCAGCTCACTGACCTTCATTCTCTTCTCCTCTTGCCTGTGCGTTTACACGCCCTGGATGCGCCAATTTTGTCGCGCATTGTGCGCGAGCCCGACACCGGGATGCAACCGGGCTCGCTCATCGGGTGACGGCCTCACCGGACTCTTGGTATCATTCTCTTCATCTGAGCCCATTCGCATGCTTGTCGGGAGTCTCATGCTTGCCACCACCCTGCTCTTCATGGCCAGTGCCTTTCTTGCCGAACCTCATCCCCGCCAGGCCGAAGCAATTGGCGGCTACTCCGCCGGCTGCCTCAAGAACGGAGTAGCGCTGCCGCTGACCGGCCCCGGCTATCAGGTGATCCGCACCAAGCGACTGCGCTACTACGGCCACCCCGAGCTCATCGCCTACCTGACCACCCTGGCCAACCAGACCCGCATGGCCGGCATGCCGGATCTCTATATCGCCGATCTCGCCATGGCCCACGGTGGCCCCTTCACCTCCGGTCACCGCAGCCACCAGACCGGTCTCGACGCCGACATCTGGTTTCGCATGGCCAACCAGCCCATCTCAACATGGGAGCAGGATGCCCCCAAGGAGTGGGCGCTGATCGATGAACCCAGCTACCGGGTACTGCCCGGGCGCTTCGGCCCCCAGCAGCTAAACCTGCTGCGCCTGGCAGCCAGCAAACCCGAGGTCGCCCGCATCTTCATCAACCCGGTGCTCAAGGCCGAGGTATGCAAACGGGCGCCTGATGAACCCTGGGTCGGCAAATTGCGCCCCTGGGTCGGCCACTTCAGCCACTTTCATGTGCGTCTGCGCTGCCCGGCCGGCAGCCCGGATTGCCAGCCTCAGGCGCCGATCCCGCCCGGCAACGGCTGCGGCGCCGAGCTGGCGTCCTGGCTCAAAGACAAGCCGCAACTGCCCAAGGTTTCGATGGCTTACCACAAACCCAGACTGCCCGCCCGTTGTGGCGGTTGACCACAAGCTGGTATGGTGAGCCGTTATCTGCAAAAAATGTCAATGGAGAACAACAAGATGGCCACTTCACTCTGGCAGAGGGCAACCCAGTCCCTGTTGGTTATGACCCTGCTGCTGGGCCTGACCGGTTGCGGCATGAACAATATTCCGACCCTGGATGAGCAGGTCAAGGCGAGCTGGGGCCAGGTCGAGAACCAGTATCAGCGCCGCGCCGATCTGGTCCCCAATCTGGTGGCCACCGTCAAGGGCTACGCCAGCCACGAGCAAGAGACCCTCAAGGCGGTGACCGATGCCAGAGCCCGGGTGGGCAGCCTGCAGGTCAGTGATCCCGCCCAGCTCAAGGAGTTTGAAGCGGCCCAGAACCAGCTCTCCGGCGCCCTCTCCCGGCTGATGGTAGTGGTCGAACGCTATCCGGAGCTCAAAGCGGATCAGCAGTTCCTCACCCTGCAGGCCCAGCTGGAAGGCACCGAAAACCGTATCTCGGTGGCCCGGCGCGACTACATAGAAGCGGTACGTCAGTTCAATACCGAGATCCGCACCTTCCCCGGCGTCATCTGGTCTAAGCTGCTCTACTCGGATCTGGAGGCCAAACCCACGTTCAGCGCCAAGCCAGGTGCCGATGAGGCGCCCAAGGTCAGCTTCCAATGAAGCGCGTGATCCGTGCCCTGTTGTCCTGCCTGCTGTTGTGGACGGCGGTGGTATCCGCCGCCCCCACCTTCCCCGCCTTGAGCGGGCGAGTGGTGGACGAGGCCAACCTTATGTCCCGCAAGCAGGCCCACCAGCTCACCCAGCAGCTGGCGGCATTCGAGAAGCGCAGCGGCATCCAGCTGGTGGTGGTCTCCATCGACACGCTGGCGGGCGACACCATCGAGGAGTATGGCTATCAGCTCGGCCGTCACTGGGGCATCGGCCAGAAGGGCAAGGATAACGGGGTGCTGTTGCTGATCGCCCAGGATGAACGCAAGGTACGCATCGAGGTGGGTTACGGGCTGGAAGGTGCCCTGCCCGATGCCATTGCCGCCAACATCATCCAGACCCGGATCCTGCCCGCATTCAAGCGCGGCGACATGGTGGCCGGGGTGGTTGCCGGCAGCCAAGCGATCATGCAGGCGCTGGCGGGCGAGTACAAACCGGTGGACAACGCCAGCAAGGATAAACTGGGCGGGCCCTGGCTGTTCATCCTGATGGTGATAGTGATGATCGTGCTGCACAACCTGCGTGGTGGTGGCGGCGGCAGAGGTGGCCGGCGCCGCGCCGCTTACCTCGCCGGTGGCTTCGGTGCCGGTCGCTCCGGTGGCGGTTTTGGTAGTGGCGGCGGTTTCAGTGGAGGGGGCGGCAGTTTCGGCGGCGGCGGTGCCTCCGGTGGTTGGTAACAGGGATTAAGAGACGACACATGATTTCGAAACAGTTCTTTCACACGCTGCAGGCCAGGGTCAAGCAGGCGGAGCAGGCAACCGATGCCGAGCTGGTGACCGTTCTGGCCCCCGCCAGCGACGGCTATCGCTACATACCCACCCTGTGGGCGGCGCTGCTGGCCATGCTCACCCCGCTGCTGGTATTCGAGCTCGGTTTCTGGCTCGGCTGGTACGAGATCCTGCTGGTGCAGTGGTCGGTCTGGCTGGTGCTGAGCATCCTGTTCCACTGGACCCCCATCAAGATGTACCTGATCCCCAAACAGGTTCGCCAGCACAGGGCCGCCCTGATGGCACGCCTGCAGTTCGTCGAACAGGGGTTGCATCGTACCCAGGATCGGCTGGGGGTGCTGATCTTCGTCTCGGTGGCCGAGCACTACGTGGAGATCCTGGTGGATGACGGCATCGCCCAGCACATCGACAACGGTCAGTGGCAGGAGATCATCGATGACTTCACCCGCCGGGTGCGCAACAAGGAGGTTGAGCAGGGTTTCCTCGAGTGCATCGAACGGACCAGCGCCATTCTGACCGACGCCTTCCCCGCCACCCGCGACCAGAACGAGCTGCCGGACAGCCTGATCATCCTCCCCAAGCCCTGATCGGGTTTAAAAAACCGGCATTCTGTTCAAGGGATAGGCGTTCGATAAAGATTATGAAAAATAAGGGGAAAAGTGGTTGACCCAGGCAGCCCTTTCCCCTAAATTACGCCCCGTTCCAACGCAACGGCGCTGTGAGCAAAAATTTGGTGAGGTGTCCGAGTGGCTGAAGGAGCACGCCTGGAAAGTGTGTATACGGCAACGTATCGAGGGTTCGAATCCCTCCCTCACCGCCAAATTTTAAAGAACCGACCTGATGGTCGGTTTTTTGCTTTTGAGGTTTTCAGATGCGTGATTCTCGTTAGAGAAAGCAACACCCTCGTTGGGTACGAGCAACGTTGCCTGTGGTAATGGAGGGCTGCCCGCCGCCCCCAAGGAAAAACCACACGGACTGAAGCATCCAATTCCCACAATCCAATCTAAGAAAACCGGCTCAATGGCCGGTTTTTTGCCTTCCAACATTTGCAATCTGATCTGTCCAGGCCCCCTTCCCGTCAAAGTCCCGCGACAGACCCTCCCCTTTTCGGTAAAACGCCCTGCGTGGCCCGGCTGCTTGCCACCCGGGAAAGAAATCTGTCCATCGAGGTCAAGGCACTCACTTTATTGCTCATCGATTGGATATCATTTTGAAAAACTGATACTTAAATAGCTACACTAGCCATTATCAATATTCAGGGATGTATAAAAAATGAGCTTAATCGGCCTGGTCCTGGCATTGATCGCCATCCTGGGCGGCAACATGATCGAGGGTGGACATCCCAGCGCCCTGCTCGATCTGCCCGCCTTCCTCATCGTGATCGGAGGTACCATAGGTGCCGCCTTGACCCAGTTCCCCTTCTCCGTTGTCGGCAGCACTCTCAAGCGTTTCAAGTGGCTGCTGGCCCCCCTCAAACTGGACATGCAGCAGCAGGCCGAACTGTTGGAAAACCTGGCCGGCAATGCGAGACGCAGCGGCATGCTGGCCCTCGAGGGCATGATCGACGAGATCAAGGATCCCTTCCTGCAAAAAGGGGTGCAGATGATGGTCGACGGCTACGAGAAGACCAAGATCCACGAGGTGCTGGAGAACGAGATCGAGTTCGAGCAAGAAGATCTCGAGCAGACCGTCAAATTCTATGAAGCCATGGGTGGCTACTGCCCGACCATGGGGATCGTGGGGGCGGTGTTTGGCCTGATCCACGCCATGGGCCTGCTGGATGCCCCTGACAAGCTGGGGGGCGCCATTGCGGTGGCCTTTATCGCCACCATCTACGGGGTATCGGCCGCCAACCTGATCTTCCTGCCCTTCGGCAACCGCTACAAAGGGTTTGCCCATCAGATCCGCCACTACAAGGAGATGACCCTGACCGGTATCCTCTGCATCGTGGATGGCGAATCCCAGCAACGCCTGCAAGTCACCCTCGAACCCTACCTCGGAGGCCACGGTGGCAAAAAAGAAAAAGGCTGAAGCGCCGGAGAACCACGAACGCTGGCTGGTCTCCTATGCCGACTTCATGACATTGCTGTTCGCCCTGTTCGTGGTGCTCTACTCCTTTGCCATGGCCAAACAGTCTGAAACCCGGGTGCTGATCCAGGGCTTCATCGAATCGCTTGGCAAAATTGGCCTCATCTCCCCTGCCGCGGGCTCCCCCGTGATGCAGGGCGGTACCGGCATCCTGGAACCCGAGTCCAAAACCACTCCCAGCAGCCCGAAGAAAGAGACGGTATTGGAGAAGGATGCTCCCATGGCCGCCTCGGACCCCTTCAACGAGACCATAGGTGCCTCGGAAAAGCCGAGCGCAACGGAATCATGGCCTCACAAGACCAAGGAGCAGGAGTGGGTGCAGGTCACCAAGAAGAAGCTCGAGCAGCAGCTCAAGGCACAGATTGAATCCAAGGATCTGGAGGTGGAACAACTGGGCAGCCAGCTGGTGATCCGCATCGGCGAGAAGGCGCTGTTCCCGGCCGACTCCGCCTTCCTGCAGCCCCAGTTCATCCCGCTGGTCAACAAGATCTCCGGCATTCTGGCTGACATTCCGGGCAAGGTGGTGGTCACCGGCCACACCGACAACTCCCAGGCCCCGGTAGAGCTCTATCGCAGCAACTGGGAACTGTCGGTATTGCGCTCCGCCTCCATCGTGCACACATTGCTGACCAACCCCAAACTCGATGCCACCCGGGTCATCGCCCAAGGGGTAGCAGATGCCCAGCCACGCTATCCCAATGACACACCCGAGCATCGTCAGGCCAACCGTCGGGTCGAGATCACCCTCTCCCAGGGCAAGGCAGCCGAAGAGGCGCTACCCATCCTCAAACCCTGATCGAGCAGACCCCGCCTGGCGGGGTCTCTCATTTCACGATTAGTTTATTTTTCACACGATTCTGCCATTTCCGTCACACCCTAAAAGCGATTGAAAATGATTCTCAAATAGGAACATTGACTCCGCTAGCAAAATACGATTTTCCTCCCGATGATTAATAATTAATCCTTTGAAATGACATGTAAATCAGTACGAAAGTGGCATAATACGTAACATCCTTGTTAAGTCGCGTGATTAATTCGGTTAGGGAAAACTCCTATGTTTGCTGATATTGCTGTCCAGCATTGGGCTTTTGCTGTCTATGTAGTTGGGGCCATCTGCATCTGCCTGACCATGATCGGCCTTGCCGCCCTGCTGGGTGGTCGAGCCTATGGTCGTGCCAAGAACAAACCCTTCGAATCTGGCGTCGATTCGGTGGGCAATGCCCGTCTACGCTTCTCCGCCAAGTTCTATCTGGTTGCCATGTTCTTCGTCATCTTCGACGTAGAGGCACTCTACCTCTTCGCCTGGTCCGTCTCCGTTCGGGAAAGCGGCTGGGTCGGTTTCATCGAAGCCACCATCTTTATCTCCCTGCTGCTGGTAGGACTCATCTACCTGTGGCGCATTGGCGCCCTCGACTGGGCACCGAAAAAGCGCGTTCTGACCGACAAGAAGCCAGACTGAATTACTGATTATCCCTTTGAGGTTGCACCATGAAGTACACCCTGACCCGGATCGACCCAGATGCGCCCGTTGAGCGCTACCCCCAGGAACAGCGCCAGACCGTCGAGGATCCCCTGGCTCAAGAGGCCTCACGCGGCATTATGATCGGGCGCCTCGAAGAGGTGCTGCAAGACACTGTCAACTGGGGCCGCAAGAACTCCCTCTGGCCTTACAACTTCGGTATCTCCTGCTGCTACGTAGAGATGTGTACCGCCTTCACCTCCCCCCATGATGTGGCCCGTTTCGGCGCCGAAGTTATTCGAGCCTCACCGCGCCAGGCCGATTTCATGGTGATCGCCGGCACCCCCTTCATCAAGATGGCCCCCGTCATCCAGCGTCTGTATGAACAGCTGCTCGAACCCAAGTGGGTCATCTCCATGGGTGCCTGCGCCAACTCCGGCGGCATGTACGACATCTACTCGGTCGTTCAGGGCGTCGACAAGTTCCTGCCGGTCGACGTCTATATTCCGGGTTGTCCGCCCCGTCCCGAGGCATTCCTGCAGGCGCTGATGCTGCTGCAGGACTCCATCGGCAAGGAGCGCCGTCCGCTCTCCTGGGTGGTTGGCGATCAGGGCATCTATCGTCCCCAAATGCCTGCCGAGAAGGACCGCAAGCGTGGCGAGCGGATCAACGTCACCAACCTGCGCACGCCGGATGAGATCTGACCATGAAACTGACTCGAGAATTCCCCAGCAACTACGCCATGGCCCAGTGGCAACCGAGTGATCACAAAGACGCTCAGGTGATCGGCGAGCTGTTCGCCCATTTCGGGGCCGAACGTTTCACCATCCAGAATACCCGCACCGGCGTACCGGTGGTCTGGCTCTCCCGCGAGCTGCTGCTGGATGTCATGGGCTTCCTGCGCAAGCTCCCCTCCCCGTTCGTGATGCTGTTCGATCTCAGCGCCACCGACGAGCGGATGCGCAGCCATCGCCACGATCTGCCCGACAGCGACTTCACCGTCTTCTATCACCTCATTTCCATCGATCGCAACGCCGACCTGATGCTGAAGGTGCCGCTCAAGGAGGGTGATCTGACGCTGCCCACCGTCAGCCGCCACTTCCCCAACGCCAACTGGTATGAACGGGAAGTGTGGGATCTGATGGGCATCAATTTCGATGGTCACCCCCACCTGACCCGCATCATGATGCCCAAGAGCTGGCAGGGTCACCCGCTGCGCAAGGATTATCCGGCGCGCGCCACCGAATTCGATCCCTTCATGCTCGATGCGGTCAAACAGGATCAGGAGCAGGACAACCTGCTGTTCAAACCGGAAGAGTGGGGCATGGCCCGTGGCAACGAGAACGAGGACTACATGTTCTTGAACCTCGGCCCCAACCACCCCTCCGCGCACGGCGCCTTCCGCCTGGTGCTGCAGCTCGATGGCGAGGAGATCCGCGACTGCGTGCCCGACATCGGCTATCACCACCGCGGGGCCGAGAAGATGGGCGAGCGCCAGTCCTGGCACAGCTACATCCCCTACACCGACCGGGTCGAGTACTTAGGGGGGGTGATGAACAACCTGCCCTACGTGCTGGCGGTCGAGAAGCTGGCCGGCATCAAGGTGCCACAGCGGGTCGACATGATCCGGGTGATGCTGGCTGAGCTGTTCCGCATCCAGAGTCACCTGCTGTTCATCGGTACCTATATTCAGGACGTGGGTGCCATGACCCCGGTCTTCTTCACCTTCACCGACCGGCAGCGGATTTACACCATCATCGAAGCCATTACCGGCGCCCGTATGCATCCAGCCTGGTTCCGCATCGGCGGCGTGGCCCATGATCTGCCCGTCGGCTGGCAGCGGCTGGTACAGGACAACCTGCTGAGCTGGCTGCCCAAGCGACTGATGGACTATGAGAAGGCCGCCATGCGCAACAGCATACTGCGTGGCCGCACCATCGGCGTCGCCGCCTACAACACCGAGCAGGCGCTGGCCTGGGGCACCACGGGCGGCGGTCTGCGCGCCACCGGCCTCAACTTCGACGTGCGCAAGTGGCGTCCCTACTCCGGCTACGATCAGTTCGAATTCGAAGTGCCGGTCGGCGCCAACGGTGATGCCTACGATCGCGCCCTGGTGCGTATCGAGGAGGTGCGCCAGAGCATGCGCATCATAGAGCAGTGCATGAAGAACATGCCGGAGGGGCCGTTCAAGGCGGATCACCCACTCACCACGCCGCCGCCCAAAGAGCGCACCCTGCAGGACATCGAGACCCTGATCACCCACTTCCTGCAAGTATCGTGGGGCCCGGTCATGCCGGCCGCCGAGTCCTTCCAGATGATCGAAGCGACCAAGGGGATCAACAGTTATTACCTGACCAGCGATGGCTCCACCATGAGCTACCGGACCCGGATCCGCACCCCGAGCTTTGCTCACCTGCAACAGATCCCCTCGGTGATCCGTGGCCAGATGGTATCGGACCTTATCGTCTATCTGGGCAGTATCGATTTCGTTATGTCGGATGTGGACCGTTGAGTAACGGCTGTTACCAAGACCCGTTACACGACAAAAAGGACAAGCCACAAAAGGTTAAGCCATGAGCCAGCAATGTCAGTGCCAACACAATCAGTCCCCGCAGGGACAGAGTTCATGCCAAGGCAAGGGGAACGATTTAGTCCTGAGTCAGGCAGAACGCGATGCCATCGAGCATGAGAAACACCACTACGAAGATCCCCGTGCTGCCAGCATTGAAGCGCTCAAGATAGTGCAGCAGGCCCGCGGCTGGGTACCTGACGGTGCCATCCACGCCATCGCCGCCGAGCTCGGCATCCCCGCCAGCGACGTGGAGGGGGTCGCCACCTTCTACAGCCAGATCTTCCGCCAGCCGGTCGGTCGCCACATCATCCGCGTCTGCGACAGCATGGTGTGCTACATCAACGGCCACGAACAACTGCTGGCCGGCCTGAAAGAGGTGATGGACCTGGCCCCCGGCCAGACCTCCGCCGACGGCCGCTTCACCCTGCTGCCGGTCTGCTGCCTCGGCAACTGCGACAAAGGGCCGGCGCTGATGATCGACGATGACACCTACGGTGGGCTCGACGCCGTCAGCCTGCTCAAGACCCTGGAGGCTTACCCATGAGTCTGGCATCCCTTGGTACCGCCAATCGCATCGCCCGAGCGGCCGAGACCCATCCCCTCACCTGGCGGCTGCGCGACGACGGCCAGCCGGTCTGGCTGGATGAATACCAGAGCAAGCAGGGTTACGATGCGGCCCGCAAGGCACTGGGCCAGATGAGCCCGGACGAGATCGTCGGCACCGTCAAGGATGCCGGCCTCAAGGGTCGCGGCGGCGCCGGTTTCTCCACCGGCGTGAAGTGGGGCCTGATGCCCAAAGACGAGAGCATGAACATCCGTTACTTGCTCTGCAACGCCGACGAGATGGAGCCGAACACCTACAAGGATCGGCTGTTGATGGAGCAGTTGCCCCACCTGCTGATTGAGGGGATGATCATCTCGGCCAAGGCCCTCAAGGCCTACCGTGGCTACATCTTCTTGCGCGGCGAGTACGTCGATGCCGCCGCCAACCTGCGCCGCGCGGTGGAGGAGGCCAAGGCTGCCGGTCTGCTCGGCAAGAACATTCTGGGCTCGGGCTTTGACTTCGAGCTGTTCGTCCACACCGGCGCGGGTCGTTACATCTGCGGCGAAGAGACGGCGCTCATCAACTCCCTGGAGGGTCGCCGCGCCAACCCACGCGCCAAGCCCCCCTTCCCCGCCGTTTCCGGTGTCTGGGGCAAGCCGACCTGCGTCAACAACGTCGAGACCCTGTGCAACGTACCCGCCATCATCGGCAACGGTGTGGCCTGGTATCAGGGGCTGGCGCTGCCGGGTTCGGAAGATCACGGCACCAAGCTGATGGGCTTCTCCGGCAAGGTCAACAACCCCGGCCTGTGGGAGCTGCCGTTTGGCATCACCGCCCGCGAGCTGTTCGAAAACTATGCCGGCGGCATGAAGCCCGGCTATCGCCTGAAAGCCTGGCAACCGGGCGGCGCCGGTACCGGCTTCCTGCTGCCCGAGCACCTGGATGCCCAGATGTACGCCGGCGGCATCGGCAAGGTCGGCACCCGGATGGGAACGGGCCTTGCCATGGCGGTGGATGACAGCATCAACATGGTCTCCCTGCTGCGCAACATGGAAGAGTTCTTTGCCCGCGAGTCCTGCGGCTGGTGCACCCCCTGCCGCGACGGCCTGCCCTGGAGCGTCAAGCTGCTGCGCGCGCTGGAGCGGGGCGAGGGTCAGCCAGGGGATCTCGCCACCCTGGAGCAGCTGGTCAGCTTCCTCGGCCCAGGCAAGACCTTCTGCGCCCATGCCCCTGGCGCCATCGAGCCGCTGGGCAGTGCGATGAAGTATTTCCGGTCCGAATTCGAGGCCGGCGTCAAGGCGCCACAGGATAATCGCAAGCAGCTCAAGGGTATCCAGCCCAACCTGCTGGGCGAGCGCTGGTAAGGCACGCAGGGCGCCCGCCGCGGGCCCGCTGAACCGGCGCGAGCCAAAGAATTTATCTCATTGAAGTCAGGGAAGTTGTATGGCCACCATTCATGTAGACGGTAAAGAGTACGAGGTAGACGGGGCAGATAACCTGCTGCAAGCCTGTCTGTCCCTTGGTCTGGACGTCCCCTATTTTTGCTGGCACCCGGCGCTCGGTAGCGTCGGCGCCTGCCGCCAGTGTGCGGTGAAACAGTATCAGAATGCCGACGACAAGCGCGGCCGCCTGGTCATGTCCTGCATGACCCCCTCCACCGATGGCACCTATATTTCCATCGAGGATGAAGAGGCGAAGGAGTTCCGCAAGACGGTGGTGGAGTGGCAGATGACCAACCACCCCCACGACTGCCCGGTGTGCGAAGAGGGTGGCTCCTGCCACCTGCAGGACATGACGGTGATGACCGGCCACAACAGCCGTCGCTACCGCTTCACCAAACGCACCCACCAGAATCAGGATCTGGGCCCCTTCATCAACCACGAGATGAACCGCTGCATCGCCTGCTATCGCTGCGTCCGTTACTACAAGGACTACGCCGGCGGCGAGGATCTCGGGGTCTACGGCGCCCACGACAACGTCTACTTCGGCCGGGTCGAGGATGGCACCCTGGAGAGCGAGTTCTCCGGCAACCTGGTGGAGGTCTGCCCCACCGGCGTGTTCACCGACAAGACCCACTCCGAGCGTTACAACCGCAAGTGGGACATGCAGTTCGCCCCCAGCATCTGCCAAGGGTGCTCGGTCGGCTGCAACATCAGCCCGGGTGAGCGTTACGGCGAGCTGCGCCGCATCGAGAACCGCTATCACGGCGCTCTGAACCACTACTTCCTGTGCGACCGCGGCCGTTTCGGCTACGGCCACGTCAATCTGACCGACCGCCCGCGCCAGCCCCTGCTGCAGGATGGCAGTGACAAGCTGGCCATCACGGTAGACGGTGCCCTGAACCGTGCCGCCGATGCCCTGCGCACCGCCGCCGGCGTCATCGGCATCGGCTCGCCCCGCGCGTCGCTTGAGAGCAACTACGCCCTGCGCGAACTGGTGGGTGCCGCCAACTTCTACAGCGGCGTCGAGCAAAGCGAATGGGAATGCCTGCAGAAGATGCTGCAGATCCTGCAGCACGGTGGTGTGCGCACCCCCAGCCTGCGCGACATGGAAGAGGCCGACGCCGTGCTGGTGCTCGGCGAGGATGTCACCCAGACCGCTGCCCGTATCGCCCTGGCCCTGCGTCAGGCCGTCAAGGGCAAGGGCCGCGAAATCGCCCGCAAGCTGAAGGTGGATCTGTGGCAAGTCGCCGCGGTGCAGACCCTGGCCCAGAACGAGCGCTACCCGCTGCTGATCACCAGCCTGGACAGCACCCGACTGGACGACGTGGCGAGCGGCACCCTGCACGCCCCCCACGCGGATCAGGCACGCCTCGGCTTCGCCATCGCCCATCTGCTCGATGGCAGCGCCCCTGCCCTGACCGATCTCACCCCCGAGCAACAGGCCCTGGCCGCCAGCTGGACTGCGCTGCTCGGCAACGCCAAGAAGCCGCTCATCATCGCCGGCACAGGTGCCCGCAGCCAGGCCCTGCTCGAGGCGGCCAGCAACATCGCCCGCGCCCTCAAGGGCCGTGGCCAGGCCGTGGAGCTCGCTCTGGTCGCTCAGGAGACCAACAGCCTGGGG
The DNA here is from genome assembly GCF_000014805.1 of Aeromonas hydrophila subsp. hydrophila ATCC 7966. Lineage (NCBI taxonomy): Bacteria > Pseudomonadati > Pseudomonadota > Gammaproteobacteria > Aeromonadales > Aeromonadaceae > Aeromonas > Aeromonas hydrophila. The sequence continues at coordinate 1,946,561 of NC_008570.1, read as the reverse complement.
CTGGCCATGCTGGCCGGCAATGCCGCCCCGCTGGAAGCCGCCCTCGAGCGTATCGAAAGAGAAGAGAAGCTCGCGCTGGTGATGCTCGAAAACGATCTCTACCGCCGCGCACCGCGCAGCCGCGTTGATGCCGCCATCGACCGTCTGCAGCACCTGCTGGTGGTCGACCATCAGGACACCGGCACTGCCCAGAAGGCAAACCTGGTGCTGCCTGCCGCCAGCTTCGCCGAGGCCGACGGTACCCTCATCAACATGGAAGGCCGCGCCCAGCGCTTCTTCCAGGTTTATGCCCCCGCCTTCTACAACGCCGACATCCAGGTGCGCGAGAGCTGGCGCTGGCTGGCCGCCCTGCAAGGCGTGCTGGATCGCAAACCGCTGCGCTGGAACACCTTCGACGAGGTGAGCAGTGCCTGCGCCGCCAGCGCCCCGCTGCTGACCAGCATGCGCGAAGCCGCTCCCAACGCGGGTCTGCGCATCCGCGGCATGAAGCTCGCCCGCGAGCCGCACCGCTACAGCGGCCGCACCTCCATGCTGGCGGATCAGAACGTGAGCGAGCCCAGAGTCGCCCAGGATCCCGACTCGCCCTTCAACTTCTCCATGGAAGGCTACGCCGGTGCCCGCCAGCCGCTGCAACAGGTGCCGTTCGCCTGGGCGCCGGGCTGGAACTCCCCGTCCGCCTGGAACAAGTTCCAGGATGAAGTGGGCGGCAACCTGCGCGCCGGGGATCCTGGTCGCCGTCTGCTGGAAGCGGGCGAGGACAGCCTCGGCTGGTTCGACACCGTCCCCGCCCCGTTCAGTGCCAAAGAGGCGCTGCAGGTGGTGAGCTATGACCAGCTGTTTGGCGGCGAAGAGCTGTCAGCCAGAAGTCCGGTCATCCAGGCCCGCATGAGCGAGCCCGTGCTGGTGCTGAACCCGGCGGACGCCAACCGTCTCGCCCTCAATGCCGGCAGCCAGGTCGCCTTCTCCTGGGGTGGCCACCACTGGCGGCTGACCCTGCGTCTGAGCGAGCATCTGACCGCCGGTCTGGTGGGTCTGCCGCTCGGTGTCAACGGTCTGCCGACCGCCCTGCACCAGCAATATCTCGCTAACCTGCAGGAGGCCATCGCATGAGCGACTCTCTGATCGATCTGTTGCTGGAAATCGGCAAGGCATTGATCGTGCTGGTGGGGATCGTGGGGGCCGGCGCCTTCATGAGCTTCATCGAGCGCCGTCTGCTGGCGCTGTGGCAGGATCGTTACGGCCCCAACCGGGTAGGCCCCTTCGGCCTGCTGCAGCTGGCGGCCGACATGATCAAGATGTTCTTCAAAGAGGACTGGATCCCGCCGTTCGCCGATCGCCGGATCTTCGTGCTGGCCCCCATCATCGCCTTTACCGCCTTCATTCTGGCGTTTGCAGTGGTGCCCATCACCCCCACCTGGGGCGTGGCGGACCTCAACGTGGGGCTGCTCTACATCCTGGCCATCGCGGGGCTGGCGGTCTACGCCGTGCTGTTCGCCGGCTGGTCGAGCAACAACAAGTACTCATTGCTCGGCAGCCTGCGCGCCTCGGCTCAGACTCTCTCCTACGAGGTGTTCTTGGGCCTGTCGCTGATGGGCATCGTCATCCAGACCGGCAGCTTCAACCTGCGGGATATCGTGGAAGCCCAGGCAGGACTGTGGAACGTGATCCCCCAGATCCTGGGTTTCATCACCTTCCTGTTTGCCGGCGTCGCCGTCACCCACCGCCATCCGTTTGACCAGCCAGAAGCAGAGCAGGAGCTCGCCGACGGTTATCACATCGAGTATGCGGGCATGAAATGGGGTCTGTTCTTCGTGGGCGAGTACATCGGCATCGTGCTGATCTCTTCGCTCATCGTGACCCTGTTCTTCGGTGGCTGGCACGGCCCCTGGCTGCCGCCCTTCATCTGGTTTGCCTTGAAGACCGCCTGTTTCATGGTGTTCTTCATCCTGCTGCGGGCCTCCCTGCCCCGCCCGCGCTTTGACCAGGTGATGTCGTTTGGCTGGAAAGTCTGCCTACCGCTGACCCTGCTCAACATGCTGGTCACCGGCGCCGTGGTGCTGATGAATGCGCAGTGAGGCCGCAATGGACAGAAAAATTGTGATGCCGTTTGGCTGGAACGTCTGCTTGCCCGCCGCCCTGCATCCCGCTCGGGATGCAGCCGGCACGGGCTGTGGTGCTGATGAATGTGCAGTGAGGCACGACTATGAAAATTATTAACATCATCAAGGGTGTCGGCACCCAATTGCGCAGCCTGGGGATGGTGTTCTCCCATGCCTGGAGCCCCCGCGAGACCCTCAACTATCCGGAACAGGCCGTCTATGCGGCGCCCCGCTATCGTGGCCGCATCGTGCTGACTCGCGATCCGGATGGCGACGAGCGCTGCGTGGCCTGCAACCTGTGTGCGGTGGCCTGCCCGGTCGGCTGCATCTCGCTGCAGAAATCCGAGCGGGAAGATGGTCGCTGGTACCCTGAGTTCTTTCGCATCAACTTCTCCCGCTGCATCTTCTGCGGCCTGTGCGAAGAGGCGTGCCCCACAACCGCCATCCAGCTGACGCCGGATTTCGAGATGGGCGAGTACCGCCGCCAGGATCTGGTGTACGAGAAGGAAGATCTGCTGATAAGCGGACCCGGCAAGTATCCGGATTACAACTTCTACCGCATGAGCGGGATGGCCATCGACGGCAAGCCGAAAGGGGATGCCGAGAACGAAGCCAAGCCCATCGATGTCAAGAGCCTGCTGCCCTGAGGAGTCAATCATGGAACTGGCATTTTATGCCGCGGCCCTGGTCGCCATTTACAGCACGCTGCGGGTGATCAGCACCAGCAATCCGATGCACGCGCTGCTCAATCTCATTATCTCCCTCATCGCCGTGGCCATGATCTTCTTCTGCCTGGGCGCCTCCTTCGCGGGCGCCCTGCAAGTGATCGTCTATGCGGGCGCCATCATGGTGCTGTTCGTGTTCGTGGTGATGATGCTGAACCTGGGCTCGGCCCAGGATCAGGAAAAGAACTGGCTCACCCCCACCACCTGGGTGGGCCCCGGCCTGCTTTCGCTCATTCTGCTGGGTTTTCTGGCCTACGGCATTCTCGGGGTCACCGGCGGTGAACTCGGTCTGACCGACGTCAGTGCCAAAGCGGTCGGCATCGCCCTGTTCGGTCCTTACGTGCTGGCGGTGGAGCTTGCCTCTATCCTGCTGCTGGCGGGCCTGGTCACCGCCTATCACCTGGGCCGTGAAGACAAGAGCGGGGAAGTGCTCTCCGTGCCAAAAGCCTCGGCACATCCGTCTCAAGAAGGAGGTCAATGATGAACGGAATCCCGATGGAACACGGCCTGCTGCTGGCTGCCGTGCTGTTCTGTATCGGCCTGTGCGGCCTGCTGATACGTCGCAACTTGCTGTTTATCCTCATGAGTATCGAGATCATGATGAACGCGTCGGCACTGGCATTCGTGGTGGCTGGCAGCCGCTGGGCCCAGGCTGATGGCCAGATCATGTACATACTGGTGATTTCTCTGGCGGCAGCGGAGGCCAGTATCGGCCTCGCCCTGTTACTGCTGCTCTATCGTCGTTACCACACCCTCAACGTGGACACTGTGAGCGAGATGCGCGGATGAGCCTCCTATACCTGACTTTTCTGTTTCCGCTGCTGGGATGGCTGGTGCTGGCCTTCTCCATCGGTCGTTTCGGCGAGCGCACTGCTGCGCTCATCGGCGTCGGCAGCATAGGGCTGTCGGCCCTCACTACCCTGTGGGTCGGCATCGATTTTCTCAACACCATGCCAACGGGCGGCGTCTATACCCAGACCCTGTGGCAGTGGATCTCGGTGGGTAAATTCACCCCGACCTTCCGCCTGGCGCTGGACGGTCTGTCGCTGACCATGCTCGGCGTGGTCACCGGGGTGGGTTTCTTCATCCACCTGTTCGCCTCCTGGTACATGCGCGGGGAAGAGGGCTATTCACGCTTCTTCACCTACACCAACCTGTTCATCGCCAGCATGGTGTTCCTGGTGCTGGCCGATGACCTGCTGTTCGTCTACCTCGGCTGGGAAGGGGTGGGGCTGTGCAGCTACCTGCTGATCGGCTTCTACTACCGCAACCCGGCCAACGGCGCTGCCGCCCTCAAGGCGTTCGTGGTGACCCGGGTCGGCGACGTGTTCCTCGCCATCGGTCTGTTCGTCCTCTACCGGGAGCTGGGTACTCTCAACATCCACGAGTTGCTGGTACGCGCACCGCTGATGTTTGCCGAGGGCTCCCCTGCCCTGTCGTTTGCCTGTCTGATGCTGCTTGGTGGCGCCGTCGGCAAATCGGCCCAGCTGCCGCTGCAAACCTGGCTGGCGGATGCCATGGCGGGCCCGACTCCGGTCTCGGCGCTGATCCACGCGGCCACCATGGTGACCGCCGGTGTCTATCTCATCGCCCGTACCCACGGTCTGTTCCTGCTGGCCCCCGAGATCCTGCATCTGGTGGCGCTGGTCGGTGCCATCACCCTGGTGCTGGCAGGCTTTGCCGCCCTGGTGCAAACCGACATCAAGCGGATCCTTGCCTACTCCACCATGAGCCAGATCGGCTACATGTTCCTGGCCCTCGGTGTTGGCGCCTGGGAAGGGGCCATCTTCCACCTGATGACCCATGCCTTCTTCAAGGCGCTGCTGTTCCTCTCCGCCGGTGCCGTGATCGTCGCGACCCACCACGAGCAGAACATCTTCAAGATGGGGGGCCTGCGCAAGAGCCTGCCGCTGGTCTATGCCTGCTTCCTGGTGGGGGGCTCGGCCCTGGCCGCGCTGCCGCTGGTGACCGCCGGTTTCTACAGTAAAGACGCCATCCTGTGGCAGGTGCAGGCCAACGGCCAGAGCGCCCTGCTGTGGGCCGGTCTGGGTGGTGCCTTCCTCACCTCTCTCTACACCTTCCGCCTGATCTTCATCGCCTTCCACGGCAAGGAGCAGACCCAGGCTCACGCCGGTCACGGCCTGGCCCATCAGCTGCCGCTGCTGGTCCTGCTGGTGCTCTCCACCGGTATCGGCGCCCTGATCGTGCCGCCGCTGGCGGGGGTACTGCCGGCTGGTCCGGGGGATCACATCGAAGAGGGGCGCCATGGGCTTGAGATCACCTCCGCCGTCATCGCCATCGCCGGCATTGCCCTGGCCGCCTTCCTGTTCCTGGGCGAGCGCCGTCTGGCCAGCAGCGTGGCCAACAGCGCGCCGGGCAAGTTGCTCAGCACTCTCTGGTTCAATGCCTGGGGCTTTGACTGGCTTTACGATCAGCTGTGGGTCAAGCCGTATCTGCTGGCGACCCGGCTGCTCGGCAAGGATCCGCTGGACTGGATGATGAGCCTGCCGGCCTGGCTGGCACAGAGTGGCCACCAGCTGTTGGCCTGGACCGTTTCCGGCAAGTTGCGCTGGTATGCAGCCTCCATGGGGATGGGCGCTGCCCTGATCCTGGCCCTGCTGCTGCTCGGCTGATCCCGTGATGCAGCCCCTGAACTCGCAGCAAGCCCACGGGCCTGCACAGTGACTAGAACATAGACGAGAGCTGATATCGTGACCTTACTCTGGATCTTGTTAATACCCTTCATCGGCGGTCTGCTCTGTTGGCAGACCGAGCGATTCGGCGAGTACTTCGTACGCTGGGTCGCCCTGCTGTCGATGAGCGCCTGCCTGCTGCTCTCCTGCGCCGTCTGGTGGAGCGGTGACTTCACCCTGGCAGCCCAGGGCGGCGTGCCCGTCTGGGCCGCCGAACTGCAACTGCCCTGGATCCCCCGCTTCGGCATCTCATTGCACCTGGCGGTGGATGGTTTGTCGCTGTTGATGGTGATCCTCACCTGCTTCATCGGCGTGCTGGCCATCCTCTGTTCCTGGAAGGAGATCGTGCAGCGCATCGGCTTCTTCCACCTCAACCTGTTGTGGATTTTGGGTGGCGTACTCGGCGTCTTCATGGCGCTGGATCTGTTCCTGTTCTTCTTCTTCTGGGAGATGATGCTGGTACCGATGTACTTCCTGATTGCGCTGTGGGGCCACTCGGTCACCGACGGCAAATCCCGGATCAACGCCGCCACCAAGTTCTTCATCTACACCCAGGTCAGCGGCCTCATCATGCTGGTCGCCATCCTGGGCCTGGTGTTGACTCACCATGCCGCCACCGGCGTGTTCACCTTTGACTATCAGGATTTGCTTAACACCCCGATGAGCAAGGGCGTGCAGTGGCTGCTGATGCTGGGCTTCTTCATCGCCTTCGCGGTCAAGATGCCGCTGGTACCGCTGCACGGCTGGCTGCCGGATGCCCACAGCCAGGCACCGACCGCGGGTTCCGTGGACTTGGCGGGGATCCTGCTGAAAACCGCCGCCTACGGTCTGCTGCGCTTCGCCCTGCCGCTCTTCCCCGAGGCGTCCGCCGAATTTGCCCCCTACGCCATGGTGCTGGGTCTTATCGGCATCGTCTACGGTGCCATCGTGGCGTTCGCCCAGACCGACATCAAGCGGCTGGTGGCCTACACCAGCATCTCCCACATGGGCTTCGTGATGATCGCCATCTACTCCGGCAGCGAACTGGCCCTGCAGGGCGCCGTGGTACAGATGATCGCCCACGGCCTCTCCGCCGCCGGCCTCTTCATCCTGTGCGGTCAGCTCTACGAGCGGCTGCACACCCGGGACCTGCGTCTGATGGGCGGGTTGTGGGGCCGTCTGCGCTACCTGCCCGGCGTGATGCTGTTCTTCTCGGTCGCCTCTCTGGGGATGCCGGGCACCGGCAACTTCGTCGGCGAGTTCCTGATCCTCATCGGCAGCTTCCAGGTTGCCCCCGTGCTTACCATCATCGCCACCTTCGGCCTGGTGCTGGCCTCGGTCTACTCCCTCATCATGCTGCAGCGCGCCTGCTTCGGTACCCCCAAGGACGAGAGCGTCCTCAAGGGGCTCGACAGTCGCGAGCTGGTGATGATGATGACCATTGCCGGCCTGCTGGTGCTGCTCGGTGTCTATCCCCAACCTGTGCTCGACACCGCGGGCAACAGCCTGCTGAGCGTGCTGCACTGGTACGCCCTGCCCTTCGCAGGAGCATTGCAATGAGAGTGACCGCTGTTAAACCGCTGGCCCTGTTGCCTTCCTTGTCCATTACAGGAGCACTGCAATGACCTTCACCGCTTCGCAACTGCTGGCCCTGCTGCCCCTGTTGCTGACAACCGGGGCCATGGTGGCCCTGATGCTGGCCATCGCCTGGAAACGGTGTGATGACACCGCCTTCGTGGTCACCATCGCCGGTCTCAACCTGGCGCTCTTCTCCCTGCCCATCGTTATGGCGCAAGGAGATCAGGGGGTCACCCCGCTGCTGCAGATCGATGGCTACGCCGTCTTCTACATGGGGCTGGTGCTCATCGGCGCCCTGGCGACCTGTACCTTCGGCCGCTCCTGGCTCAAGGGCTATCCGGACAACCGGGAAGAGTTCTACCTGCTGCTGCTGATCGCCACCGCCGGTGGCCTGGTGCTGGCCGGCTCCCGTCACCTCGCCTCCCTGTTCATCGGGATCGAGATGCTGACCCTGCCGATGTTCGGTCTGGTAGGCTACGCCTATCGCGAGCGCCACTCGCTGGAGGCCAGCATCAAGTACATGGTGCTCTCCGCCGCCGCCACCGCCTTCCTGCTGTTCGGCATGGCGCTGCTCTATGCCCAGGCCGGCAGCCTGAGCTTCAGCGATCTGGGGCTGACCCTGGCCACCACCCCGGCTCACCACCCGCTGCTGATGGGCGGTCTGGGTCTGATGCTGGTTGGCTTTGCCTTCAAGCTCTCCCTGGCGCCGTTCCACCTCTGGACCCCGGACGTGTACGAAGGGGCGCCGGCACCGGTGGCCACCTTCCTCGCCACCGTCAGCAAGATCGCGGTGTTCTGTGTGCTGCTGCGCTTCTACCTGGCGGTGCCCGCCGCCGCGGATCCCATGATCCACTGGCTGCTGGCCGCCATGGCGGTGATCTCCATCGTCATCGGCAACCTGCTGGCTCTGCTGCAGACCAACATCAAGCGGATGATGGGTTACTCCTCCATCTCCCACTTCGGTTACCTGCTGGCGGTGATCGTGGCGAGCCGTCTCGGCCAGATGCCGGTGGAAGCGGCAGGCGTCTATCTGCTGATGTATCTGTTCACCAGCCTGGGGGCCTTCGGCGTCATCAGCATGATGTCCAGCCCCTATCGCGGCAAGGATGCGGACTCCCTGCACAGCTACCGCGGCCTGTTCTGGCGTCGTCCCTACCTGACCGCCGTGCTGACCGTGATGATGCTCTCGCTGGCCGGTATCCCCATGACGCTCGGCTTCATCGGCAAGTTCTACCTGATCGGGGTGACCGTCGATGCGAAGCTGTGGTGGCTCTCCGGCGCCATCGTGCTCGGCAGTGCGCTGGGTCTCTACTACTACCTGCGGGTCATGGTCACCCTCTACCTGCGCGAGCCCGGCATGCAGCTGCGCGACGCCAAGGGTGACTGGGCCATCACCTCCGGTGGTCTGGTGGTGCTGCTCTCCGCCGCGCTGGTGGTGGCACTGGGTCTCTATCCCCAGCCGGTCATCAGCCTGGTGCAGGGCTTCCAGAACGTGGTGCTGCACTGATTTCACGCCCCCTCAAAGACCGGCCCAAGTGGCCGGTTTTTTTATCTGCCCAAATCTGGATGCCTAACCAGCCATCTCAAATTTATCTGCCTTTATAACGGCTTATGGCTGCTTGCCGGACACGACCGGGTATCCACCGAGCCCCCCTTGCTGATATATTGATGATTGGCAGGAAAGGAGTTCCGAACGATGATGCAGCCCGCGTTTCATTCATTCGATACGCAGCCACTGGCCGAGGCACTGCGCCCCTATCGCGGCCAGCGGCTCGACGTCTTGCTGACCGAGCAGGATGCAGAGCACGTTGCCGACCTGCAGCAGCAATGTAGCCACCTCGAAATTCAACTCAGCGGCGCCCTCTTTCCCCGCCTCATCAGCCGTCACGGCTTTCATGAGCGCGGTGCCTGGCTGCTGCCGCGCCCGGCTTCCCACGCCCCGCTGCTCATCCCGCTCGATCCCGTCGCCAGCGCCGATGAGCAGGCCCGTCGGCTCTGCGACGCGCTCGCCCCCCAGCTTGCCCAGTGGCCGCCAGCCGAAGGCATACCGACCCTCTTTCTGACCTTCGATGCCATGATCCCCAACATCGCCTCCCTCCTCGAGGGGATCTATCTGCATCTCGCGGACAGGGTCCACTATGCCGGCGTCAATGCCGGCAGCGGCCAGTTTCGCCCCATGCCCTGCCTGTTCGACAACCACAGACTGCTGGAACAGGCGGTCTGCTGCACCCTGCTGCCCCATCGCAGCTACCCTCTGCTCGAGCACGGCTATCAGCTCACCGCCCAGCCCATGCTGGCCACCAGCAGCGAGGGCAACAAGATCTCCTTCATCGACTGGCAGCCCGCCTTCAGCCGCTACCAGGCCCTGGTCCAGCAACAGTTCCAGCAGCGCCTGACTCCGGAGCAGTTCTACCAGTACGGCGTCCACCTGCCGCTTGGGCTGCTGCGGGCCAACGGCGACGTCATCGTGCGCATCCCGGTCGCCGTCACCGACGAGGGGGCGCTGCTCTGCGTCGGGGAAGTGCCGGATCACAGCATCCTCACCCTGCTCAAGGCGCCGCACAGCCCGACCACCCACGCCATCGAGCTGGCCGAAAAGCTGAGTCGGCACGGGGCGCCGGAGCGCCTCGAGATCTACTACTGCGCCGGCCGCCAGCAGCACTTCGGCGAGCAGAGCACCCTGGAGCTGGAGACCCTCTTCAGCCACAGCGGCGCCCACCAGCTGGTCGGCGCCCTCTCCCTTGGCGAGATTGGCAACCTGCGGCCGGGGGACTATCCGCTGTTTCACAACGGCGCCATTCTCTGCAATGGGGAGGGATTGCGATGAACAACGACCACGCCATGGCCATCGTCTGCGATCTCGCCCTCTGCATCGGCCGCGAGGTCACGCTGGATGCCCTGCTGACCAAGGTGCTGCAGCGCTTTCTGTTTCACTGCGCCTGCCCGGTCGGGCTGGTGCTGCAGCAGTTGCCGCAGGGGGAGTACAAGATCATCAAGGCGATCGGCGACGAGCAGCTGCTTCGCCATCAGGGAGAGCCGCTCCCACTGCCCCACTGGGTCAGCGACGGCGAGCAGTGCATCCTGCGGGCAGCGCTGCCCTTGCCAGGCTCGCGCCCCTACCCGTTTGCCTATCGGCTTCGGATCGAGGGAGGCTATCTGATGCTGCTGCTCTCCCCCAATGCGGAGCAGCAGGGGGAACAGCTCTGCCACCTGTTCAGCCCCATCCTCGGCAACCTGGCCCGCGCCATCCAGCTGTGCCGGGACAGCGAGCAGCTGGCCCTGCGCCAGCAGGCGGAGCTGGTCGATATGCAGCGCTTCAACGAGTCCCTGCTCAAGGCTATCCCCATCCCGGTGTTCTACAAGGATGTCGAGGGGCGTTTCATCAGCTGCAACCCGACCTTCACCCAGATCACCGGCATCAGCAAGGCCGAGCTGCAGGGCAAACGGGTGGACGAGATCCTGCCCCCCGAGATGGCCGACGAATACACCCAGCGCGACCTGGAGGTGCTGCGCAGCAGGCAGCCGCAATATTTCGAGCACACCCTGTTTGATCGCAGCGGCCACCGCTATCAGGTGCTCAACTTCAAGGATCTCTTCTACGACCATCAAGGTGAGGTGGCCGGCATCATCGGCGCCCTGGTCGACATCACCCACATCAAAGAGAGCGAGCAGCAGCAACGGACCCTGCTGTTCCAGACCATAGCGGCGCTCTCCTCCGCCATCGCCCACAAGGATCCCGGCACCGCGGGCCACGAGCGACGTGTGCACGATCTCGCGCTGGCCATCGGCCAGCATCTGCAACTCTCTCAGGAGCGCCTCGATGGGCTGGGCCTCGCCGCCATGGTGCACAACATCGGCCTGTTGCAGATCCCGGCGGAGATCCTCACCCGCCCCCGCACACTGAGGGAGGTGGAGTTCGAGCTCATCAAGCAACACCCGCAGGCGGGCTGTGAAATTCTGCAACAGATAGACTTCCCCTGGCCCATCACCGCCATCGTTCAGCAGCACCATGAGAATCTGGACGGCAGCGGCTATCCACAGGGGCTGCAGGGGGATGCCATCTCGCTGGAGGCGCGCATCATCCGGGTGGCCGATTCGCTGGCCGCCATGACGGCCCACCGCCCGTTCCGGCGAGCCATGTCCCTCACCGATGCCTTTGCCGAACTGACCCGCTATGCCGGTGTCCACTACGACGAGCAGGTGGTCAGCGCCTGCTTCGCCGTGTGGCAGGCGGGCTATCGCTTTGCCCCCCTTTGACCGAGGCTGGATGACATGAGTTCAAGACCCGCACCGCCCTTTCCCCCGCTGCCCACGGCCGCCCTGCTTGGCCAGGTGATGGATCAGCTGCCCTATCGGGTGCTGCTCAAAGACACCCGCTCCGTCTTCATCGCCTGCAACCGGCTGCTGGCTGGCGATCTCGCCCTCACCCCGGCCGAGCTGGTCGGCAAGTGCGATGCCGACTTCTTCCCGGCCGAGCTGGCCAAGCGCTACCGGGATGACGATCTGAGGGTCATGGCCAGCGGCACCACCCAGCGCCACGAAGAGCCCTATTTGAAGGGGGGCGAGGCCCGCTGGCTCAGCACCACCAAGTTTCCCCTCTACGACGAGCTGGGCCAGGTGGTCGGGGTCGGCGTCTTCTTCGACGACATCACCGAGAAGAAACAGCAGCAGGAGCGGTTGCAACAATACACCTGGACCCTGGAGGCCATCGGCCGCGCCCACCACGCCATGCTCAAGCAGGATGATGAGCAGACCCTGTTGCAGGAGATCTGCGACGCCATCACCTTCGACGGCCGCTTTCCCCTCGTCACCGTGCTGCAGGAAAACAGTGACCAGCACACCCTGCAGGTGCTGGCGCAGGCGGGCAACGCGGTCTGGTTTGCCAGCGACGACTGGCTGACCCGGGATCCCGCCCTGCATCAGGCCATCGGCACCGGGGCGCCGTGCAACGAAGCCCTGGCCAGCGCGCTGGTGCACCACTCGGCCACCCTGCGCGCCCGTCTGCTGCTGCCGCTGCAGTGGCACGCCGGCGGGCATGGCGGCCTGCTCATTCACAGTGAACAGGCCCGCCCCTTCACCGACGAAGAGGTGCACCTCTTCAGCCAGCTGGCGGACTACCTTGCCTACGGCCTGCAGGCGCGCGCGACCCAGCAGGCCTATCTCACCGCCCAGCGCGACAAGGTGCTGCACGCCCGCCAGCTGGAGCTGGCGCTGGAAGATGCCCTCGGTGCCATTGCCGCCGTGCTGGAGCAGCGCGATCCCTACACCGCCGGCCACCAGAAGCATGTCGCCACCCTGGCGCTGGCCATTGGCCGCGAGCTGAAGCTGGACGAGAAGCGGCTGCGGGGGCTCTATCTGGGGGCCATGGTGCACGACATCGGCAAGATCCAGGTGCCGCTCAACATCCTCACCAAACCGGGTCGGCTGACTCCCCAAGAGTTCAACCTGGTCAAGGAGCACCCGGGCGCCGGCTATCAGGTGCTCAAGGACATCGCCCTGCCCTGGCCCGTCGCCCAGATGATCCACCAGCACCACGAGTTCATCGACGGCTCCGGCTACCCGGCGGGGCTCAAGGGCGAGCAGATCCTGCTGGAGGCCCGCATCCTCACGGTGGCCGACATCGTGGAGTCCATGTCCTCCGATCGTCCCTACCGCGCCGCCCTCGGCATTCCCCAGGCCCGTGCCCACATCATCGAGCTGCGCGGCAGCAAGCTGGATGCAGCGGTGGTCGATGCCTGCCTGCGCATCCTCGATCGCGGGGATTTCACCCCCCATGAGCTGGGCCACGGCCAGTTCTAGCGGGCAAGCCGCCATAAAAAAACCGGCCACAGGGGCCGGTTTTTTTGTTTGCGATGCGCGCTTAACCCAGACGAACCCGGGCGTTGCGGAACATCCGCATCCAGGCGCCGTCCTCGCCCCAGTTGTCCGGGTGCCAGGAGTTGGCCACGGTGCGGAACACCCGCTCCGGGTGCGGCATCATGATGGTGGCGCGCCCGTCCGTGGTAGTCACCGCGGTGATACCCGCCGGTGCGCCGTTCGGGTTGGCCGGGTACTGCTCGGTCACCTGGCCGCGGTTGTCGACGAAACGCAGCCCCACCAGCCCGCTCTGTTGCAGCGCGGCCAGGTGAGCGGCATCGCGCACCTCCACTCGCCCCTCCCCGTGGGAGACGGCAATCGGCATCACCGAGCCCGCCATGCCGGCGAAGAAGGCCGATGGGGAGTTCTGCACTTCCACCAGGCTGAAGCGGGCCTCGAAGCGCTCGGAGCGGTTGCGCACGAAGCGCGGCCACAGATCGGCACCCGGGATCAGCTCGCGCAGGTTGGACATCATCTGGCAACCGTTGCACACGCCCAGAGAGAGGGTGTCGCCGCGCTCGAAGAAGCGCTGGAACTGCTCGCGAGCACCGTCGTTGAACAGGATGGACTTGGCCCAGCCTTCCCCCGCCCCCAGCACGTCGCCGTAGGAGAAGCCGCCACAGGCTACCAGGCTCTGGAACGCATCCAGCTTGATGCGCCCCTCGAGGATGTCGCTCATGTGCACGTCCACCGCCGCAAAGCCGGCGCGGTCAAACGCCGCCGCCATCTCCACGTGGGAGTTGACCCCCTGCTCGCGCAGCACCGCCAGACGGGGGGAGACCCCGCGGGCAATGTAAGGTGCAGCCACATCCTCGGCCGGGTTGTAGCTGAGCTTGGCCTGCAGGCCCGGATCGGCTGCGTCCTGACGGGCGGCATGCTCCTGATCCGCGCACTCCGGGTTGTCGCGCAGGCGCTGCATCTGCCAGCTGGTCTCGCCCCAGATGGTACGCAAAGCCGTACGGCTGGCGCGGTAGACCTCCTGACCGGCCCGCTGCAGGGTGATGAGATCCCCCTCACGCACCGTGCCCAGCACATGGGAGCAAGCGGCCAGGCCGTGACCGGCCAGCAGGGTCATCACCGCTTCCTTGTCTTCACGACGCACCTGGATGACGGCGCCCAGCTCCTCGTTGAACAGGGCCGGCAGCAGCTCGCCGCCGATGCGATCCAGCTGCAGGTCGAGACCGCAGTGACCGGCGAAGGCCATCTCCACCAGGGTGACAAACAGGCCGCCGTCGGAGCGGTCGTGGTAGGCGACGAGTTTGCGATCGCTCACCAGCGCCTGGATGGCGTTGAAGAAGCCCTTGAGCTGGACCGGGTTGTCCAGATCCGGCGCCTTGTCACCCAGCTGGCGATAGACCTGGGCCAGGGCGGAGGCGCCGAGGCGCTGCTTGCCGTTGCCAAGGTCGATGAGGATAAGGTCGGTCTCACCGAGATCGGTACGCAGTTGCGGCGTGACGGTATTGCGCACGTCCTCGACCCTGGCAAAGGCCGAGATGAGCAGGGAGAGCGGCGAGGTGACGCTGTGCTCCTTGCCATCCTGCTGCCAGCGGGTCTTCATGGACATGGAGTCCTTGCCCACCGGGATGGTGATGCCAAGGGCCGGGCAGAGCTCCTCGCCCACCGCTTTGACCGCCTCGTAGAGGCCGGCATCTTCCCCCGGGTGACCGGCAGCGGCCATCCAGTTGGCGGAGAGCTTGACCCGCTTGAGCGAGCCGATGTGGGCCGGCGCCAGGTTGGTGAGCGCTTCCGCCACCGCCATGCGAGCGGAGGCGGCGTGGGAGAGCAGCGCCACCGGGGTGCGCTCGCCCATGGACATGGCTTCGCCGTGGTAGCTGTCGTAGGTGGCGGCGGTGACGGCGCAGTCAGCCACCGGGATCTGCCAGGGGCCGACCATCTGGTCGCGGTTGACCAGACCGGTCACGCTGCGATCGCCGATGGTGATGAGGAAGGACTTCTCCGCCACGGTGGGCAGACGCAGCACCCGTTCGGCAGCCTCACCCAACGTGATGCCATCGAGCGCCAGCGGCTTGCCCTGCGCCGGCAGGCTTGCAACCTCGCGGTGCATCTTGGGGGTCTTGCCCAGCAGCACGTCCAGCGGCAGGTCGATGGGGTGGTTGTCAAAGTGCTCATCCGAGAGAGTGAGATGCTTCTCTTCGGTGGCGCTGCCGATGACGGCATAGGGGGCGCGCTCGCGCTCGCACAGCGCCTTGAACAGCGGCAGCTTCTCCTTGGCCACCGCCAGCACGTAGCGCTCCTGGGATTCGTTGCACCAGATCTCGAGCGGGCTCATGCCAGGCTCGTCGTTCGGAATGGCGCGCAAATCGAAGCGACCGCCGCGATCGCCGTCGCTCACCAGCTCCGGCATGGCGTTGGAGAGGCCACCGGCGCCCACGTCGTGGATGAAGACGATGGGGTTGTCGTCCCCCAGCTGCCAGCAGCGGTCGATCACCTCCTGGCAACGGCGCTCCATCTCGGGGTTGTCGCGCTGCACCGAGGCAAAGTCGAGATCTTCGGCCGACTGGCCGGAGGCCATAGAGGAGGCGGCGCCGCCACCCAGACCGATGTTCATGGCCGGGCCGCCCAGCACGATGAGGGCAGCCCCCACCGGGATCTCCCCTTTCTGGACGTGCTCGCTGCGGATGTTGCCGATACCGCCCGCCAGCATGATGGGCTTGTGGTAGCCGCGCACCTCGACGCCGTTGTGGCTCGGCACCTGCTCTTCGAAGGTACGGAAGTAGCCGAGAATGGCCGGACGACCGAACTCGTTGTTGAAGGCGGCGCCGCCGAGCGGCCCCTCCTGCATGATGTCAAACGCGCTGACGATGCGGCTCGGCTTGCCGAAATCCTGCTCCCAGGGCTGCTCGAAGCCGGGAATGCGCAGGTTGGAGACGGAGAAGCCCACCAGACCCGCCTTGGGCTTGGCACCGCGACCGGTGGCACCCTCGTCGCGGATTTCGCCGCCGGAGCCGGTAGCGGCGCCCGGGAACGGGGAGATGGCGGTCGGGTGGTTGTGGGTCTCCACCTTCATCAGGATGTCGACGCGCTCCTGATGATAGTGATACTCGCCGCTGGCGGGGCTCGGGAAGAAGCGGCCACCCTGGCTCCCTTCCATCACCGCAGCGTTGTCTTTATAGGCAGACAGGACATGATCCGGCGTCTGCTCGAAGGTGTTCTTGATCATTTTGAACAGCGACTTGGGCTGCTGCTCACCGTCGATGGTCCAGTCGGCGTTGAAGATCTTGTGGCGGCAGTGCTCGGAGTTTGCCTGGGCAAACATATAGAGCTCGATATCGTTGGGGTTGCGGCCCAGACGCTGGAAGTTCTCCACCAGGTAGTCAATCTCGTCGTCGGCCAATGCCAGACCGAGCGCCACGTTGGCCTCGGCCAGCGCGGCGCGACCACCGCCCAGCACATCCACCTGGGTGAAGGGGCGCGGCTCGTGATGGGCAAACAGGGCGGCGGCCTCGTTCATCTCGCCAAACACCGTTTCCATCATGCGATCGTGCAGCACGGCGGCCACGTCGGCGCGCTGGGCGGCGCTCAGCTCACCCTTGGCCTGCACGTAATAGGCAATACCGCGTTCGAGCCGCTTGACCTGATTCAGGCCGCAGTTATGGGCGATGTCGGTTGCTTTGGAAGACCAGGGGGAGATAGTGCCGGGGCGGGGGGTAACGAGAAACAGCTGACCGCTGGGGGTGTGTTCGGGGATGGTCGGGCCGTAGCGCAGGAGCTGGCCCAAGGTCGCTCGCTCCGGTGGCGACAGCGGGCTCGAGAGCTCGGCAAAGTGCACGTATTCGGCATAGACATCCTCTATCTCTACTCCTCTCTCCTGTTTCATCTGCGCGAAGCGTTGCAGCAGTTTTTGGACACGAAACTCAGACAGTGCGGGGGCACCACGCAAGATATCCATATGACCTTTCTCACCAAGTGTTGAAGTGGGGGGGAATTGAGACGCGCGTATTATAGGGATCAGGCCCATGCCGGACAAACGTTTTTCTTGTTTTGCCCAGTGTGACTCGGTGCACACTCTCTGGTATAAAGGTGCCTCTTTTTTGACAAATGCCGATTTTTTCAACAAGGGTACTCACCTACTTGCGCTGCATTTTTCGACTGTTTATCGGGCTGACATTGCTGCTGACCCTGGTCGGTTGCGACTTCTACACCCCCTCCAGCCAGCTGGAGCAGATCCGCCAGCGTGGCGAGATCCGGGTTGGCACCATCTACGGCCCCACCTCTTATTACCAGCGTGATGACACCGCCCAGGGGTTCGATTACGAGCTGGCGCAGAGTTATGCCGACTGGCTGGGGGTCAAGCTGACCATAGTGCCGGTCTACTCCACCGCCGAACTGGTGGAACTGCTGAGAAAGGGCAAGCTGGATCTGGCTGCCGCCGCCATCGTGGTCACCCCGGAGCGGCGCCAGCTGTTTCGCTTCGGCCCCGGCTTCTACCAGGTCTCCCCCAAGCTGGTCTATCGCAACGGCTCTCCCAAGCCCAAGGACATTGGCGATCTCAAGGGCAACATAGTGGTGCCGGCTGGTTCCACCGGAGAAGATCTGCTCAAGGAGCTCGCCAAGCAGTACCCCAACCTGAAGTGGAGCACCAATCGGGATGCCGATGTGGAGGAGCTGCTCAAGCAGGTGGCCGACGGCAAGATTGACTACACGGTGGTGCAGGATACCGTGCTGGCCCGCACCCAACGCTACTACCCCGAGCTCACCGAAGGGATGACCCTGGCCAAGAACCAGACCGTGGCTTGGGCCATGACCAAGCTGCCGGATGACAGCCTCTACGCCAGCATCATCGACTTCTTCGGCCAGCGCTTCATGGACGGCGCCATCGCCAAGCTCGACGAGAAGTACTTCGGCCACGTGCAGAATTTCGACTTCGTCGACACCCGCACCTTCCTGCAGCGGGCCAAGAGCCTGCTGCCCAAGTATCAGGATCTGTTCAAGACCCACGCCAACGTGGTGGACTGGCGCCTGCTGGCCGCCATCAGCTATCAGGAATCCCACTGGGATCCGGAGGCGCGCTCCTACACCGGGGTGCGCGGCATGATGATGCTGACCGAACCCACCGCCAAGGCGATGGGGGTCAACAACCGGCTGCACCCGGAGGAGAGCATCAAGGGCGGCGCCCGTTATCTGGAGCAGATGATGGAGAAAGTGCCCGCCTCGGTGCCCGATGACGAGAAGGTGTGGTTTGCCCTCACCGCCTACAACATCGGTTACGGCCACATGATGGATGCCCGCCGCCTGACCAAGGAGCTTGGCAAGAATCCCGATGCCTGGAGCGATGTGAAAGAGGTGCTGCCGCTGCTGCAGCAGTCGCGCTGGCATCGCAAGGTACGCTACGGTTATGCCCGTGGCGGCGAGGCGCGCAACTACGTCAACAACGTGCGCCAGTACTACCAGAGCCTGCTCTGGCTCGACAACGAGCAGCAGAAAGCCCACCGCCGTGAAGAGCTGGACGATGACGACAGCAGCGAGCCGCCCAGTGCCGAGCGCCCCACCGTCATCGCCGAAGTGGTCAAGCAGATCACCCTGCGCTGATCCCTTGTTGACAGGTTTGTTTTTCGGGTGGTTTCTCTGTTACCATCCGACCATACCGGAGCCTATCCGAAATTGTTTTTATCGCGCTATTTCATCCACTTGCACTCGGGATGACAGCACTTTCAGATAGGCTCCCATCATCACCCAAGGCCGGGATGGCCACCCAATGGGAGGAGACCAAGATGCGAGCTCGCAGAAGAACGACACTGGTCAGAAAAGCAAAGTGCGGCTGGAGCCCCAGACGCAAACTCAAGCTCAATGACATCAAACGCAAGATATGGCGCCGAAACCGCTCCTTCACCTTGCTGATAGCAGAACACACAGCATAAACCCGGCAATCGCCGGGTTTTTTATCGCCTCAATTCCCCGCCAGCGGGCTCACCTCAAAGACCACTGCCCGCTTCGATACCAGGCTGTTGCAGTGATTGCAGAAGTAATCCACCGCGCCGCAGGCCTTGAGCCGCTCCAGCTCCTGCCGGCAGGTCGGGCAGAGGGCCCGGATCTGGAAACGGGCCTGGCACTGGCTGCAGGTGGTCTCGCGGCTGCGACTGTCCAGCTCGCCCTGACAGGCAGGGCAGTGAAGGTGGCTCATGGTTGGCTCCTTGCAAAGTGAATGTGCAGTGGGTCAGCCCACTGCACATTCCCCTCCCCTTGGCCCTAGAAAAAACGGCTGCCGGTGAGGGCAGCCGCTGGGCCTTATTTCTTGGCTTTGGCCTTGAGCAGGCGCTTGCGTTGACGCTCCTGGCTCAGAGTCAGGGTATTTTTCTTGCCCTCGAACGGGTTGGCCGACTCCTGGAACTCGACCCGGACCGGCGTCCCCATGATCTTCAGCGACTTGCGGAAGTAGTTGATGAGGTAGCGCTTGTAGGAATCCGGCAAATCGTTGAGCTGGTTGCCGTGGATCACGATGCGCGGCGGGTTGTAGCCACCGGCGTGGGCATATTTGAGCTTGACCCGGCGACCGTTCACCATCGGCGGCTGGTGGTCTTCCTGCGCCATCTGCATGATGCGGGTCAGCATGGCGGTGCTGGTACGGCGGGTAGCGGACTGGTAGGCCTCCTGAATGGATTCGAACAGGTGGCCAACCCCGCTGCCGTGCAGGGCGGAGATGAAGTGTACGCGGGCGAAGTCGATGAAGCCCAGACGACGATCGAGCTCGTTCTTGACGTCCTCTTTCACCTTCTGATCCAGACCATCCCACTTGTTCACCACCAGTACCACGGAGCGGCCGGTGTTGAGCACGAAACCGAGGATGCTCAAGTCCTGATCGGTGATGGTCTCCTGGGCGTCGATCACCAGCAGGCAGACGTTGGCATCTTCAATCGCCTTGAGGGTCTTGATGACGGAGAACTTCTCCACCGTCTCGTGCACCTTGCCGCGACGACGCACGCCGGCGGTGTCGATGATGACGTACTTCTGCTCGTCACGCTCCATCGGGATGTAGACGGAGTCGCGGGTGGTACCCGGCATATCATAGACGATGACCCGATCTTCACCCAGCATACGGTTGGTCAGGGTGGATTTGCCGACGTTGGGGCGACCGACGATGGCAAACTTGATGGGCAGATCGGCGAACGGCGTCTCCTTGGTGTCTTCCTTGGTGTCCAGTTCACCGGCAGCCACCATGCGCAGCAGGGCTTCTTCGTCGAAGTCCTCTTCTTCCTCATCCTGCGCGGTTTCTTGTGTGGCAGCGTCGACCAGGGTCTCCAGATGGGGGGCCAGCGCCAGCTCCAGCAGGCTCAGTACGCCACGACCGTGGGCGGCCGCCATCTGGTAGACCTCGCCCAGGGCCAGACCGTAGAATTCGGACACGGCGGAGTCACCGTCGATGCCGTCGGTCTTGTTGGCCACCAGAAACACCTTCTTGTGGGTCTTGCGCAGGTGCTCGGCGATGGCCTGATCCGCCGCGGTCAAACCGGCACGGGCATCCACCATGAACAGCACCACGTCGGCTTCTTCGATGGCCAGCAGGGACTGTTCGGCCATCTTCAGCTCGATCCCCTCTTCGGTGCCATCGATACCGCCGGTATCCACCACGATAAATTCCAGCTCGCCCAACTTCGCCTGGCCGTACTTGCGGTCCCGGGTCAGACCGGGGAAGTCAGCCACCAGGGCATCCCGGGTACGGGTCAGGCGGTTAAACAGGGTGGATTTCCCCACGTTGGGGCGGCCCACCAGGGCTACTACAGGAGTCATAAAAGCCTCATTCTCAAGACGACAAAGGCTCCGGGTCCGAAGACCAGGAGCCGGATATTCAGATTGACGGGCGATCAGGGACGCTTGATAGCGTACAACTTGCCGCCACGGCTCTGCACATACAGGGTGTCACCGTCCACCAGGGGGGCGGCGTACAGACCACTGCTGTCGAGCTGCTGCATGGCCTTGATGGTACCGTCGGTACGATCCAGCCAATACAGGTAACCTTCCACATCGCCGACCACCACATAGTCACCCAGGATGACGGGGGCGGTCACGGTGCGGTTTTCCAGCTGGGTATTGGACCACAGCTCGAGACCATTGCGACGGTCAACCGCAAACAGGTGGCTGCGGCTGTCGGTCAGCACGATGGCATTGCCGGTCACCGCCATGTCGCGGTAGCCGGAATACTTGCGCTTCCATACCTCGTCACCGGTCATCAGCTTGCGCGCCATCAGCTGGCCATTATAGGCGATGGCATAGAGCTCATCGCCGGCGATCAGCGGGGTGGCGTCCACGTCGACCATCCGATCCAGCTCGGTGGCGCCGCGCGGGTCGGCGACCTTGGACTGGCGCACCGGCTGACCGTTGCTGAGCAGGGCGATGCCCACCTTGCCATCGGCGCGGCCGTACAGCACGGCGCCGTTGGTGATGATGGGGGCGCCGGCACTGCGCAGGGTCAACGGCGGCTGTTCTTCCGCCAGCGTCCACTGCAGCTTGCCTTCATCGGTATCGAGCGCCACCAGGCGACCCGAGGTGGTCAGCACCACCACCCGGCCATCTTCGACGGCAGGGCTTGCCACCACTTCACCCGGCACCGAAGTCTGCCACAGTACTTCGCCGTTCTCCTGGTTCAGGGCGTACACCACCCCGTTCTCGGAACCCAGGAACAGCTTGCCGTAACGGGATACCAGGCCACCGGAGAGGCGGGCGCTGCGCTTGTCGGCGTTGATCGGCAGATCAGCCAGATCCACGCTCCACAGCTCTTTGCCGCTTTCGCGGTCAAAGGCGGTCACATCGCCATCGCGAGCGGCGGCATAGATGCGCTCCTCTTCCACCACCGGCTTGAGCTGGGAGTAGAAGTCGCCGATGCCGTCACCCACCGAGGAGGACCAGCTGGTATCGGCCGTGAAGGCGGACTCGACCTTGGGCAGCGGCGCCATCGGGTTGAGATCCTCTTCCGAACTGAACAGGGAGCACCCCTGCAGGGCGAAGGAGACCGCAGCCCCCAACACCACCATCTTGAACAGATTACGCATCCGGAGCCTCACCCGTGGTCACCGCTGGCAACGCCAGATCGTCCATTTTCAGCTTGAGCTCGGCGCTGCCCTGCAGGCCGCCGGCATCGGCCGCCGCCTGATAGGCATCGCGCGCCTCTTCGGCCTTGCCCTGCTTGAGCAGCACGTCGCCGCGCACTTCCGCGACCTGGGCCTTGAAGGCATCGTTGTTGATCTTGCCAAGCTGGGCCAGCGCCTCGTCAGCCTTGCCCTGATCGTTCAGAACCCGGGCCAGACGCAGGGCGGCGATGGGACGAATGCTCTCGTCACCGCTGGTGGCCACCTGGGTCAGCTGCTCGACGGCCAGATCCAGCTTGCCGGCCTTGACGGCGGCGGCGGCCAGCTGCAGGGCAGCCAGTTCGGCATAGGAGTCACCCTTGTGGGCGCTGATGAAGCTTTGCGCCTGCTCGAAGCCGGCGGCATCGCCCTTGGCCAGCTGGGCAGCCATCTCGTTGTAAGCCTGGGAGGCGGTCTCCTGGCTGGTCTGCTGATGCTCGTTGTAGTAGCGCCAGCCAAAGAGTCCAACCAGACCGATAACAGTTCCTGCGATCACCGAGGTTCCGTTCTCTTTCCACCAGCTCTTGATGACCTCAACCTGTTGTTCTTCGGTGGTATAAACTTCCACAGCTTACTCTCCTTTGGCTGCCAGCAGGGCAATGGCGGCGTCGACCGTGACGGTCTGTTGCTCGGCCTGGCCACGCAGATATTTGATGGTGATCTCCCCGTTTTGCACCTCGGTCTCGCCAAGGATCAGGGCAATGGCCGCGCCGCTCTTGTCGGCACGCTTGAGTTGTTTCTTGAAGTTGCCGCCGCCGCAGTGGCTCATCAGGCGCAAGTCAGGCAGGGCATCGCGCAGCCGCTCGGCCAGCTGGAAACCGGCCTGTTCAGTGCCCTCGCCCACCATGGCCAGGTAGACATCCACCGCCGGGCGGATATCGCCGTTGAGTTCGAGGGTCTCGAGCATCAGCACCAGTCGCTCCATGCCCATGGCGAAACCCACAGCCGGCGTCGGTTGACCACCGAGCTGCTCCACCAGACCGTCGTAGCGACCACCGGCACAGACGGTGCCCTGAGCCCCCAGACTGTTGGTGACCCACTCGAACACGGTGAGGTTGTAGTAGTCGAGGCCGCGTACCAGCCGCTCGTTCACTTCGTACTGGATGCCGGCGGATTCGAGCAGGCGCTTGAGCCCCTCGAAGTGGGCAAGGCTCTCTTCGCCCAGGTGATCGAACAGACGCGGGGCGCCCACCAGAATGGCTTGAACCTTCTCGTCCTTGGAGTCGAGCACCCGCAGCGGGTTGCTGTACATGCGGCGCTGGCTCTCTTCGTCCAGCTGATCCTTGTACTGCTCCAGGTAGGCCACCAGCGCATCGCGGTAGGCGGCGCGCTCGCTGCTCTGACCGAGGGTATTGAGCTGCAGGGTCACGTGTTCGCTGATGCCGAACAGACGCCACAGGCGGTGAGTCAGCATGATAAGCTCGGCATCGATGTCCGGCCCGTTGATGCCGAACAGCTCGACCCCGAACTGGTGGAACTGGCGATAGCGGCCCTTCTGGGGACGCTCGTGACGGAACATGGGGCCCATGTACCACATCCGGCGTTCCTGGTTGTAAAGCAGACCGTGCTCGATGCCGGCACGCACGCAGCTGGCGGTGCCTTCCGGACGCAGGCTCAGGCTGTCGCCGTTGCGGTCTTCAAAGGTGTACATCTCTTTTTCGACCACGTCGGTCACTTCACCGATGGCGCGCTTGAACAGATGGGTCTGCTCGACAATCGGCATGCGCACTTCGCTGTAGCCATAGCTGGCCACGACCTGGCGCAGGATCTGTTCTACTTTCTGCCATACCGGGCTCTGCTCCGGCAGGCAATCATTCATACCGCGAATAGCTTGGATCTGTTTTGCCACGTTGATACTCGAGAAAAAGAGGTAAAATTTGGCCGCATTATAGGGATTTTCGACCCCGAGGTAAAATCAGGGTATTCCAATGCGGGATGTAAAATCAGCAACCTAAAGACAGGGCCACCCTGAGTGGCCCTTGGTTGCTCAACCCTCGTCCACCTGGATCTGGTTGGCCGGATCCAGCATGGCGGCCCGGGCGCGAATGCGGCGCTCCAGGATCGGGATGAGATCCTTGTTGTCGAGCCGGTCCACCCGCTGACCACCCTCATAGAAAGCGCTCTTGTTGGCCGCCCCTGCCAGGCCCAGATCCGAGACCAGCGCCTCACCCGGGCCGTTCACCACACAGCCGATGATGGAGACATCCATCGGGGTGATGATGTCTTCCAGCCGCTCTTCCAGAGCGTTGACCGTACCGATGACGTCGAACTCCTGGCGGGAGCAGGAGGGACAGGCGATGAAGTTGATGCCGCGGGAGCGGATGCGCAGGGATTTCAGGATGTCGAAACCCACCTTGATCTCTTCCACCGGATCGGCCGCCAGCGAGATGCGCAGGGTGTCGCCGATGCCTTCGCTCAGCAGCATGCCAAGACCGATGGCGGACTTCACCGCGCCGGCGCGAAAACCGCCCGCTTCGGTGATGCCAAGGTGCAGCGGCTGTTCAATCTGCTTGGCCAGCAGGCGATAGGCGCCGACCGCCAGGAAGACGTCGGACGCCTTGACGCTCACCTTGAAGTTGTCGAAGTTCAGACGATCCAGATAGTCCACGTGGCGCATGGCTGACTCGAGCAGCGCCTCCGGGGTCGGTTCACCGTACTTCTCCTGAATGTCTTTCTCCAGCGAGCCGCCATTGACGCCGATGCGGATCGGGATGTTGTAGTGACGGGCGCAGTCGACCACGGCGCGGACCCGCTCCTCGTTGCCGATGTTGCCAGGGTTGATGCGCAGGCAATCGGCACCGTATTCGGCCACTTTCAGGGCGATGCGGTAGTCGAAATGGATATCGGCGACGATGGGAATGCGGGTCTGCTGCTTGATGAGCTTGAAGGCTTCCGCCGCTTCCATGGTGGGCACCGAGACCCGAACTATGTCGGCGCCAACCCGCTCGATCCGCTGGATCTGCTCGACGGTGGCGGCCACGTCCGTGGTCTTGGTGTTGGTCATGGTCTGCACCGTGATGGGGGCATCGCCCCCAACCGGTACATTACCGACCATGATCTGCCTGGATTTACGACGAATGATGGGAGATTCGTGAGCGGACATGGCGGACAGATTACTCCTGCGGCAGTGAGAGGCGAGCAGTCCGGCCGTTGTTGTAACGGCTCATGTCGATGGACTTGCCCTGATATTCGATATTGACGGCCATGGGCGCACCAATGATGAATTTGAGCGGCTCGGGTCCTTCCAGTACCAGTTCGTCATTGGCCTTCTTGAGGCCGCTGAACAGGGTCTTGCCCTTGGCATCCTTGACATCCAGCCAGCAGTCGGCGGTGAAGCTCATCTTCAGCTGAGGCACCTTGGCCGGCTCGCTCGCGGCGGTATCGGCAGCCGGTTGCGTGGCAGTGGCGGCAGAGGTCGCAACCGCCGTGGTCGCCACGGCGCTGCTGGCATCGACCGGCAGCGTGGTCGCAGCGGCGCTCACTACGGGATCAGCCGAGGTCGCGGCCGCAGCGGAAGTTGCCGGAGCAACCACAGGGTCAGCCACGTCCACCGCCGGCGGCACTGTGGCGCTCGGGGTGTTGCTGGTTGCGCCCATTTCAGTCGCGGCCAGGGCCTCGTCACCGGCGGAGCGACGCGCCGTGCTCTGCCACCACCAGGCGACGGAGAGTGCGATCAGCACCAGGATCACCAGCCAGGTGACGACCTTGAGGCGGCTGTCGTTGGCCTGCTGACGGGAGCGACGGGAGAAGCTCTGCATGTCGATGTTGTCGGGGGGAGTCAGCCCCAGCTTGTCATAAGCCGCGAGGATGGTCTCTTCCGGGATACCGACCAGCTTGGCATAAGTACGCAGATAACCGCGAATGAAGGTATGGGACGTATGCTTGTCATACGTATCCGATTCGATCGCGGCAATCAGGGTCAGACGAAGGTGAATGCGAGACGCAACCTGTTCTCGTGTCCAGCCGAGCTGTTCACGGGCGTTGCGCAGCAGCTGGCCTGGGCCAACTGCCTGGGAGTCGTCTTGAAAATCGTGTGGCTGTTCAGTAGTCATTGGCTAAGTAACGCTTGGCTTGTTGCGAAGTGGGATATTGCCTTACCAGCTCAGTCCCGAATTGGTGAAGTAGTGCCGGTTTGTCCATGGCCTGCGCCAGCCGCAATCTCAACCAGAGACTGTTCTCGTTCTCGTCTGACACATCGGCAAAACGGGCGAGATAGGCCTGCACATCAGGCAGCTTGCCATCTTTCATGGAAAGCTCCGCCATGTCCAGCAATAACCTTGGATTGCGGGGATTATACCCCAAGGCCAAGCGATAATACTCGCTTGCTTTATCATTTCTGCGATTTTGCGCGGCGCAAAGTGCCGCGTTTTCATAGGTATCGGCAATCTTGATGTAGTTGGGCTGGCTGACGGCCTGCAGGAAGGCCTTTTCCGCCTCGTCGAAGCGACCACGATTGCAAAGGAAGGCGCCATAGTTGTTCATCGCGTCAGCATTGGACGGATCCATGGCAAGGGCTTTCTTGTAGCTCTCTTCGGCCGCCTTGAAATCTTCCACCTGCTGGTAGAAGTAGGCAAAACCGACGTAAACCTGAGGGTTGGCAGGGTCATACTGCAGCGCGCGGTCAAGGTTGAACTTGGCCTGCTCGGCGTTCCCCTGTTGCAGATATTGAATACCCAAATCCAGACGGGTCTGGGCTGCCGCCTTGAGATCGGGACCCACTTCACGCTGGGTGGAATTCTGGCCAGCGTAAGTGGTCTCGGTAACACAGCCTGGCAGCGCGCAGAGCGCTGCCACTACGATCAATGTACGTGTATCCATTCCCTGACTATACAATGGCTTAGCAAGTTAAACCATTTTGACGGAAATCCCATCCTGTTGCATCCGATTTTTCATGGTGCGCTTGGTGCGATCGATCACCTCCCCCACCAGCTGGCCACAGGCCGCATCGATGTCGTCGCCACGGGTCTTGCGGACGATGACAGTGAAGCCGTACTCCATCAATACCTTGGAAAAACGGTCGATACGGCTGTTGCTCGGCTTGCCATAGGGGTTGCCCGGGAAGGGGTTGAACGGGATCAGGTTGATCTTGCTAGGGGTATCCTTGAGCACCTTGGCCAGCTCGTGGGCGTGCTGCATGTCGTCATTGATATGATCGAGCAGCACATATTCCACGGTCACCCGGCCGCCGTTGGCGTTGGACTTGCCAAGGTAGCGACGGACACCGGCGAGGAACTCCTCGATGTTGTACTTGTCGTTGATCGGCATGATCTCGGAGCGCAGCTTGTCGTTGGGCGCGTGCAGGGAGATGGCCAGGGCCACGTCAATCTGGTCGCCCAGCATGTCCAGCGCCGGCACCACGCCGGAGGTGGAGATGGTCACCCGACGCTTGGAGATGCCGTAGCCAAAGTCGTCCATCATCAGGCGCATGGCCGGTACCACGTTGGCGAGGTTGAGCAGCGGCTCGCCCATCCCCATCATCACCACGTTGGTGATGGGACGCTTGCCGCCGACGATCTTGGCGGCGCGCCATACCTGGCCGATGATCTCGGAGACTTTCAGGTTGCGGTTGAAGCCTTGCTGGGCGGTAGAGCAGAACTTGCACTCCAGGGCGCAGCCTACCTGGGAGGAGACGCACAGGGTCGCCCGATCCTCTTCCGGAATGTAGACGGTCTCCACCTCCTGACCGCCGACCTGCAGCGCCCACTTGATGGTGCCGTCGGAGGAGCGCTGTTCACGGCTCACTTCCGGCGCCCGGATCTCGGCGATCGCCTTGAGGCGCTCGCGCAGCACCTTGTTGACGTTGTTCATCTGATCGAAATCATCACAACCAAAGTGATAGATCCACTTCATCACCTGATCTGCCCGAAACGGCTTCTCGCCCAGTTCGACGAAGAAGGCACGCATGGCATCCCGATCAAGATCCAGCAGGTTGGTTTTTGTTTCGCTCATCAAGGGCCTCAGCTCACACACTTCATAAATTATCGGCTGACCTACGTCAGGGGGCGGCATTGTACAAATTATGGGTCCGGCTTTCCACCTGGAGAATAAGTGGATATTGACCGAATGACCAAAAAACAAAAGGGAGCCGAGGCTCCCTTGGGGTTCTTTCGACAGAAATCAGCCGCGCGGGCAGATCTCGGCGTCGGAGAAGAAGTAGGCGATTTCACGGGCAGCGGAGGCCGGTGCATCGGAGCCGTGCACGGCGTTGCGGTCGATGCTCTCGGCGAAGCAGGCGCGCAGGGTGCCGGCCAGGGCCTCTTTCGGGTTGGTGGCGCCCATGATTTCACGGTGGCGACGGATCGCCTCTTCGCCTTCCAGCACCTGGATCATGACAGGGCCGGAGGTCATGAAGCTGACCAGGCCGTCATAGAAAGGCTTGCCCTGGTGCTCGGCATAGAAACCGGCGGCTTGCTCGCTGCTCATGTGCAGCATCTTGGCGGCGATGACTTTCAGGCCAGCGCTCTCGAAACGGTTGTAGATGGCACCGATCAGGTTCTTGCTGACGGCATCCGGCTTGATGATGGAGAAGGTACGTTCGATGGCCATTGAGATCTTTCCTTAACTACAGAGATTTATTGTTAGAATCCATGTTCGGCGGCGATTATACGTAAACAAAAAGCGAAATAACACACAGAAAAGCAACTTTTTATTAAACAAATTCTTCCCTAAAACAACATCACCACTCATCTTGGCCCAGGCCGGCAGGAAAAAATGTGCGCTTGTGCACGATAGTCATGTTAACCCCCTGAAACCCAGGCTATTGCCCACCCTCCCCCTGTCGAAAGGGCACCCGCAGGTGCCCTTGTCGTTGCCGGTCAGCGGACCTCCGCCAGCAGGGTGTGGGCGATGGTGCGCATCCCCAGGGTGTTGGCCCCCGGCGCCCACAGGTTGTCACCGTTCTCGCTGAAACAGGCAGCGAGATCAACGTGCAGCCAGCCCTGCCCCTCATTGGCGACAAAGCGGGAGAGGAAGCCCGCCGCGTTGGAGGCACCACCCGGACCGCCACCCGGCACGGGCCGGCTGTTGGCGGTGTCGGCATAGTGGGACGGGCACTGCTGGCGATGCCAGGGTTCCAGCGGCAGCGGCCAGGCGGGTTCCTGTTCGGCATCCGCATAACCCATGGCGCGGCTCACCAGCCCCTTGTCCAGCCCGAACAGGGCGTTGTAACGCCCCCCCAGCGCCATCACCGCCGCCCCGGTGAGGGTCGCGGCGTCGATGACCAGCGGCGCACCGGAATCCCCGGCCAGCTGCAGGCCGTCGGCCAGCACCAGCCGCCCCTCGGCGTCGGTGTTCACGATCTCCACCGTGGTGCCGTTCTTGTAGGTGAGGATGTCGCCCAGCTTGTAGGCGTGACCGGAGACCAGGTTCTCGGCGCAGCAGAGGATGAGCTTCACCCGCTTGTCGAGGCCGCGCAGAATAGCCAGCGCCAGGGCGCCAGTCACGATGGCGGCACCGCCCATGTCGTGCTTCATGGTCAGCATGCCCTGGGAGGTCTTCATGGAGTAGCCGCCAGAGTCGAAGGTGATGCCCTTGCCCACCAGCGCTGCCGCCACCGGGGCTTTGGGATCCTTGCTCGGGTTGAAGTCCAGCTCCAGCAGCACGGGCTCGCGCTCGCTGCCACGGCCGACCTGATAGAGACCGACCCAACCCGCCTGCTGCAAGGCTTCCCCCTTGAGGATGCGATGACTGATCCGGTCCGGCGCCAACTCGGTGATGAAGGCGGCAGCTTCAACCGCCAGCTCCAGCGGCCCCAGCTGTTCCGGCGTGGCATTGGTCATCTCCCGCACCCAGCGCCCGCACAGCCAGCGCGCCTCCAGCTCCTCCCGATCCTCCTCGGATGAAGTGGCCCACTGCAGCTCGACCTCCACCTTGGGGGTCTGCAGCCCTTGGGCAAAGGCCCACTGCTGCTCGCGCTCCCAGTGACCGGCCAGCACCACCTGCTGGATCCCCTGACTGCACAGACGCCGTGCCGCCTGCTGGATATCCAGCAAGGGGCTGGCGGTCACCAGATGGATCACCATGCCGTCGGCGCGGTGGGAGAGCAGCGCCCCCTCACCCCACTCGGGAGCGGCAAATTCTCGGCTCAACCAGATGTTCATGCACTCACCTCCTGCAGCCAGCGGGTGACAGATAATACGCAGGCCGTGGCACTTTTTGCCGATTGTCCAAAGCCTTCACCAAATTCTTGATTCAGCCAGACTCTCATTCACTCACCTCCTGCAACCAGCGAGCGATGGTACGCAGGCCGTGACCCTTGGCACCGGTCGCCCACAGGTCATTGCCCGATTTTTGATAGGAGGCGGCCAGATCCAGGTGCACCCAGCCCTTGCCTTCGTCACGCACGAAGCGCGACAGGAAGGCCGCCGCGGTGGTGGCACCGGCGGTGCCTTCGGCGGACGCCACATTGCCCAACTCGGCAAAGGCAGAGGTGAGCTGGCCTGCGTGCCACGGCTCCAGCGGCAGCGCCCAGGCCTGCTCGTTTTCGGCTTTGGCGGCTGCCAGCGCGCGGGCCTGCTCGGCCTCATCAAGGGCAAACACGGCGTTGTAGTCGCGACCCAGCGCGGTCTTGGCGGCGCCAGTGAGGGTAGCGGCGTCGAGGATATAGGCAGCCCCGCTTTCGCTGGCGGCCAGCAGGCCGTCAGCCAGCACCAGGCGGCCTTCCGCATCGGTGTTCTGGATCTCGACCGAGATGCCGTTGCGATAGGTGAGGATGTCGCCGAGCTTGAAGGCATGGCCGGAGACCAGGTTCTCGGCGCAGCAGAGGATGAGTTTCACCCGCTTGTTCAGGCCGCGGCTGATGGCCAGCGCCAGCGCGCCGGTCACCATGGCGGCGCCGCCCATGTCGGACTTCATCGGCAGCATGTTGTCGGAGGACTTCATGGAGTAGCCGCCGGAATCGAAGGTGATCCCCTTGCCCACCAGCGCCGCCAGCACGGGGGCATTGGCATCCCCGGTCGGGTTGTAGTCGAGTTCCAGCAGCACCGGCTCGCGCTCGCTGCCGCGGCCCACCGACCAGATCCCGATGTGACCGGCCTCCTGCAGCGCCTCCCCGGCGGTAATGCGAGCGGTCACCTTGTCACCGGCGAGACTGCGGATGAGCAGCAGGGCGGATTCCGCCAGGCTCATGGGGTAGATCTCCTGCGGGCAGCCGTTGGTCACTTCGCGCACCCAGCGGGTCGCTTTGAGCAAGGCAGCCAGCTCGGCAGCCTCCTGGTCGCTCTGCTCGCCGAAATCGAGCTCGCGAACCCCCTTGGCGGCATAGAAGCCCTGGGCAAAGGCGTAGCGACGCTCCCCGTTCCAGCCCTCACCCACCAGCTTGATGCGCTTGATGCCGCTCGACTCGAGTCGTCTGGCAGCGCGCTGGATGGCGCGCAGCGCCTCCTTCTCCTGGCCGCTGCCCAGATGGAGATGGGCTTCGTCGCCGTTGAAACTGAGCAGGGCACCCTCGCCCCAGTGGGCGGCGGCAGCCTGGGAAGACAACCGTACGTTCATCATGTCAGCCATGTTCTCTTGCTTCCTTTTTATTGGCACTTTCATCAACGAATAGGGAAATCACGGGCACAAAAAAGGCCGCTCCCTCAAGGGTCACGGCCTTCACCATATCATTACTGCACCACGAGATGCTGCACGCGCAATTCACTCATGTGTAATTAAGGGGTCATCAATGGCGCTCAGACGCCAGATTCAGGGTGTACTTGGGCAGTTCCACCACCAGATCCTCGTCCGCCAGTCTGGCCTGGCAGCTGAGACGGGATTCCGGCTCCAGTCCCCACGCCTTGTCCAGCATGTCGTCTTCCAGCTCGTCGCTCGGCTCGAGGGAGTCGAAGCCTTCCCGCACCACGCAGTGGCAGGTGGTACAGGCGCAGGACTTCTCGCAGGCGTGCTCGATCTCGATGCCGTTGCGCAGCGCGATGTCCAGAATGGTTTCACCGGTCGCGCCTTCGAGGGCCGCGCCGTCCGGACAGAGCTCGGGATGGGGCAGAATAATCAGTTTTGGCATATTACACCTTGTTGACGTTTTGTCCGGTCAGCACCTTGCGGATGGAGGCATCCATCCGGCGGGCTGCAAATTCGCCACTGGCAGCATCCGCCGCCTCGATGGCCTCTTTGATCTGGTTGGTGGTGCCCGTGCTGCGCATGGTCAGCAGATGGGCGATGGCGGCATCCAGCTCGGCCCGCTCGGCGGGGCTCAATAAAGCCTCGCCATCGGCAGCCAGCGCGGCGTTGAGACTCTCGACCACCCGGTCGGCCTCGACCTGCTGCTCCGCCAGCATGCGGGCATCCATGTCCTGCTGGGCATTGGCGATGGAGGCGCTCAGCATGTTGAGGATGTCATCCTCACCCAGTCCATAGGAGGGCTTGACCTGGATCTCGGCCTGCACGCCGGAGGATTTCTCCATGGCACTGACCGACAGCAGACCGTCCGCATCCACCTGGAAGGTGACGCGAATGTGGGCGGCACCGGCCACCATGGGCGGAATGCCGGTCAGGGTGAAGCGGGCCAAGGATCGGCAATCGGCCACCAGCTCGCGCTCGCCCTGCACCACGTGGATCGCCATCGCGGTCTGGCCATCCTTGAAGGTGGTGAACTCCTGGGCGCGGGCCACCGGAATGGTGGTATTGCGCGGGATCACCTTCTCGGCGAGACCGCCCATGGTCTCAAGACCCAGAGAGAGCGGGATCACGTCCAGCAGCAGCATCTCGGCGTCAGGCTTGTTGCCCACCAGGATGTCGGCCTGGATGGCGGCACCGATGGCCACCACCTTGTCGGGGTCGATGCTGGTCAAGGGGGGACGCTGGAAGAACTCACCCACCAGCTCGCGCACCAGCGGCACCCGGGTCGAACCGCCGACCATCACCACTTCCAGCACTTCTTCCTGCTCGAGCCCCGCATCGCGCAGGGCGCGGCGGCAGGCCAGCAGGGTGCGCTTGACCAGCGGCTGGATCAGCTCGTCAAACTGACTGCGGGTGACAGAGCCCTGCCAGCCGGCAAAGGTGCAGGGAACGGCGTCGGCGTCCGTCAGACCGTGTTTGACCGCGGCGGCCACATCCAGCAGCTCGCGCTGCAGACGGGCATCCAGCTCGCCAGTCAAACCGGCTTGTTCTTTCAACCAGTCTGCCAGCAGGTGATCGAAATCATCGCCGCCGAGGGCCGAATCGCCGCCGGTGGCCATCACTTCAAACACCCCGCGATGTAGACGCAGGATGGAGATATCGAAGGTGCCGCCACCCAGGTCATAAACAGCGATCACCCCTTCCTGACCGGAGTCGAGGCCATAGGCAATCGCGGCCGCAGTCGGCTCGTTGAGCAGGCGCAGCACGTGCAGACCGGCCAGTCGGGCCGCATCCTTGGTGCCCTGGCGCTGGGCGTCATCGAAATAGGCGGGCACTGTGATGACCACGCCGTCGAGATCGCCACCGAGGGCGGCAGCGCCCCGCTCGGCCAGCTTTTTGAGTATTTCGGCCGAGACCTGAACCGGGTTGACCAGCCCTTGACGGGTCTGCAGTTGCGGCATGCCGTTGTCGGCTGCCACGAATTGATAGGGCTGCTGGCGGGTATCGATGTCGGCCAGCGCCTTGCCCATCATCCGCTTGGCGGAAACGATGGTGTTGTGCGGGTCGAGGGCGGCCTCGCGCTTGGCATCGACGCCGACCCGGATGGTATCAGCCTGGTAATGCACGACGGAGGGCAGCAGATCACGCCCCTGCTCGTCGCAGAGGGTATCGGCCTGACCGCTACGCACGGCGGCGACCAGCGAGTTGGTAGTGCCAAGATCGATGCCAACGGCACGTTTGTGCTGATGAGGTGCGGCGCTCTGGCCGGGCTCGGCGATTTGCAGTAATGCCATGGGTAATCAAACTTCCAGCGTTAAAGGATCAAGACTCGAACAGCGAGTCTTCGAATCGTTCCAGCTCCTCGAGGAGCTTGTCGACAAACTTGAGTTTGCGAACACAATCAGCCGCTCGCGGATCCTCGCCTGTGGCGAGGGCCTGGGTCAGCTGCTGCATCAACAATTGGTGATCATGCCTGATCTCCTGGCGAAAATCCTTGATGGCACGCTCAGGGTCAGTCTCCCCTTTCAGGTCGGCCAGCCGCTCGCGCCACTCCAGTTGCTGCATCAGAAACGCGGTATCTTGCAACGTCTGTTGCTCGCCACGAAGTTCGGTGCCACGCAGGGAGAGCAGGTACTCGGCTCGGCGCAGGGGCGCCTTGAGGGTAGTGAAGGCATCGTTGATCTGGGCGGCACGTTGCACCGCAGCCAGCTGCTCCCACTCGGGGGCGGTGGCAAAACGATCGGGATGAAACTGGGTTTGCAACTGGCGGTAGGTCTCTGCCAGCTGACGGGTATCGAGCTCGAAGCCTTCAACCAGCCCAAACAGCTCGAAATAATTCATGCAGACCTCTTAGACACTGATGCTGCCCCCATGCCGCTCGCGCTCAGGTGGGCGAAGCGGCATGGTTGAACCGGCCGTGGCCGACCAGTTCAACGGACAAGCGATCATGTGTTGCACACATCTCAGACACTGAAGCTTTCGCCGCAACCACACTCGCCCTTGGCGTTGGGGTTGTTGAACTGGAAGCCCTCGTTGAGGCCCTCCTTGACGAAATCCAGTTCAGTGCCATCCAGGTGGATCAGACTCTTGGCATCGACAATGATCTTGACCCCGTCCTGCTCGAATACCTGATCTTCATCTGCCAGCTCATCGACGAACTCGAGCACATAGGCAAGACCCGAGCAGCCGGTGGTCTTGACGCCGAGGCGCAGGCCGATGCCCTTGCCCCGGTTGGTCAGAAACGAGGAAACCCGTGCCGCGGCGGCATCTGTCATGGTAATGGCCATACTGCGCTCCTGACCTTAGAGACCTTTCTTCTGCTTGTAATCGGCGATGGCGGCCTTGATGGCATCCTCGGCCAGAATGGAGCAGTGGATCTTCACCGGTGGCAGCGCCAGCTCTTCGGCGATGTCGGTGTTCTTGATACCGGCCGCTTCATCCAGGGTCTTGCCCTTGACCCACTCGGTCACCAGAGAGCTGGAGGCGATGGCGGAACCACAACCGTAGGTCTTGAACTTGGCATCTTCGATGATGCCATCGTCGCTGATCTTCAGCTGCAGCTTCATCACGTCACCACAGGCCGGTGCACCGACCATGCCGGTAGCGATGCTGGGATCGTTCTTGTCGAAGCCGCCTACGTTACGGGGGTTCTCGTAGTGGTCGATTACTTTTTCACTGTAAGCCATATCTAACTCCTGCTAATTCCGTTGAACACCGATCCCGCGGATCAGTGATGAGCCCATTCGACCGTGTTCAGATCGACGCCGTCCTTGTACATCTCCCACAGGGGAGACATCTCGCGCAGACGACCGATGGAGTCACGGATAAGCTTGATTGCGTAATCAATCTCTTCCTCGGTGGTGAAGCGACCCATGCTGAAACGGATGGAGCTGTGCGCCAGCTCGTCGTTCAGGCCCAGTGCGCGCAGCACGTAGGAGGGCTCCAGGCTGGCCGAGGTACAGGCAGAACCGGAAGAGACCGCCAGATCCTTCAGCGCCATGATGAGGGATTCCCCTTCTACATAGGCGAAGCTGACGTTGAGGTTGCCCGGCACCCGCTGTTCCAGGTCACCGTTGATGTAGACCGCTTCGATATCCTTGATGCCATCCCACAGACGCTGACGCAGGGCCATGATGCGCTGACCTTCGCTCACCATCTCTTCTTTGGCAATGCGGAAGGCTTCGCCCATGCCGACGATCTGGTGAGTCGGCAGGGTGCCGGAACGCATGCCGCGCTCATGGCCACCACCGTGCATCTGGGCTTCCAGGCGCACACGCGGCTTGCGGCGCACGTAGAGGGCACCAATGCCTTTCGGGCCGTATACCTTGTGGGCGGACATGGAGAGCAGGTCAACCTTGAGCGCTTCCACGTCGACCGGGATTTTGCCCACGCTCTGTACTGCATCCACGTGCAGCAGGATCTTGCGGGAACGGCACAGCTCGCCGATGGCGGCGATGTTCTGCACCACGCCGATCTCGTTGTTGACGTGCATGATGCTGACCAGGATGGTGTCATCACGCAGGGCGCCTTCGATCTGTTCCAGGGTGAACAGGCCATTGGGCATCGGCTCGAGGTAGGTTACCTCATAGCCTTCGCGCTCCAGCTGGCGACAGGTATCGAGTACCGCCTTGTGTTCGGTCTTGGAGGTAACGATGTGCTTGCCCTTGCCGGCGTAGAAATGGGCGACGCCCTTGATGGCGAGGTTGTTGGATTCAGTCGCACCGGAGGTGAAGACAATCTCGCGCGGGTCGGCACCGATCAGCTCTGCCACTTGATTACGGGCCAGATCGACCGCCTCTTCGGCTTGCCAGCCAAAGCGGTGGGAACGGGAAGCTGGATTGCCGAACAGGCCATCCATGGTGAGACACTGCATCATTTTTTCTGCGACACGCGGGTCCACCGGACAGGTTGCCGAATAATCAAGGTAAATAGGCAGTTTCATGTTTTTCTCCGTTACAGCCAGGGTCATACATCGACCAGCTGTGGAAAGCACGTTTGTTTATAGTTGGACTTTCAAGCTCACATCGCCGCGTTCTGCCCGATCTACCAGGGACAACACGGTTTTCATTTGTTCATCTTGCTTGCCGGCAATCCGGCGCACATCGGCCTGATCAACCAGCTCGGCCAGGGTGATGTCCCCCAGGAAGCTGGAGATCCGCTCGCTCAGGTCACGCCACAGGGAGTGAGTGAGGCACTGGGTGCCGCCGTGGCAGCCGCCCTTGCCGAGGCACTTGGTGGCATCCACCGATTCGTCGACCGCGGTGATCACCTGACCGACCGAGATGGCATTCGGCGCCAGACCGAGGCGATAACCGCCGCCCGGGCCACGCACGCTGCTCACCAGGCCATGCTTGCGCAGGCGGGCAAACAGCTGCTCCAGATAGGACAAGGAGATGCCCTGGCGCTCCGAAATATCAGCCAGGGGCACGGGCCCCTGCTCTGCATGCAACGCCACGTCGAGCATGGCAGTCACAGCGTAACGTCCTTTTGAGGTCAGTCTCATATGCCTTACCGTTTTGCGAACCAATCAATATGGGCATATGGTCACATACCCGACTAAATCAGTCAAGTATATGGTTGAGTAATCCAGTCGGGTTTAATCCTGCGGTCTCGGTTTTTGCACCGAGGTCAAAATGCCGCGCAGGATGTTCAACTCCACCGCTTCCGGACGAGCCCGGTTGAACAGGCGGCGCAGCTTGCTCATGACCTGTCCCGGGTGGTCATCGGCGATGAAGCCGGTCTTGAGCAGCGTCTGCTCCAGATGCTGATAAAAGCCTTCCAGCTGCTCGGCGCTGGGATAATCCACCGCCATGTCGGTCTCGCCGACCTGTTCTTGCTGCAACCAGTGCATTCGCACCTCATAGCAGAGGGTCTGCACCGCCATGGCCAAGTTGAGGGAGCTGTACTCCGGGTTGGCCGGAATGGCCACGTGGTAGTGGCACTTTTGCAGCTCGTCGTTGGTCAGGCCGGTGCGTTCACGGCCAAATACCAGCGCCACCGGATGCTGCATCCCCTCGGTTACCAGCTTTTCGCCCGCTTCGCGGGGGTCCAGCATGGGCCAGCTCAGGGTACGGGAGCGGGCACTGGTGCCGATCACCAGACCACAATCCGCAATGGCTTCATCCAGGGTCGACACGATACGTGCATTGGCCAGCAGATCGCTGGCACCGGCGGCCAGTGCATAGGCGTTGTCATCGGGCTGTGCTTGCGGATCAACCAGCACCATCTGGCTCAAGCCCATGGTCTTCATGGCGCGCGCCGCAGAGCCCATGTTGCCGGTGTGAGAAGTGTTTACCAACACGATACGAATCTGATCCAACATGCCCAGTCAATCTTCAGTCAAAAATGGCGCGCAATTGTAACATAGCCAATCGCTATTTTGGCACCGTAAATGGCGCACCAATTCACAACAATGACGCCGTTTTGCAGAACAAAGCGGTATGAGACGGGGGCGCTGACTGGCTAGACTTGAAGGATGGGAAGGTGAAAAGTGGAGGCGACATGTGCCCACGCTGGCTTTATGAGAGGTTGCCGGTCTGCTATCTGCTGGTGGCGGTCGGCATCATCCTGCTCAGCCACTCCCCGCTGCTCTGGCTGGCGGGTACCTTGCTGTTTGTCGCCGGCGCCACCGTCTGGATGATGCGATCCAGCTATCGGCGTACCGATCTGGTCATCTTCCCGACCAAACGCTGGTTTCAGCCGGAGTGGCTCTACGAGGCCCAGCCGTTCATCTGGCTGGCGCTGGGTCTGCTGCTCTCGCGCCTTCCCAACGCCGGCGCCCTGCTGGCACTGCTGCCCTGTCTGTGGGCCTGTCGCTGCCTGTGGGCTCGCAATCACTACCGCCACCATGCCGATGGACTGGTCTCACAGCTGAGGCGCAACCCCACCCGCCGGCGCAGAGTGCGCCTCTTGCGCTGAGCCCGCCTTCGCCCGCTCGATGAAGGTGGCAAGATCCAGCAAGGGATAACGCACCAGGCTTGGCAAACCGTCCAGATCCAGGCTGTCCATCAGGTTTTTCACCTCCAGCCCCAGCTCGGTGTTCCCTTCAATCTTCAGCTTGCGCTGGAAGAAGAGAGAGTCGGGATCTTCCTTGCGCCCGGCAATCAGAATGAGGTCGTTGGTAGTGCCGCTGAAACAGACATCGGCCTGCTCGCAATGACGAGCCACCACCAGCTTGCCATCCTGCTCGCTGATGAACCAGCAGAGCTCCAGATCAGAGACTTCGACCTTGAGCCACTTGCCTGCCAGAAATTCAAAGTCGCCATCTGCGATGGCCTCTTTGAACACGCTGGCCAGCAGGCGCTCCATCAGGTTCTGCTGCAAGGAAAATGGCACCAATTTGAGAGGATGGCGCAGAATGCGGGGAGCCTGTTCGACCAGGCGACGTTGCAGTTGTTGAAACACGATAAACTCCCAGTTTTTTGCGCATTCAAGCACAGGGCCGCAGCCATGATCCTGTTGGAAATCAAACTTGTGCCCACTTACCTCAAGAAGGGTAAAGCCACACAAAGCTGCCTCAGGTCAAAAAGTGGAAGGACGCCGGTGAATACAATCGGGCCACTTTTGCATTTTTTGCCCTCTCGGAGCGTACCCGATGGAATTACTCTGTCCGGCAGGCAGTTTGCCGGCACTGAAAACAGCCGTGGATAACGGGGCCGATGCGGTCTATATCGGCTTCAAGGATGACACCAACGCCCGCCATTTCGCCGGGCTCAACTTCACCGACAGCAAGCTGGAGAAAGCGGTCGACTATGTGCACCAGCATGGCCGCAAACTCCACATCGCCATCAACACCTTCGCCCACCCGGGCTCCGATGCCCGCTGGCAGCAGGCGGTGGACAAGGGCGCCGCGCTGGGGGCCGATGCCCTGATCATCGCCGACCTCGCCGTGCTCGACTATGCCAGCCGCCGCTACCCGGATCTGGAGCTGCACGTCTCGGTGCAGGCCAGTGCTACCAACGCCGCCGCCATCCGCTTCTACCAGCAGCACTTCAACGTCGGTCGGGTGGTGTTGCCCCGCGTCCTCTCCATGCATCAGGTGAGGCAGCTGGCCCGCGAGACCGACGTCGGTCTAGAGGTGTTCGCCTTTGGCAGCCTCTGCATCATGGCGGAGGGACGCTGCTACCTCTCCTCCTACATGACCGGCGAGAGCCCCAATACCGTCGGCGCCTGCTCACCGGCCAAGTTCGTGCGCTGGGAGGAGACCCCGGGCGGCCTCGAGTCTCGCCTCAACGAGGTGCTGATCGACCGTTACGGCCCGGGGGAAAACGCCGGCTACCCGACCCTGTGCAAGGGCCGCTTCGAGGTGGACGGCCAGACCTACCACGCGCTGGAGGAGCCCACCAGTCTCAACACCCTCGGCCTGTTGCCCGAGCTGTTCCAGACCGGTATCCAGTCGGTCAAGATTGAAGGACGCCAACGCAGCCCCGCCTATGTGGAGCAGGTCACCCGGGTCTGGCGCGCCGCCATCGACGCCTATCAGGCCAACCCGGAAGCCTATCAGGTCAAGGCCGAGTGGGATGCCCAGCTCGCCCGCGTCTCCGAGGGGAGCCAGACCACCCTCGGTGCCTATCATCGCCAGTGGCAATAAGGAGCCCTGTTCATGAAATTCTCTCTCGGCCCCCTGCTCTTCTACTGGCCCAAGGCCGACACCCAGGGTTTCTATCAGGCGGCCGCCGCCAGCCAGGCCGACATCGTCTATCTGGGGGAAACCGTCTGCAGCAAGCGCCGCGAACTGAAAGTGGATGACTGGATTGCCCTCGCCCGTCAGGTGGCCGGCTCGGGCAAGCAGGCGGTACTCTCCACGCTGGCGCTCATCTCCGCCCCCTCCGAGCTCAAGGAGGTCAAGCGGCTGGTCGACAATGGCGAGCTGATGATCGAGGCCAACGATCTGGGGGCGGTCCAGCTCGCCAGCGAAGCCGGGCTGCCGTTCGTCTGCGGCCCCGCCATCAACGCCTACAACGCCGACGTGCTGCGCATGCTGCTCAAACAGGGGATGCAGCGCTGGGTGATGCCGGTGGAGCTCTCCCGCGACTGGCTGGTGCAGCTCAATCAGGATCTGGGCAGTGCTCGCCAGCAATTCGAGGTGGAGGTGTTCGCCTACGGCCACCTGCCACTCGCCTACTCGGCGCGCTGCTTCACCGCCCGCTCCCTTGACCGGCCCAAGGACAACTGCGAACTGGCCTGCATCGACTACCCCACCGGCCGGCTCGCCAGCAGCCGCGAGGGGCAGAAGGTGTTCAACCTCAACGGCATCCAGACCCAGTCCGGTTACTGCTACAACCTGGGCAACGATCTGGCCGGGATGGAGGGGCTGGTGGATGTGGTGCGCCTCTCCCCCGAGGGGCTGGACACCCTGACGATGCTGGAGCGCTTCAAGGCCAACCAACAGGGCCAGGCTCCCCTGCCCCTGCAGCAGGAGCGCGACTGCAACGGTTACTGGCGTCAGATCCCCGGCATGATGCTGACGCAGTGAGGCGGCGGTGTACCGTCTGACGGGGGTGACTCACCCCCTAGCATCTGACACCCGGACAGCAAAAAGGCCTCGCAATGAGGCCTTTTCTACATCATTCAAACCGGCAACAGGGCAAGCTCAGGATGCCTGCTTGCTGCTCTTGCCCTGGGCACTCTGGGCACCGGGCGGCAGGGGTTTGCGCGCCATCAGCTCCAGCTCCAGCAGGGCATATCTGTGCTCGATGAAGTCATACACGTTGTTGGCGAGCGCCAGCTTGAAGTAGCTGATGGCTTCCTTGCGGTTGCCCTTGGCCAGTTCAAACTTGCCGAGGTAGAAGTAGGTTTCGCACAGGCGCTCGGCGAGCTCCCGGTTGTCCTTCACCCCTTTCACCACGTTGCCCATCAACTGGGTGGCATTGAGTTCGCCGGTATAGAGGCGCACCAGATCCCAGTTCCAGGCATCGTCATCGTACTTGTTGAGCCGCTCGCGCATCCGGCTCATGGCGGCCGGTGCATTGAGCTTCTGTTCGGCCAGATAGAGCCAGATCACCCGGTAGGGATCTTCCGGCTGCGCCTCGTAGAAGCGCTTCATATCGGCCGCGGCCAGCTCGGGACGATTGCCGTAATAGAGCGCAATGCCACGGTTCAGGTAGGCATAGTCATAATCGGGAGCCAGCTCGAGGGCGGAATCAAATGCCTCGTAGGCCTCGTCATAATTCTGCTGCTGCACCAGATAGACGCCGATGAAGTTGTAGGCTTCGGCGAAATCCGGCTTCTCCCGCAGGGCGCGGTTGAAATCCAGCCGCGCCAGGGAGCGCAAGCCTACCCGGTCAAACACGACAGCACGCTCATAAAACAGTTCAGCCCGTTGCTCCGTGGTCAATTCCATCTCACTGAGCATCTGCCCGAGTCGCGCCAACGCCAACTCGCTCTGGTAAGAGACCTGCAGGGGGGTCGCCAATACCAGTGAAGCGGGTTGCGGCTTGGGAACTTGAGGCGCTTCAACCTGACTGCTACTGCTGCAACCCCACATGGGGAGCAGCAACAGGATACCAAGGAGGTATCCAATCCCTTTCCTGACGTTCAATGAACACTCCGACGCTTACGCTTGACCCGGCATATGGTAAAGGTCAGCCGACACTTTGTCATGTGGCTGAGCCTCTCTCCCTCAAATAAATCAGGATTCGACAGGGTATCCGGCATCACACCAGCCCCGAAAGCCACCATCGACGCTGACCACCCGACCGTAGCCCATCTTCTGCAAGTTCTCCGCCACCAGAATGGAGCGAAATCCCCCACCACAATAGAGGTAGAGCTCGGTGTCGGGATCCGGGTAACGGGTCTCGATGTCCCGCTCGATCACGCCACGACCGAGGTAGGTCGCCCCCGGCAGATGGCCCCTGGCCCACTCGCTCTCTTCCCGCACGTCGACCAGGTGAAAGGTGCGCCCCTCATCCTGCCAGCGTTTGATCTGGTGCACATCGGTCTCCCGCACATGGGGACGAATGGCCTCTACCAGTGCCAGAAAACGGGGATTGTGTTGCATGGCTTGCTCCTTGCCTGTTGGCCAACAGCCGTGGGTGAAACCGTCATAATGACTCACCCGGGCGATAAGAGAAAGGGCGCCTCGCGGCGCCCTTGTCATTTACGGCAGGATCTCTTGCTGATCCGCGCCCTCTTTTTCCACCTGGGTCGGCAGCATGTGCTCCCGCTTGACCCCGAAGAACATGGCGAACGAGCTCGCCACATAGATGGAGGAGTAGGTACCGAAGGCGACACCGATCACCATGGCCACCGAGAAACCGTGGATCAGCGGACCGCCCTTGAGCAGCAGCGCCAGCACCACCACGAAGGTCAACCCCGAGGTGATGATGGTCCGGCTCAGGGTCTCGGTCATGGAGAGATCCAGGATGTACTCGGTATCCCCCTTGCGCACCTTGCGAAAGTTCTCCCGCAACCGGTCGAACACCACGATGGTGTCGTTCAGGGAGTAACCCACCAGGGTCATCAATGCCGCCAGCACGGTCAGGTCGAACTCGTACTGGAAGTAGGCAAAGACGCCGAGGGTGATCACCACGTCGTGCACCAGGGAGAGAATACCCCCCATGGCCAGACGCCATTCGAAGCGCACCGCCACGTAGATCAGGATACAGAGGATGGAGGCCAGCATGGCCAGCGCACCGTCGGTCGCCAGCTCGTCACCCACGGAGGGGCCGACGAACTCGACGCGCTTGAGCACGGCCGCAGGATCGATCAGCTTGGCCGCCGCCAGCACCTCGTTACCCTGCTGCTCCACCTTGACCCCCTCTTTCGGGGTCAGGCGGAACAGTACGTCACGGCTGGAGCCGAAGTGTTGCAGGGTCGCCCCTTCAATCTTCTGCTCGTCCAGCACCTGATGCACCTTGTCCAGGCTCACCGACTGCTGGAAGCCCACCTCGATGGTGGTACCACCGGTGAAGTCCAGACCCCAGTTCAGGCCCCGATCGAACAGGAAGAACAGGGAGATCACCATCAGCAGGGTAGAGAAGACCACACCCGGCCTGGCATAGCGCATGAAGGGAATGGGCTTTTCAAAATGTAGAATCTGAAACATGTCTCTTCCTTAGATCGGCAGCTTGTCGAGGCGCCGTCCACCCCAGGCCAGGTTGATGATGGCGCGGGAGACCGTGATGGCGGTAAACATGGAAGCACTCAGACCAATCCCCAGCGTCAGGGCGAAGCCCTTGATGGCGCCGGTACCGATACCGAACAGGATCACACAGGTGATGAGCGAGGTGACGTTGGAGTCGGCGATGGTCGAGAACGCCCGATCAAAGCCCAGATGGATGGCCTGCTGCACCCCACGACCGTTGCGGATCTCTTCACGAATACGCTCGTAGATCAGCACGTTGGCATCCACCGCCATGCCCAGCGTCAAGACGATACCGGCAATACCCGGCAGGGTCATGGTGGCCCCCGGGATCATCGACATGATACCGACGATCAGCACCAGGTTCATGGTGAGGGCGATGTTGGCCACCCAGCCGAACGCACGGTAGTA
The DNA here is from genome assembly GCF_000014805.1 of Aeromonas hydrophila subsp. hydrophila ATCC 7966. NCBI lineage: Bacteria > Pseudomonadati > Pseudomonadota > Gammaproteobacteria > Aeromonadales > Aeromonadaceae > Aeromonas > Aeromonas hydrophila. The sequence continues at coordinate 1,902,503 of NC_008570.1, read as the reverse complement.
GATCCCCATGAACAGCACGATCACCAGCATGGCCCAGCCGATGGCTTCCATACCGCTGTCGATGTTCTGCTGACCCAGGCTCGGGCCTATGGTGCGCTCTTCCACGATCTGGATCGGGGCGATCAGCGCACCGGCACGCAGCAGCAGCGCCAGGTTGTGGGCTTCGTTGGCGTTGTCGATGCCGGTGATGCGGAACTGGCTGCCAAGGCGCGACTGGATGGTGGCGACGTTGATCACCTCCTCCTGCTTGCGGAACTTGCGCTTGCCATCCGGACCCGGCTGACCGACCGGTTTGTATTCGATGAACACGGTCGCCATGCCCTTACCAACGTTGTCCTTGGTAAAGTTGGCCATCTTGTTGCCACCCTGGCCATCAAGCTTGATGTTGACCTGGGGACGGCTGTATTCATCGAAACCGGACTGGGCACCCACGATGTGGTCACCGGTCAGGATGATGCGCTTTTGCAGCACAACCGGACGTCCGTTGCGATCGTTGTAGACCTTGGAGCTCGGCGGCACCCGACCATCGGCCGCAGCCTGGATGTCGGCGGTCTCATCGACCATGTGGAATTCCAGGGTCGCGGTCGCGCCGAGGATCTCCTTGGCACGGGCGGTGTCCTGAATGCCGGGCAGTTCCACCACGATGCGCTCGGCACCCTGCTGTTGTACCAGCGGCTCGGCCACGCCCAGCTCGTTCACCCGGTTGCGGATGATGGTGATGTTCTGCTCGAGGGCGTACTTCTTAACTTCCTTGATCTTGGCTTCACTCAGACCGGCCAGCAGGACGAACTCGTCCCCCTTCTGCTCGGTGGTGAAGGTGAGATCCGGGTTCTGACGACGCAGGTGAGAGATGGCCTTGGCCTGATCGGCCTCGTCACGGAACAGCACCTGTACCTGATCACCGGCCCGGCGCACACCGGAATAACGGATCTTCTGGGTACGCAGCTCGGAGCGGAAATCCTGCACCATCTGCTCTTGCTGCTTCGTCAGCGCCTCGGCCATGTCCACTTCCATCAGGAAGTGCACACCGCCGCGCAGGTCCAGACCCAGCTTGAGCGGGTTGGCGCCGATGGCTTCGAGCCAGGCAGGCGTGGAAGGGGCCAGGTTGAGAGCGGTAATGAAGTTGTCGCCCAGCTTGTTGGCGACGATGTCGCGCGCCTTGAGCTGCTCTTCGGTATTTTTGAAACGAACCAGGATGAAGCCGTGCTCGAACGCCGCATGCTTGACCGGGATCTGAGCCGCATCGAGCGTCTCTTTCACCAGGTCAAGGGTGTCCAGCTTGACTTCGGCCCCCCGGCTGGCAGAGATCTGCAAGGCCGGGTCTTCGCCGTAAAGATTGGGGGCTGCATATAGAAAACCGATGGCGATCACCACGACCACCATCAGGTATTTCCACAGCGGATAGCGATTTAACACGCTGTGCTCCTCGGGAGATTAGAGGGACTGGATAGAACCCTTGGGCAGAACGGCAGAGACGAAGTCACGTTTGATGGTGACCTGGGTCTGATCGTTCAGGGCCAGCACGAGGTATTCGCTGTCGGCGGATACTTTGGCGATCTTGCCGACCAGGCCACCGGAAGTGAGGACTTCGTCACCCTTGGAGAGGGAACTCATCAGGTTGCGGTGATCTTTGGCGCGCTTGGCCTGGGGGCGATAGATCATGAAGTAGAAGATGAGGCCGAATACGGCCAGCATGATGATCATTTCCATGCCACCACCCTGTGCACCCGGAACTGCGCCTTCTGCATACGCCTTGGAGATAATGCTCATTTAACAACCTCTTATTGATGTAGATTTGAAAACTAGCTTATATATCGTTGTTATTTCACGTCATTTTCAGCTAACGGAGGCACGGGCTTCCCTTGCCGACGGTAAAACTCAGTTACAAAGTCGTCTAATTTACCCTGCTCGATCGCGTCCCGCAAACCCTGCATCACACGCTGGTAATAACGCAGGTTGTGGATGGTGTTCAGACGGGCACCGAGGATCTCGTTGCACTTGTCCAGATGGTACAAATAACTGCGGGTGTAGTTCTTGCAGGTGTAGCAATCGCAGTCGGCATCCAGGGTGCTGGTGTCCTCGCGATACTTGGCGTTGCGGATCTTGACCACCCCGTCGGTGGTGAACAGGTGGCCGTTGCGGGCGTTGCGGGTCGGCATCACGCAGTCGAACATGTCGATGCCACGGCGCACCCCTTCCACCAGATCTTCCGGCTTGCCCACGCCCATCAGGTAGCGCGGCTTGTCGGCCGGGATTTTCGGGCAGACGTGCTCGAGGATGCGATGCATGTCCTCTTTCGGCTCACCCACCGCCAGACCACCGACCGCGTAACCGTCGAAGCCGATCTCCAAGAGGCCGTCCAGCGACACATCCCGCAGATCTTCGTACACGGACCCTTGGATGATGCCGAACAGGGCGTTCTTGTTGCCGAGCGCATCGAACTTGTCGCGCGAACGCTTGCCCCAGCGCAGGGACATCTCCATCGACTTGCGCGCCTCTTCGTAAGTGGCCGGGTACGGCGTGCACTCATCGAAGATCATCACGATGTCGGAGCCCAGATCGTACTGGATCTCCATGGATTTCTCGGGGTCGAGGAAGATTTTCTCGCCGTTGATGGGGTGACGGAAGTGCACGCCCGCTTCGGTGATCTTGCGAATGTGCCCCAGGCTGAACACCTGGAAACCACCCGAGTCGGTCAGGATCGGGCCCTGCCAGTTCATGAAGTCATGCAGATCGCCGTGGGCGCGCATCACTTCCTGCCCCGGCCGCAGCCAGAGGTGGAAGGTGTTGCCGAGCAGGATCTGGGCGCCGGTCTCACGCACCTCTTCCGGGGTCATCCCCTTGACGGTGCCGTAGGTGCCGACCGGCATAAAGGCCGGGGTCTGCACGGTGCCGCGCTCGAATACCAGCTGGCCGCGACGGGCACGGCCGTCAGTGGTTTTCAGTTCAAATTTCATTGCTACCTCGTTGCGTCAGAGAAACAGTCTGACAGTAGGGGGCCCGAGGGCCCGGTATAAAGGGCGCGGCTTATGCCTGCGCCCGGCGACGGGTGACGAACATGGCGTCCCCGTAGCTGAAGAAACGGTACTGCTCGGCCACAGCCGCCTGGTAGGCCGACATCACGTTGTCGTAGCCGGCAAAGGCGCTGACCAGCATGATCAGGGTCGACTCCGGCAGATGGAAGTTGGTGACCATGGCATCGACCACCTGGAACTGGTAACCGGGGAAGATGAAGATGTCGGTGTCGCTGAAGAACGGCGCCAGCGGCTTGCCCTGGGCCAGAGTCACCTTGGCCGCGCTCTCGAGCGAGCGTACCGAAGTAGTTCCCACCGCAATCACCCGGCCACCGCGGGCGCGCGTTGCGGCGATGGCGTCCACCACCTCCTGCGGCACCTCGGCATACTCCGAGTGCATGTGATGATCTTCAATCTTGTCCACCCGCACCGGCTGGAAGGTGCCCGCCCCGACGTGCAGGGTGACGAACGCCGTTTCCACCCCCTTGGCACGAATTTTCTCGAGCAGCGGCTCGTCGAAGTGCAGGCCGGCAGTCGGCGCCGCCACGGCACCCGGCTTCTGGTTATAGACGGTCTGGTAGCGCTCCTTGTCGGCATCCTCATCGGGACGGTCGATGTAAGGGGGCAGCGGCATGTGGCCGATGGCTTCCAGGATCTCCAGCACAGGGCGGGGGTCGAGGAAGTGGATCTCGAACAGGGCATCGTGACGGGCACGCATCTCGGCTTCGACTTTCTCGCCGTCGGCCCCGCCATCCAGAATGAGCCGGGTACCGGGCTTGGGCGATTTTGAAGAGCGCACATGGGCCAGCACGCTGTGCTCGTCCAGCATCCGCTCCACCAGCACCTCCAGCTTGCCGCCGCTGGCCTTCTGGCCAAACATGCGCGCCGGAATGACACGGGTGTTGTTGAATACCAGCAGATCGCCGGGGTTGAGCTGGTCCAGCACATCCACAAATTGACCGTGGCGCAGTGCGCCAGTTTGACCATCGAGCTGCAACAGACGACTGGCGGTACGTTCCGTCATGGGATAGCGGGCAATCAGCTCGTCTGGCAGATCAAAATGAAAATCGGATACTTGCATCTTTCACCTCGGGGGGAATCGGCGGCTAGTCTAGTTATCCCCTTCTTCCAAGGCAACCCAAAAGACCAAAAACCCAAGGGAGACAAGGGATAGCGAGCAATTATGTGAAGCAGGGCCAGTTAAAAAACCTTTAAGGTTTTGTATTGACCCTGATCATGTTTTGCCGAGGGGGGCTGGGCTAGGGTGAAAGCAGATACACAAGGAGGCCCACCATGATGACCCTATCCGAGATCATGACTGAACACCCCTTCACCCTGGGTCCGGAAAACAGCGTCAAACAGGCGATGGATCTGATGCAGCAGGAGCGGATCCGCCACATCCCCATCGTTGACGAACAGCATCATCTGCTGGGCCTGGTCACCCTCTCCGACATCCTGGCCACCCGCGAGTCCAAACTGCTGCTGATCAATCCGGAGCGGGAGGCGGAGTTCACCGACAGCGTGCAGCTCGACGAGATCATGACCCGCCAGGTGGCCAGCGTGGATCCCCATGCCGGCATCAAGGAGGCGGCGCTCTATCTGCAACGGCACAGATATGGCTGCCTGCCGGTACTCAAAGGGCGCAAGTTGATCGGCATCGTCACCGAGTCGGACTTCATTGCCGTCGCCATCAACCTGCTGGAACTGATGGAGGAGCAGGAGCCGCCTGGCGACTTTTGATCTCAATTTCATGTAATAAAATTACAATAAAAGCGTTTTCAGCGCACTTGATCGGCAATAAAGCTGAAACTCTTTCATTTTGATTGAAAAATTACACCACAACCTTGCTTTGTGATCTGCATCACACTATCATGACCGTCATGCAATTGTTGCCGAGCGGAAGACGAGGGATTGTGCACCCGTCCTCTTCCTCTCATATGTCTGCAAGTTTGCACACCCCGTAGTTAGTCTTTGCTGTAAAGCTTTTGTTTATATAGCCATTCCTTGTTTGATGACCCGGCCTTGTCCTTGCGACGACGCCGGGATTTTTTTATCCGCGCAATTCCCCTCCCCCTCGTCCCCGTGCGTGCCGGCGCCTGTGCGTCGCAAGACGGCAGACCCCACCTCTCTGCGGTTGGCAGACTGCCACTCTCCCCTTGAAAAGCCGAAGCCGCGCACAGATGTTGAATCTCGACAAGGAGTTATCCCGGCATGCCGGCGATATTCATGTTAGGTACAGCAGCCATGGTTTATCTAATAAGTAGATTTAAGTGATTCAAAATTGCGGCTTTGATCGATTAGGAAAAGTCCCTATGATGAATCCATCGAAAGTTAAACGCCTCGTCCGGCACGACTCTTCAAACCCAGACAGGCATATGTACATCACCAAGGAGCAAATACATGTCTACCTACATCAACACTGAAATCAAGCCGTTCAACGCCACCGCCTACCACAATGGCAAATTCGTTCAGGTGTCTGACGCTGACCTGAAAGGCAAGTGGTCCGTGGTGTTCTTCTACCCGGCTGACTTCACCTTCGTCTGCCCGACCGAGCTGGGCGACCTGGCCGACAACTACGCCGAATTCCAGAAGCTGGGCGTCGAGATCTACTCCGTCTCCACCGACACCCACTTCACCCACAAAGCCTGGCACGACACTTCTGACACCATCCAGAAGATCCAGTACCCGATGATCGGCGACCCGACCGGCACCATCACCCGCAACTTTGGCGTGATGATCGAAGAAGCCGGTCTGGCTGACCGCGGTACCTTCGTCATCGACCCGCAAGGCATCATCCAGATCGTTGAGATCAACGCCGGCGGCATCGGCCGTGACGCCCTGGAACTGCTGCGCAAGGTCAAGGCTGCCCAGTACGTTGCCGCTCACCCGGGTGAAGTGTGCCCGGCCAAGTGGAAAGAAGGCGACGCCACCCTGGCCCCGTCCCTGGATCTGGTAGGCAAAATCTAAGCCTCCCCGCTCTGAAGACCGGCCCGTTCAAGGGCCGGTCTGCTTTCTGGCCTGACAAAACGCCGACCCGCAACCAAAAGAAGGAATTCGAAGATGTTGGATACCAACCTCAAACAACAGCTGAACACCTATCTGCAGTACATCGTCAATCCCATCGAGATCAGCGTGTCCGGCAACGACAGCGACAAATCCGCCGAGCTGCTGGCCTTGGCCGGCGAGATCGCCGAGATGTCCCCCAAGATTACCCAGACCTCTGGCACCAATGCCCGCAAGCCTTCCATGAGCGTCGCGCCGAAGGGCCAAGCCCCGCGCGTTCATTTTGCCGGTATCCCCATGGGTCATGAATTTACCTCGCTGGTGCTTGCCCTGCTGCAAAGCGGCGGTCACCCCTCCAAGGCCGATGCGGCTGTGCAGGAGCAGATCCGCAACCTCAAGGGCGAGTTCCACTTCGAGACTTACATTTCGCTCTCCTGCCACAACTGCCCGGACGTGGTGCAGGCCCTCAACCTGATGGCGACCCTGAACCCCGGCATCACCCACACCATGATCGACGGTGCCCTGTTCCAGGACGAGGTCAACGAGCGTCAGATCATGGCGGTACCGAACGTCTACCTGAACGGTCAGCCGTTCAGCCAGGGCCGCATTTCGCTCGAAGAGATCGTCGCCAAGCTCGACACCGGCGCCGCCGAACGCAAGGCGCAAGAGCTGAGCGAAAAAGCCCCTTACGACGTGCTGGTCGTCGGTGGTGGCCCGGCTGGCGCCGCCGCCGCCATCTATGCCGCTCGCAAAGGCATTCGCACCGCCATCGTCGCCGAGCGTTTCGGTGGCCAGGTGATGGACACCGTCGGCATCGAGAACTTCATCTCCGTGCCCTACACCGAAGGCCCCAAGCTGGCCGCGAGCCTGGAGCAGCACGTCAAGCAGTACGGCGTGGAAGTGATCACCGAGCAGCGCGCCGCCGCCATCAGCAAGGATGGCTACGTCAACGTGGATCTCGCCTCTGGCGCCACCTTGAAGAGCCGCGCCGTGATCCTGGCGACCGGTGCCCGCTGGCGTGACCTGAACGTGCCGGGCGAGCTCGAGTACCGCACCAAGGGCGTGGCCTACTGCCCGCACTGTGACGGCCCCTTCTTCAAGGGCAAGCGGGTTGCGGTGATCGGGGGCGGCAACTCCGGCATCGAGGCAGCCATCGACTTGGCCGGCATCGTCGAACATGTCACCGTGGTGGAGTTCGCCGACACCCTGCGTGCCGACGAGGTGCTGCAGAAGAAAGCCCGCTCCATGGGCAACATCGACATCATCATGAGCGCCCGCACCACCGAAGTGATCGGTGATGGCAGCAAGGTGGTGGGCATGGATTACGAGGATCGCACCACCGGCGAGATCAAGCATCTGGCGGTGGCGGGTATCTTCGTGCAGATCGGTCTGGTGCCGAACACCGAGTTCCTGAAAGGGAGCGACGTGGCCCTGACCCGCTTTGGCGAGATCGAGATCGACACCAAGGGCGCCACCTCCCTGCCCGGCGTCTACGCCGCAGGGGACGCCACCACGGTGCCGTTCAAGCAGATCATCATCTCCATGGGCGCCGGGGCGACCGCCGCACTGGGGGCGTTTGATTACCTCATTCGCAATCCGGCGCCGGAAGCGACCAAAGCTGACGCCGTCACCGCCTGATGGCGACCAGATGGACAAAAAGCCGACTCACTGAGTCGGCTTTTTTATTGGTACGCACCCGCGACTCAGCCAGCCTTCGTCTGCTGACCCTCATCCGATCCGGGTGTGGCATAGCTGGCGGGTACCGCCTCCCCCGCCAGATCCGTTCTCGGCTCCAGCTCCGCCGTCATGGGGGTATTGGGCGGCACCGGGATGAACACCTGGTGATCGGCCAGCGGAATGGGCGCTCGTTGCCGCTTGCGCCAGCCAAGATACCCTGTCAGCAGCAGGCCACAGAGGGCGAAATAGACGAACAGCCCCTCTGGCCCGAACTGCGCCATGACAAAAGGCGCCAGCAGCGGCCCGGTCATGGCGCCCAGGCTGTAGGCGAGCAGCAACCCCTGATTGGCCCCCAGCACCTGATCCGGGCGCAGCTCGTCGCAGGCATGGCTGAGGCTCAAGGGATAGATGGAGAACGCCATGCCGCCCAGCAGAAATACCAGCCCACCCATCAGCGGCTCGCGCCAGCCGGCGGGCAGCAGCACCATCAACAGGGCCAGCAGCGCCAGCACGGCGCCCAGCAGCAGGATCACCAGCCGCCTGTCGTAGCGATCGGAGAGACGCCCTATGGGGTACTGCAGGCACATGCCCCCCAGGATCACCAGCGCCATCATGTCCGCCACCTTGGAGAGCGACGAACCGCTGTCGGTAAAATAGAGCGGCAGCAGGCCGTAGATGGCCCCGAGGATGAGGCCGGAGGTAAAGCTGCTGCCCATCCCCGCCGGGGTGAGGCGCACCAGCTCCAGCACGCCGACCGGCTGGGGTGCCACCATGGCCGGGGTCGCTACCCGGGAAACCGCCAGCGGGATCACCGACAGGGTCGCCGCCATGGCGCACAGGGCGAACGGGGTCAGCACCATGGGATCCACCCACTTGAGCAGCAGTTGCCCCATGGCCAGAGAGCCGTAGAGCAGGATCATGTAGAGGGACATCAGCCGGCCCCGGTTGGCCGGTGTGCTGGAGACCAGCATCCAGGACTCCAGCACCACGAACAGGCCGCCGGTGGCAAAGCCCCCCACCAGCCGCAGCGCCGCCCAGCTCAGCGGCTCCACCACCATGCCGTGCAGCAGAAACAGAAAGCAGAGCAGGGAGGCGTAGGCCGCATAAGCCCGGATGTGACCGACCCGGATGATGAGGCGGGCGTTGACGAAGGCCCCCAGCACCAGACCGCCGAAGTAGGCGGCCGATACCAGGCCGATGGCCTGGGCCGATACCTGCTCGGCAGACAGGCGCACCGTCAGCAGGGTGTTGAACATGCCGTGGCCCAGAATGAAGATCACCAGACTGGTCAGGGGTGAGAGGAACCTTGCGAGTATCATGGGGTCTCCCTGATTGGCTCAATCGTGAGCAAAACCACCATGGTAGCGTCTGCTTCCCGCCCACTTCAACCCGAGCGCCCCGCCAGGGCGCGGACCGCGAGCTATGCTTGCTGGGTATCCCATGATGGAGCGTCCCATCATGGCCATCACAGTGGAGACAGCCGACATGAAACCAGCCCTGCTTTTGGCCAGCCTGCTCTTTACCGGCAGCGCCCTCGCCTTTCACTGCCCCGCCGACATGAAGAAGATCGATGATGCCCTCGCCGCCAAACCCGCCCTCAGCGCCGACAAACTGGCCGAGGTGAAGAAGCTGCGCGCCGAGGGGGAAGTCCTGCACAAGGCGGGCAAGCATCAGGAGTCCGTCGATACCCTGGCCAAGGCGATGACCATGCTGGGGTTGAACAAGAGTTAGCGCGAGAACACAGCCCACCGCTGCGAACAGGATCAGCCATGCCCTTGCGGGCCCTCGCCACCGGTGGCAAGGGCCCGCTGTTTATCTGGGCCCCTTGCTACCCCCGACTGCTACACCCGACCGCTGTAGACCAGAGTGTCGTAGTTGAAGGCAATTACACCATCGACCGCATGGCGGGCAAATTCCCGGGCGATCAGCGCCGTCAGCTCGGCATGGGCTTGCGAGCCGGCCACCGGGGCATAGGAAGAGGAGTTGAGCCGCCCCAGCACTCCGTCAAGATCGAATAGCTGGCGGTTGGCGAAACGATCGAGCCGGTACTCCCCCTCGAAGAAGGCCTGAAAGTCCCCTTCGCCCAGATTGCGGTGATTGACCTCCTCGTAATCTCCCGAATAGGTGCGCAGCCCCGCCTCATAAGCCTTGAGAAATGGGGTGTCGGTCAGCCGGTCGTTCCAGATGAGGGCGACCCGGCCACCGGGTCTGAGCAGCCGCCGGCACTCCTGCTTGAAGGCGGCGCGATCGAACCAGTGAAACGCCTGCGCCACCGTCACCAGATCCACCGACCCGTCCGCCAGACCGGTGGCTTCGGCACTGCCATCCTGCCACTCGATATTGGCTACTGTCTGCAGCTGGTGCCGGGCCGCCCCGCGCATCTCCGCATTTGGCTCGACCGCCCAGACCCGTTCCACCAGGGGGGCCAGCAGTGCGGTCAGGATGCCGGTGCCGGCCCCGATATCGGCCACCCGGGCAGCCGGCCCCATGGCCAACGCGCTGGCCAGAAAATCGAGCATTGCGGCAGGATAACTTGGCCGATATTTCACATAGGCCTCGACCCGGGTCGAGAATCGCTGGGTACTGTCCATTGCCACTCCTTGTGCTGGATCTGTACGGGATCAGGGCTGAGTCAATCGCCCCGCCCCTCATCCTGCCCCGAACGCAACCGGCAAGGCAACCACCCCCTCATGGCGGCCCGGCATCATCGCCACGCACCTGAGTGCCGGGGTCAGCCGATGCGCCTGCCTTGTGCATCCACCACCTGCTCCCCATCTTCCTTGCTGAAGGCTCCTTGCTGGGGGCTCGGCAGTATCTCCAGCACCACTTCTGACGGGCGGCACAGCTTGGTGCCAAGCGGAGTCACCACGATGGGCCGGTTGATCAGAATGGGGTGTGCCAGCATGGCATCGACCAGTTCATCGTCGCTGAACTGGTTCTCGGCCAGTCCCAGCGCCTCATAGGGGGGCACGTTCTGGCGCAGCAGGTTGCGAACCGGCATCCCCATGGCGGCAATCAAGGCCAGCAGGGTGTCGCGACTGGGCGGTGTATCCAGATAGTGGATAACGGTAGGTTCAACGCCTGAGTTGCGGATAAGCGCCAGCGTATTGCGGGAAGTGCCGCAGGCCGGGTTGTGGTAGATGGTGATGTGGGCGTCATTCATGATGGGTTCTCTGGGTTGGTATAAGAGCGCTGCATGCGCAGGGCGACATTGACCAGGGCGATCAGTACGGGAACCTCCACCAGCGGGCCGATCACCCCAGCAAAGGCCTGATCCGAGCTCAGCCCGAACACCGCGATGGCGACGGCGATGGCCAGTTCGAAGTTGTTGCCAGTGGCGGTAAAGGCGATGGAGGCGTTCTTGTCATAGGGGATGCCCAGTTTCTTGCCCACCAAGAAGCTGGTGAAGAACATCAGCACGAAGTAGACCACCAAGGGTACAGCGACCCGCAGCACATCCATGGGCAGTTCGACGATCATCTCCCCCTTGAGGCTGAACATCAGCACGATAGTGAGCAGCAGCGCGATCAGCGTGATGGGGGAAATTGCCGGAATAAAACGCTCGGTGTACCACTTCTCCCCTTTCGCCTTGACCAGATAGTGACGGCTCAGGAAGCCTGCGAGGAAGGGAATGCCCAGATAGATCAGCACACTTTGCGCGATATCCAGCATGGTGATGTCCACCGCAAAGCCCTGCAGGCCAAACAGCGGCGGCAGCACGGTAATAAACAACCAGGCCATCAGGCTGTAGGTGAGGATCTGGAACGCGCTGTTGAGCGCCACCAGGCCGGCGCCGTACTCCTTGCTGCCGCCGCCGAGATCGTTCCACACCAGCACCATGGCGATGCAGCGCGCCAGACCGATCAGGATGAGGCCCACCATATAGCCCGGCTGATCGTGCAAAAACACCAGCGCGATGACGAACATCAAGATGGGGCCCACCAGCCAGTTCATCACCAGCGAGAGGGTGATGGCGCGGCGATCCCGGGTCATGGCCCCCATGGTGGCGTAGTTCACCTTGGCCAGCGGCGGGTACATCATCAGGATCAGGCCAATGGCCAGCGGGATATTGGTGGTCCCGACCGACATCGCCTCGTTCCACTGGGCAACTTGAGGAAACAGATAGCCAATCCCAACCCCAATGCCCATGGCGACAAAGATCCAGAGGGTCAGATTGCGGTCTAGAAAACGCATTTTTTTGCTGACGGGCAGATCGCAGCAAATACTGGTATTCATCAAAAGACTCCGTATATGAGGTAAATCAGAATTAAGGCTAGAGGGGGCTGATGCACTTACCCCGACTTGTGGATGGGGTGACATAAATCTTGCAGCGCTTTCACCCCCACCAGCTCGACAGCCTGCAGGGGCACCACGGCATAACGCTTCGCATGTTCCTGCTTGACCGCGTCGATATGGGGCTGCTGGCGATACGCTCGCTGGGCCAATAGTGGCGAGGTGACACTGGTCGGGGCCAACATGTGATTGACCACCCAGGCCCAGGGCTCGATACCGGCGCGGCGCAAGTCGGCTTGCAAGTTGGTCGCCTCCTGTACCGGGGTGGGCTCGGGCAGGGTGATGATCATCACCTTGGTCTGTTTCGGGTCTTGCAACTGCATCATGGGGGTGGTGAAGTGCAGCCCCTTGCCCCCCATCTGACGGGCGATCTCGCGGTGGTAGGCGCCGGTCGCATCGAGCAGCAGCAGGGTATGGCCTGTGGGGGCGGTATCCATCACCACGAAGCGCTTGCCCGCCTCGCGAATGATCCGCGAGAAGGCCTGAAACACGGCGATCTCTTCGGTGCAGGGGGAGCGCAAATCTTCTTCCAGCAGGGCGCGGCCCTGGGCATCCAGACTCGCCCCCTTGGTGGCCAGCACCTGGGCACGATAACGCTCGGTCTCGGCGTGGGGATCGATACGGCTGACCTCCAGGCTGGGCAAGGCGCCAGCCAGGGTCTCTCCCAGATGGGCAGCGGGATCTGAAGTGGTCAGGTGAACTGGCAGACCCCGGCTGGCGAGCTCTACCGCCACTGCCGCCGCCAACGTCGTTTTACCCACCCCACCCTTGCCCATCAGCATGATGAGCCCGTGACTATCAGTAGCAAGCTCATCGACCAGTTGCTTCAATCCGGGGTGTTGCTGGTTGCATGACTCGGCGATAGTGCATTCGATCTCATTAACCCCACTGACGGTGCTTGCACCGAGTAACTGGCGCAGGCTGTCCACGCCCACCAGATTGGTCGCCAACAGCGGCACGCTGTCTTGTGGCAGCCTTGCCAGCAGCGCTGGCATATCAGCCATCGCCTGCTGCTCACGTTGCCACACGGCAGTCGCCAGGGGATCATCCGCCAGCTCGCTTTGGGGGAAGATGCCATTGATAACCAGTTGCTGATTGGCAAGGCCGATAGCGGCAAGTTCGTCATGGGTACGCGCCACTTCCCGCAGGGTCGAGGCTTGCGCCCGGGCAACCAGAATAAGCCGGGTTTTTCCGGCATCGGAAAGGGCCGCAACAGCCTCGGCATATTGGCTGCGCTGTTTTTCCAGCCCGGCCAATGGCCCCAGACAGGAAGCATCGCCCTTGCCCTGCGCCAGAAATTCGCTCCATGCCCCCGGCAGTTGCAACAGACGGATGGTGTGACCGGTCGGCGCCGTGTCGAACACGATATGGTCGTATTCCCCCACCAGGCAGCTGTCGGTCAAGAGCGCGGTGAATTCGTCAAAGGCGGCGATCTCCGTGGTGCAGGCACCGGAAAGCTGTTCTTCAATGCTGCGTATCACGCTCTCGGGCAGCTTGCCGCGCACCGGGCCAACGATACGTTCGCGATAGGCTTGCGCGGCAGCTTGCGGGTCAATCTCCAGTGCTGATAACCCACTGACTGCCGCGATGGTGGTAATGCTGTTGCCTATTTGGGTATCGAACACCTGGCCTACGTTTGAAGCCGGATCCGTGCTGACCAGCAGTACCCGTTTGCCACTGTCACACAAGGCAACCGCACTGGCACATGCCAGCGATGTTTTACCCACCCCACCCTTGCCGGTGAAAAAGAGAAAGGGGGGCGCATCATTGAGAAACGAGTAGTTCAGCAACGGGGACATGAGAGACTCCTATCAGGAATAACGAGGCAATTGGCCGAACAGAGAACTTGCCAACCTGGCGATGGCGCCTAGCAGCAACCACTGCTGCCGGAGCAGCATCCACTCTTGACGATCCCTTTGATGGCACCGGCTTTGTTGGGTTCGGCTGCTGGCTGTTCAACTTCGGCACCATCGCTTTCTGGTGCTTTCGGCAACCCCAGCCCTGCATAGCGGATCAGTTCAGCGCGGCTGGGATAACGACCGGTGAGAACCACCTGGCCATCCACCAGGATCACAGGCAGCCCTTCTTCACCGGACAGTTCCAGGAAAGAAGCCACCGCCGGGGTTTCAGCAAAAACCAGAGGTTGTTGCGCCAAATTGAAGCGATATAGAGATCCCCCCTGCTGCTTGAGCCACTCGGCATCGCCAGCGAAGATCACCAGATTTTGGTCAATGTCTGTGCCACAGACGCCGCTGGAGCAGCACAGGACCGGGTCAAAAACTTGTATCAGTCTCATGCTCTACTCCTTATTGCAGCATGGCTGCGCAGGCAATACATGGGGTGAGCAGCCAGACTCAGCCCTCATCACCCCGCAGGCTTCCGGATGACCGGCGCAGCACTCTTCGGTGAGATAACCGATCAAATCGAGCATCAGGGGAATGTTGGCGCGATAGCGTAAAAAGCGTCCCTCCTGCTCCACCGAGAGCAAGCCCGCATGCAGCATGGCTTTCAGATGAAATGAAAGCGTGTTAGGAGCAATGTCGAGCTCGCTGGCCAACTGGCCAGCGACTTGCCCTTCCAGCCCGGCCTTGACCAGCAGGCGCCATACATCAAGGCGGATGCCGGACGACAGAGACTCGAAGACTTTAGTAGCAATATCTTTATTCATTTGAACCTCTATCAATCACCCCATTATTACAACTATACAAGAATAGTTGAAATGATCAAGGCGGCTTGGTACTGCTGTGAATCTGTTCAGGTTGAGCGACCGTTTACGCAACACTCTTCACGGAAAAATGCGATGATCTCTTCCAGCACGTCGTATTGAGAGACGCACAGCAGGGTGCGGCTCTCCCGGTTCTGCTTGACCAGACCAACCGAGACCAGCGCGGCAATGTGGTGGCTTAGGGTCGACGCGGGAATCGCGAGCTGCTTTTGCAAGTCTCCGACAGGCAAGCCTTGCTCCCCTGCTTTGACCAAATGCTTGAAAATGAACAAACGAGTCGGATGACCCAGCTCTTTCAATGCCTTGGCAACCTCTTCCAATTGCATAGCTCACTCCTCTCGAGAACGTATATTTCGATAATACCAGAAATATCTTGATCACCTCGATGATTCGATTATTTTGGAAATATAGTAAATAAAACAGGACATGAAGATGAATGACTGGTTAACCATGCTGAGAGATGCATCTCAGATGTTTTTGTTCCTGGCCTTCGAGCTTTCTGTGCTGTTCCTGGTGATCAGTGCCGGGGTCAGCCTGATCCGCCAGAAGATACCTGACACCAAGATCCAGGCCATGCTGGGGGCACGAAAAGGCAGAGGATATTTTATTTCAGCAGCACTTGGCGCTTTGACCCCTTTTTGCAGTTGCTCAACCATTCCTATGCTGCGCGGACTCTTGTCTGCCAAAGCCGGTTTTGGGCCAACCCTGACCTTTCTGTTTGTCTCACCGCTGCTCAACCCCATCATCGTCGGCCTGATGTGGGCCACCTTCGGCTGGAAAGTGACGGTACTGTATGCCGTGATTGCAGCAGGCGTTTCTGTGCTGGCGAGTATGCTGCTGGACATGCTGGGGTTTGAGCGTCATGTCATTGACCCCAAAGAGGCCAAGCAAAGCAGCTGCGGCACCGGTTGTAGCACCACGACAAGTGAACCTGCCAGTGTGAGCGCAACAGCTTGCTGCTCAAGCAAGGTAATCAAGTCCATCAAACCGCTAAAGGCCCAGACATCCTGCTGTACTATGCAATCCAATGAGGCCGCATCAACTCTCTCTTGCTGCGCAGATGGCACTGCGGCACTGACTCAGGCCCCAGTCATTCTCACTGCCTTCGCCAAAGCGCGTCTCGATGCCTGGCAGCAATTCAAAGACGTGCTTCCTTACTTGTTGCTGGGGGTGCTGATAGGGTCATTTATCTACGGCTTCATCCCCGCCGAATGGATAGCGGCCCACGCCGGGGCAGGCAACCCGCTGGCGATCCCGTTCAGCGCAGTTGTGGGTATTCCGCTCTATATCCGGGCAGAAGCCGTTATCCCGCTGGCATCGGTATTGCTGGGCAAAGGAATGGGCATGGGGGCGGTGATGGCGCTGATTATCGGTAGTGCAGGAGCCAGCCTGACCGAGGTGATCCTGCTCAAGTCGATGTTCAGAACACCTATGATTCTTGCGTTCCTGACCGTCATCCTGGGGATGGCCGTCATGATGGGTTACTTGACACAGTGGCTTCTCTAAACCGCCCTAGCACCCAATCGCTCACAACCGCTATCAGCGACACAAAAGAAAAATGCCCTGCGATTGCAGGGCATTGTTGGTTTCCAACTTGAATGGCCGTGATCAGTGAGCCACTTACTTGGCGTAATCCTCGGTCGGGATGCAGGAGCAGAACAGGTTGCGATCGCCGTAGACGTCGTCGATGCGGTTGACCGACGGCCACAGCTTGGCGGCGCGCACAGCCTCCGACGGGAAGACCGCTTCGGCGCGGCTGTAACCACGGGACCACTCTGCATCCATCACGTCATCCTGGGTATGCGGCGCATGCACCAGCGGGTTGTCGGTGAGGCTCCACTGCCCATCCTGTACCTTGGCAATCTCGGCGCGAATGGAGGTCATCGCCTCGACGAAGCGGTCCAGCTCGCGCTTGGATTCTGACTCGGTCGGCTCGACCATCAGGGTACCCGCTACCGGGAAGCTCATGGTCGGCGCGTGGAAGCCGTAGTCCATCAACCGCTTGGCCACGTCCATCTCGCTGATGCCGGAGGCTTCTTTGAGCGGGCGGATATCTAGGATGCACTCGTGGGCCACCCGACCGTTGCGGCCGGAATAGAGCACCGGGAAGGATTCACCCAGCTTCTTGGCCAGGTAGTTGGCGTTGAGGATGGCCACCTGAGTGGATTTCTTCAGCCCCTCGTCCCCCAGCATGGCGATGTACATCCAGCTGATGGGCAGGATGCTGGCCGAGCCGAACGGTGCCGCCGACACGGCGCCGTTGTTGCGGCTCTCCTTGTCGGTCTTGACCACGGCGTGACCGGCCACGAACGGCGCCAGGTGTTTCTTCACGCCGATGGGGCCCATGCCCGGGCCGCCACCGCCGTGAGGAATGGCGAAGGTCTTGTGCAGGTTGAGGTGGGACACGTCCGCCCCGATAAAGCCCGGTGCAGTGAGGCCCACCTGGGCGTTCATGTTGGCGCCGTCCAGATAGACCTGACCACCGTGCTGGTGAACGATGTCGCACACCTCCTTGATGGTCTCCTCGTACACCCCGTGGGTGGAGGGGTAGGTCACCATCAGACAGGAGAGCTGATCCCCCGCCTCGGCGGCCTTGGCGCGCAGATCGTCGAGATCCACGTTGCCCGACTTGTCACAGGCGGTGACGATGACCCGCAGGCCCGCCATCTGGGCGGAGGCCGGGTTGGTACCGTGAGCGGATGCAGGAATGAGGCAGATGTCGCGATGCCCCTCGCCGCGGGACTCGTGGTACTTCTTGATGGCCAGCAGACCGGCGTATTCGCCCTGAGCACCGGAGTTGGGCTGCATGCAGACCGCATCGTAACCGGTCACCTTCACCAGCCAGTTTTCGAGGTCGGCCAGCAGCAGCTGATAACCCTTGGCCTGGGCCAGCGGGGCGAACGGGTGCAGCTTGCCAAACTCGGGCCAGGTCACCGGGATCATCTCGGCGGTGGCGTTGAGCTTCATGGTGCAGGAGCCCAGGGAAATCATGGCGTAGTTGAGCGCCAGATCCTTGGCTTCGAGACGGTGGATGTAGCGCAGCATCTCGGTCTCGGAGTGGTACTTGTTGAATACCTCGTGGGTCAGCACGGCGTCGGTGCGCAGCAGATCCTGCGGGATAGCGTGATGGGCCTGCGCCGCCTGGTCAAGGGCCTCGATATCCAGACCGTGGCCTGTGCCCAGGAACAGTTCGAACAGCTCGGCCACATCGCCACGGGTGGTGGTTTCAGAGAGCGACACGCCCACCGCGCCGTCCAGATCCGCGCGCAGGTTGATGCCGAGCCCCTCGGCCTTGGCGATCAGCTCTGATTTGCCCGTGGTCAGCACGGTCAGGGTATCGAACCAGCTGGCATGCTTGAGGGCCACGCCCTTGGCCTTGAGGCCGAGCGCCAGAATGGTGGTCAGACGGTGCACGCGGGAAGCGATGGTTTTCAGTCCCACCGGGCCGTGGTAGACGGCGTAGAAGCTCGCCATGTTGGCCAGCAACACCTGAGCGGTACAGATGTTGGAGTTGGCCTTCTCGCGGCGGATGTGCTGCTCGCGGGTCTGCATCGCCATGCGCAGGGCGGCCTTGCCACGGGCATCCTTGGAGACACCGATGATGCGGCCCGGCATGGAGCGCTTGTAGGCATCGCGAGTGGCGAAGAAAGCGGCGTGCGGGCCACCGTAACCCATGGGCACGCCAAAGCGCTGGGCTGAGCCCAGCACCACGTCGGCACCCAGCTCGCCAGGGGATTTGAGCAGCAGCAGGGAGAGCAGGTCGGCGCTGACACAGGCCAGCCCTTTCTGGGCCTGTACGGCGGCGATGAGGACCCGCAGATCTTTCACTTCCCCTGTGGTGGTGGGGTACTGGAACAGGGCGCCGAACACCTCTTCGGCACAGGCCTGTGCAGCCGGGCCGACGGCCACGTCAAAACCGAAGTGGACCGCCCGCTCCTTGACCACGTCGATCACCTGCGGGTGCACGTCGTCGGCCACGAAGAAGAGGTTGGACTTGGACTTGGCCATCCGCTTGGCCAGCGCCATCGCCTCGGCGGCGGCGGTCGCTTCATCCAGCAGGGAGGCACTGGCCAGATCCATGCCGGTTAGATCCAGCGTCAGCTGCTGAAAGTTCAGCAGGGCTTCGAGACGGCCCTGCGCCAGCTCGGGCTGGTACGGGGTGTAGGCGGTGTACCAACCCGGGTTTTCCAGCACGTTGCGCAGGATGACGTGGGGCACATGGGTATCGTGATAGCCCATGCCGATGTAGCTCTTGGCGACCTTGTTCTGGGCCGCATAGCCCTTGAGCTTGGCCAGCGCTTCCACCTCGGTCATGGAGGCGCCGATGCCGAGCGGGCCCGGCCGGCGAATGGCGGCGGGGACGGTCTGCTCAATCAGATCATCCAGGCTCTCGGCGCCCACCACGGCCAGCAGGGCGCGCAGATCTTCCTCACCCGGCCCGATGTGACGGCGGATGAAATCGGTTTTTTGCTCGAGTTCAAACAGTGACTGGGTCATTTCCCTATTCCTGATAAAAAGTCCTGATAACTAAGTGCCTGACAGCCGGCCTCGGCCGGCTTCACTCATGTTCGGCTGGCAGGGTGGCCCCTGCCGGCACCGGATGTCGCTCATAGCGACAGGGGGTCGTCTTGCGGCTGACCGGTTGGCCGCAGACAAACCGGTGCGGACGACTTCACCCTCGCCGGTCGGCCTCCAGGCCGACGGGCACCTATACAAGCGGGCCCTGCGCATTGGCAGGGCCCGGGGGCATTACTCTTCGTCCACCACGTTCTGGTAGCCTTCGGCATCCAGCAGGTTGGCGAGCTCGCCCGCGTCGTCCAGCTTGATGCGGAACAGCCAGCCGGCACCGTAGGGGTCGGAGTTGACCAGCTCGGGGCTGCCTTCCAGCTCTTCGTTGACGGCCAGGATCTCGCCGCTCACCGGGCTGTAGATGTCAGAGGCGGCCTTGACCGACTCGGCCACGGCGCAGTCATCACCGGCACCGACCTGTTTGCCCACTTCCGGCAGATCGACGAACACCATGTCACCCAGCAGCTCCTGGGCGTGCTCGGTGATACCGACTACGGCCTCGCCGTTGGCTTCGACACGGATCCACTCGTGGGAGGTGGCATATTTCAGTTCGCTCGGGATATGGCTCATTTGTGCTTCCTTTATTCACTTGGATCACTTGTCCCGGCGCGTTCGACAGACGTTGCCGGGGCAAGGGGGTCTGGCGAAGGGCAGCCCCTTCGCCGCAATGGGTCGTTACACCAGCTTCTGGCCGTTTCGCACGAAAGCCGGCTTGGTCACTTTGACGGTGACCAGCTTCTTGCGGATCTCCACCGAGGCCTGTTCGCCGATATCACGGGGCACCCGCGCCAACGCAATACTGTACCCCAGGGTGGGCGAGAAAGAGCCGGAGGTGATCACACCTTCCCGCTCTTCTCCAGCGGCGGTGGTAAAGGTGACCGGCATGCCGCTGCGCAGCACACCCTTCTCTTCCATCACCAACCCCACCAGCTTGGGCTGGCTGCCGGCGGCTTTCTGGGCTTCCAGCGCGGCGCGGCCGATGAACTGGCGATCGCTCGGTTCCCAGGCGATGGTCCAGGCCATGTTGGCGGCTAGCGGAGAGACGGTTTCGTCCATGTCCTGGCCGTAGAGGTTCATGCCAGCCTCGAGGCGCAGGGTGTCACGGGCACCCAGGCCGCAAGGGGCCACGCCATTGTCCAGCAGCGCCTGCCACAGATCGCACGCCTGCTCTTGCGGCACCACGATCTCGTAGCCGTCTTCACCGGTGTAGCCGGTGGTGGCGATGAAGAGCTCGCCAGCCTGCACGCCGAAGAAGGGCTTCATGCCTTCCACTGCGGCATTTTGCTCGGCGCTGAACACCTTGGCCGCCTTGGCCTTGGCGTTGGAGCCCTGCACCGCGATCATGGCGAGCTCGGGACGCTCGGTCACGGTCACCCCGAAGTCCTGGGCGTGGTGGCGGATCCAGGCCAGATCCTTCTCGCGGGTGGCGGAGTTGACCACCAGGCGGTAGAAGGTCTCGCCAAGGTAATAGGTGATGAGGTCGTCGATGACACCGCCTTCCGGGGTCAGCATGCCGCTGTAGAGGGCCTTGCCGAAGACGGTGAGCTTGGCCACATCGTTGGCCAGCAGGTGTTGCAGGAAGGCTTTGACCCGCTCGCCGGTCAAATCGACGATGGTCATGTGGGAGACGTCGAACATGCCGGCATCGGTGCGCACCTGATGGTGCTCTTCCAGCTGCGAGCCGTAGTTGATGGGCATTTCCCAACCGTGGAAGTCCACCATCTTGGCGCCGGCTTCCAGGTGCTTGGGATGCAGTACTGTAGTCTGGATCATCGCTGTGTTTCCTTAAGCGTTCGCGACAACACTCACGCATCGCTCGCCCGGCAGCCACCATCCAGCTATCTACCTGGGTGGCAGCAAGCGACGTGCCTGAGTCTGTGCTCGTTCCGGCCCCGCAGGGCAAGAGTGATTCCTTGAACGCAGCGGATTATAAGCCAAGCGGACGCGCATGCCGCTCAAAAAAAACTAATCCACCGCCAGTAAACAGACCCCAGACACTAAGGTAAAAACAGAGATAAAAACAGACCAAACCCGGTAATGGCGATATTAAATTTCGATTTTTACCGTTTCGTCACAATTTGGAGAAAAACGTTTCCCTGAGCGCCCAGATTAAAGGCTGATGCCCAAACCGGGTCATCAGCCTCATCACATTAGTTTTGTTGTGAAAACAGCCGGGTATTATTAGATTTTTTCACCCTTGGCCAGGGCGGGCTGCTCGCCTTCCAGCCCCATGGCGGTCCGGATCACCCTCTTACTTCGGCCGGGTCGGCAAATTGTTCCCCTTGGCCAAGGCCGGTAACTCACCCTCTAACCCCATGGCGGCCCGGATCACGCTTTGCTTGAGCGGCGTCAGCAGATCGAAGGCGCACAGCCCGGCCCCACGCACCAGCTTCTTGAGCGGGTTGCTGCCGGCGAACAGCCGCTTGAGCCCCTCCATCGCCGCCAGCATGCTGGCCGCCTCGCTCTTGCGCCAGCGCTCATAGCCGCGCAGGTTGGCGAGCCGGCCGATGTCCTTGCCCGCCGCCTGATTGCGCAGGATCTGCTCGGCCAGGGCGGCGGCATCCAGCAGGCCCAGGTTGACCCCCTGCCCCGCCAGCGGGTGGATGGTGTGAGCCGCATCCCCCACCAGTACCAGCCGCTCGCGAGCGAAGTCGCGGGCATAGCGGGCGGTGAGCGGGATGGCGCTGCGCGCCCCTGCCACCTTGCACAGCCCCAGCCGACCGTCGAACGCGGTGGTGAGCTGGCGGTTGAACTGCTCTTCATCGCACTGACAGAGCGCCTCGGCCCGGGCAGCTGGCACCGACCAGACGATGGAGCAGAGATCCGGTTGCCACAGGGGCAGGAAGGCGAGCGGCCCCTCGGGGGTGAAGATCTGACGCGCCACCGCCTCATGGGGCTCGACACAACGCACCGTCGCCACCAGCGCGTGGTGGCCGTAATCCCAGCTAGTGAGCGGGATGTCGGCCTGCCGGCGCACCCAGGAGTGGGCGCCATCGGCCGCCACCACCAGCTTGGCCGACAGCGCGCGGCCATCTTCCAGCAGCAGCAGGGAGCCCGCCTCGCCGCTTTGCAGGCTGCTCGCCCGGGCCGGGCTCAGCAGCTGGATATTGTCGCCATCGAGGATCGCCTCCAGCAGCGCCAGCTGGATGACCCGGTTCTCGACGATGTGGCCGAGCTCGGGCTGGCGCAGGCTGGCGGCATCAAAGGCGATCCGGCCAAAGCTGTCCTGCTCCCACACCTCCATCTGCCCGTAGGGCTGCAGGCGACGGGCCTCGATCCCGCGCCAGGCGCCTACCTGCTGCAGGATGTGCTGGCTGGCCAGACTCAGGGCACTGACCCGGTTGTCCGGCGCCTCGTCAAGCGCGGGCTCCGGCAGCTGGCCCTCGATCACCGCGACTTTGAGCGCACTTCCCTTGAGCGCGGCGGCGAGCCCCAGGCCCACCATGCCGCCCCCCACAATCACCACATCCACGTTTTGCATCTGCATCGTTCTATATCCTTTCAAGGCTGATCGCCGGGATCAGCGAGGGCACGCCCGAAGGCGCACCCGTTCAATACCCATGACGTCACCTCGCCTCAGGGGCGGCACACATCGGCGACAAAGCCCAGAGTGCGGGAGGCCAGCGGCGCCTTGAGGCAGCTCAGCCGCCCCATCAGGGAGAGCGCCAGGTTGCGGCCCGCCACCAGCGGGTCATGATCATTGGAGAAGAGCTGGGCCAGCGAAGAGGTGAGCCAGACCGTCTGGGCCTGATCCCCCTTGCGCTGCTGCCAGTAGCCGCTGAGCACCTCAAAGCTGCCGATATCCTCCCCCGTCGTCAGCGCCCGGCCCACCGCCCGGGTGAGCAGGTCCAGATCGCGCATGCCAAGGTTGAAGCCCTGACCGGCGATGGGGTGCAGCAGATGGGCGGCGTTGCCCACCAGCACGGTGCGCTGGGCCAGCGGGTAGTCGGCCACCGTCAGCACCAGCGGATAGACGTGGCGCTGACCGGTTTGCAGGAAGCGACCGAGGCGCCAGCCGAAGGCCTGTTGCAGGCGGGCCAGAAACGCGGCGTCATCGAGCGCCATCAAGGCTGGCGCCTCATCCCGCGCCACGCTCCAGACCAGGGAGGAGAGCCCGTCCTGCATCGGCAGCAGGGCCAGCGGCCCTCCTTGGGTGAAACGCTCGAAAGCCCGTCCGGCCGGATCTTCGGCCGTCTTCACGGTGGCGATGATGGCGCTCTGGCCGTAGTCGTGGCGGCTCACCGCCAGCTTGCACTGCTGGCGCACGAAGGAGTTGCCGCCATCGGCCGCCACCAGCAGGCGGGTCTGATAACGCTCGCCACCGGCCAGGGTCAGGTTAACCCCCTCCGCCAATGGCTCCACGCGCTCGAGCTGGGCCGGACACAGCATGCGGATCTGCGGGCAGGCGGCAATCGCCTGCTGCAACGCAATGCCCGCCGCCGACAGCTCGATCACCTGGCCAAGGGCTGGCAGGCCATACTCCGCCGCCGTCAAGCCGGCCTGGCCGAAGTGGCCCTGATCGGACACATGAATCTGGCTGATGGGGCTGCAATGGGGAGCAAAACGGGACCAGAGCCCGTGCCGGGCCAGCGCCTCGCAGGTGCCGGCGGAGAGCGCGATGGCGCGGGCATCGAAGCCGGGATGCGCATTGAGCTCGGGGGCACTCGCCTCCAGCAGCAGGATCTGCAGGGGCTTGGGCCCTGGCAGGGCCGCGAGGGAGAGCGCCAGCACGGCGCCGCTCATTCCACCACCGACGATGGCCACATCGACGTGATTCAGATCAGATTGAGACATGAGATGAGGGGAAAGACTGAAAACGTGGGGTCATGCTAACACAAAGCGTGGGGTCGGGATGCGAAGCCACGGGCAAAAAAGCGCAGTCCCTGTCGTCACTTGCCTCATCACGGCCGTCTGGCGCGGGCAACATCCCGATGTAAAAAGAGCGCCACCAGGCGCTCTTTTTAGGGTTCGACCGACTCAGTGCAGGGTCGGCGGCGTGCTCGGGGCATCCGGCCGCTTGCCGAACTCCTCGAAGCTCATCATCACCCCGAGGCGCACGTGCTCGTAGAGCACCAGGAAGGAGGCTTCGTTCTCTTCATCTTCCTGATCGAACTCGGCGGAGACTTGGGTGATGCTGGCGATATCCTGGATCATCTCCTGCAGCTCTTCGGAAGCCTTGGAGAGCTCCTGCTGCACCACGCCGAAACCGGCCAGGAAGGCCTGGGACCAATCCACCAGCGAGTCGATACGCTCGTCAAGCGGCGCTTCGTCGCTTGGCAGCAGCAGCTCGACCCCTTTCTGGGCCATCAGGCTCTCGATCACCTGGTGATAAAGATCGGTCATCACCTGGCGCACCGGGGCCGGCAGACCAAAACCGTCGTTGACCAGATCATTGAAATGGGGCAGCCAGCTCTTGTCGTCCAGTGCCACACCACCGCACACCAGACCGCAGATCACGCCATGGGCCTCTACAGCCGTCGCCATCAGCTCATGCTGCTCCATCAGGTCGGCCACGGCCGCGTATTTCAGGGGGTTCGTTTTGCTCATCGAAGATCCGCTCAAAGTTCAGGCAAATATGCAGAATTAATGGTCAGGATCCTAGCATTCTCCCCCTTCCAGAGCCAGCAAGGCCTTGAAACTTCTGCATCTGCGCTATATAGTCCCGCCCAGTTGTCCACGTGGATAAAGGCGGAAATCAGCTCCGCCGTATTGAGGAAGGCATGAGCACAGAGGCCGTAGAAATCGTCATTTTGGGACGTCCCTACAAGGTATCCTGTCCCCTGGGACAGCAGGATGCCCTGCGCCAGGCCGCCGACCAGCTGACTGATAAACTCATCGAGCTGCGTCAACGCTCCAAGGTCTCCAGCAACGAACAGCTGGCGGTGATGGCAGCGCTCAATTTTTGCCATGAGCTCTGCCTTGAAAAAGAGAAAAATCACCAATACTCTGAGACCATGGACAAGCGGATCAAGATGCTGCAACGCACCATCGAAGCGGCCTTGATCGAGCACGGACAATATGGCGAATCCAGCGACGAAGGCCTGCAGCCCTAATCGTCCACCGTTTTAAAATTCCCTGGGGTGTTTGTCAGCCGGTTCAAGTCCCCGAGCCGATATTCATACCAAACAGGGGATCTGCCTTCTGGCTATTGCGCATGCTCGGCACGACCGAGAAGCCTGCGGTCAGATCCGATCCCCGCCTTGAACCGACGGTTCAAGGGCCCAAACCGGCAACGGCATCTCCGGGGTACCAACAGCAAAAAGCCCGTCACCAACGTGACGGGCTTTTTCTTTATCTCCTGCGCCATCCGCTCTCCGCTGCCGCTGCAACCCTTCGACACTGCCCGCAGCGCCAGTCACACCAGAAGCGGCCCATAAAAAACCCGCCGGCTTGGGCGGGTCTTTTCTAGCGCTCGGCTCAGACAGCCATCTGTTGATGGGGTGAGCCGTGGTGGCGCAGCCAGAGGAAGCTCAGCGCCACGATCAGCACCATCAGTGTCATGATGGCCCCCAGGGTCACCTGCCCTTCCATCGGGAAGCAGGCTGCCAGCAGCGTCACGATACCGGCCCCCAGGTTCTGCATGCCGCCGAGGATGGCACCGGCGGTGCCCGCCTGACCCGGGAAGGGTTCGATGGCGCAGGAGGTAGCGGTCGGATAGAGGATGCCGCTGCCGATGAAGTAGACGGCGGCGCCGCCAACCAGGGAGGCCGCACTCACTACCCCGAACAGACCCGGCAGCAGGATGATCAGCGACCCCAGCGCCAGGAAGACGATGCCAAGGCGCATCAGCTTACCCTGACTCAGGCGAAAACTGAGCTTGGCAGAGAGCCAGGCACCGAACAGATAACCGGGCAGCGGCAGGACGAACAGCACGCTGACGGTGCGGGCACTCAACTTGAGCACATCGCCGAGCAGCACGCCGGCCGCCGCCTCGAACACCGCCAGGCCGGCAAAAGTCGCCATCAGGCAGAGCAGGTTGCCCTGAAAGCGCGGATTGCCGAGTACGTGGCGATAGGCGGCACCGACTCGCAGCGGCTGTTGGCGTGCGGTCGCCGGCAGCGTCTCAGCAAACCAGGCCAGCAGCGCCAGGGTCGTTACCGCACCGAAACCGAACAGGAACCAGTACCCGGCACGCCAGTTGAACAGCTCGGTCAACCAGCCGCCCAGCACCGGCGCCAACAGCGGGGAGAAGATCACCCCCATGCTCACCAGGCTGTTGGCCCGGTTGAGCTCGGCGCCGCTGTAGCGATCGCGCATCACGGTCCGGCTCATGGCGCCACCCGCTCCGGTGCCCAGCCCCTGAATGAAGCTGCCCACCAGCAGCGCCATGAAGCTTGGGATCAACTGAATGGTCAGGGTGCCCACCAGAAACACCATCATGCCGATCAGCAGGATGGGGCGACGGCCGATGCGATCCGACAGCGGGCCGTAAACAAACTGGGAGAGCCCGTACGGGATCAGGTAACAGGCCATCACCGCCTGCAACTGGCCGGAGGCCACGTTGAAGTCCCCCGCAATCATGGGAATGGAGGGCACATACAGGGTCTGGGTCATCTGGCCCACAGCGACCATCAGAATGGTCAGAAAAAACAGCGGATAAAAACTGTGCCGATACATATCTCAGTCCCGAAAATCATCAAAAAGCTGCCGCACCCCTGGCAGAAACCTGCAGAGGGGATCCAAAAACACAGAGTCAATCAAAGGTGAAAATACAAGGCGGAGAACCCGCACCGGCCGGGAGCAGGACACTCCCTAGGCTTGCGGTGATCTTAGTGATTCAGATCACGAAAAACGAACGAATCTTTATAATCAGCTTTCCCTAGTTTTTCTAATGTGACGGGATTTTTAGTCCCGTCAGCAATA
Source organism: Aeromonas hydrophila subsp. hydrophila ATCC 7966 (assembly GCF_000014805.1). Classification (NCBI taxonomy): domain Bacteria; kingdom Pseudomonadati; phylum Pseudomonadota; class Gammaproteobacteria; order Aeromonadales; family Aeromonadaceae; genus Aeromonas; species Aeromonas hydrophila. Next base: position 1,875,359 of record NC_008570.1, on the reverse strand, counting down.
AAAATCAACGCGTTACCATCTGCTGGGCCTGTTTGACCAGATCCTCCGGCTTCTCGTTGCGCGGCGGTATGGTGATCCCCTTCTGGCAGGCGGGCTTCTCTGCCATCCGGTCCATCCAGGCTTGCAGATGCGGCAACCCCTCAATGGAGATGCCACTCCAGTCATGAATGCGCACCCAGGGCCAGGTAGCGATGTCGGCGATGCTGTACTCGTCGGCCAGATATTCGTGATGGGCCAGATGGCTGTCGAGCACCTCGAACAGACGGCGCCCCTCCTTCTGGTAGCGCTCGATGGCGGCCGGGATCTTCTCCGGGAAGTAGCGATAGAAGACGTTGGCCTGCCCCATCATGGGACCGACCCCGCCCATCTGGAACATCAACCACTGGATGGCCTGGGAGCGGCGTTTGGGATCTGCCGGCAGCAACTTGCCCGCCTTCTCCGCCAAATAGAGGAGGATGGCGCCGGACTCGAACACGGCGAAGTCACCATTATCCCGATCGACGATGGCCGGGATACGGCCGTTGGGGTTGATGGCCAGAAACTCGGGCTTCTTCTGATCCAGCGCCGACAGATCGAGCGGGATCACCCGATAGGGCAAGCCCAGCTCTTCCAGGGCAATCGCCACCTTGAAGCCATTGGGCGTAGCGGCGGTGTAAAAATCGATCATCATGAACTCCTTGTGATTCACACATTGGTGCAGAGACGGCCACAGCCTCGCTCATGCGAGACGACAACGGGACACAGAGCGGATGCCGCACCGACATTTGCTCCGACGCCAGCATGGCAAAGCGGCACAATACTGGTCAGTTATGACAAATATTGTGCCGCTTGAACAGCCCGGACGCATGGAGGATCGTGACTAGTTGCACAACCCCATGGGTTGGCGCTGGCGCAGCAGGATCAGGCGGGACAAGAGCGGGAAGTAGGACTCCAGTTTGCTCAGCAGCACCCGGCTGCAGGCGGGATCGGCGAGTTCAGACTCTTCCAGCACGATACCGTTTGAGACGAAGTAGAAGCGCGGGTCCCGCACGTCCGGCCCCTGAATGGTGAGGGTGGCATCGCCTTTGCGCATCAGCAGCGGCAACACCGGCAAGCCGAACGTATCGCTGTTGCGCTGCCAGGCAAATTCCGGCCAGGCCGCATCGCCATCGAGCAGCAAGATCGCCGCCTCTTCCTTGCCTGGCTGCCATTGGCAAGGCTGGGCAATGCTCACCTCGTTGAAGTAGTCGCCATATCCGGTCGATGCGCGCAAGGCAGCCAGCAGCCCCTGGGTAGTGATTGCCGACGGTTTTTGACTGACTAATGACAAATTCATGATCCACGTCCCTATGCTCAATGCAGCCTGTTATTCGGCTGCTGCCCATAAGACTAGACCAAAAGGAGCCTATATTGGAGCCGTCAGATCTGGCAGTCGCCAAGGCTGGGGGGATGGCGTATAACGGTTGCCATTCTCGCGAAGACTGGTATGATACCGCGTCCTTTTATTCCCCGTTCTTTAACATCCAGTGGTGAACCTATGCATCCGATGCTGAATATCGCCGTGCGCGCTGCGCGCAACGCCGGTCAAGTAGTAGTAAAAGCCTTCTCTCAACCCGAGAACATCGAGGTTATCCAGAAAGGCAGCAATGACTTCGTGACCAACGTTGACCGTGAAGCCGAAGCGGCCATCATTCACACCATCAAAAAATCTTACCCGGAACACAGCATCGTGGCTGAAGAGTCTGGTGAGATTACCGGTACCAATCCGGACTACCAATGGATCATTGACCCACTGGATGGCACGACCAACCTGGTCAAAGGCATTCCGCACTTTGCTGTCTCCATCGCCCTGCGCGTGAAGGGCAAGACTGAACAAGCCGTTGTTTACGATCCGATCCGTGACGAGCTGTTTACTGCTACCCGTGGTAGCGGCGCCCAGCTGAACGGTTATCGCATCCGTGTCGGCAAGGCCAAAGAGCTGGCCGGCACCATCCTGGCCACCGGTTTCCCGTTCAAGCAGAAGCACCACATCGAGCCGTACCTGAAGATGTTCCAGAGCATGTTCATCGAGTGTGCCGACATCCGTCGTGCCGGCTCTGCCGCACTGGATCTGGCCTACGTGGCTGCCGGTCGCGTCGACGGTTTCTGGGAAATCGGCTTGAAACCCTGGGATACCGCAGCCGGTGAGCTGCTGGCCAAAGAGGCCGGCGCCATCGTCACCGACTTCGTCGGTGGTCACAACTATGAAAACTCCGGCAACATCGTGGTTGCCAACCCGCGCGTTCTGAAAGAGATGCTCGGCAAGATCCGTGAGAACCTGCCGGAGTCCCTGGCCAAATAAGCCAGCCTCTCGCAGCACACGTACCACAAACCCGGCCCAGGCCGGGTTTTTTTATGGCCGTCAGCAAGGAAAGCGTGCCAGTCTGCGCCCATATCCCCACACGTCATTGCCCTACCTATCCCATCGGGGTGGCTGCATCCGTTGCCCAGGCAAGGCGGCCTTTGTAGATGTCTCGTCAGCGCGGCAAGAGGATGCGCCCCCCTTCTAACCAGAACCAGCACTGCGCCACCACCCGGCCTCGCCCCTCAAGCAGCTCACAGACCACCCCGGCTGCCGGCCTCTGCCGTCGCGAGCTTGCCGCGCCGTTCACCAAACCCGCTTTGCACTCCCTTCATTGCAAACCAGATGTTCCAGAGCGTGGCCACTGGCCAATAACAAACAACCCGGCCAGAGCCGGGTTGTTTGGGTGCCTGCCAATACAAGCTGCGGTTGTGTCGCCCTCCCTGGCGCCTGGCAGCATTACGCCAGACGGAAACGACCGATGGTCTGACGCAGACCGGCAGCCAGCTGGCTCAATTCCAGGCAGGCGCGGGCGGTATGATCGGCCCCAACAGCGACCTCGTTGGAGGATTCGTTGATCCGCTCCACGTTGCGACCCAGCTCATCGGAGACCGCATCCTGCTCGCCACAGGCGCTGGCGATCTGAATGGCCATGTCAGCGATCTGGGCCACCGCCTCTTCAATCTGCTGGATGCCGTTGCTGGTCTGCTCGCTCTGCTCCACGCACTGGCGGATCATCTCGCAGCTCTGGCCGGTCACCTCTTTGGCCTGGTTGGCACGGGCCTGCAGGGTTTCGATGATGGCAACGATCTCGCCGGTGGAAGCCTGGGTGCGACCCGCCAGGGTGCGCACCTCGTCGGCCACCACCGCAAAGCCGCGGCCCTGCTCGCCGGCGCGGGCAGCCTCGATCGCGGCGTTGAGTGCCAGCAGGTTGGTCTGATCGGCGATGCCGCGGATCACGTCAACTACCACGTTGATCTGGGCGGATTCACGCTCCAGTTCGGTAACCAGGGTGCCCGCCTGTTCAATCTCTTCCGCAACCCGGGTGATGGACATCAGCGAGCTCTGCACATCCTGATTGCCACGGCGTGCCAAGGCATTGGCGGAGCTGGCCGACTCGGATGCGGTCTCGGTGTTGCCTGCCACATCGGCCACGGTGGCCTTCATCTGGGCCATGGCGGTGGCGACCAGCGAGATCTCCTGCTGCTGGCTCTGGATCCCCTGTGCCGACTGCTCGGAGACGGCGCTCACCTCTTCAATGGCGGCCCCCAGCTGAGTCACAGCGGCCACCACCTCTTCAATCAGGCCACGCAGGTTGTCCTGCATCTTGAGGGAGGCCTTGGCCAGCATGCCCAGCTCGTCGCGACCGATGTGCTGGCGATCCAGCTGATGGGTCAGATCACCGGCGGCGATGGCGTTGGCCTGCGCCACCACGGCCTGCAGCGGCAGGCAGATCTGGCGGGTCAGGAACCAGGTCATGGCCACCATGAACAGCAGCAAGCTGCCGATGCTCACCATGGCAAAACTGGTCACCATGTTGACGCTGCCAAGCAGGCTGCCACGGTTCTCTTTCACGAAGCCGAGGTTCACTTCCACCAGACCGTTGACCGCCTGCTCCAGCTCGCCATAAATGGGGTTGGACTGGAACAGCTGATCCTTGGCCTGGGCCAGCTGACCCTGCACCAGCAGTTGATCCACCACATTGACCGAGTTCAGGTAGCGTTGCCACTCCTGCTTGGCGCGGTTGAACACCTGACGCTCATGGTCGGCACCGACCGTGGCCTCATAGGCACGAAAGGCCTGCTCGACTTTCTGGACGCTGGCCTGGATCCGGCCGCGACGCGCCTGCAGATCGCTGGCGTCATCCACCATCAGCAGGGCAAACTGGGCACGGCGCACGTAGGATACGTCGTAGAGCAGGTTCTCGACCGAGAGCACGCTCGGCAGGGTGGAGTCGGTAAAATTCAGCACGCGATCGCGCACGCCGCGCAGCTCGCTGGAGAGAAAAATACCGAATATCACGTTGACGGCGGCAATGACCGCAAAGACCACGGCAATCTTTTTGCCGATAGACAGATTTTTGTAAAACATGGTGGCTGGTGATCCTCGACTGCTGACAAGCAGGTGCACAGTGGCGATCACATCCGTATGAACTGGTAACCCGGGCTTTCCTGGCGGGAGATGGGACGTTGCGAAAGACCAAGGGAAGGGTGGGTTTCGCGAGGGCGGCACTTTACCACAAACCTGCCTACTCCTTCACCAGCTTTCGCCGCAACAAAGCAAGTTGTTTTTTCGTACAACCTGACCTTCATCACAAACTATTCAAGGCGACCAAATCATTTCAAATAGTTAGCCGATGAATGCAATCGATGCACCGGCATGGACAAGTCAGGCCCGGCTCGCTGTAATGCAAGAGTCCCAGGATGGCGCCTCGCCGTCCCAGTCATCAAGCAAGAGAGGTGATCTTCATGGATAACGCGTCGGCCCTGCCCCTTTCCTCCTGGTCTGCCCAGCTGCGCGAGCAACTGCGGGCACGCCCGGTGATCGCCGTCGGCCTGCTCGTTGCACTGGCGGCCGTCGTGCTGTTGCTGCTGCAGAGCCTGGTGATGCTGGCCGCCGGCGACATCAGCCCCGGCGTTCGCTACGGCCTGCTCGGCGGCCTGGCCGGCTTTGCCGCCACCGCGCTCGGCGCCTTGCCTGCCCTCTTTCTGCGTTCGGTCCCCCAGCGGGTGGAGGATAGCATGCTGGGCTTTGCCGCCGGCATGATGCTGGCGGCCAGCGCCTTCTCCCTGCTGCTGCCGGGGCTCGAGGCGGCAGAGGGGATCACCGGCGACGGCTTTCTCGCCGCCGCCGTGGTAGTGGCAGGCATGACCCTCGGGGTGCTGCTGATGCTGGGGCTCGATCAATTCACCCCCCATGAGCATGACAAGACCGGTCCCTGTGGTCCCGGTCACGAGAGCTGCTCCCGGGTCTGGTTGTTCGTGTTTGCCATCGCCCTCCACAACCTGCCGGAAGGGATGGCCATCGGGGTGAGTTTCTCGCAGGGTGACATGTCGGTGGGTCTGCCGCTCACCACCGCCATCGCGTTGCAGGACATACCGGAAGGGCTGGCGGTGGCGCTTGCCATGTGCGCCGCCGGTTTTCGGCCCGGCAAAGCCGTGCTGGTCGCCATCGGCAGCGGCCTGCTTGAGCCGCTCGGGGCCCTGCTCGGCGTCGGCCTCTCCAGCGGGCTGGCCATCGCCTATCCCATCGGCCTCGGACTGGCCGCCGGCGCCATGCTGTTCGTGGTCTCTCACGAGGTGATCCCCGAGACTCACCGCAATGGCCACCAGACCCACGCTACCCTGGGCCTGATGGCCGGGTTTGCCTTGATGATGACCCTCGATACGGCGCTTGGTTGATAAGGTTCTGATATATGGCGTAATGTTTGAGCACTAGCGCCGTGACCGGCTAACGCCACATTTCCCCACGCATCGAGGGCCAGCATGACATGATATTCCGGGTGATGATGCTGGGTTGTCTGCTGGCAGTCGCTCACCGGGCCGTCTCTGCCACCGAAATCTATCGTACGGCGGCGCAGCCCGAGTCCGCCCCCAAATACACCCAGATGGCAGATGGCCGCATCGGAGGGTTCTGCGTCGAGCTGTTTCGATTGCTGGAGCGCCAGGAGCCCGCCCTGCGCATCCAGGGCGATCAGCGCTTTGTGCCCCTCAAGCGACTGGAGAAACAGGTGCGTTTCGGCCAGCTCGACTTCATCTGCGGCGTGGGCGACAACCCGGACCGTCGCAACCACTTCCTCTATCTGCAGCCCCCCATCTTCACCGTGCGCTACCACTTGGCGGTGCGCAGCGATGATCCGGTCGAGATCCGCCAGTGGGACGACGTCAGGGCCCTTGGCGAAGAGGGTATCATCCTCATCAATCACGGCAGCGGCGCCATCGAACGGCTGCAGGCCCTGCAGGGGCTCATCATCGACAGCGGAGGGATCAGCAGTGCCGCCAATTACGACAAGCTGCTGATGAAACGAGGGCGCTTCGTCTACTACCGCTCACCCGGCTTTGAGGCCGACCTGCTGCGCCACCATCTGAGCGGCCAAATTCGCATCCTCCCCACCGCCATGGAAACCATCCCCTTCTACATCCTGTTTTACCAGCACACCTCCCCTGCCCGGTTGGCCCTGTTCGCCAATGCCCTGCAACGGCTGGCGGACAGCAGCGAGCTGGCTGACCTGGCCAAGCGCTACCCTTAAGCGCCCCTTCACATCGCACAGCATCGGAATGCTCGGCGCCATCGCCAACTTTTGTTATGATCCACAACAACTTATTCGGCCGCATGGCCATCAAGACGAGGTGAGTGATGAAAGTAGGTATTATCGGCGCCATGGAACAGGAAGTGGCCCTGCTGCGCAGCCAGATGAGCAACCCGACCACCCTGCAACTGGGCGGCTGCGAGTTCTATCAGGGCACCCTGGCAGGCAAAGAAGTGATCCTGACCCGCTCCGGCATCGGTAAAGTCGCCGCCAGCGTCGCCACCAGCCTGCTGCTGGAAAAATTCGCTCCCGACTGCGTCATCAATACCGGCTCTGCCGGCGGCTTTGCCCAGGACCTGCACATTGGTGACGTGGTGATCGCCAGCGAGATGCGCTTCCACGATGTGGATGTCACCGCTTTTGGCTACGAGATGGGCCAGATGGCGCAGCAACCGGCCGCCTTCCCCTGCGACGAGACGCTCATCGCTGTCGCCCAGGATTGCATCGCCGAACAGGGCAAGCATCAGACCAAAGTCGGCCTCATCTGCACCGGCGATCAGTTCATGTGCAAGCCGGACGCCATCGCCAAAGCCCGTGCCGACTTCCCGCAGATGCTGGCGGTCGAGATGGAAGGGGCGGCCATCGGTCAGGTGTGCCACATGTTCAAGGTGCCCTATCTGGTGGTGCGTGCCATGTCCGACATCGCCGGCAAGGAACAGGTTGAATCCTTCGATGCCTTCATCGAGGTGGCCGGCAAGCACTCCGCCGAGGTGATCATCAAGATGCTCGGCAAGCTGTGATCCCACTCACCACGCTGGAACAGATGGCCGCCACTCCGGCGGCCATCTTGCTCGGGGCCGCCCTGCTGGAGGCCATCGTGCCCTGGCCGGCCCACTATCGGCTCTCCGCCGTCGTACCGCTGTTGACCCGGCTGGGTCACAAGGTGTGTCGCCCCGATGGCGCCCCCGGGCAGCAATTGCAGGCCGGTCTGCTGGCCATGCTGATTGTCTGGCTGCCTTGCGCCGCCGGACTCTGGGCGGTGCGCAATCTCTCGCTCTCGGAGCCGCTGTTCGATCTGCTGTTTCTGCTGCTGATGCTGGAATCGCGTCCGCTACGGGAGCTGGCCCGTGCCACTCGCGCGCTGACAGACCAGGATACCTTGGTGGTGGCCCGGCTGCAGGCCGCCCCCTGGCTCAGACGCGACACCGGCAAGCTCTCCCTGATGGGGCTTGCCAAGGCGGTCAGCGAAAGCTGTGCCCTGCGCCTGATAGGACAGTGGGCCGGCCCTCTGCTGGGGTTTGCCCTGGCGGGGGTGCAAGGCGCCCTGCTGTGGCGCCTCGCCCAGTTGATGAATCAGGGCTGGAGCCCGAAACTGCCAGCCTTTGCCCACTTTGGCCGGGCCGCCGCCGTGCTCTATCAGGCCCTGTGTACCCCTGCCATCTTGTTGCTGGCCCTGCCCTTGTGCCTGACCCAGCTGCGCCAGCTGGCAAGCCGGCTGCGCACGGCGATACGCTGGCCCTACCCCGCCATGGGAATACTACTGGCACTGCTGTCTGGCTCGCTGGGCTGCAAGCTCGGTGGTCCCCGTTACTATCAGGGCTGCTTGGTCCGTTTCCCCGTGTTTGACGCCGCCGCCGAGCCGGAGGCCAGCACGGCCCTGCGTCTGCTCAACCGTCTGCAACAAGCCGGTTGGGGCTGGCTGGCGCTGGCATTGCTGCTCACTGTGCTGGAGCAGCTGCATGGCTAAATGGTTCACCCTGCTCTGCCTGTTGTGCGTGTCGCCCGCCCTGCTGGCCGGGACGCCGACACGCATCGTCAGCCTCACTCCTCATCTGACCGAACTGCTGTTTACCATCGGTGCCGGTGATCGCATCGTGGCCACCGACGATGCCTCCGATTATCCCCCCGAGGTCAAACGCCTGCCCCAGGTGGCCAACTACCGCAGCATCAATCTGGAAGCCCTGCTGGCCCAAAAGCCCGACTTGATCGTCGCCTGGCGCTCCGCCCAATCCCGTATGCTGGCCCCCGTCGAGCAGCTGGGGATCCCGGTGTTCTATTCAGAACCGACCGACTTTGCCTCCCTCGCCACCGAGATGCGGGTGCTGGGAAAAACATTGGGGGTGGGACAAACCGCCAATGCCGAGGCCGATGCCTATCTCGCCCGCCTGGCCGCACTTGGGCAGCGCTACGGCAAGCCAAAACATATCAAGGTGTTTTATCAGCTCTGGTATCCACCGCTCACCAGCGTTAGCGGCAATGCCTGGCCCGCCCAGGCCATCAAGCTGTGCGGCGGGGAAAACGTGATGGCAGCGGCCCGCACGCCCTACCCTCAGGTCAGCCTGGAACAGGTAATCAAGGCCAATCCGGCGCTGATCCTGGCGGGGAGTCAAGATCCCGACGCTCTACGCCACTGGCAACAGTGGCCCAATCTGGACGCCGTCCGCCATCAGCGCCTACTCCTCATCAACTCGGACGAACTGCACCGTTTCACCCCAAGAGCGCTCAACGCCGTGGAGCAGATATGTCGGGCCATTGAAGAGGCGCAACAGCCGAACCAGTAGGCCACGTTGCGTGGTTATTTTCACAATAAAAAAACACCGGCAAGCGCCGGTGTTTTTTATTCAGCAGACATGTGATGAGGGATAGCCGTTACTTCTGCTTGAAGATATTCAGCCCCACGAAATAAACGGAATCGTGACGCTGGAAGGCATCGGCATAAATCGGCTTCGCATCATCAAAGAACCGCTCGAGGATAGTCTCAGCCTCTTTTATCTTGGCTTCAAACTTGTCAGGAGCAGCGTCAAGCAGGGTCATCATCAAACCGATGATGTTGGCGTAGAAATAGTTCATCGAGCCAATCAAAATGCGATAAAGATGACAATCACGGCTCATCAGCAAATACAGCAGATAATCGTGATGACGCTGCATCATGGCCAATATTTCATTGTGTTCGTATTTGACCGTTTGCCAGTCGGTACGCAACTTCTCCAGCAAATCGTCAAACAGCGGTACGTTGAGCGCGGCATTGAAGTCGATACTGGTCATGTCGAACGGCTGAAAGCTGCGCGCCATCAGCTCATCAAGCAGAGCGATTTTATCCAGCTCAGGGCCGCTGATTTGCAGAGCATCAACCCGTTGAGGGATGGCACCGTCAATGTAGGCACCATCACTGCAATTCAGGCAGTGTATATCCGGATGGCCAGTCAGCACGCGCGTCATATTATGAATGGCCAGACCAAACAGGTGATTGATCCGCACTTCCCCGCCAAAATTGCCCGGAGCCGGGAAAGTATCTTTTAGACTTTCATTGTACTTGGCTTCTTTCTTCTCGTTGTAATAGAGGCTCAAACTGGAGTGATGCTTGTCTGCATACTTGTAACCATTGTCTATCCCGAACAGGTATACCTGCTTGAAACCGAGCAGGGCAGCATAGTTGAGACCGGTATTACCAACGAAGGGGTTGGAAAATTCAATGGACTCATATTCGAAAGCCTGACTAAACCGGCTGACCAGCATGGAGAACATGGGTTCATTAGGTTTGAAAGTAAGACCTGTTTTGCGGAAAAAAGTCTTGCACTCTGGGTGGATCACATCGACGCTGAGGAAGACCACATCCTTTAGAAAGTCATCCGCATCGAGAATGCGCAGAAAATCTGCCGAGCTCTTGGTGCGCTCCACCGCCACATATATGTCAGGTTTGATGCCCGCCTTGTGCAGGGCACTGACGGCCGTGCCGCAGGCGATGATGATGGCTTGTCCCTGATGCTGCCGGATAAAGTCGATGTTCTGATCCAGCGACGGCCCGTTACCGACCACGAATACCGGTACCTGCTCGGCCAATGAGGTATCCCGCTCCCTTTTCAGGAACGGCGTACCATCCTGCAGATGGGTGTGACTGTGGGCCAGCGCATAAATATTGTCATCGAAGAAGCCCCAACCCGTCCTGAGCAGATACAACTCGCTCTCTGCCTTGTCGATCAAGTCATGTAGCTTGGGGGAGTGATAAGTACAAAATGAGAAATAACTCGCCGACCAGAATGCTCCTTTGCGATGTATCGCTTCCATCATGTCGGCCACCAGAAGTTGTTCATCCACACCGATAAAAAGATGCAGGCTCAGCGACTCCTGCTCCATATACTCGAGCAGTTGGTGCCAGTCAAAACAATAAAGCGAGGCATAGAACATGTCGATATCCGGTTCGAAAGCAAACAGATTTCGAATCCGGCACCGTTCATACAGGTAGCCCAGCTGATAACCCAGGCCGATCCCGTACATGAATGACAAGGGAATGTCGGCATCCAGCGCCTTACGAAGCGGCAAGCCTTCCAGCGATACATTATCCTTTAGTTTGGAAATGGCATTGTTGTAGGCGATATGGATTTGGCCCTCCAAATACCACTGAGGAACGAAGTCGATACATTCAAGTACGCTATGCTCAATCACCTCGGCAATCTGGGCTTGTGCTTCGGCAAATGGATCCTCGCCATAGAGGGAGACGTCATCATCCAGCCAAAGAATATTTGGAATGCCATTTTCATTACAGAAAAATCGAAAAGGTCTGGTTGGCTGATATTCTTTAAAAAATGCATGGATCCTTGGCATGTATTTTTCAAAGGCGGCCATATTAAGCTGATGGCGAACAGGCAACACCGCCAGCATGGCGGCCTCCTGTTCTTTTTGAACTGCAAGACGGGAAAGCTCTTCCTCTGCACTTTCAATGTTTTTATTAAAATCCATTCGATATTTAACCCGCATTCGACTTGTAAAGGCTTGTTGCTCGCCCAGCCTTGGAGAATTGGCGCAATTCATCTTCTGCCAGACTCCTGGCGCTCACGATTCGCTCATGGATCATTTGAAACTGCAACAGAGCCTGCTGCTGTTTCATATCAAGGTGGCTTTCCGCGGGGAACTCCCGAAACACACCATCGAAAGCATCAAGATAGTGATCCATTTGTGCCTCCGCTGCCGACAACTCATTTCTCTCCAGCAGCAGCAACAGCTGGCTGCCGTGAGCCATCAACCCGGACAAAATGGCATCGCTCATTCCGTCCTGCCCGCTTTTTGCTGGGCAATGGCCTTGTCGCGCTCTTCGACCGGAATGGCATCCCAGCCGCTTTTGACGGTCAGCATCAGGGTCATTACCTCATCAATGGCAGCGATGTCCATGTCGCGGCTGGCATCCATCATCCGCACCTTCATATAGTCATACAGAGCAAAAAGATCCTCAGGCACCTTGCCGTAAGAGAGATCCAGCGAGTCCTGCAAACCATTGATGATGGCCATAGTTTTGGACACAGACTGGGATTTGCCCTCGAAATCACGACGCTCGATGGCGCCACGGGTCTGGGCAAGCCGCTCTAGACAGCCCTGCATCAACAACTGGATCACCCGGTAGGGATCGGCCACCGCAAGCTCAGACTGCAGATTCTGGGTGGTATAGGCCTTGATATTTTTCCGATACATACGAGACACGGCTCCTGACTACGTATTAATTCGTTTTGGTATTGAGCAGGTTGAGATAAGAGGCCGACTTGTTCATCTTGGCCAACATGGTGTCAAGGCTGCCATAACGGGCACGGAGGGTCTCCTGATACTTGGTCAGCTGGGAAGCGACATCCGACTCCTTGCGGCTCACTTCACGTAGATCCGAATTCAGCGTATCTTCCCGCTTGGCCAGCAAGCCTCCGGTTTTGGAGTAGGTTTCCAATTGTCCGGCCAGTTTACCTGCCACCCCATCCTTGCCACCAAAAACCGCCACCACCTGATCAAAGTTTTTGTCGATGGCTTCGCTGAACTTGGTGTCATCAATGGAGAGAACCCCTTTGTTGTCCATCTTCACACCCATCTGGAAAATCGTTGAGTAGGTTGAGGATTTTTGTGAGGGTTCGGTAATGGCACCGTTCATCATGTTGATCACGGCGCGTGTCGTCGCATCACCAGCCAAGGCTCCGCCATCATTCTGGCTTTTTCCGGCCACGATGGAGTTGCGTTTGCCCAGCTCATTGCTCTTCTTCACCAGGGCGTTGTAGCCGTCGACAAAGCTTTTGACCATGTCTTTAATGCCGGCCTTGTCGGTGCTTACATCAACCTTGTTCGAGCTGTAGGTCTTGACGGGATTGCCATCTGCATCGGTCGAGGTCGTACTGTCCGACTCTTTGAGCACAGTCAGCTTGAGTCCGACAATTGTGCCATCAAAGGTATTGGTCGCGCTGGTCAGCGTGTTGCCATCCACCTTGATCTTGGCATCCTGAGCGTCCTGGCGCTTGGTTAGCTTAGAGACCAAGTTGTCGGTCAATTCGGTAGTGCTGCTGGTGATCTGCAGATCCTTGCCACTGCCGCTGACCCCGGAATCGATCATCAGCTTGGATTTGCCATCGGAGGTATTCATGATGTTGACGCTCAAACCGAAGTTGTCTGCGTCATTGTTGATGCGTTTTCGAATAGATTGCAGCGAATCGCCAGCTTTGACATCGACATCAAAGGTCTTGTCACCAGCCTTGAACGTCAATTTTCCGTCTTGGGTGATAAGAGGGGTGGTCGACGAGTCGAAGGTACCGTCAAATTTGCTGGTTTTTGCCAGCTGTTCGACGCTGATATCATATTGCCCATTGGAGGCCCCTGCCTTGCTCTCCACCTTGAGCACAGGCTTGTCCTTGTCCTGGGTAATGTTGATGGAGCGTTTGTTGAACGCGTCATCTTTCGCCATCGCCTGCAAGGTAGTCACGAAAGAGGCGATGGCAGATTTCAGCTGCCCCACACCGGAGAGAGTGATTTGAGTGTTGGTCTTCTTGGTGGTGATGGGCTGCATCAGCTGTGCTTTTTTGGCATCGACGCTGGCAGCAATCACTGACTCCAAATCGAGTCCGGAGCCGGCACCTGCAGACGTAATGGTGGGCATACTCACTCTCCTCTTAAGTTTTCATATCAGATCTCGTTATCGAGCAGCAACCCGGCGCGTGAACCTCCTCCGGTCGCATCACTTTCACGCAGATCTTTAATTCGTTTGCTGATAGCCAGCAACTCTTCGCTTGGGATTTGCCGGATCATTGACTTGGTCTCGGCATCTACCACCTTGATCACCACCTGATCCAGATCCTTTTCAACACTGAAATTGACGGTCCAGCCTTGCAACTTACTGAACTCTTGCAACTTTTGGACCTCATTTTCAATGTCTGCCTGAGGCACATCTTGTTTGACGTTTTTTTCACCAGGCTGTCCCTCTTGCTGTTTTTTCACATCCTGTGCCGTCACCCGCTGCTCTTCCGTCGTGCCAGATAGCACTTGAGCGGCCGATTGGCCGCTCTTGCTACTTGACTGAAGAGAAGAAGGAGTGACCGATGACGGGATCCCAATTTCATTGGCCATATCGTCGCTCCTCTTTCTATCTCATCACTGCGTTTCTGTTAACCCAGCAGGGACAGAGCAGATTGCGGTCTTTGGTTGGCTTGCGCCAGGATGCTGGACGCCGCCTGTTGCAGAATGTTCTGCTTGGTCAGGTTGGCAGTCTCGGTCGCAAAGTCTGCGTCGCGGATACGAGAGCGTGCTGCACTCAGGTTCTCGGAAACGTTGGACTGGTTGCGAATGGTCGAGTCGAAGCGGTTCTGCACCGCACCCAGCTCTGCCCGTTTGCTGTCAACTGCCTTGATCATGAAATCAAGGTTCGCCATGGCCAGCTGAGCTCCACTTGCAGTTTTAATACTGCTCACACTAGTAGTCGTCGCTGCGGTTGTAAGTTTTGATACAGTATATTTATCTGCAGTAGCAGTGGAGGCAACTGTTGCACTTCCTTTTGTTGCTGTTGCAATTCCTTTGATACTAAATGCAGACGTCATTTTAAAGGAGATAGTCTGCCCTGCATCAGCACCAACTTGGAAAGTCCCCTTGTACTTGCCATCAAGCAGCTTCTGCCCACCAAAAGTAGTGTCTTCAGAAATACGGTCTATCTCAGTTATTAGCTGATCATATTCCTGCTGCAGTGCGACACGGTCGTCCGTATTATTGGATCCATTTGAGGACTGCTGGGCTAGTGTACGCATCCGCTGTAACATGGAAGTTACTTCATCCATGGCCCCTTCTGCCGTTTGGGCAACAGAGATACCATCGTTGGCGTTGCGGTTACCTTGATCCAGTCCGTTGATCTGAGAGGTCAAACGGTTGGAGATCTGCAGACCGGCGGCATCGTCCTTGGCGGTGTTGATACGCAGACCGGAAGCCAGTCTGGTGTAGGACGTATCCAAGGACTTGTTGGTGTTCATCAGGTTACGCTGGGCGTTCAGTGATGAAGTATTCGTGTTGATATACATGGCCATAAAATATTCTCCCGAAGAACATGCGACTGCGGGTTGCGCCGCCAAAGCGGCGTCCCACCGTTAGAAGAACAGGTTGAACGATCCTGATTCTTCTGGCGGGTGTCTGTTTGAACGGACAGGCCACCCGCAGTAGTGCAAACGTTGGATTCCGAACACCCCTCGATTGCTTCACTTTATTTAACGGCAGAACAGCGACAAGCTTTAGGAAAATAATTGCCGAAGGTGGCAAGTTTTGTCCGGCAAGCGGCAAACGGCAGGCACTCTATGTCCTTGGACGCGGCAGCAGACCTGAGACCAGCTTGGAGAGATGAATGAACATATTTGGCACAGTTTGTGCTTTGCTATGGGGGAGTGGCGTCAATTTGACGGCACAATAAAAAGAGGCCGGAAAATCCGGCCTAAAACGAGCATACGCTCAGGAGAATATGACCAAGCGTGACAGAACTGAACAGCTGTACAACACTTGGCTTTACTAGTAGAGAATAGATTCTCTCCCGATAGAACAGAGTGCGAACCGAACACCCCTTTGTTCCATCTCTTGACCAGGGCGGCCTGAACAACCGCCCTGTTTTCTTTTATCAGCCCTGCAGCAGGGAGAGTGCTGACTGCGGACGCTGGTTTGCTTGGGACAGTATGGTCGAGGCAGCCTGTTGCAGAATGTTCTGCTTGGTCAGGTTGGCGGTCTCGGTCGCGAAATCGGCATCGCGGATCCGTGAACGCGCGGCACTGACGTTTTCAGAGACGTTCGCCTGGTTACGAATGGTTGAATCGAACCGGTTCTGCACCGCACCCAATTCCGCACGCTTGCTATCAACCACCTTAATCATAAAATCCAAATTCGCCATAGCTAGCTGGGCTGCGCTTGCCGTTGTGATACTGCCCACACTAGTCGTTGTTGTTGCTGTCGCCGATTTTGTGACTTTATATTTATCAGCTGTAGCAACAGATTGAACTGTTGCGCTACCTTTAGAAGCTGATGCTATACCACTCAAGGTAAAGGCTGATGTCAGTTTAAAAGTAATTGTCTGACCAGCATCAGCACCAACTTGGAAAGTTCCAAAATAATTGCCGTTTAATATATTCGTACCACCAAAAGTAGTATCTTTTGCTACTCGGTCAATCTCAGTAATCAGCTGGGTGTACTCTTGCTGCAACGCGGTACGGTCATCGGTGTTGTTGGAACCGTTGGCAGACTGCTGGGACAAGGTACGCATCCGTTGCAGCATGGAGGTGATTTCATCCATGGCGCCTTCAGCAGTCTGGGCGACGGAGATACCGTCGTTGGCGTTGCGGTTGCCCTGATCCAGACCATTGATCTGGGAGGTCAAACGGTTGGAGATCTGCAGGCCGGCGGCATCGTCTTTGGCGCTGTTGATGCGCAGACCAGATGCCAGACGGGTGTAGGATGTATCCAAAGATTTGTTGGTGTTCATCAGGTTACGCTGAGCGTTAAGCGATGAAACGTTCGTATTGATATAAAGACCCATGACTATTCTCCTAAGCTATTAAATTTACTATCTAATTTGCTCGAACTTTATTGTCTTTCCTGTTCGATGCGTCTTATTTAACGGCCTCTTTTTCGATGTCTTTAGCATTATTTTCAACGCTTCATCGCATTAACGCCGCTTACCCTATTTATCGGCATGTTCTCGTTGAACTTGAGGAAAAAAATGCCCTGCTCTTCCTACAAGGTTCATGAGGCAAGCAACGGAGGGCGATGGGTGAGGCAGTGTGAGCCTTATCGGCAATCTGGCACCGCTCTGGCGCCATGACGACAACCGGCATGATCACCACCCGCAAAAACTTGGTCTGGCTCCCACTTCTTGCAGGCAGTCATTGGTCAGACGCCGCAATCCCCCCTAAAATCGCGGCCCCATCAACAATTGGACGTGAGTTGTTCTCCATGCAGACACTGGTTGAGCAGATTGTTTACATCAGCGACATGTTTGGTACTGCGGTATTCGCGTTTTCGGGGGTTTTGGTGGCGGGTCGCCTCAGGATGGACGGTTTTGGCGTCATGGTATTGGCGGCAGTCACCGCCATCGGGGGCGGAACCATCCGCGACATGATCCTGGGGGCCACCCCCGTCTTCTGGGTACGCGACCCGCTCTACATCTGGGTGGTGATAGCAACGGCACTCATCGGGATGTGGATGGTTAAATTGCCCCGCCGCATGCCCTGGTACGTGCTGCCGGTCGCCGATGCCTTCGGGCTGGCACTCTTTACCGTGATCGGGGCGCAAAAAGCCCTCAACTTTGGCACATCGGGGCTGATTGCCGTATTGATGGGCACCATGACAGGGGTGGCCGGCGGCATGATCAGGGACGTGCTGGCCCGGGAGGTGCCCATGGTCTTGCAAAAAGAGATCTATGCCACCGCCTGCATCCTGGGGGGCATCCTCTATACCCTGGCGCTGGAGATAAACGTGGATCGGGTGACCGCCATGCTCATCTGCATGACGGCGGTATTCGGTCTGCGAGTGGCGGCTATCTATTGGCATCTGTCACTGCCCACCTTCTCCCTGCAGCGCAATTGATGCCGTGGCCAGGGGGAGAGTCGCACTCCTGGCCAGGTTGCGTTGAACCAAGCAGGCTTTTCTGTTGTCATAAGGTCCAGTGTTGTAAGCCGGAATCCCTCATGCAAAAACTTGGACTCATCACATCACTGCTATTGATGAATGTGGCAACGGCGCAGGCCGAAGCGCAGGTACTGTTTGGACGGCTCGCTTCCACCCCGGTGCAGCAGTTCAACCAGCAGATCCGACAGGCAAGCACTGCCCAGCAGAGCTGGGTCAATGACTATCGTGAAGTGGCATTGCGTTTTGTCGGCCACAGCGACATCCCCAGTCGCATCCAGGCACAACAGCTGGACAACGATCTGGTGCTCTCGGTTGCCCTCGACGGCACCAAGAGCGACATGATCTACATCCTGACCCTGTTTCGCAGCAACAACCTGTGGCAGATGCGCCAGGCGGAGATGGGGTGGCGCTGTCAGGGGCAATCCACCTTTACCCCGGTGCCCTGCCCTTAACGAACATCATCTCCCCCGAGTGAAATAAAAAAATCCGGCTCATTGGCCGGATTTTTTTATGCATGCTTGAACGTCACATTACGGGCGGTACACCTTGACGTTGGCAAAGCCCTTCTCTTTCAGATAGAGCGCCTGCAGCTTGCTCATCACGCCGCGATCGCAATAGAGCAGGTAGGTCTTCTCCTTGGGCAGATCGCCAAAGGCGGTGGTCAGCTTGAAGAAGGGGATATGCATGACCTCACGCCCTTCCACCAGCAACGGCTTCTCGTTGTGCTCGTCCATGGAGCGGATATCGAGGATCACCTCGTTGTCGCCGCTCTCGGCGGTAGTCTCCACTTCCTGCACCTCGGCGGCGGTCTCTTCACCGATGCGACGAATGTCGAGGTAACGGGCCTCGGCCACCACCTTGTCCAGAATGGCGAAGTCGAAGTTCTCCTCTTCCGCCTCGATACGGGAGAGCTCGGCCTTCACGGTCGGCTTCTTGGAGATGACACCGCAATACTCCGGCATGGTCTCGGCAAACTCCAGGGTGCCGATACGGCGGGCTTCGCTGATGATGTCCGGCTTATCCCAGGTGATGAGCGGGCGCAGAATCACCTTGTCGGTCACCCGGTCGATGACGTTCAGGTTGGTGAGGGTCTGGCTGGAGACCTGACCCACGCACTCACCGGTCACCAGCGCCGGGATCTGGAACTCGTCGGCCACCTTGGCGGCGGCGCGCATCATCATTCGCTTGAGCACCACGCCCATCTGGCCGTTGTCGATCTTCTCGAGGATCTCGGCTACCACCGGCTCGAAGTCCACCGCGGTGAAACGCACCCGGTGGGAAGAGCCGAAGCGGTTCCACAGGTGATAGGCCACCTGCTTGACGCCGATCTCGTGAGCGGCCCCACCCAGATTGAAGAAACAGTAGTGCACCCGGCAGCCGCGCTTGATGAACTGGAAGGAGGCGACGCCCGAGTCAAAACCGCCGGAGATGAGGCTCAGCACATCTTCCTGGGTAGCGATGGGCATGCCGCTCAGGCCCTGATGGATGGCGCTGACGATGAAGAGCTCTTCACCATCGATCTCGAGGTTGATCTTCACATCCGGGTTCTTGAGGCGCACGCCGTTGCTCACGCAGTGCTGGTTCAGACCACCGCCAACGTAGCGTTCCACTTCGAGCGAAGAGAACTCATGCTTGCCGTGGCGCTTGGCGCGTACGCAGAAGGTTTTCCCCTCGAGCTGGTCACCCCACACAGCTTTCACCTGCTCGAAGATGTCGTGCAGATCGGTAAACTTGCTGGCCTGCACCTCGAGGAAAGCCTGAATGCCGGGAATGCAAGCCAGGGCTTCGATGGCCTGTTCACGGAACTGGTCATTGCGGGAGCTCACGATCAGCTTGTCCCAATCCATCCGTACCCGGGCATCGTCGTCGAAGCGGCGCAGGACATTGCGGATATTGCCCTGCAGGATCTTGATGAAACGCTGGCGAACCGACTTGCTCTTGATGGTGATTTCCGGGAACAGCTTGATAATGAACTTCATGGTAATGACTCGGGTGACCTTGATTTAAGGGCGCGAATTATATCAGAACTTTGTGGCCAGCGCCTACTGGATGAGCGTTTGCTCACATTCCCCCACGCAATGTTTGCCGCACCGAGGCAATCTTGCGTATATTCCCGAACCTGCGTCCCGGCAACATTCCTGACCACAGACCCATTCGATGAAGACCTACATCTACTACCCCGGCATGGAAGTGCGCGACGAGCTCTGGCTCAAGTTTGCCCTGCTCTATCTGGAGCGGCTCGCCTTCGTCTTCACCGTCAGTGAGAAGAGCGGCCTCACCGCCCTGCTGCAAACCCTCGAACAGGAGACGGACTTGCTGGCCGAGCGGCCGGATGCCGCCTTCTTTGCCGCCATCACGCCCCAGCTGGAGAGTCAGCTGAGCAGCCTGCTCGCCCCCGACTTCGTGCGTCACAAGGTGTTTGGTAACAAGGAGCTGATCGGTCGCTGGCGCACGCCGGCCAACCACGACTGCTTCTGCCCGGCCCAGGCAGGGCTGGAGCGGTTGCACGGCTTTTGTCTGGCGCATGGTTTTGCCAGCCGGGAGGAGGGCGGGTTCAGGATGGCGCGCCGCTTTGCCAACCTGCTCTCCATGCGGCTCGCCCGCGAGTGGGCGCTCGCCAATGAGGGGGCGCTCATCACCGATCACGACTATCTGGACCGGCTGCTGCACTTGCTTGAATCCCGCTATCACAACCGCGGTGGTCAGGATTGCTTCCATCTGGAAATCCCGCTGCAAGTACCCACTCACTTGGCCGACATCCCATTTGCAGAGCTGATCGCCCTGCGCGCCCGCAGCGGCTTTCGCCAGCAGCTGGCCGAGTTTAATCAGGCGCTCGATGCCCTGCTCGCCATGCTGGGCAGCGGCTACGCCGAGCCCGCCGTGCTGACCCGTTTCGAGCAGGCCCAGCAGGGGCTCAACCAGCTGCTGGGGCCGCAGACCCAGAGCCTGCCGCTCACCACGCTCGTCAGTACTGGCTTACCGGCCATGGCGATGATCCATCGCCTCAAGGCGAGCCATCCAGACAGCAAGCTGGTGTTTCACTCCATCAAGAAGAGCCACTTCCACCAGCGCAAGAGCCAGCACTTCTTCACCCGGCTGGGTCAGGTCAAGCCCTGAATCCGCGACACCCTGCGGGGAAATCGACAATCCGCTGACGACATCGCAGCCATCGCCCGATGTCGTCAATATTCTGACACTCCAAAGAGAGGCGCCTCCCCTCAGGAGGGATTCTCCAGCCGAAACTCGATGCGATCGCTGTTGCCCGCCTCGTCCACCACCACCAGCTGATAACGACCCGCCGCACTTAGCACCTGATCGCCGTCCCAGCGCAGCCGCTGGCCGTTGAGAAACCAGGCCGGCTTGCCGACACCGCCCAACACCTTGGGTTGTAGCCGATAGCGCTGACTGCGGATAAGATTGCCCTCCCCCAGCGCCACTATCCGAATCGGGGCCTGCAGCTCGGCGCTCTGCCCCTCCCCTGCACAACCGCTGGCCAGCAGCGTCTGCCGTCGCTCGTCGGGGGACCGCCAAGGCTCCAGCGACAGCGGCCAGAGCGCCCGAAAACCGGATTGCACCGCATCCTGGCAACGGGTCAGCGTCGGCTTGCCCTCCTTGGTCAACGCCACTTGCCGCAGCGGCGACGGCCAGTCCATGGGATCCGGCAAGGTGGGAGGATCGCGCCCTTCCAGCAACCTGGCGCTCTGACGCTGCAGACAGGCCTCAGGCAGGGTTGCGCTCGCTTTGCGCCCCAGCGGCCAGCAAACTTCGGCCTCGCTCACCGTGCTGGGTTGTGCTGGCAGGGGACTATTGTCGGCCAGTCGCGAGTAGACAGAGAGCAGCAGCGGCACCGCCGCGCTCTGGCCGTAAAAACCGGGCATGGGGGTGCCGTCGGGGCGCCCAAGCCAAACGCCTATGGTCCAGCGACCTGAGACCCCCATCGCCCAGCTGTCGCGATAGCCGTAGCTGGTACCGGTCTTCCAAGCCAGCCGATTGACCCTACCGGTCGCCTCACTGGCAAAAGGCTGATCCGCCCGTCCCTGCGCGCTCAGGATCTGCCAGATGATCCAGGCCGCCCCCGGGCTCAGCAAGGGGCGTGACACTGCCTGCTGCCCCGCCAGCCAAACCGGCATCGCCACCTGCCCCTGCCGGGTCAGCGAGCTGTAGAGCGCCACCAGCTGCTCAAGCCGGATCCCCGCCGCCCCCAGTGCTATGGCCGGATTGGGCTTGTCGGAGAGCGCCAGCCGCACCCCGGCGTTGTCGAGGCGGCTGACAAGTTTGTCCGGCCCCAGCGCCTCCAGCACCTGCACCGCCGGCACATTGAGGGATTGCTGCAGCGCCTGGGCAAGCGTCACCGGCCCCTGAAAGGCGCCGGAGAAGTTGGCGGGGCGGTACTCCGCCCCCAGTCTCGGCGCATCGGAGAGCAGGGAGGCCGAGTGCACCAATCCTTCGTCCATGGCCAGACCGTAGATAAAGGGCTTGAGGGTGGAGCCAGGAGAGCGGATCGCCTGCACCATGTCGAGGTAACCGTGGCGGCGCAAATTGCCATACTCGGCGCTGCCCACATAGGCGCGTACCGCCATGGTTTTGTTGTCTACCAAGAGCAACGCCGCTGAGGTCTGCTCGGGGAAGCGGCGGATATAACTCGCCACCCTCCCCTCCAGCCAGCGCTGCAGATCGCCGTCAATGGTGGTGTGCACCAGCGCTCCCGCCTGATTGTCGGCGGCGAGACGGGCAAACAGCGGCGCCTCCATCGGCGTGAAGTGACCGCGAGCCAGCACCGGCTCGATACGCCCCTCCAGCCACACCTGTTCGGGCCAGACGCCTTGCGCTACCAGCCGCTGTATCACCTTGTCACGGGCGGTGCGGGCCCGCTCGGGATGCCGGTCCGGCCGGTTGCGGCTGGGAGCCTGCGGCAGCACCGCCAACAGTGCAGCCTCGGCATAGGTCAGCTTGGCGGCGCTCTTGCCGAGATAGGCAAAACTTGCCGCCTGCACCCCCTCTAGGTTGCCGCCAAACGGCGCCCGGTTGAGGTAGACGGTGAGCAGGGTGGGTTTGTCGTAGTGCCACTCCAGCTGCAGCGCGCGCGCCATCTGGCGCAGCTTGCCGGGCACGCTTCTGTGGTAGGGCTCGATGAGGCGGGCCACCTGCATGGTGAGGGTCGAGCCACCCGACACGGCGCGCCCGTAGCGCAGCCACTGACCGATGCCGCGCACCATGGCCACCGGGTTGACCCCGGGATGACGCCAGAAGTAGCGATCCTCGTAGCCCAGTAGTGCCTCGATATAGCGGGGGGAGACCTGCTCCAGGGTCACGGGGTAGCGCCACACGCCGCTGGTATCGGCAAAGGCGCGCAGCGGCCGCCCCTTCATATCGAGCACCACCCGCGCATAGGCCGGGTCGAGTGGCGGCGGCGGGAAAATGCGATCCAGCGCCAGTAGCGACAGGCATAGGGTGATGACCCCCAATACCGAGACACGTAGCCAGCGTGGCAGACGACCAAGCCAGCGCCAGCCGGCGCGGCCAGTGCGAACTAATTTCAGCCAGCCACGCTGCCAGAAAGTGAGCGGGCGAACCCGCTCACTGGAAGGAACGTTGCTCAGAGGGCGTCTGCGACTCATCAAGCGCCAGCTACTCAGAGATAGTTACCTCATGGATATCCTCACCCACGGCACGTAGCTCGGGGCGGTACATATCCTCCACCTGGGTCGGCGGCACCTGATAGCGACCCGGCGTCACCGCCCGCATCAGGTAGACCAGTTGCTGGTTGCTCCCCTCGCTTAGATCCAGCGCTGCCGTGTAGCGGTCATCGCGAAACTCCTGATGCTTGAGATAGTCGTTCCACTCGCTCTGCCACGCTGGTTTCCCCTCAATGGAGAGCTCTTCGAGCTTGATGCTGTTGCCAAGAGTCGGGTTCTCCAGCTCGAAGCCAGCGGGCACCATCTCCACCAGCAGGGCATCGGGCACCGCCGATTCGCTGCTGACGTTGAGCCGCACCACCACCAGATCGCCGACCTTTACCTTGGCGGGATCAAACGGCTGGCCGTCGCTATTGAACCAGCTGCGGGTCACGCTTATCCCCTGGCTCAGCCGGGTAGGAGCCTGCTCGGGGTAACCGATCAAGGTGCGCTTCACATAGAGGGAGCCCTTGCCCTCATTGGTAACCGCACTGGCTGCCAGCGCCTCGGGGGCGCCCAGTTGCAACGGGGCCGAACCGCTCAGGGACTCGCTACCAAGAGAGGAGGTCACCTTGGCCTGCCAGTCGACGGCCGGATCGAAGCGGGCGAGTCGCAGCAGGGCGAGCCGCTCCTGAGTGCTGAGCCACTGACGGTGAGCCAGAGTATCGGCCACCTTGGCGCTGAGAGCGGGCCAGCGATCCGCAGCCAGCTTGTGCTGGCGCAGCAGGGAGAGCTCAAGGGCTTGGTCGCGCAGCGGCGACCCGTAATCCCCCAGATAGTCGTCACCGCGCTCGATCGTCTGCGCCCGGCGGAGGGCCTTGGCGGCATTCTGCTCATCCCCCATGGCCGAGAGGGCCAGGGAGAGGTGGAGCAGCGGCAAGCCGGAGCGGGCGTGATCGGCCTGCTGCTCCCAGACAAGGCGCAGGGTAGCGAGTGGCGCCTTGCCCACCCGGGCCAACACATAGGCGCTGTAAGCCTGATAAGCCAGCCGGCTGTGCTCGGGGGCACTGCTCCAGTGCTCGCCGTACTGGCTGTCGGTGAGATAGCTTTGCAGCCGGTTCAGCGCCTGATTGAGCATCGCCTCCGGCACGGCGTCGCCCGCCTCCTTGCGCGCCAGCAGGTAGTCGGCGGCATAGGCGGTGAGCCACTGCTCCTCGTCGGAGCGACCATCCCACAGGCCAAAGCCGCCGCTGGGCAGTTGCAACCGCTGCAGCCGTTGCAGCAGGGCGCGCTGCACATCCGCCTCACTCGCCGCTTTCTTGCCCTCTGCGGGTTTGCTCCAGGCGGTGCGCTCATCCGCCGTGGTCAGCAAGTAAGGCCAGGCACGGGACAGAGTCTGCTCCAGACAGGCGTAGGGGTAGTCGGCCAGCGCCTGCCACTGGGCTGCCGGATCCCAGGGCGGGGTGCCGGAGAGGCTGAGCAGCCCCTGCAGGTTGGCACGATCCAGCCCGGCCAGCTCAGCTGGCGCAAAGCTCATCTGCTGACCGGGGGCCAGCATCTGGTAACGCTGGCGAGTCTCGGCCGGCCAGGGGGAGCGTAGCGGCAAATACCAGTCGCGGCTGATGGCAAAATCCTTGCCGCTGGCCGCCAACTGCAGGCTCGCCACGCCGCTCGCCCCGGTCACGGTGAGCGGCAGGGTCAGCCACTGCTCCTCGCCATTTTTAAGAGAAAGGGTGCCGGGCAGCTCGCCGTTTGCCTTGAGCCCACCGTTCAGGGTCCAGGCAAGGGAGAGGGTCTGATCCTCGCCGCTCATGTTGCGCAGCTGTACCAGCGCCCGGGTCTCATCCCCTCTGGCGCCAAAGCGCGGCCAGCCGATCTCGGCCACCAAGGGCGCCACCACCTTGACGGCGCGCTCGGCCTCACCGACCTGCTGTTCATTCCAGGCCAGCGCCATCAGCGCCAGCTCGCCATTGAAGTTGGGCAAATCGAGCGGGATCACCGCCTTGCCGCTCTCATCAAAACTCACCTCGCCACTCCAGAGCGCGGCGATCTCGACCCGACTCTCCAGCGCGCCGCCTTTTTTCAGCGGCGCCCGATCGCCCCCGTAGTTGAGGCGGGCCAGCTTGCCATCCTGCGGCGGGATCACCTGGCCGTAGTTGTCGAACAAATCCTGTGCGAAGCGCTTGCGACCAAAGAAGATCTCGAACGGGTCGAGGGGCTGGTAGTCGCTGATATTGAGCACACCCCGATCCACCGCGGCCAGCACCACCCGCCCCTGACTGTTGGGGGTGGAGGTGGCGGTCACTTCCAATCGCGTGAGCGGCACCGCCTTATCAGGCGCGCTCAGGGTAAGCGGCAAACGGCGCGCTTCCCGATCCAGCGTGAGCGGCACCAGACCGACCGAGCGCAGGCTCTGCCCCTGCTGGCTACTGACCGACTTGGAGGCACTGTCTGGCGCGGCGATCTGGGCCGAGATATGCAGATCATGACGCTGCCACTCGGGGCTGACCGGGATCTCGAATTCGCCGCGGGCATCCTTGGCATCGCCACCGGCCCCTTTGAGCTCGATGCGCTGCCACCAGCGCAGGCCGTCGCCATCTTCCACCAGCAGCAACCCCTTGCCGGGGCGTGGCGCAACCAAGGTCACTTTGGCCTTGTCACCCGCCTGATAGGCCCGCTTGTCGAGGGTGATGGCAATCTTGTCGGGTCGTGCCTGCTCGCCACCGCCGCCCCAGGCGTAACTGCCGATCTCCACCCGCAGGCTCGATTGATGGCCCTGACTGTTCTCCACTTCCAATCGATACCAGCCCGCCGCCAGTGGCAGCGTGAGCGGGGTCGGCCCCTTGCCATCCAGCTGCAGGGTCTGCTCCTGCTCCAGATAGGGCTGACTGTTGAACTCGTACTTCCACCCCTCCCCATCGGCGTAGTGCCAGTAGTAGTCGCGGTACTCGTTGACAAGGCGCACCTTCACCGCCCCCGCCACCGGTTGGCCTTGCTCATCGAGGTTGAGGATCTGGAAGGGGAGCGGCTTGCCCCCTTCCACCCGATCCGCCACGAAATCGGCCCTAAGTGCCGGCCACTGGCTGCCTATGGGCCAGCCATACTGGGTGCGGCTGCGATTGACGGCGCGGCCACCGGGCTCGGCGAGCGACACCCGATAGGCCACCTCCAGCGGCCCGAGGGCGCGCACCCCATCGAGCTCATCAGCCAGCGAAAAAGTCCCCTTCCCCTGCGCATCGAGGGTGAGACTCCGCGGTTCAAGATCCTTGGCCTGCTCGGCGAGCAGCACGTCCCCCAGGGTAAACTCCTGCCACTGGGTAAAGGGCATGGTGGCGCGGCTTAACTTCACCTCGGCCTTGGCCTTGGTGGCGCTCGCTGGCGCACCGTAGAGATAGTCCCCTTGCAGCGGCAGAGTGAGGGCGGCGTCCAGATCTGTCACTTCACCATCCGGCCCCTTGCCAAGCTGCAGTTTCAGCCGCTCCGGCAAGAACTCCTCCACCAAAAAGGGCCACTCGAAGCGGCTACCGGCGGCGGTCTTGAGGTTGATGGTCCAGCGCCCGAGCGGCGCATCAATCGGCAGGCGCAGGCCGTAGTGAGCGGCGCCAAGGCTATCGGGCAGCAGGCGCTTTTGTTCGAGCAGCTGGCCGTCCGGCTGTTTCACCTCCAGCTCCACCGCCATGCCCGGCAGCAGCTGGCCATCCTGTCCCTTGAGCAGGATCTCGCTGTCGAGCCGCTCGCCGGGGCGATAGAGATCCCGCCCGCTGAACAGATAAAGCTGCTGAGCCTGCCAGGGCTGGGTGCCGAGATCGAAGGTGGAGAGATCGAGCGCCGCGCCATCGAGGCGCAGCACCGCCAGATGCTTGCCCTGTTCAGCCAGCAGCAAGCGAGCACCCTGCACCTGATCGAAGCGGCGATGGCCCTGCGGATCGGTGGTTTGCACCTGCAGCCGGTTGCCCTTCTCATCGAGCAGGGAGAGTTGCACATCCTTGAGCGGATCAGCCGTAGCCAGCGAGCTGACAAACACCTCCAGCTGATCGCTGTAACGACGGGCACTGAGCCCCATGTCGCTCACCGCGAAATAGGTGGTCTCCTTGCGCCAGTCGTAGTTGCCAAGAGGCGACATCACCGCAAAGTAGACGCCAGCCTCCGCCAACTGCGGCTCCTTCACATTGATGAGGCGGGTCTCGCGCCGGTTGGCATCGAGCTCCAGCGCGTAGCGGCCGCTAAACACCCGCTTGGCCCGCTGGGTGATCTGTTCAAGCTCCCAGTTGCCCATGCCGGCACCGGGGCGATATTCCGCCAGGAAGCGGGGCAGATATTCCGCATCGACCCGGAAGAAATCGATATTGACCTCGTCCACGTTGACCGCGCTGATGGGCAGGCGCAGCTCGTCGCGCAGCGGCAATACCATGCCGCTGGCGGTAAAGGAGGCCCCCGCCTCCAGCGGACGGGTCTTGAGGGTCCAACTCTGGGGGGATGGGCCCAACCCCGCCTTGAGGCTCACCTCATAGCTTTTATCGGGCTGAACGTTCGGGAAATAGAGGGTGCGGCCATCGTCGGCGAGGATCCACTCCCCCTGCACCTGCTTGCCTCCCTCACTGACCGAAAGCCAGCTCTGCCAGTTTGCCTTCGGCGCCAGGGGGCCGGAGAAAACCAGCGCCAGTGCCGGGGCATCCCGATATTGGCGGGCATTGGCCTGCACGACTGCACTCGGCGCCCCGGCCTCCTGCCCGGCAGCGGGTTGATTGGTCGGCGTATTGGCGACAGGCTTGTCGGGGCCGCAGCCGCTCAGCAGCAGCGCCGTGAATCCCGCCAGTAGCAGGGCCGACCAGCGGCGCCCGGGGACGGCCGTCTGTTGCGGTGAGGAACGAGAGAGGCGAGGGTGAGAGTCGACGCGGCGCATAAATGTCATCCCTGATTGGCTCGCTGCCAGTGCAGCGCAATAGCCAACAGGATAAGGGATCAGGCTCGCTTGACACAAAACTCATTGCAGTTAAAACGCAAGCTCCCCCCGCCAGATGCAACAGCGCCGCCCCTGGGGTCAGCGCTCTCTTGCGGCTCGGGCGAGTTACTCCATCACCGCCATCTGCCAGGTCTTGAAGCCGCCGGAGAGGTTCTTGACCTTGAAGCCGTGCTGGCTCAACAGGCGACAGGCCACGTGACCGCGCAAACCCACCTGGCAGCTGATGAGCAGCTCTTTGTCCTTGGGCAGTTCATGGAGGCGACCGCGCAGCTCATCCAGCGGGATGTGCATCGCCCCCGGGATGCGACCCAATTTGTCGAGTTCGGGGCCATTGCGCACATCCAGCACCTGCTGATGGGGGTGACGAGCCTCAACCTCGGCTGCGTGGCAGAGCAGGGTGTCCCCCTTCAAGTGGTTGCTGGCCACGAAGCCGGCCATGTTGATCACGTCCTTGGCCGAGCCGAAGGGCGGTGCATAGGTGAGCTCCAGATCCTGCAGATCAATCACGGTGAGACCGGCGCGCTGGGCCACCGCCAGCACGTCGATGCGCTTGTCGACCCCGTCCTTGCCGATGGCCTGGGCACCGTAAATCTTGCCATCCGGGGCAAACAGCAGCTTGAGGCTGACCGGGTGGGCGCCGGGGTAGTAACCGGCGTGGCTGCCCGGGTGGACATAAGCCTTCTCGAACGGCAGCCCCAGTTGCAGCAACCGCTTCTCGTTGAGACCAGTGCTGGCCACCGCCAGATCGAACAGCTTGCAGATGGCAGTACCCTGGGTCTTCTTGTAGGTTTCGGCTCGGCCCAGCATGTTGTCGGCGGCGATGCGCCCCTGCCGGTTGGCGGGGCCCGCCAGCGGGATCAGCACAGATTCGCCGGTGACGAAGTCGGTCTCCTCCACCGCATCCCCCACCGCATAGATAAAGGGATCCGAGGTTCGCATGCCCGCGTCCACCTTGATGCCGCCGCGCGGCCCCCGCTCCAGCCCCGCCTTGGCGGCGAGCAGGGTCTCGGGCTTGACGCCGATGGCGAGGATCAACAGGCCGGTATCGAGCCGGGAGCCATCACTCAAGGTCAGGCGTAATCCACTCCGTTGTTCAGTGGCCACGGCAGCGATTTTTTCCGCCAGCACATCCAGGCTCTCGATGGCCGAGAGGCCGGTGCGCAGGCGCAGATCGATTCCCTCCTCCCGGATACGGGCATGGAGCATGTTGGCCATCTCTTTATCCACCGGCGCCATCACCTGATCGGAGAGCTCCAGCAGGGTGACATCCAGCTGGCGCTGGTGCAGCGCCTCCATCATCTCCAGCCCGATAAAACCGCCTCCCACCACGGTGACATGGCGCGGCTGATCGTGCGCCAGCGCCGCCAGAATGCGGTCCATGTCGGGAATATTGCGCAAGGTGTGCACACCCGGGCTGTCGATGCCGGGGAACGGAGGCCGGATAGGTGCCGCGCCCGGGCTCAGCAGCAGCACGTCATAGGCTTCACGGCGCTCTTCGCCAGTCAGCAGGTTGCGCACCAGCAGGCTCTTGCCCGCCTTGTCTATTTCGATGACGTCGTGAAAGACCCGCACATCCACGTTGAAACGGCGTTTGAAGCTCTGGGGGGTCTGCAACAGCAGGGCATCCCGGTTGGGGATGTCACCACCGATGTGATAAGGCAGCCCGCAGTTGGCGAAGCTGACGAACTCGCCCCGCTCGAACATCACAATTTCCGCTTCTTCGCTCAGACGGCGGGCTCTGGCCGCCGCAGAGGCTCCACCGGCCACACCGCCTACAATCAGGATCCGTTTCATCAGCAAGACTCCAGTCAACGACAGATTGCCATTAAATTAGTGTGTTCTAATTTAGAATTCAATGAAATTTTGTTTGTACCGATTTTGCAGTATTCTTGCCACCCGACAGTCGTTCAACAGGATGTTATCAGTTCATGTCGTCAACCGCGCTCAGTCACCTTTCTTCTGCCAGCCAGACACCGCTGTTCTTTCGTCTGGACGTGCGCAGCCAGCGGCTGGTCGCCCTGACCGATGTGATGCAAACCCCGCTCTACTGGCTCGATGAGCCCAGAGGCCCCTGGCCGGCCCAGTTGCCGGATGCGCTGCGCCTGCCCATCGAGCAGGCGCTCACCAGCGGCCAGGGCGGCAAGCTGGTGCTGCGCTTTGCCGGCCAGCAGTGGCACGTCGCCCTCTCCCACGAACAAGATGCCTTCTGGCTCATCTGCCTGCAGACCCTGCGCCAGGAGCCAGTGGCCGATCTGGCGCTGCACCTGCCGCGCCTGAGCCAGATGGCGAGCCAACAGCAGTTTGCCGCCATGCTGGAGACCCTCAAAGAGAGTCTGGGGGCCGATCGCCTCATCCTCTGGCACTATCAGGCCAACGGCCCCCTCGGCAGCGAACAGCTGACCCCGGTCTTCACCCTGGGGGCCGACGAAGTGGCCGCCATTCGCGGCGACAGCCGCTACATCCGCGCCCTGCGCACCCGCAAGTCCCTGAGCTTTTCGGAGGCGGCGCACCAACCCATGCTGAGCCAGCACTACTACCTGGCCAATGCGGGGGTGAGCTCGCGCTTGGACGGCGCGTTGCTGGAGCAGGAAAAACTCATCGGCGTGCTGAGCCTCGAATACCTCAACGCCACCCCCCTCAGTGAAGAGATGCTGCAACTGGTGCGGCACAGCGCCCAGCTGCTCGGCCACTGGCAACCGCTCCCCGAACCTGTGCACAACCCTGTGCTGGCCCTGCCGGCCGAGCTCACCCTGCTGACCGGCATCGCCTATTGCCGCGCGCTGGTGCGCTGGGGCATGAGCGTCAGCGGTGCCCGCATCGGCTGGATCGGCGAGTACCAGCCCCGCGGCCAGGAGCTGTGGATGATCCCGCGCTGCGTGCTGGAAGGAGAGACCTTCTCGGTGCTCAAACCCATCCAGATGGACCCGGGCCCCGGCCAGGAGCTGTTCCAGCACGGCCAGGCGGTCTATGTGGAAGACCTGCCCCTGCGCTATCCCCAGGCCAGCCAGCTGCTGGCACTCAATTCCCCCGTCTATGTCGGCATTCCGCTGCACGGCCAGCACGGTGCCCCCATCGGCCAGCTCACCCTGCTGCTCGACACGCCGCTGGCCGACCCCATGCCGCTGCTCGATGCCCTCAGCAGCCAGCACGAGCGGGCCGCCGTCGAACTACAGCGCTTGGCCGCCGACGAAGCCTTGCGGCTGGCCGAGGTGGCTTTCAATACCCACGACGGCCTGCTGGTGATGGATCACAAGGGGATCATCCTCAAGGTCAACAACTCCTTTACCCGCATCACCGGCTTTGCCGACGATGAGATGATCGGCCAGCATATCGTCCGGCTCAGGCCCACCTACTATGGCGATCACCTGAAGCAGGACGTGCGCCAAGCCGTGGCGGCCCAGGAATTCTGGATGGGGGAAGAGCGCTGCCTGCACAAGGATGGCCACCTGTTCCCGGTGCGCTTGATGGTGAGCGGGGTGCAGGACGAGCACGGCGAGATCAGCCACTACGTCTGCAGCTTCTACGATATCAGCAAGGAGAAGGAGGCGGCGCGCCACATCGAGCAGCTCGCCTATTACGACGATCTGTGCGGCCTCTACAACCGCCGCAGCCTCAACGATATCATGCAGCGTACCCTGCAGGAGGCCAGCGGCCAGTGGGGCGCCCTGCTGCTGGTGGATCTGGACAACTTCAAGTCGATCAACGACTCCCTCGGCCATGCCTGCGGCGATCTGCTGTTGCAGGCGGTGGTGGAGCGGCTCAAGGGGCTGCCGCAGGACAACCTGGTGCTGGCCCGCATCTCGGGTGACGAATTCGCCCTGCTGTTCAGCGCCCTGGGCCAGGGCTATGTCACCGCCAAGATCCTGGCCGAGCACTTCGCCCGCGAGCTGATGGGGCTGTTTCGCATTCCGTTCGACATCGAGGATCACAAGCTGCACTGCAGCGCCTCGGTGGGGATCAGCCTCTTCTCCAGCGAGGACAAGGATCACCTGGTGCTGATGCAGCAGGCCGACACCGCCACCCACATGGCCAAGCGATCCGGCCAGGGCAACTATGTGTTCTTCAGCGAGGCGATGGCGGAGAAGGAGAAGAGCAAGCTGGCGCTCAACAACCAGCTGCGCGACGCCCTGCGCCACCACGAGCTGCAGTTGCACTATCAGCCGCAATACCGGGTCGATAACGGTGCACTGTCCGGCATCGAGGCGCTGCTGCGCTGGCAACGCAGCGACGGCAGCATGGTGCCACCGGCGGAGTTCATCCCCATCGCCGAGGAGACCAGCCTCATCCAGGACATCGGCTACTGGGTGATGAAGACCGCCTGCGCCCAGTACAGCTTCTGGCTCAACCGCGGGCTGGCCATTCCCCATCTGTCGGTCAACGTCAGCGCCCGCCAGTTCCACACCGTCGGCTTCGTGCAGCAGGTGGAATACATACTGCGCGATACCGGGGTGCCCCCCTCCCGCCTGCTGCTGGAGGTGACCGAATCCGTGGTGCTGGAGAACCGGCTGGAGAGCATCGCCAGAATGCGCCAGCTCAAGGAGCTCGGCATCCTGCTCTCCATCGATGATTTCGGCACCGGCTACTCGTCGCTCGCCTATCTGCGCGACCTGCCGGCGGACGAGGTGAAGCTAGACAGAAGCTTCATTCAGACCCTGGTACACAGCGAACAGGACAAGGCCATCGTCAAGGCGATCCTGGAACTGGCCAAGGTTTTTCGTTTTACCGTCACCGCCGAAGGGGTGGAGGACGAAGAGCAGCTCGCCATCCTCAAATCCCTCGGATGCCAGCATTATCAAGGCTTCCTGACCAGCCGGCCGCTCACCGCCAAAGCCCTAGAGAGCCTGCTGGGTGCCGCGGTACCGGGCTAAACATGTAGGATTTATAGGGCTTTATGTAATAAAATAACGGCCTGCTCGAATCATTGGAGTCGTCTATGTCTGTCATTAATCGGATCCCCGCTGTCGAAGTCAGCGCCACCGCCGCTGAAACCAGTGTGACCGCCGATGCATCCGGGGTCATTGGCCGGATCCATTCCGTTGAAACCTGCGGCACCGTCGATGGCCCCGGAATACGCTTCATCGTGTTCATGCAGGGCTGCCTGATGCGCTGCAAGTACTGCCACAACCGCGACACCTGGGACACCCAGGGCGGCCGCGAGGTGACAGTGCCGGAGTTGATGAGCGACATCACCAGCTATCGTCACTTCATGAATGCCTCGGGTGGTGGCGTCACCGCCTCCGGTGGCGAAGCCATGCTGCAGCAAAATTTCATCGCCGAACTGTTCGCCGCCTGCAAGGAGAAGGGCATCCACACCTGCCTCGACACCAACGGTTTCGTGCGCCACTACGACGAGCAGCTCGACAAGGTGCTCGACAATACCGATCTGGTGCTGCTCGACATCAAGCAGATCAACGACGACAAGCACATTCCGCTGACCCACGTCAGCAACAAGTACACCCTGGAGTTTGCCCGCTATCTGGCTGCCAAGGGCAAGACCATGTGGATCCGCTACGTGGTGGTGCCGACCTGGTCGGACGACGACGAGAGCGCCGAAGGGCTCGGCCAGTTCATCGCCGAACTGGGAGAGTGCGTCGAGAAGGTGGAGCTGCTGCCCTACCACGAACTTGGCAAGCACAAGTGGGACGTACTGGGCGACACCTATGACCTCAACGGGATCAAGCCGCCCAGCAAGGAGACCATGGACCGCGTCCAGGGCATCCTCGCCAAGTACCACAACAACGTCAAATACTGATAGCTCAGGGGCTGGCCGGGAAAACGCCGGCCCCTTTCACATCGGGCTTCGCCCACCTGCATGCCGTCACCGGACAAGGATCTGCCATGAGTGAAGGACAAGCCGCCGCCCTGCTGCTCTGGGTACTGCTGCTCATATTCAGCCTGCGCGGCACCTTGCTGCGCACCCTCTACCACAATCCGCTCTACCAGCATCTCTGCCTCGGCGGCGCCATCGTGCTGGTGCCGCTCTGGACCCTGCGGGCCGGCCTGCACGAGGGACTGGACGTGCACTTTCTCGGCCTCACCAGCCTGACCCTGCTGCTGGGCTGGCGTCTCGCCCTGCTCGCCCCCTGCCTCACCCTGCTGGTGCTCAGCTATTTTGGCGTCATCCCGCTGGCCGAGATCGGCTGGCAGGCCCTCATCGGCGTGGCCTTGCCGGTCGCCACCACCTGGCTGCTGTTTCTGGCCAGCTGGGCCTGGCTGCCGCGCCATCTGTTCGTCTACCTGTTCGTGGTGGCCTTTCTTGGCGGCGCCCTCTCCATCTCGGTCAAGGTGGTGGCCAGTGCCCTCCTGATGGGCCTTAGCGACACCTACCCCTGGTACACCATCAGCGCCGACTATCTTTCCATCTGGCCGCTGCTGCTCTTCCCTGAAGCCCTGCTCAACGGCATGACCATGACCCTGCTCGCCATCTACCGCCCCCACTGGGTCAACACCTTCTTCGACCGGGAATACCTGGGCCGCTAAGCAACACGCAGCGACAAAAAAGCCCGCAATTGCGGGCTTTTTTTATGGCGTTTACACGGTGCGGGGACGCAGGTGGGCATGCCAGCGTGCTTCCCACTTCTTGAACAGCCAGACGATGACAAAAGTCAGCAGCATGTAGAGCAGGCCGGCGGTCAGGAACGCCTCGAACGGGCTGTAGTAGCGGGAGTTGATGATCCGCGCGGCGCCGGTCAGATCGACGATGGTGATGATGCCCGCCACCGCCGAGCCCTGCAGCATGAAGATCACCTCGTTGCTGTAGGCCGGCAGTGCCCGGCGAAACGAGTTGGGCAAAATGATCCGGGTCAGGGTCTGCCAGCGAGTCATGCCAAAGGCGTTGGCCGCTTCAATCTGCCCCTTGGGCATGTTGAGTACGGCGCCGCGCACGATCTCGGCGGTGTAGGCCCCGGTGTTCAGAGTGAACGCCAGCAAGGCGCAGAACCAGGCTTCGGCGAACAGATCCCAGGCAACGCTGTTTTTCAGCCACTCCCACTGGGCGGCGCCGTAGTAGATGATGAACAGCTGCACCAGCAGCGGGGTGCCGCGAAAGAAGTAGATATAAGCCCAGATCGGCCCCTTGATCAGCCAGTTGCGGCTGTTGCGCAGGATACCGAGCGGCACCGCCAACATCAGCCCGAGGATCAAGGACGCCGCCACCAGCAGTACCGTGGTGTAGAGGCCCTGCCAGTAGGTGGGCCATTCGGTGAGAATGATTGAGAAATCCATGGCTTACCTCGTCTTTATCGCATAGTGACGCTCGGCCCATTTCAGTGCCGAGGTGGAGACCGCAGTGAAGATCAGGAAGATCAGGGCCACCGCCATGTAGAAGGTGAAGGGCAGCTGGGTCGAACCCGCTGCCAGGGACGCTTTGCGCACCATGTCATCGAGCCCGATGATGGAGACCAGCGCCGTGGTTTTCAGCAGTACCAGCCAGTTGTTGCCAAACCCCGGCAGGGCGTGGCGCATCATCTGGGGAAACAGGATCCGCACAAACACCTGGGTTGCCCGCATGCCAAAGGCGCGGGCCGCTTCCAGCTCGCCCTTGTCTACCGCCAGGATGGCGCCGCGGAAGGTCTCGGTCATATAGGCGCCGAAGATGAAGCCGATGGTGGCCACCCCGGCCGCAAACGGGCTGATGTCGATGTAATCGGGTAGCAGGGAGACCCACTCCTGGTTGGGATTGCTCGCCAGCAGGTAGTTGTTGTAGCTCTCGTTGACCCAGGTACAGAGGTTGTTGATGAGCACCTGGCCGCCGAAGAACAGCAGCATCATCAGCACCAGATCGGGAATGCCGCGAATGACGGTGGTGTAGGCGGTGGCAAAACCACGGGCCCATTTATAAGGGGAGAGCTTGGCCAGCGCCCCCAGCATGCCGAGCACCAGCGCCAGCAGCAGGGAGGCCAGCGCCACTTCCAGGGTGACCCAGGCCCCCTCCAGCAGGGAGGTTTCGTATCCTTTCAAATCAAACATATGCGGCTCCATTGCAACTCATTGAGCGGGATCTCCCGTCCCAATATCCTTTCAAACCAAACACATGCAGCTCCATTGCAACTAAGCGGGCCCATCGCTCCCTTGCGAGAGACAACGGGCCCGATGACTACAGACTAGGGTCAACCTGTCGTGATGATTCGCCGCAATTGCGCCGGCGGCTACCGGGGTAGCGCGCCTTCGGGGTTACTCGCCGTACACGTCGAAGTCGAAGTACTTGTCGTTGATCGCCTTGTACTTGCCGTTGGCACGCAGCGCCAGGATGGCGGCGTTGAATTTCTCTTTCAGATCCTTGTCGGCCTTGCGCACCGCGATGCCGGCACCCTCGCCAAACCACTTGGGATCGGTCAGTTTCGGGCCGATGAACTCGAACGCATCGCCACCCTCTTTCTTGAGCAGGCCGTCGCTGATGGCGGCGGAGTCGGCCATCACGTAGTCAACCCGGCCGGATTTCAGATCGAGATAGGCCTCGTCTGCAGTGCCATAACGCTTGATGGTGGCGTTGGGGAAGTTGTCGGTGATGTAGGTGTCCATGGAGGTGGCGCGCTGCACGGCCACTGTCTTGCCACTCATGAACTCCTTGTCGAGCTTGATCTCGGTGCCCTTCTTGGCGGCGAAGCGGGCCGGAATGTGCTGGTACTTCTGGGTGAAGTCCACCTTCTTCTTGCGCTCTTCGGTGATGTCCATGGTGGCGATGATGGCGTCATACTTGCGCGACAGCAGCGCCGGAATGATGCCGTCCCAGTCCTGTTTGATCAGGGTGCACTTCACCTTCATCTCCTCGCACAGGGCGTTGGCGATGTCGATGTCGAAACCTTTCACCTCGCCGCTCGGCTCGGTCCAGGAGAAGGGGGGATAGGCACCTTCCACCCCGATCCGCACCTCTTTCCACTCCTTGGCCATCAGGCTGCCGGAAGACAGGGCAGTGACTATGGCGGTCGCCAGCATCAGCTTGTTCATGTATCTCTCCTTGATAAAATCATCGACTGTTGCAATTGCAGATTATTGGGGATCAGCCCCGGCCATCAATAGATGGAGGAGATGAATTGCTTGAACCGTTCGGACTTGGGATGGGCGAAGATCTCCTTGGGATTGCCCTCCTCCTCCACACGGCCCTGATGCAAAAACATTACCTTGTTCGACACATCGCGGGCAAACGACATCTCATGGGTCACCACCAGCATGGTGCGCCCCTCTTCGGCCAGCTCGCGCATCAGGCCGAGCACTTCGCCCACCAGCTCGGGATCGAGCGCCGAGGTGGGTTCGTCAAACAGCATCACCTCGGGCTCCACCGCCAGCGCCCGGGCAATGGCCGCCCGCTGCTGCTGGCCGCCGGAGAGGTGACCTGGGTAGTAGTCGCGCCGCTCCCACAGACCCACCCGGTTGAGCAGGTGTTCCGCCTTGGCCATCGCCTCGGCGCGGGGCACCTTGAGCACCTGGATCGGCACCTCGATGATGTTCTGCATGATGGTCATGTGGGACCAGAGATTGAAGCTTTGAAACACCATGGCCAAGCGGCTGCGAATGCGCTCCACCTGGCGCACGTCCTCCGGCAACCGTTCACCGGCCCGGTTGGTTTTCATGCGAATAAGTTCGCCATGGAGGGAAACCGTGCCGGAAGAGGGTGTTTCCAGCAGATTGATACAGCGAAGAAAGGTCGACTTCCCCGAACCGGAGGAGCCGATAAGGGAGATGACATCCCCCTTGTGGGCGGTCATATCGATGCCCTTGAGCACTTCGTGGGTGCCGAAATACTTGTGCAGATCACGAACTTCCAGTGCGGCAACGTCGCTCATCCATTACAACCTTGTCTGTCCCTAGACGCCGCTGGGGCGTGACTCACGCCATCGCTTATTTAACAAAAAGTTAACCGATGGCAACCTTCAGCGAAAATATCACTCAGATAGTTAAAAAACAATACAGAACCGAGGTCTTTGGTGTTTTGTCTGTATTTTTATTGGCCAAACAGGTATTTTTCAGCACTTTGTCTGCATAAAACGCTAACCACCCCTGCCTGACAACACCGCCTTTTTATACCCCCAGCGCAAGGCTGGCAAGAAGATTCCTACGTTTTGGCCGCAAGCCACCCAGATTGACTTTATTCAACCATGCAGTACACGCATCCTGTTGAAAAATGGGCCTGTCAGACCCCGTTCTGGCTGCACCAGAATGGGCCGGCGCCCCAACAGCGGGCCTCCTTTCGCACCAAAAACATAACATATTGATAAAAAAGCTCCGGATGGAGCAGGCAAACACACAAATATGTGACACAGGCCCAATAAGTGATGATAAGGTGTCATTTTTGTCAGTTTTTGTGATCGAGGCCCCGATGTTGCTCAATGTGTTGCTGATCCTGCTGCCGCTGGTAATCGGCTATCTGGTACCCCTATCTTCTGCCCGTTTGATCAAGCTGGTCAATCAATCGCTGGGCAAGATGGTCTATCTCATTTTGTTCCTGATGGGGCTGGGGCTCGCCTACGTGGAGAACCTCGGCAGCAATCTGGCGGTGATCTTCAAGGTGGCCGGGGTGATGCTCGCCGCCATTACCCTGTGCAACCTGCTGGCCCTCTGGTGGCTGGACAGGCGCTCGCCCCCCACCCACGAGGCCAGCGACGGCCAGATGCCGAGCAAGCTGCACCTGCTGTGGGAGTCGCTGCAGCTCTGTTTCGTGGTACTGGGCGGCGTCTTGCTGGGGCTGCTGGTCGACCTGCGCGCCCTGCCCATCGACAAGTGGAGCGAGTGGGCGCTGATGTTGTTGCTGTTTCTCATCGGGGTGCAGATGCGCAACTCTGGCATGCGGCTGCGCCAGATCCTGCTCAACCCCTGGGGCATGAAGATCGCCGTCACCGTCATCCTCAGCAGCTGGCTTGGCAGCCTGCTGGCCGCCCAGCTGCTCGACATGCCGCTGACCCACGGCCTGGCCCTCAGTTCCAGCTTCGGCTGGTATTCGCTCTCCGGCATCCTGGTGGCCGACAAGCTGGGGCCGGTACTGGGCTCCGCCGCCTTCATCAACGATCTGGGCCGCGAGCTCATCGCCATCCTGATCATTCCGATGCTGATGCGTCGCCACCCCTCCGCCGCCATCGGCTATGGCGGCGCCACGGCGCTGGACTTCACCCTGCCGGTCATCCAGAAATCCGGCGGCATCCAGGTGGTACCGGTGGCCATCGTCTCCGGCTTTATCCTGAGCCTGCTCGGCCC
Source organism: Aeromonas hydrophila subsp. hydrophila ATCC 7966 (assembly GCF_000014805.1). Classification (NCBI taxonomy): domain Bacteria; kingdom Pseudomonadati; phylum Pseudomonadota; class Gammaproteobacteria; order Aeromonadales; family Aeromonadaceae; genus Aeromonas; species Aeromonas hydrophila. The sequence continues at coordinate 1,836,138 of NC_008570.1, read as the reverse complement.
CATCCTGATCCTGGGCTTCCTCGCCATCTGATTGCCCCTGAGCCACCCATCGCCAACAACGACAAGCCCGGCACTGCTGCCGGGCTTGTCGTTTAAAAGAGGGGAACCGGGTGTAACAGGCTCCCCGTCAACTCGCAGCCTTCAGGTGCGCCAGCAACCGCCGCTCATCACCCGCTCGATGGTAAGCGTATCGGGGTCGATCAGCAGCAGATCCGCATCCTGCCCCACCGCCAGCGTGCCCTTGGTCGCCAGCCCCAGTGCCCTGGCCGGATTGGCCGTCACTACTGCCAGCGCCACCTCCAGCGCGACCCCCTTGCCACAAGCCTCCACCAGCGCCTGCCACAGGCTGTCTATCTGGCCGCAGCGCAGCTCGATGAGACGCCCCTCGCCATCGAAGCGCGGCAGGCTGGCGTTGGCGTCCGAGCTGAAGCTGATACGATCGGCGGGTACCCCGGCCGCCAGCAGCTCCACCAGGGCGTCGGCCGCCAGCCGCTCGCCATCGTCCAGCAAGTCCGGAAAGCTCGACGTGGTGAGGTCGACCCAGCCGCCGGCCCGCCCCCACTCGATGGCCTCGGCAAACAGCCAGGGGTTGCGGTTGCAGTGGGTGGGATAGAGCTGGCGCAGCGGGATGTCGGTGCCATCGCGCAGGGCCCGCAACGGCGCCAGCGCCCCGCGCCCGTCCCCCAGATGAAAGAAGCTGACCCCGCTCTTGCCGGCAAGCAGCCCGGCTACCCGCGCCTCGCTCACCAGGCGGGCCAGCTCGTCGTGGGTCGGCGCACTGGATCTGTGGTCGCTGATGGCCAGCTCCCCCACTCCCAGTACCTCGGGAATGAGCATGATGTCGGACTCCACCGTGCCGGTGAGGGTCTTGACCGGCAGATGGTAGGAGCCGGTATACATGAAGGCGCTCACCCCGGCGGCGCGAAACTCGCGCACCTTGCCGAGCACCTGAGCCGGGCTGCGGGTCAGGCTGTCGGTACCGAGCGCCGCCACCAGGGTAGTAACCCCTGCGCTCAGCGCCTCCCTTGCCGCCAGCTCCGGCGTGCGAAAACCAAAGCCCCCCTCACCACCACCGCCGGTAATGTGGGCCAGCGGATCCACCAGCCCGGGCACCAGATAGCGGCCGCGGCCATCCACCCGCGTCAGCGGCCAGTCGGCGGGGACTGACAAGCCTCGGCCGAGCCAGGCGATGCGGCCATCGGCCACCAGCAGATCCTGGCGGCCCAGCGCAGTCGGGCCATAGAGTTCGGCGCCCTCGATCAGGGTCAACATGTGCATGCTCCTCGTGATGATGATGGGCGCCACAACGCGCCAGCCATGCTGCACTCTACCCAGCCGGCGGTCATGGAGGGAAGCACTTCCGCACGGCCAAGCGCCCGTTCCCGTAGGCAAGGGCTGCCGGATCCGCTAGGCTCAGCGACAATCCCCTCTGGCTGACGTCACCCTTCATGAACTATCTGGCTCACCTGCATCTGGCAGCCCATACCCACAGCTCCCTCACCGGCAACCTGCTGGGAGATTTCGTCAAGGGCGCCCTGCCGAGCACGCTCGGCACCGAACTCGACGAGGGGATCTGGCTGCACCGCAAGATAGATGCCTTCACCGACAGTCACCCCGAACACAGGGCAGCGGTGGCCTGCTTCGAGGCCCCCTGGCGCCGCTTTGGCGGCATCCTGGTGGACATGCTCTACGACCACTGGCTCAGCCTGCACTGGCCGCAGTTTCATGACGAGGCCCTGCCCCGCTTCCTGCAGCAGAGTTACCGGCACCTGCTGGTGGATGCGGACCGCCTGCCGGATGGGTTGCCGCTGCCCCTCAGACGGATGGCGGAGCAGAACTGGATCGCCTCCTATCAGCACAAAGAGGGGCTGGCGCAGGCCCTCAACGGCATCGGCCGCCGGCTGCGTCGCCCCCTGCCGCTCGGCGATGCGCTGCTCACCCTCAAGCAAGCGCAATGGCAAGGGTGCGAGGCGGGTTTTCTGCGCTTCTACCCCCAGTTGATGAGCCACAGCGTGCAGCAGTTGGCCCACTATCGCGAGACCGGCGGCCACCCCGGCTTGCGGCCATAAAAAAGGCCCCGCGAGGGGCCTTCTACCAACGCTTCATCAGGCCCCTGGCGTGGCTGGCAGGAAGGTGAACGCCTTGGCCGGCACAAACTTGTCCGCCGTTTCCCCCGCATAGAGCTGACGCTCGGTCAGCGGGAGTTTCTTGACCGGGGCGCCAACACTCAAGTCCAGCTGGTCCATGCTCACCCAGAAGGTGTTGGGCAGATGGGTCAGCTCGAAGAAGTAGCGGCGATGCTGTTGATCCGACACGCTGCGCCACAGGGTGGTGGAGATGTTGGGTTGATCCGGTGTGCTGATCCCCATGGGCACCGAGACGTTGTGCATCACGCTCATCACACCGGCCACGGCCTCATTGGCCTGATCCGTCTTGGGCAGGGTCTTGATATAAAAAGAGGCCCGGGCGAAACGATCCGCCGACCGGTTGGTGCCCGGCAGCATGGTGAGCCCGCCTATCTCCTCCCAGTACTCATTGAGTGCCAGCTGCTTGTCGAACACGGGGGAGTTGGTCATCACCTGATAGCTGCGGTCGTGGTGGATCTGCAGCTTGCCATCCACGTACTGGAAAATGGCCGAATCACCGCTGGCATCCGAAATGGAGAGGTGCAGCTGGCCCGGCTTGCCATCCGGCGTCAGAGTGGTCACCACATAGAACTCGTCCTTCGACAAAGCGGCGGCCGCCTCGCTGACGGTGGCAAAATTGTCCAGCACATACTGGGCCCAGAGGGAGATGGAGAGCGTCTTGCGCGGATCCTTGTCGCTCGGAGTCACATACTCGGACTCGGTCAGGTAGAGCAGGTTGGCCACCAGCCCCTTTTCGTTCATGCCATCGGCGGTACCCGCGTCAAACCCCGCGGCGACCAGGGAGCCATAGCGCGCGTTCCACGTCATGGAGTGCGGACCGGCCGCCCCGCTCCGGTCGATGCCGCGCGGCAAGGCCCAGAGGTTGGTCGGCATGGCGGCGCGCCAGTCCATGGTACGGCCGGTCACCACCAAACCGCCGTCGCCCTGATAAACGGCGCGGGTGCAGGCATCGGCCAGCGAGCTGACCGACAGGGCCATGGTCAAGGCCAACAGGGTTTTCTGGAGCAAGGGGCGGGATTGGCGTTTCATAGGATGCATCACTCAAGACTGGTGAAAACGACAGGCTAACGGCTACCGCTGTATGGGAGCTTAATGAGGATAGTCAGCTGCCCGCCCCCCTCCCACCTCGCGGCGGTCAAGATGTGATCATGTCGACATAGTTGCTGCAAGATCAGCGAGATACAGCGGACATCTGCGTTGCCAGCAATATTTTAACCCACCTGCAGTCACGTCAACCCCGGTCGTGTCGGGGCTGCACATCCATAAAAAAACCGGACTCAAGGTCCGGTTTGCACAGAGCAGGCGCGCTGACGCGGGCCTCAGTGGTCTTGCGCTGAAGGCTCACCCTTCTTCTTGCGAATGCTCAGGCCCAGCTCGCGGCCGCGCAGGCGGGCGTAATAGATGGTGCCGATGAAGGCGAACACGGTGAACACCAGCTCCACCACCGCCAGCCACCGCTCCCCCTCATCCGTGGTGATCAGGGTCAGGGCGTGCAGGAAGTAGGGCATCAGCACGAAGTTGCCCCAGGCGTGGGTGTAGGGGTTGCCCTGCACGATCCCCTTGAGCGGGAACAGCAGCGGCACCGTCCAGATCACCGGCAGCAACCAGGGGTTGAGATCCGGGTGGGGCGAGAGCCACAGATGCCAGAGGATGACCCAGCCCAGCAGGCCGAAGAAGCCGACCAAGGTCAGCAGGCGGGCGAAGCGGGTGCTCACTTGAGGATCTCCAGCACCTGCTCGGGCGGACGACCGATGCGGGCCTGACCGTTCTTGATCACGATGGGCCGCTCGATGAGCTTGGGATGCTGGTGCATGGCGCGAATGAGGTCATCGCCGCTCACCTCGCCAAGACCCAGCTCCTTGTAGAGTTCTTCCTTGGTGCGCATCAGCTGACGCGGATCGCTGAACCCCAGCTGGCTCAGCAGGGTGCGGATCTCTGCCTCGCTCGGGGCCTGCTCCAGATAGAGCACCACATCCGGGGCGATCCCGTGCTGTTCCAGCAAGGCCAGGGTTTCACGGCTCTTGGAGCAGCGCGGATTGTGGTAGATTTGGGTCTCGCTCATGATAACTCCCTGATTAATCGCAAGATGGGACAAGAAACGGCGCTATTGTAGGGGAAACTGATGGTCAGGGTAAGCGCGAGAGTGCAGGAATTGAAACGAATTTGTTGGCTGATTGTGGCCGGCCTGCTGACAGCCTGCAGCCCGGCCCCTCCGTTCACCGACAGCCAGAACCAGCCGGTGGCCCTGACCGACTTTGCCGGCAAGCCGCTGTTGGTCAACTACTTCGCCCCCTGGTGTGCCCCCTGCCTGCGGGAGATACCGCTGCTGGAGGCGCTGACTCATGAGGGGCAGATCACCGTGGTGATGGTCAACTACGACCCGGCCACCCCGGCCGAGCTCGCCAAACTGGCCGGGCAGTACCACATCAAGGTGCCGCTGCTCATCGCCCGGCAGGAGGCGAGCCTCCCCTTCCCCCACCCCGCCGGGCTGCCCACCAGCTATCTGCTCGATGGTGAGGGCAAGCTCCAGCAGACCCTGGTGGGCGAGTTCACCCCATCGCGACTCGAAGCCCTCAGGGCATCCGTCAAACCGATTGGCCGCTGAGCGCCCAAACCCTTGCGAAAAAGCCAGCCGGCTGGCGTTCCCGCCATTCACTTCGTCATCATAAAACGACAAGGGCGCACCGAGGTGCGCCCTTGTCGTGAATGAGAGCCGCTGGCCCGTCAGCCCTTGAGGCTGTCGAGATCCTTCTTGGCCCGCTCCAGCTCGGTGATGCGCGCCTCCAGTCTGGCCAGGGTCAACTTATCGTTGGTGGTGCCGCGCGCCACGATCAGCTCGTCGATGGCTGCCTGGTAGTCACCGCGCAGGGAGAGCATCTCGGCCCGCGCCATGTGCAGATCGGTCATCCTGCCCGCCTTGCGATAGGCATCGGAGAGCAGGCTCCAGGCCAGATTGTTCTCTTCGTGCTCGCGGGCATAGGGGTCGAGAATGGCGATGGACTTCTTGTAATTGCCCCCTTCCAGATAGGCGTTGCCGAGGTTCACCACCACCACCTCGTTGTCCGGCATGCGGGTGCGGAATTTCTCGAGCCGGGCGATGGCCTGGGCGCTGCGCCCCTTGGCCAAGTCGATGTCGGTGAGGGCATCCACCACGAACAGATCTTCAGGATGACGAGTCGCCAGCTCCTGCATCAGGGCGTCGGCCTCGTCGGTGCGCTTGAGCTGCAGCAGCGCCAGCGCCTTGCCGTAGGTGGCCGCATCCTTGAGCGGGTAGTCCCCCTTCTGCAGGCGGTTGTCAAAATAGGTGAGCAGGGCCTGCGGGCTCTCGGTGCCAAAACGCACCTGAATGCGCACCTTGGCCAGCCAGAAGTCGAGACTCGGCGGCAGATCCCGACGGCCATAGCTGCCCGCCCGGGCACGCGCCTCGCTGATCCGGGTCTCCGGCAGCGGGTGCGTCAGCAGCATCTCAGGCGGCTTGCTGGCGTAGCGATACTCGGCCGCCAGCTTCTGGAAGAAGTTGGCCATGCCCATGGGATCGAAACCGGCGTCGTAGAGGGTCTTCATGCCGATCCGGTCCGCTTCGTATTCGTTGTCGCGGGTGTAGTTGATGGCCGACTGCATGGAGAGACCGAGCGTGGTCTGCAGCGCGGCGATGCCCGCGGTGGGGTTGATCACCGCCAGTGCGATGGAGCCCACCAGCCCGGCCAGGGTCATGGCGGAGCTGCTCGCCTGCGCTTCCATGTAGCGGGCGATGTGGCGCTGGGTCACGTGGGTGATTTCGTGCGCCAGTACCGAGGCGAGTTCGCTCTCGCTGTCGGCATAGAGAAACAGGCCGGTGTGCACCTTGACCCGCCCGCCGAGGAAGGCGGCCGCGTTGATGCTGGGGTCGTTGATCAGGAAGAAGGTGAACGGGAAACGCACGCCGTCGGCGTTGGAGAGCAGCCGCTGGCCCAGATCGTCGATGTACTGGCTCAAGACGGGATCATCGATGATCGGCAAGCCGGCCCGGGCAAAGCGCATGAAGGCGTTGCCGTAGCGCACCTCCTGCTCGATGGGCAGGGCGGCCACCCCGGCGGTGCCGATGTCGGGAAGCTGGTTGTTGGCCTGGGCATGGAAAGTGGCACCCATCAGGGAAGCCAGCAGGGGGAGCGATGCCATCAGGGGGGAAAAGCGTGCCACGTTATCTCTATCTCCAATCAGACCCTACCGGGACACCGGCAGAATACCCTTGCCCATCAAGGGCTACAAGCGTTGTTTCGCGCTCTCATCACGGCCATAATAGCCGCCTCACGCGCGATGGAGCCTCCATGGAATACCTCGACCTGACCCCCTGGCGCTGCCCCGAGCCGCTGATCCGGCTCAAGCTCTGGCTGCGTCAGGCCAACGCCGGTCAATCCCTGTCCATCCGGCTGGCCGATGCCGGCTCCCGGCAGGACATTCCCGCCTATCTGCAACGCCAGGGTCATGCCTTCACGTTGCAGGAGGCGCCAGACAATACCCTCTCTTTGCAGTTGGTGGTCGGGGCCCAGCACCACGGCAAGCCCCAGTAACCTAAGGATGTCGCCATGTTAGAAGTCATCAAGCGCTGGTATCAGACCCGTTTCTCCGATCCCGATGCCGTCACCCTGTTTCTGCTGCTGGTGGCCTGTTTCGCCGTGCTCTGGTTGTTCGGTGATCTCTTGGCGCCGCTCTTGGTAGCGCTGGTGATGGCCTACCTGCTGGAGTGGCCGGTGAGCCGGCTGCAGCGGGCCGGGCTCTCGCGTACCCTGGCCACCAGTCTCATCCTGCTGTTGTTCATCGCCCTCACCGCCATGGCGTTCCTCGGGCTCATCCCGACCCTGGCGAGCCAGGGGCTGAACCTCGCCAAGGAGTCCCCGGCCATGCTCTCCCATGCCCAGGACTATGTGCGCACCCTGCCGGAGCAGTACCCCGAGCTCATCAACGTCACCCTAGTGGAGACCATCATCGACAACATCCGCCAGCGCATCCTGACCGGGGGCGAGCAGCTGGTGAGCGCCTCCCTCAGCTCCCTCATCAACGTGGTGGCCATCCTCATCTACGCCATCCTGGTGCCGCTGATGGTGTTCTTCATGCTCAAGGACAAGCAGATCCTGATGGGCGGACTGCGCCGCTTCCTGCCGCGCAACCGCACCCTGGTCAACCGGGTCTGGGTGGAGATGAACGAGCAGATCCTCAACTACATCCGCGGCAAGGTCATCGAGATCCTGATCGTCGGGGTGATCAGCTATGTGGCCTTCGCCATGCTGGGGCTGCGCTACTCGGTGCTGCTGGCGGTGGCGGTCGGCTTCTCGGTGCTGATCCCCTACATAGGCGCCGCGGCAGTGACGGTACCGGTGGCCATGGTGGCCCTGTTCCAGTGGGGACTGACCCCGGAGTTCACCTGGCTGATGGTGGTCTACACCGTGATCCAGGTGCTTACCGGCAACGTGCTGGAGCCCATCCTCTTCTCCGAGGCGCTCAACCTCCATCCGGTGGCCATCATCATCGCCGTGCTGGTGTTCGGCGGCCTGTGGGGATTCTGGGGGGTCTTCTTCGCCATCCCCCTCGCCACCCTGGTCAAGGCGGTGCTCAACGCCTGGCCAAAACGTGAAGATCTGCCGAGCGCCGCGAAATAACCCACTTCCCATGCAATCGTGACAACGGAGTGTCCATGACCTTTTTGCGTCAAATCAGAGCAGCAGGGCTGACGGCCCTGCTCCTCGCTGCCGCCATGCCCGCCCGTGCCGATATCGACCTTGGCGCCATGGATCTGCTCACCAGCGACAGTCCCACCAGCCCGGTGCCACAAGGCTTTGTCGCCGGTGCGGCGCTCATCGGGGGACAAGCCCGCTATGAGGCGCAGGATAATGCCACCTACGCCATCCCGGGCTTTATCTACTTCGGCAAGCAGTTCATGTTTCTCGGCGATCGGGCGCGTTACTACTTCCACAAGGATGAACATGTCGCCCTGTATGGCTATGGCCGGGTGCGTTTTGGCAATCTGGATCCCGAGGAGTCGCCCGCCTTCACCGGCATGGAACAGCGCAAATGGCAGCTGGAAGGCGGGATCGGTGGCAACATCATCACTCCCTACGCCCTGCTGACCGTGCGGGCCAACAGCGACATCACCGGCCGCAGCAAGGGTCAGGAGCTGCTGCTGTGGGCCGACTTCCCCATCCAGCGCGACAACCTGCTGATCATGCCGGGGATGGGGCTGATGCTGCGCAGCGACAAGATGGCCAACTACTACTTCGGTGGCATCGCCGAAAGCGAGGCCACCGCCCAGCGCCCGGCCTGGGATACGGGGCCAACCCTCTCCCCCATGGCGGCGCTCATCACCAGCTACCGCTTCAGCCCCAACTGGATTGGCATGTTTGCCATGAACTACGAATTGTATGATCGGGATATTAAAAACAGCCCCATCGTCCAGCACGAAGGCGAACTCTATGCAGGATTTGCCCTCGGCTATATCTGGTAACTGTGATTCGCCGTGAGATACGAACAAACAAAAGGGAGCCCTCGGCTCCCTTTTTCACGATCATCGTCAGGCTGCCAATTCAGGCTTACAGCGCAGCCAGAAACGCGCCGAGCTGCTCATTGACGAAGGCGGGGTTCTCCAGCGAGGCGATGTGGCCGGCCGCCGGGACCTCCTTGAACGGGCAACCCAGCACCTCGGCCATCAGATAGCCTTCCAGCACCGGCCGCGCCTTGTCCTGACTGCCGGTCATCACCAGCGCAGGCACTGCCATCTCTTCCAGCCACTCGATGCGATCCTCGCGGGTCACGAAGCTGCGGCCCACCGCCACCATGGCGGCCACCTTGTCGGCCGGCCAGGCGGCGAGGCGCGCCTTGAAACCGCTCATCAGGTCGGCATCCGGCTGGTCGGCAAAGAACAGCGGTGCCACTTGCTCGACGATGGGGGCCGGGATGGTGCCAAGCTGCTCGATCATCGCCAGCATGCCGAGGTAGCGCTCGCAGGTGATCTGCGGCTCGAGGCCGACGAAGCTGTCCATCAGCACCAGGCCCTTGAGGCGCGCGGGTGCCATGCGTGCCAGCTCGACGCCCCACATGCCGCCGATGGAGAGACCCACCAGCACGAACTCATCGATGCCGAGCGCATCGAGCAACGCCAGATGATCGCGGGCCAGGGTTGCCAGGGTGCAGGCGCCCTCGGGCAGCGCGTCGGAATCGCCGTGGCCCCACAGCTCGGGCACGATGCAGCGATACTGCCCCTTGAGGGCCTCGATTTGCGGCGCCCACATGGCGCTGTCCCACAGGTAGCTGTGACCAAACAACAGTACCGGGCCCTGCCCCTCGTCCAGATAGGCCATCTGGCGGCCCGCGATCTCCATAAATTGCTTCATGTTTTCTCCTGTTTCTGGTGCCGACTATTGACGGGGCGGCAGTGTAGCACGACCCTCTTGGCAGTGACGCCTGCCTGGTGCAATCTGGAAAAGTGTCAATAAGGAGACGAGCATGCCGAAGGACAAGAGCAAGAAACGCCCGCGCCTGGACAAGAAGACCTACGAGCACCACCTGGCCCATCTGCAGGAGGAACTGGTCAAGCTGCAGGAGTGGGTCAAGCAGGAGGGACTGAAAGTGGTGGTGCTGTTCGAGGGCCGCGACGCCGCCGGCAAGGGGGGCGTCATCAAGGCGATCACCGAGCCCCTCAACCCCCGGGTCTGCCGGGTCACGGCGCTGCCCGCCCCCTCGGACCGCGAGCGCTCCCAGTGGTACTTTCAGCGCTACGTGGCCCACCTGCCCGCCGCCGGCGAGATGGTGCTGTTCGACCGCTCCTGGTACAACCGGGCCGGGGTCGAGCGAGTGATGGGCTTTTGCAGCGACAACGAGTATCGCGAGTTTTTGCGGGCCTGCCCCGAGTTCGAGCGGATGCTGATCCGCGCCGGCATCACGGTGATCAAATACTGGTTCTCGGTCAGCGACGAGGAGCAGGAGAAACGGTTCAAGGAGCGGATCAACACCCCCATCAAGCGCTGGAAGTTCAGCCCGATGGACCTGCAGTCCCGCTCGCGCTGGGTGGAGTACTCCCGCGCCAAGGACGACATGTTCACCTACACCGACACCGAGGATTGTCCCTGGTTCGTGGTGGAGGCGGACGACAAGCGCCGCGCCCGCCTCAACTGCATCTCCCACCTGCTGGGCAAGGTGCCCTATGAGGCGATCCACTACGAGCCCATCACCCTGCCCCCCATCAACACCGAGGGGTATGAGCGCCCGCCGCTGGCCAACCAGCACTTCGTGCCCGACATTACCGCCGCACTTGAGGGCTGAGCCCTGCCACCTTGCCTGCCGTTCTCGCCAAACGGCAGGCAATAAAAAGCCGGTCTTGCGACCGGCAAAAAGGCATTGAATCTAAAGAAAGGAAAACCTCGGCAGCCGCCCCTGATCAGGTGCGGATGTATTTGGCCGTGCGCGGGAAGGCTTGCTCCTTGGCATCGAACAGGTAGCAGGCTTCGGCCGGAATGCCGACGCTGTACTGCTGACCGGTGGCCACATCCACGTCGGAGCTGGCCTTGACGGTGAAGTCGTGCCCAGCCACGTCCATGTAGACGAAGGATTCGGCCCCCAGGTGTTCAGCCACCTGCACCACCCCGCTCACCTTGCTGTCGGCATGGGGGTGATCCAGCGGCACCAGGTGCTCGGGACGAATGCCCAGCTCCACCTTGTCGCCGACCGCGCCGCTGCGGGCATCGACCCGGGCACGCACGGTATCGCCGGTGGTCAGCTTGACCACGCACTCCTGCTCGCCAATCTCCACCAGCTCGCCGGCCAGGAAGTTCATCTTGGGAGAGCCGATGAAGCCGGCCACGAACTTGTTGTCCGGGTTGTGGTAGAGCTCGAGCGGGGTGCCGAACTGCTCCAGGTTGGTGGTCGCCTCGCCCTTGAGCGGGCTCAGCACCACGATGCGGTTGGCCAGCGTCATGGCCTCCACCTGGTCGTGGGTCACGTAGATGATGGTGGAGTTGAGCTCCTTGTGCAGCTTGGCGATCTCGATGCGCATCTTGACCCGCAGGGCGGCATCCAGGTTGGACAGAGGTTCGTCAAACAGGAACACCTGCGGCTGCTGGACGATGGAGCGGCCGATGGCGACCCGCTGGCGCTGACCGCCGGAGAGTGCCTTGGGCTTGCGGTCCAGCAGCGGCTCGAGACCCAGGATCTCGGCGGCGCGCATCACCCGCTTGTGGATGTTCTCCTTGTCCATCTTCTTGAGCTTGAGGCCGAAGGCCATGTTCTCGTAGATGTTCATGTGCGGATAGAGGGCGTAGGACTGGAACACCATGCCCACATTGCGCTCTACCGGCGGCACGTCGTTCATGTAACGACCGCCGATGGTCAGCTCGCCGCTGGTGATGTCTTCCAGACCCGCAATCATCCGCAGCAGGGTGGACTTGCCGCAACCTGACGGACCGACGAAGACGATGAACTCCCCTTCCTTGATGGCCAGGTTGATATTGCGCAGGGTGTCCTTGTGAACAGCCGGGTCGTAATTTTTGCGAACGTTGTTGAGTACTACTTCAGCCATGTCGAGCTCCGCTCTTGAATCTTTGCAAATCGTGATGGCGGGGGGAATCAGCTCCCCCGGCCATGAACCTTAACCTTTCACGCCGCCGGCAGTGAGACCACCCACCAACCAGCGCTGTGCCAGCAGGAAGACAACCGTGATGGGGAAGCCCGACAGCACGGCCGCCGCGGCAAAGTCGCCCCACAGGTAGTTCTGCGGATAGAGGTACTGCTGAGCCCCGACCGCCAGGGTCAGATTGTTCACATCCTGCAGCAGGATGGAGGCCATGGGCACCTCGGTAATGGAACCGATGAAGGCCAGGATGAACACCACCGCCAGGATGGGCACCGACAGGGGCAACAGGATCAGGCGGAATGCCTGCCACGGGGTGGCCCCGTCGATGGCCGCAGCTTCCTCCAGGGAGGAGTCGATGGTCTCGAAGTAGCCCTTGATGGTCCAGACGTGCAGGGCGATGCCGCCCATGTAGGCCAGGATCAGGCCGCCGTGGGTGTTGAGACCCAGCCAGGGGATGTAGTCACCAATCTTGTTGAAGAGCGCATAGATGGCCACCAGTGCCAGCACCGCCGGGAACATCTGGAAAATCAGCATGCCCTGCAGGATGGTGGACTTGCCACGAAAACGCAGGCGGGCGAAGGCATAGGCACAGGTGGTGGAGAGCACCACGATCATCAGGGCGGTGATGCCCGCGATCTTGATGGAGTTCCACAACCAGGTCAGCACCGGGAACGGCGGCGGCGTGATGCTGCCGTCGGCGTTGGTGATGGACATGCCCAGCGCCAGCTTCCAGTGATCCAGGGTCGGGTTGGAGGGGATGATCTCCCCTACCGCGAAGTTGCCGTTTCTAAACGAGATGGCGATGACCATGATCAGCGGGAAGATGATCAGTGCCAGGAAGCCCCACATCACCAGGTGGGTTGCCCACACCCGGTATTTGACTGATTTGGGTTGTACGATTGCCATGTTGAAGCCTCCTTACAGTTGCTTGTCGGCTTTGGACAATTTCAGGTTGAGCAAGGCCAGCGCACCCACGATGAGGAAGATGGCGGTGGCGATGGCACTGGCCAGACCGTAGTCCTGACCACCCGAGCCCTGGAACGCGATCCGGTAGGTGTAGCTCACCAGCAAGTCGGTGGTACCGGCCGGGGTGCTGGCGCCTATGATGTCCGGCGCGCCGTTGGTCAACAACTGGATGAGCACGAAGTTGTTGAAGTTGAACGCGAACGAGGCAATCAACAGCGGCGTCAGCGGCTTCATCAAGAGCGGCACGGTGATCTTGAAGAAGTTCTGCACCGGACCGGCACCGTCCATGGCGGACGCTTCATAGAGATCTTCCGGAATGGCCTTGAGCAGGCCCATGCAGAGGATCATCATGTAGGGGTAGCCAAGCCAGGTATTGACGATGAGGATCATCACCTTGGCTAGGAAGGGGTTGGTATACCAGTCCGGCTTGATGCCGAACGCCGCTTCCAGGAACAGGTTGATCTCACCGAAGTTCTGGTTGAACAAGCCCTTGAACACCAGGATGGAGATGAACGCCGGGATGGCATAGGGCAGGATCAGCATGACCCGGTAGAAACCGCGCCCCTTGAGGGACTCCCACTGCACCAGACAGGCCAGCACCATGCCGATGGCCAGGGTGAAGCCCACCGAACAGGCGGAGAAGATCACGGTCCAGATGAAGATCTGCAGGAACGGTGCCTGGATACCCGGATCGGTGACGATGCGGGCGAAGTTCTTCCAGCCCACGCTCACCACGAAACCTGGCGCCACGCTCTTGCCGACAAACTGGCCCTGCTCGTCGATGTATTGATAGAAGCCGGTGTCGCCGTTGGGCAGCATCAGCTCGCCGCTCTGGTTGTCACGCAGCAGGTTGCTGTCTTTGATCACCACCCCGGACTTGAGCACGGCACCGTCCAGCAGACGGGTGTACTGCTGCTTCTGGGCGGCGAACTTGCGCAGGCTGCTCAGGGTCAGGTGGGTTCCGCCATCCGGCAGCACCAGATCGAGTGCGCTCAGGTGAGTGCGATGGTCGACGATGGCCCGGATGGGTGCCACCTTGTCCACGGCCTCCCCTTCCAGGTGTTGCAGCTGAACAACCTGCACCGGTTCATGGACTCTGCCCTCACGGACAGCCAGTTCACGGGCCTTGTTGCTCATCAGGGTAACGGGTTGACTGATAAAGGATTGGTCGTCCTGTTTCAGCAGCAGCTGAAACTGATTGTTCTCACCACCCAAGAGGGTGAAATCGAATTCACCGCCCGCCACCTTGTAGGTTTTTTTCAGATGGTAATCTCGCGCCTGCTCGATGGAGAGCAGGTTGGATCCCGAATAGTTGGTGAAGGCGATGCCGATCGTGTAGGCAAGAGGGAAGATGATAAAAACAACCATGCCGGCCACACCGGGGAAGATATAGCGGTGGGCATAGGTCTTCTTGTTCATGAAGACATACAGACCGACGGAGACCACCACCAGATCCAGCAGAGCGAATACCCACTCACCGCTGGCGTACATCATCACGGCTGCATAACCGTTGAGGATGGCTACCAGAGCAGCAATGGTCCACTTAAGCCAGGTGTGCTTATCCTTCGGACCGGCATAGGATTCAATAGAAGGTACTACTTCCATGCCAATTAACCTTTATAACGCCAAGAGAGATTTGAGAGAGTGGGAGGCCGTTGCGGCCTCCCGGGTAGTGCGTGCTTACTGAACGATACGCTTGGCAGCGGTATCCAGGGCTTCGTCAACGCTCTGACGGCCGGAGGTTACGTTCTTGAGGGCAGTTTCGAAGGAGGACCAGAAACGGCTCATCTCAGGCACGGACGGCATCGGCTCGCCATTCTGGGCGTTTTGCATGGTTGCCTTGATGTGCGGATCGGATTCCAGGGTCTTCTGGAAGGACTTCAGCGCCACGGCGCCCAGCGGCTTGTCGGCGTTGACCGGTGCCAGACCGGCGTCGGTCAGCAGGTAGTTTTCCAGGAACTCGATGGCCAGATCCTTGTTCGGGCTGGCGGCGTTGATGGTGGCACCCAGCACGCCGACGAAGGCCTTGGCCGGTTTACCCTTCAGGGTCGGCAGCGGCGCTACGCCGTACTTGATGCCGCTCTTGTCCAGGTTGCTCCAGGCCCAGGGACCGTTGATCATCATGGCCACTTCGCCCTTGTTGAACTTGGCGTCCATCACACCGTAGTCGATGCCTTTTTCCAGGTGACCGGACTTGATCATCTCGGAGATGTAGCCGACACCGGCCTTGGCACCCGCGTTGGCCACGCCGGTATCTTTCACGTCATAACCGGTAGCGGTTTTCTTGAAGGCATAACCACCGTTGGCAGCCACCAGCGGGTAGCTGAAATAGGGGGTGTCATAGGCCCACATGATGGCGCGCTTGCCGTTCTTCTTCAGAGTCTCGTCAATCTTGGCGATCTCTTCGAAGGTCTTCGGCGGCTCCGGCAGCAGATCCTTGTTGTAAATCAGGCTGACCGCTTCCACGGCAACCGGGTAGCCGTAGGTCTTGCCATCGACGGTCATGGCATCCCAGGCGAACTGTTCAAACTTGGCTTTGGTGGCTGCATTCGGGGTCACGGGGACCAGCAGACCGGCCTTGACCCACTCACCGTAACGGTCGTGAGCCCAGAAGAAGATGTCCGGACCGTTGCCGGTGGCAGCGGCTTGCTGGAATTTCACTTCCACCTGATCAGGGTGCGCAACCGTCACCTTGATGCCGGTTTCGGCTTCAAACTTCTTACCTACTTCGGCCAGACCATTGTATCCCTTGTCACCGTTAATCCAGATGGTCAGTTGACCTTCGTCAATGGCGGCAGTGGCAGAGCAAGCCACGCCCAGAGTAGCCAGACCGATCAGGGATGACAGCAATTTCTTTTTCATGAGCCTTTCCTTGTATTAGTTCCGCGCTGTAAGAGCATTGTGTGCGAGATGAATATTATCCCAAGCCGTTACCGCCTCACATGACGCAACTCGCATTTTTGAAACGCAATTACGTATTTTCTTCCAGAAAGTTCTGAAAACATTTTCTTATTTCAGGGGGTTATCGCCATTTATTGGCATATTTATCGCCAAATTAAGAAATTAAATTACCAAAGAGAAATAAAAAAACATGAATGAAAGGGTTTTCACCTCACTGAAAACCCTTTCACGGGGATTATTCTGTTTAATTTGTTAACAAAGCACCGAGTTGGTTTCGCTGCTGCCTACCCCGTTAAATAAAAAGACACCGCAGCGAAGTGCGGTGTCTTTTTGCCAAAACTGGAAAGCAGATCACATTACGACTGGCGCAGCAGCTGATCCTTGAGGTTGGGCGGCACCCCCTTGATGGTCAGGGTATCGGTCTGGGGATCGTAGAACACCCGGCTGTTGAGCAGCTTCTGCTCGAAGCTCAAAGTCAGCCCGCCACCGGAGCCGACGAACTTGGTCAAGCCGCGCAGGGTCGAACGGTCGGCCGGGAAGCGATCTTCCAGCTCGTACTCCTGACCGATGAAGCTGTAAAAATCGAGATCGCCATCGCCCGGCAATTCCGCCGACAGCTCCTTGATCTCGATCTCTTCACCGGCGCTAGCCTGCTCGGTGCAATATTTGAAGACCTGTTTCTTGTAGTCATTGCGCTCGGCCGGCTCGAGCTGGCGGCTGTCGCAATAATCGTCCACCGCCTGCAGCAGCCCCTTATTCTGGATCTTGGCATCCATCCCCTCGCGGGCACCCAGCAGATCCATGAAAAAGTCACCCAGCTTGCGACCGACCCGACCCTTGCTGAAGGTGATATAACGGCGCGAATCCGGCTGGGTTTTCCATTCGGTCAGATCGATGCGGGCCACCAGGTTCAATTTGCCGATATCCAGATACTGGATGTGACGCAGCTCCAGCGCCTCGCTGACGGTGACGCTCTCCTTGCCCTCCAGCAGGGCGATCATCAGATAATCCACCCCCACATAGTTGTATTTGGCAAACAGCAGCACCCCCTGCTCGTCGAGGGCGTGCTCCACCAGCTGCTTGACCAGCAGCTGGGTCATCTCGACCGAGAAGGGGACGAAGTCGGTCTGTTCGCCGAGCAGCCGTTCGAGGGCGATGCGAAAGAGCGGAGAAGGCTGTTTGGGGGCACTCTCCCCCTCCGCCAGCTCGGCGACGGCGGCCTCGGGGTCGGCAAAGAAGCCGAAGCCCTTGCCACCCTTGCCGTTGTAAATGCGATGCAGCTCCGCCATCAGCCCCTGTACCGCCTCATCGGCAGGCAGAAGCTGGCTGCGGGTGTCGGCGTGAGGTTGACCATCGCCGCCCTGGCGCAGGGAGTGAAGAATGATCTTGTCGATATCGAGACTCATGTCACAAAGCCATAGTGTTAGCCGAAAGGGTGAAGTATTATAAGGCGCTTTGAACCGAGATGAACCCAAGATTATGCCCATCGTATCAAAGTACAATAACGAGCAGTTTGACGCCCTGATGAACGACCTGATCACCGCCCTGGAGAAGCACAAGGCGCCGGTGGATCTGAGTCTGATGGTGCTCGGCAACCTGACCACCAATATCATCAATGGCATGGCCCCGGCCCAGCGTCAGGCGATCACCGAAAAATACATCCAGGCGCTCACCGCCTCGGTGGATCATCGCCACGATGCTCACTGAGTCTCTTCGCATTCTTTGATGTTTTTCAAGCAGATGGATCACTATGGTCGAAACCGGCAACCCCTATCGTGATAATGTTTCTCGCCTGATCACCTGGGGGCATTGGTTCTCCTTCTTCAACATCATTCTGGCCATGCTGATTGCCACCCGCTACCTGGGGGCGATCAGCTGGCCGTCGACCACGCTCGGCGTGACCTATCTCATCATCAGCTGGATCGGTCACTTCTCGTTTCTGAGCTTTGTCACCTATCTGTTGACGATCTTCCCCCTGAGTTTCGTGCTGCCCAAAGAGAAGCCGCTGCGCTTCATCTCGGCCATCATCGCCACCCTGGCGCTGGTGCTGCTGCTCATCGACACCCAGGTGTTCCAGCTGTTCAAGTTCCACCTCAACGGCCAGGTGTGGCAGTTGCTGCTGGATCAGGCCCAGACCGAGGAGGGCTCGATCTGGAGCATCATCTTCGTGGCGGTGCCCACCATCTTCCTGGTGCAACTGCTGCTGTCGGCCTATGTGTGGCGCAAGATCAACAAGCGCAAGCGCCGTCAGTACGGCAATCAGGTGGGGCTGGCCCTGCTGGTCTGCTTCATCCTGACCCACGTGGTCAACAGCTGGGCCGATGCCACCCTATATCAGCCCATCACCATGCAGCGCGCCAACTTCCCGCTCTCCTACCCGATGACCGCCAAGAGCTTCCTCGCCAAGCACGGCTGGCTGGATCTGGATCAGTACGAGAAGAAGGCCGAATCACAGGATGGTGACAATGCGAGCCGCTTGCGCTACCCGCTGCGCCCGCTCAGCGTCAACGCCCCGCTGACTCACAAGAACCTGTTGATCGTGGTGGTCGACTCCCTGCGGGCCGACATGCTCAACAACATCAACATGCCCAATCTGCAGCGCTATGCGGATCAGCACCTCAACTTTGCCAACCACATGAGCGGTGGCAACGACGATGTGATGGGGATGTTCAGCCTGTTCTACGGCCTGCCGGGTCACTACTACGACGACATTCGCAACGACAAGACACCGCCGGTACTGTTCGACGAGATGCTGCGCCAGGACTACCAGTTCGGCCTGTTTGGCGCGCTGGAAGATGCCCAGAAGTACCGTCAGAGCATCCTCTCCGGCCTGCGCAAACAGGTGTTCGTCTCCGAGCAGACCGACGACACCCAGCTCATCGGCGACTGGCAGCAGTGGCTCGCCAAGCGCTCGCCGGACCGCCCCTGGTTCTCGCTGGTCTATCTGTCGAGCCCGGGTGACTATCAGCTGCCGGCCAACGTGAAGGGGCCCTTCCAGCCGGAGCTCACCAAGTTCAACCCGGCCACCGCCTATCAGGCCGAGAACCTGGTGAAGCTGGAGAACCGCTACAAGAATGCGGTTTTCTATACAGACCAGTTGCTGGAACAGATGCTGGCCCAGCTGCAACAGCAGGGGCTTGGCGAGCAGACCATCGTCGTGGTCACCGCCAACCACGGTCAGGAGTTCAACGAGACCCAGAACAACAGCTGGGGCTATGGCACCAACTACTCGCCCTATCAGGTGCAGGTGCCGTTCGTGCTGGCCTGGCCGGGCAACGATACCCTGTCGACGAGCCCGGTGAGCAGCCATCTGGATCTGGTGCCGACCCTGATGCAGAGCATGCTGGGAGTGCGCAATGCGCCACGGGACTACAGCATCGGCCGCAACTTGTTCGACACCAGCCCGCGCAACTGGCTGCTGGCGGGGGATCAACGCGACTTTGCCATCTATCAGGGCAACACCATCACCCACTTCAACAAGCAGGGTGACTTCGAGCTGCTGGAGCGAAACAGCTACCGTCCCATCAAGCACGGCACCCCCGACATGGGCGTCATGATCCAGGTGATGAACGAGCTGAACCGCTTCTATCGCGCCCCCTGATAGCCGCCTCATGCCCCTTGAAAACCCGCTCCTGCAGCGGGTTTTTTATTGCAGCCATCACCTTGGCATGAGCTGCCAAGCCCTCAGCCAACACCTTGCCACCCTCCCCCGTTTCATTCCCTGTCTGCCCGCCCAGTGCCCTGCAGGCGCAAACGTTGTCCCGCATTGCTACTGATGCATTAATCAAAAAATGCAGTCTGATCAGGATCATAAAAACAAAATGATAATGATTATCAATCGTTGATCTGACTGGACCTCTCTGCAATAATCCGCGGCCTTCAGGCTTAAATAATAATTATTCTCAATATGAAAACACTGCTTCACTACTGGCCCATGCTGCTGTCCGGTACAGCACTGGCCGCCGGCGATCCCGCTGGCATAGACACCTCCGGCACCACCCCGCCCAAGGCGCGCGAGACCATAGTGGTCAAGGGTCAGCGGGTCGAACAGAAACTGTCCGATATCTCGGGCTCCATCACCGTCATCACCGAAGAGGATCTGGAGCGCCAGATAGCCACCGAGCTCACCGACGTGTTCAAGAACGAACCCGGCGTCTCGGTGACCGGCTCGGCGGGCCGGCCGCAAAACATCAGCATCCGCGGCATCGGTGGCAACCGGGTGCTGATCATCAAGGACGGGGTCCGGGTCAGCGACGGCTTCGGCGCCGACGACCTCAACGACAAGGTGGGCCGTTTCAGCTTCGATCTCGATGACGTCAAGCAGATCGAGGTGGCCAAGGGAGCCGGCTCCGCCCTGCACGGCTCGGACGCCATCGGCGGCACCGTGGTCATCACCACCAAGCAGCCGGAAGATTACCTGCAGGGGCAGGATGCCTACCTCAGCAGCAAGGTGCTGCACGATGGCAGCAGCGACAAGCAGAAACTGAGCGCCACCGGCGCCGCCCGCTGGGGCGAGAGCGCCCACCTGCTGCGTCTCTCCGGCTGGCAGGGACACGAGACCGCCAACTACGACCAGAGCCGCATCCCGGCGGATCTCGATGGCCTCAGCGCCTCCACCAGCTCCAGCCTGACCCTCAATGAACAGCATCTGCTGCGCCTCGAGCTCGACTACTTCGAAGACAACGCCAAGCGGGATCAGGGGCCGCGTGAAATTCCCCAGCCCGACGGCAAGTGGCAGGTGCGCCAGTATCGCGAGAACGGCACCCAACGCTCCCAGGGCGGCAAGCTGAGCTGGGAGGCGCAGGATCTCGGCCACCCGCTGGCCGACCGATTTACCTGGAACCTGCACGGCAACTACGCCAAGAACACCGCCAACAAGCGCAGCCTGCTGCAAAATGACGAGCTGAGCGGCTACCCCCGCTATCGCAGCGAGCGGGAGCTGGCCACCTTCACCGAACAGCTGATCGGCAGCGAGCTGGATATCCGCCGCGATCTGGTCACCGGCCCCATCGAACACAAGCTGAGCTACGGCATCGAGCTGGCGCGCACCCGGCACGAGCGACCGGTGGAGAAGCTGATGCTGGAAGCCGGCATTCCCCAGCCCACCCAGTCCGCCCCCTTCAGCAGCGCCCGTACCGATCGGGCCGGCATCTGGCTGGGGGACGTGGCGACCCTGGGCCAGTGGCAGTTCACCCCGACCCTGCGCATGGATCAGCAGTGGCTGAGCCCGCAGGATGGCCGGGGCGAGAGCAACCACAGCTGGCATATCTCGCCGAGCCTGGCCACCAGCTACCGCTTCAACGAGCAGTGGCGCAGCTGGCTGAGCTACGCCAACGGCTTTAGCGCCCCCTCCTACGACAAGGTGTACGGCAACATTCCCCACTACTTTGCCCTGCCACCGTTCGAGATCATCGCCAACCCGAACCTCAAGGAGGAGACCAGCCACAGCTTCGAGTGGGGGGTGAGCGGCGAAGGGGATGAGTGGAGCATCAAGCCGGCCCTCTTTTACAACCGCTACTACAACTTCGTCGACTGGCGCCAGGTGGGCTTTCGCCTGAGCGACGGGGTCATGCTGCGTCAATACCGCAACGTCGCCAAGTCTGAAACCTGGGGCGCCGAGATCGCCGCCAGCTACTGGCTGACCCAGCAGTGGGAGCTGGCCACCAAGCTGGGCTGGGTCGACGGCAAGACCAGCCAGGGCGAATCGCCGCGCAACCTCACGCCGCTCGAGGGCAACACCCGCCTCAGCTATCAGGCCAACGACTGGAGCCTGGGGCTGCAGGCCGACTACGCCGCCGCCATGAGCCGGGTGCCCAGCTGCGGCAACAGCCTGACCCAGCAGCAGGGCGAGTGCCTGAAAACCGCCGGCTGGCTCAGCTTCGCCCTGACCGCCGACTGGCAGATCACCGACGCCCTCAAGGCCAACCTCAAGCTCGACAACCTGCTCGACACCCGCTACACCCGCTATCAGGATGTCGCCGGGCTGGAAGCGGGCACGGATGCAGGCCTCTACACCCAGACGGGCCGCTCCCTGAGCGCCAGCCTGCGCTACACCTTCGTGGGGCTCTGATGCACGCACTCCTGATGCTGGCCAGCCTGCTGGCCAATCCGGCGCCGGTCCAGCCTGTCGCCCTTGCACCTGCCGACACCCAGAGCCAGGCCGTCGCCACCTCGGCGCCGCTCGTGGCCCCGCTTATTCCTCACCGCCCACTGCCGATGCCGGGGGAGCGGGCCCGGCTCGATCCCTATGGCGGCTGGCGCGACGACAGCCGCCAGGATCCCGCCCTGCTAGCCCTGCTGGGCGAGCAGAACCGCTGGACCGAGCGGCAGCTCGCCGCGCAGCGGCCGCTGGAGCAGGCGCTGCAGGCCGAGTGGCAGGCGCAAGCGCGTGGTGAACCCATGCCGCAAGAGTGGCTGATCGAGGCGGGCAGCCAGTGGCGGATGGAAGCCGACGGCCGCCTGTGGCAACGAGACGGCGAGCAGGCTGAGCCCCGCCAACGGCTGGCGGCCCGCCAGCCGGCCAGCGGCTACTACGAGCTCGCCAGCTGGGCCCTGCACCCGAACGGGCGCTGGCTGGCCCTGGCCGAAGATCTGCAGGGCGATCGGGATTACCGCATCACCCTGCTCGATCTGGTCGACGGCAAGCCCCTGGCCATCCTGACCCACAGGGCCAGCGATCTGCTCTGGAGCCTGGACGGCAAGACCCTCTACACCATCGCCAACGAACCTCGCACCCTGCGCCCCTGGCAGCTGTGGGCCTGGCGCGATGGCAAGGAGCAGCAAATCCATCAGGAGGCGGACCCTGCCTGGCTGCTGAGCCTCTATCGCACCACGGATCGGCGCCACCTGCTGCTGCAGAGCAACAACCACGACAGTGCCGAGCAGTACCTGCTGGACACGGGCACACCGGCTCTGCTCAAGGCCCGTCAGGCTGGCCTTGAATACTACCTGGATACCCAGGGGGAACGGGTGCTGCTCAAGAGCAACCGGGACGGTGCCCTCGGCCTATATCAGGTGGCCGACCTGAGCCAGGTGGCCAAGGGAGAGTGGCAGCCGCTCTGGTCTGGCGAGCAGAGGAGTCTCGAGAAGTGGCGCCTGTTTGCCGACTACACGGTGCTGCAGTATCGCCATCATGGGGATGACTGGCTCGACGTGCTGGATGGCCGCGGCCGGCTCAGCCATCGTCTGCTGCTGACCGAGGGGGCCGGCACGGCCTGGATCCAGGGCGCCCACGACCCCGCCAGCGGGCAGATCCTGATCCGCCGCCAGGGCATGGCCGAGCCGCCGCACCAGCGCCTGCTCGATCTCGCCAGCGGCCGCTGGCTGCCGGATTCACGGGCCGCCCTCCCCTCCCCCTACCAGAGCGAGCGCCGCTGGGTGGTGGGCAAGGATGGCGTCAAGGTGCCGGTCTCCCTGGTGTGGCGCACCGACATCATCAAGCCCAAGGCGCTGCTGCTGTACGGCTACGGCGCCTATAGCACCCCCATGCGCCCCTACTACCAGCCGCAGGTGCTGAGCCTGCTGGATCGCGGCTTCGTCTACGCCATCGCTCACGTGCGCGGCGGCGGCATGCTGGGGGACGACTGGTATCTGGCGGGGCGCGGCCGCCACAAGCAGCACAGCGTGGACGACTTCCTGGCCGTGGCCGAAGCGCTGGCCCGGGATCCCGCCATCGACCCCGCCCGGCTGTTCGCCATGGGCGGCAGCGCCGGCGGCCTGCTGGTGGCGGCGGCCCTCAACCAGGCGCCGACCCGCTTCGCCGGGGCCGTGCTGCAGGTGCCTTTCGTCGATCTCATCGGCACCATGAGCGATCCAGAACTGCCGCTCACCCGCCAGGAGTACGCCGAGTGGGGCAACCCGGCCATTGCCGCCGATTACGCCGCCATGCGCCGCCTGAGCCCTTACGACAACCTGCATGCGGCCCCCTATCCCCCCGTCTATGTGACGGCCGGGCTGCACGACAGTCAGGTGCCCTACTGGGAGCCGCTCAAGTGGGTGGCCCGCCTGCGGGAACACAGCACGGGGGCGGGCCCCTATCTGCTCAGCACGGCCCTCGACGGCGGCCACCGCACCAGCCCGGGCAACGCGCGCCAGCAGGCGGCCCGCGAGTACGCCTTCCTGCTCACCCTGGCGGGCGCCCGCCGGTGATCCCTTTTCTCATTTTTATGTTGGAGTAAACCATGAAACCCTCTTCCCTGGCCCTCTGGCTGGCGGCAACCCTGCTCTCCCAGCCGCTGCTGGCGGCCGAGCTGCAGTTTGTCGATGAACAACCGCTGACCACCACACCCAAGCAGTGGCTCGAACAGCGCCTGGGTGTGAGCCTGGCCCCCGACTACGAGCGGGCCAGTCTGCTCGGCCATCACTACAGCTTCCGCCAGCTGGTCAACGGCCTGCCGGTGGCCACCATCCAGGCCGCCGTCAGCGTCGATCAAACAGGCAAGCCCTGGCGCATCTATCACAACAGCCGGCCGCTGCAGAGCAGCGAACCCGGCTGCGACGCCGCTGGCACTCTGGATCCCCTGCTGGAGCAGCTGCGCGATGGCGGCAACGACATCGACACCCTTGGTCCGGTCGAAGCCTGGTACTGGCGCGACGGCGACACCCTGGTGCCGGCCCTGCGCCAGCGGGTACGCGAGCATCAGGCGGGCAACGCCAAGGCCAGCTATGTGCAGCTCTTCGCCAGCTGTGACGGCAGCCGCGAGCTCGGTCGCTGGATGGATGCCGCCACCACCCAGGCCAGCCGCGTCGCCGACGCCGGCGACACCCAGCTGGAGGCTCGGGTATTTGATCCGGATCCCCGTACCCAGCTGCGCGACGCCAGCCTGGTCTGGCACGAAGCCCTGCAACTGGCGGATGCCGCCTATCAGGACAAGGTGCCGCTGCCGGTCACCCTGGCGGGTGGACGCTATCTGCTGAGCGGCCCCCACGCCCGGGTGGTGGATGCCATGGAGCCGAACACGGCCCCCTTCAGCGCAGACAACCCGCAGGCGTTTCGCCTCACCCGCGATGATCGCGGCTTTGCCGACATCAACGCCTACTACCACCTGGATCTGGCCCAGCGCCACCTCAAGCGCCTCGGCTTTGCCGATCTTATTCCGGGGGCGCTCGACATCGACACCGAAGCCGGCTATCAGGACAACTCCCTCTACGATCCGTTCGAGCGCCGGCTGGAGCTGGGTCGCAGCGGCGTGCCCGATGCCGAGGATCCCATGGTGATCTGGCACGAGTTCGGTCACGCGGTGCAGCACCACATAGTGCCGGATCTGGGGGACGAGGCGGACTGGGGCGCCATCGGCGAAGGCTTCAGCGACTACCTGGCCGCCAGCCACCGCCAGCGCAGCGAAGCCGGTCGCCAGTTCGAGCCCGCCATGGTGTTCAACTGGGATGCTCGCTTCACCGACCGCACCCCGCGTCAGCTGGACGATCTGCGCGCCCGCTACCACCCGGATTACAACTACCCGGCCCACCGCACCATCAACGGCAGCAATGGCGATCAGTTGTGGGGCACCCCGCTGTTCCAGGCGCTGCTGGCCGCGGTCGCCGAGCAGGGCGAAGGGGCGCGGGACGAGTTTGATCGCCTGATCATCGAGTCCCACTTCGGTCTCGGCCCGGCCATCCGCATGCCGCAACTGGCCCGCATCACGGTGGATACCGCCGCCCGGCTCTACCCGGCGCACCCCTATGCCAGGCTGCTGGAGCAGGCGTTTCGCCAGCACGGCCTGTTGCAGGCACCGGTCAATGTCGGCCTCAGTGATGGCAGCGTCATCGAGCTGGGGCAGCGCCAGTCGGTGCAGCTGACCCTCACCAACCAGGGCAAGGCGCCGGTCACCCTCAATGAGCTGGCTCTCACCCTGCCAACCGGGTTGCAGGCCGATCCTTACAGCTGGCAACCGGCGACCCTCGCGGCGGGTGCCAGCATGACCACCACCCTGCGCCTGCTGGCCCAGAGCCCGCTCGCCTGTGGCGACGAGGTGGCGCTGCCGGTGAATCTCGCCATGAGCGGCACCAGTCCGACCGAGCGCCAGTGGCAGCAGTCGCTGACCCTGCCCATCGGCGCCCCCATCGTCAGCCGTGCCAGCGGCCAGCCGCTGACCTTGAGCGATGCCATAAGCGACGAAGTGCGTGGTCTCAGTGAAACCAGCCTGCAGATAGAGAGCAGCGAGGCCAGGGTGAGCGATCGGCTGCAGCTGAACCTGGATCTGCAACACCCGGCGCTCGATGAGCTGGAGATCTGGCTCAACTCCCCCTCCGGCACCCGCATCCAGATCTGGAACAAGGGCTATAGCCCATTGCCGCGCCTCAAGGGGGTGTTCCCCACCGAGCTGCTGCCCCTGCAGCCCTTCAGCGCGCTGGAAGGGGAGCCGCTGGCCGGCCGCTGGACCCTGGAGATAGTGGACAGCAAGCCCGGCAATCGGGGCCGCATCAACGGCTGGAGCATCAGCCAGCGCACCGGCGCCCAGTGCAGCAAGCCGGTCGCTCCGCCCGATGACGGCATCATCCACTTCCAGGTGGACGACGGCAGCGGCGGCGGGGCAGCCAACCTGCTCTGGTTGCTGCCGCTGGCACTCTGGCGCCGCCTGCGCCAGCGCACCTGAATCCACCCCATCCATATATAAGAAGAGGGGGCCAAGGCCCCCTTGCCCAAGGACAAGAGATGACACCACATTACTCCCGCCTGGCCTGCCTGCTGGCCCCCCTGCTCACCGCCTGTGGCGGTGGCGGCTCGGACGAGGCGCCGCTGGCGGTCCCCGACTACAGCCTGACCGTGACCCTGCCCGAAGCCGGCACCCTGTGCGTCAACCTCAACCAGAATACATCTTGTGATGCGGGCGAGCCCAGTGTCAGCGGCGCGGCCGGTACTCACCGGTTGAGCGGCAGCGCCCCGGCGCTGTTGACCAGTACCTTGCTGTTCTTGCCAAGCAACCCGGCCGCCCCCGTGCTGCTGCACCCCGCCGCCCGGCTCGACGGCCAGCACCTGACCCCCAGCCCGCTCAGCACCCTGCTGCAATACCGCATCGCCGAGGGGCAGCCTCCGAGGCAAGCCCTCGACCAGCTGCTGAGTGCGCTGGCGCCGCTGCAACCGGGCCAGGATCTGGCCGCCCTCTCCCGGCTGAGCGACTTCAACCTGGCGCTGGGTCAGTTGCTGCAGGCGGTCGTCGAGACCGATCTACAGGCGCAGGAGGGCTTCTCGACCGCCACCCTGCATATGCTGGTGTGGCCGGCCATCGGCAGCCTGTTGCCCGAGCTGGTCAGCCACTTTGCCCTGCACGGCGAGCTGGCCAGCCAGCAGGCAGACGTCCGCGCCCGGCTGCTGCAACAGCACTCCCATCCGCTGATCACCGGCAGCGGCGTCACCACCTACACGGACGGGGTCGATTACCTGCTCACCCAGGAGCCCGCCGATCACCCTGGGCAGGAGGCCAGCCTCAACAAGGCGCCGCTGCGCTATCGCAAGCTGGATGACAAGGGCCAGCCCCTGCCGGATGACGCCCCCGTCTGGGAGTGTGTGGAAGATCTCAATACCGGCCTGGTCTGGGAGAAGAAGCTCGATGATCCCGCCAGCCCGCGCGATCTGCACCGCACCTTCGCCTGGGAGCTTGGCGACTATCACCCCACCCAGGAGGAACGTGACTACGCCTGCCCGGATGGTGAGGCCATCTGCACCACGGAGCAGTACCGCCAGTGGCTCAACGCCCAACAGCTGTGCGGCATCACCAGCTGGCGCATGCCCCACTCGCGCGAGCTGATGAGCCTGCAGCACTACGGCTCCCTCGCCCGCCAGGACGGCCAGCCGGTGAGCATGGACGTGCGCTACTTCCCCGATGTCGGCACCACCAGCAAGGATTTCAGCGGCTACTACTGGAGCCAGACCCTGACCCCTTCGCGCCGGCTGGAGAGCGCCCCCATCAGCGCCATCGCCCACATCTTCCTTGGCGATGATGCCGGCACCGACTACGCCACCACAGTTCAAAACAGCGATGATGCCAACGGTCTGCAACTGCGACTGGTGGCGGAGGTAACCCGATGAACCGCTTGATGTTGACCCTGCTGCTGACCCTGGGCAGCCCCCTCGCCCTGGCCACCGCCATCTGTGATGACAACATGCCCAGAACCAGCCCCACCGCCCGCTTCATCGACCGCGGCAACGGCACCGTCACGGATCGCTCCACCGGCCTGACCTGGATGCGCTGCCAGCTCGGCCAGACCTGGCGCAACCAGAGCTGCAGCGGCGAACCGACCCGGCTTTACTGGCAGCAGGCCCTGCTGACCGCCGAGCGGATCCGCACCGAGCCAAGCCATGCCCTCTACAACTTCGGTGGCTACGGCGGCTGGCGCCTGCCCACCATCAAGGAGCTGGCCAGCGTGCTGGAGTCCGCCTGCTACAAGCCGGCGCTCAACGAAACCATCTTCCCCCGCGCCATGGCCGGTGAAGGAAAAGAGGTGAACGACGGCTACGTCTATCTCTGGTCCTCGACCCCGGTACCGGCCAGCAAGGGGGTCGCCTATCTAGATATCACCAGCGGCGCCGTCGGCATGCGGGCGCCCGGCGCTTGGGCCAAGCAGGTGTTGCTGGTGCGCTGATGAAGCCGGGTGGCCAGGGGATCCCGATGAGCACAGGATCCCGACTGGCCACCCGCATTTGGCACCCGGACTGTCGCTTCGCCTCTCTTTCGTCCTGTCAGAAAATAGCCAGAACACGTCATTGTGTGCCGGATCTGCGTCATTTTACGCAGTTTTTACGTAGCAGATCGCTGGCATGAAACGGGCAGAGCGGTTAGTCTAGCGGCGTTGAACCAACCCCATGAGGTACAGATGAAAACCGTATTGCGTTTTAGCCTGCTGGGCGCCTTGTTGCTGGGCGGCCATGCCTTCGCCGCCGAACCGAAAAAATTTGATATCAGCATGTTCCCGGCCGCCGAAGTGAACCAGGAACGTGTGGTGATCCGCCTGCCGGAAGTCGAGAACGAAGCCGACATGATGGTCGAGCTGCAGGTCGGCAAGAAAATGATGGTCGATTGCAATGTGCCGCGTTTTGCCGGCAACCTGGAACAGCACAGCGTCAAAGGCTGGGGCTACAACTACCTGATGCTCGGCAAGGTGTCCGATCCCATCAGCACCCTGATGGCCTGCCCGGATGGCCAGAAGAAAGAGACCTTCGTCCAGATCTACGGTCAGGGCTTCTTCGTGAACTACAACTCCAAGCTGCCGTTCGTGCTCTACGTACCGCAGGAGTATGAAGTGCGCTACCGTCTGTGGCGTGCCGACACCCTGGCTCAGCCAGCCATGATAGAGTGAGTCTCCATCGAGACCAAACCTCCCGCTTTGGTTCATGAACACAACAAAATAGAGCGCCGAATGGCGCTTTATTTTTAGCCAAATGTCGTCTGACCAGAGCTTCGAACCTTTACAGAACCTGACATAACTCCGCTTTTTTTCTCACTTTTTTGACCTTCCCCCCGGCTCAGACCCACTGGATCATGGCTAAACCGCTTTCGATTAAAGATATTTATCCATATAGTGAAAAAATTGATTTTGCACTCTGCGACGGCCTGATGATACTTGCCCGCAAAGGTCAAACTAACCAGAAAAAGAGCACTATGAGCTTCGAATCAGACAAGCGTTTCAACGACTTCAAACATTTTCCCCGTGGCCTGCGTCGCAGTGGCGAATTCACTGTGGCCGAAGCGGACAGTCTGGAAAAATACGGTACCGCCATGCTCGCGCTCTATCAGGGCAACCTGGCTCCGCGCGATGACGTAGAAAGCGCCTTTATCGAACAGGTCAAATCCGGCGCCGCCGGCAGCAACCCCCACGCCAAGGTGTGGTTCAAGTATCTGAAGGTGATCGGTCCCAAGCGCGTACACCGGCTGTGCACCGTCGCTGGCGGTGCCAACGAGGAGACCGGTGGTGGCGGCTTTGAAGGTGGCAGTGGTGGTGGCAGCGACGAGTCCATCGATTAATGGATACCGAACTGCTTCGGACGTTTATCGAGGTCAGCAAGACCCGGCACTTCGGCCGGGCAGCTGAAAATCTCTACCTGACCCAGTCGGCGGTGAGCTTTCGGATCCGCCAGCTCGAACAGCAACTCGGGGTCAGTCTGTTTGCCCGTCATCGCAACAACATCCGCCTGACCGCCTCCGGTGAGCGTCTGCTGCCCTACGCAGACGCCATCTTGCATACCCTGGGCCGCGCCAAGCAGGATGTGGCCCTCTCCCCCGGTTTCAGCCAGCAGCTCGCCATCGGTGCCCCCGCGGTGTTCTGGGAGCTCGACTTCAATGACTGGCTCAACCATGTCTATGCCCTGGCCCCCGGTCTGGCGGTGCGACTCGAGACCGCCTCCCGCGAGCACCTATGCCGCCAGCTGCTGGAGCGCTCCCTCGATCTCGCCCTGCTCTCAGAGCCGACCAAGATCGACGAGATTGCCCTGCACCCCATCGGCGAGCTGGTGTTCGAGCTGGTGAGCCGGGATGCCGCCGCCAACGCCGACAGCCTGATACAGATGCCGCACATTCATCTGGATTGGGGCACCAGCTTTGAGGCCCAGCCCAGCCGGCTGCAGAGCCTGCAAAAGACCCCGGTGCTGCACTCGAGCTCCGCCAACATGGCGCTGCAGTTCGTGCTGGCCAACGGTGGCGCCGCCTACCTGCCGCGGCGCATGGTGAGCCCCTTCCTCGAGCAGGGTCGCCTGCACCTGGTGGAAGGCGCTCAGGCCTTGAGCCGTCCGCTCTACCTCGCCTATCTGGAAAAATCCGATCGCCGGGAGCTGATCGATCAGTTGCTGACCCTGCCTCTGGGCTGGGATGGCGCCGATCTGCGCTTGCCGCAGCCAGAATAGAGGCGGTACAGCGCACAAGCGGGAGTACAAAAGCAAAAGGGGCCGACAGGCCCCTTTTGCTTTTGGTTATTCTCAGCCGTGATGACGACGATCGTTGGCCTGGGCCAACAGGGTGCGGCTTTCACGCAGGAACTCGTCCGCCCGCTCGCCGAAGAAGCCGGAGACCTGGCTGAAGGCCTCGATGAAACCCTCCCGGTCCCCCCGCTCCAGCAGGCCCAGCGCCTCGCCGAAGTTCTGGTAGTAGCGGCGGATCATCGCCAGATTCTGCGGCGACGACAGTATGATGTCGGCGTAGAGGTGGGGATCCTGGGCGAACAGCCGTCCCACCATGGCCAGCTCCAGCCGATAGATGGGGGAGCTCAACGCCAGCAGGCGATCGATGTTGGCCTGCTCGCGGGAGAGGTGCCAGCCGTAGGCAAAGGTGGCGAAGTGGCGCAGCGCCTGGATAAAGGTCATCGCCTCGTCGTGAGCCTTGGCCTCCACCTGCTGCAGGCGGGCGCCCCAGATGGTCATCTGCTCCAGCAGCCACTGGCTGGCGGCAGGCTCGCGCCCCTGACAGCAGACGATCACCTGCTTGGCGAGGCTCGCCACATCCGGCCCGAACATGGGGTGCAGCCCCAGCACCGGCCCCTGGTGTACCGCCAGCATATGGGCAAGCGGTTCACTCTTGACGCTGGTCACGTCCACCAGCAGGCAGTCCGCCGGCAGGTTGCCGAGCCGATCGATCACCTCGCAGGTGACGTCGATGGGCACCGCCACCATCACCAGTCCGGCGCCGTGCAGGATCTCGTCGGCCCGCGGCCAGTCGGCCTGACCCAGGGTCTCGACCCGGTAGCCCGAGAGGCTGAACAGGTTGCCGAACAGGCGGCCAAGCTGCCCCTCGCCACCGATGATGACCACCTTGCCGAGCTCAGGCTTCATGCACTTGAAGTGGTGCTCCTTGTCGCTGGCGGACTCTAGAATATAGGATTCGCGCATCACCCGACGCAGCACATCCTCGATAAGGTCCCCCGGCACCCCCAGGACTTCGGCCTCGGCGCGGCGGCGAGCCAGCATGCTCGCTTCCCGATCCGGTGCATAGATGGGCAGGCCGTGCCGGCTCTTCACTTCCCCCACTTCCCCCACCAGGGCGAGACGGGCGGCCAGCAGATCAATCAGCTGCTTGTCCACCGCATCGATTTTGTCCCTGAGGGCATTCAACTCTTCAGCCATATCCGGTCCCTGCGGCGCCGCCCGCAGCGACGCCCTGTGATTCAAGAGGCAACGAGGTGCCACCGCCTCGGCCGATGACACCTCGCTTGTTCAATCAGTGCTGACAAGATACCACGGCTTATGCCTTGGTTCTGGCCAAAAGTGGTGCCGCCAGCTGGCTGTGGCAGCGGGCCAGCAGCGCGTCCGTGGTCTCCCAGTCGATGCAGGCATCGGTGATGGAGACGCCGTAGCGCATCTCGCACTTGGGCTGCTCGCTCGACTGATTGCCTTCGAACAGGTTGGATTCGAGCATCACCCCGATGATGGAGCGGTTGCCCTCCTGGATCTGGTGGATCACGTTGTCAGCCACCTTGGGCTGCAGCCGGTGATCCTTGCTGGAGTTGCCATGACTGCAATCCACCACCAAACCGGGCAGCAGGCCCGCCTTCTCCAGCGCCTCTTCCGCCAGCGACACATTGACCGAGTCGTAGTTCGGGTGCTTGCCGCCGCGCAGGATCACGTGACCATCCGGGTTGCCCTGGGTCTGCAGCAACGCGACCTGGCCCTGCTGGTTGATCCCCATGAAGGCGTGGGGGCTGGAGGCGGCCTGCAGCGCATTGATGGCGGTGCCCAGGTTGCCGTCGGTGCCGTTCTTGAAGCCAACCGGCATGGAGAGGCCGGAGGCCATCTCCCTGTGGGTCTGGGATTCGGTGGTGCGGGCACCGATGGCC
This sequence comes from Aeromonas hydrophila subsp. hydrophila ATCC 7966, assembly GCF_000014805.1. Lineage (NCBI taxonomy): Bacteria > Pseudomonadati > Pseudomonadota > Gammaproteobacteria > Aeromonadales > Aeromonadaceae > Aeromonas > Aeromonas hydrophila. The sequence goes on along the minus strand of NC_008570.1, from coordinate 1,803,768 downwards.
GACCAGGAGAAGAGCTCCGCCAGGTATTGCGGACTGATGGGGTCTAGCGCCTCGGTCGCCAGCGGCAGCTCCAGCTCGGCCAGCCAGCAGAGCAGCTCGCGGGCGCGGTGCAGACCCAGCTCCACGTCGAAGGTGCCATCCAGGTTCGGATCGTTGATAAAGCCCTTCCAGCCGACCGTGGTGCGCGGCTTCTCAAAGTAGACCCGCATGACAATGTAGAGAGAGTCCTGATAGGCGTCATGCAGCGCTTTGAGTCTGGTTGCGTACTCTTTGGCGGCGTCCATGTCGTGGATCGAGCAGGGACCACAGATCACCAGCAAGCGGTGATCGCGACGGTGGATGATGTCGGCGATGGTATTGCGGGCCCCTTGCACGAATGCCAGCGCGCGATCGGAGATGGGCAGTTTCTCCTTGAGCTGGGCAGGCGTGATCATCACTTGTTCGGACTGGATATGGATGTTGTTCAGGGGATCTCTTTGCATGTTCTCATTCTCTCTACTGTTTTAAGCCAATTGCGCTGACCGTTCATTTTTATTTACACAAGTCAGCACTTTGTTACGCAACCGCCCTCACCTTACCAATTAAAAACAAACAATCAAGTGAAACCAGTGGATTTATTCGCTGGTAGATGGATAAATGACCACAAAAGTGACCCTTTCGGCCAGAAAATAGCGATCCGCGCATGCTCCGCACACCAAAAACGTAAACATATGATTACGCTCTTCTGTTTTCTCTTGCCAACAGGCATAAAAAAGCGGGGCACCTGGCCCCGCTTGCATTCCCGTGTTGCTCTTCTTTTATTATTTGCCGTGAGCCTTGATCACCTCGACCGCCTTGTCGGGGAAGTCGCTGAATACCCCGTCCACATCAGCCTGATAGAGGAAGATGTTGAGCAGATCGGTGAAGTCTTTCGCATAGGCCGGGATCTGGCCCTCATCCTGACGGAAGGTATAAGGATGCACTTTGAGGCCGGCCGCGTGGGCCTCTTTCACCATGCCGGTGAAGGTCGGTTTACCCAGGGTACCCGGCTCCGGAACTATCATCGGCTTCCAGGGGCCGATCCCCTCGGCATAGCCGGCGATCTCCTTCATGGCGCCCGGCTTGAACATCCAGTCATAGCTGTAGGGGGTTGCCTTGCCCTTGGCGTCATAGACCATGGTCTCGTTCCAGTCGGTCTCGGCCATCAGCTGCACCAACTTCAAGTCCATGCCCATGGCGGGCATCAGTTCGCTGTTGATGCGCTTGAGCTCGTTGGTATCGAAACACTGCAGATAGACCTTGTCGCTCTTGCTGGTGTAGCCGTACTCCTTCAACACCTTGAGCACCGCCTTGGAGATGTCCTTGCCCTCATGGCGGAACAGCCAGGGGGCCTTTATCTCCGGGTAGATACCGATGTTCTTGCCGGTGCTCTTGTTGAGCCCCTGGATCATCTCGATCTCTTCCTGGAAGGTATGGATCTTGAAGCTCGACTTCCACAGCGGGAAGCGGGCCGGGTAGACCGGCACCTGCTTGCCTTCCACCAACTGGAACGGCTCGGTCATGCGCAGGGAGCGCACCTCGTCCAGGGTGAAGTCCACCACATAGTAGCGACCATCCGGGCGGGCCCGGCCAGGGAAGCGCTCGGCCACATCGGTGATGCCATCGAGGAAGTGATCGTGCATCACCACCAGCTGGTCATCCTTGGTCATCACCAGATCCTGCTCCAGATAGTCGGCCCCCATGCCATAGGCCAATGCCTTGGACTCCAGGGTGTGCTCGGGCAGGTAGCCGGAGGCCCCCCGGTGAGCGATCACTATCTTGCCTTCATCGGCCGCCAGTGCGGGCAATGCCAGGGCGGCCCCCAGACCAAGGGCAAGCAGGGAGAGAGAGTGTTTTTTCATGCGCGGTGCTCTTTGTTATTGTTTATGGGATGTAGGTTATTGTTATAACAGAGGTTTATTGCATTTTTACGGCGGGCGGCCAGGGCCGCCCGCCAGGGGTGATCAGCAGGCTTCGGGCAGGGCGTGGTGGTGTTCGCTGAGCCAGGCAGCCAGTTGCTGCTGCTCGGCTTCGGACAGACGCAGCCCCAGCTTGCTGCGGCGCCACAGAATGTCTTCCAGGCTGCAGGCCCACTCCCGCTCGATAAGGTAGCGCACCTCAGATTCGTACAGTCCGGCACCAAAGTGCTGGCCACGCTCCTGGTGCAGCCAGAGGCGGGCATGGGCGCCATAGGCCTCGGCAATGCGCAGGGCACTGCGATCATCGAGCCAGTCAAATTCCAGCGCAAAGGCGCGCGCCAGCTCGCGCACCGAGCAGTCGAACTCGCCACCGGGCAGCCGGCTGTTGGCGGTCCAGTCATCCCCCATCTGGCTGAACCAGGGCTTGAGCTTGTTGCAGGCAGCCTGGGCCAACTTGCGATAGGTGGTGAGCTTGCCGCCAAACACTGACAACAGCGGCGCACCGTCGGATTCGCCGGACAGTTCGAGGGTGTAGTCGCGGGTCACCGCCTGCGGCGAGTCGGACTCGTCGTCGCACAGCGGGCGCACCCCGGCGTAGGTCCAGATCACGTCTTTGGGGGCGATCTGACGGGTGAAGTGGGCGTTGACCACCTTGCACAGGTAGTTGATCTCGGCGTCGCTGATCTTCGCTTCGCGCGGGCTGCCCTTGTGCTCCACGTCCGTGGTGCCGATCAGCGAGTAGTCCTGCTGATAAGGGATGACGAAGACGATGCGGTTGTCCTCGTTTTGCAGGATGTAGGCCTCTTCGCGCTCATGGATGCGCGGCACTATCATGTGGCTGCCCTTGATGAGACGAATGCCGCGCGGGGATTTCTCGTGCAGGCTCTCGTCATAGAAGGTCTTGACCCAGGGGCCGGCCGCATTGACCAGACCGCGGCAGGTGACGTTGAACTGCTCGCCCCCTTCCCGCTCCAGGGTCAGGGTCCAGTGTTTGGAGCCGCGCACAGCCTTGACGCAGCGGGTGCGGGTCTGCACGTCGGCGCCCTTGTCGCGCGCCATCATGGCGTTGAGCACCACCAGCCGGGCGTCGTCGACCCAGGCGTCCGAATACTCGAACCCCTTGCTGATGCCGGCGGTGAGGCCATCCTGCGGCAGGAAGCGCACGCCGCAGCTGCCCTTGAGCTTGTCGCGCTTGGCCAGGTTGTCATAGAGGAACAGGCCGGCACGGATCATCCAGGCCGGGCGCAGGTGCGGGCGATGGGGCAGCCGAAAACGCATGGGACGGGCGATGTGGGGGGCCATGCCGAGCAGCACCTCCCGCTCCGCCAGCGCCTCTTTCACCAGCCGGAATTCGTAGTGTTCGAGGTAGCGCAGGCCGCCGTGGATCAGCTTGCTGGAGTTGGAAGAGGTGGCAGAGGCGAGATCGCGCGCCTCGAACAGGGCAACCTTCAGACCCCGCCCCGCTGCATCAGCCGCAATGCCTACCCCGTTGATGCCGCCGCCGACGACGACCAGATCATAATGTTCGCTCATGTTCACCTACTTTCTTATTTTGACCTTGCGAAACCGTCGCAATGTTTGATTTCGCTCATATTAGAGCATGAAAAAATGATAAACGAACATTTTATGGAGAAAATGTGATCGCGATTGTTTTGGCAATGCTAAAAATGCTGCCGGTCGGTGATAAAGCGGCGCAGCCTGGGGAAAACGGGGGCGAGGCTGTGAGCGAGATCGCGCTTTTGGGGACATCAGCACGGCATTGGCGGTGGAATGAGGGCGGGCAGAAGTGCGGGGAGGCTGAAAACGAAGCGGCCGCCCGATGGCGGCCTGGTGCTGGAACGGGTTAACGGCGACTCAGCAGATGTGGCACTCGATCTGATGCTGGGACATCAGCCGCATCAGCTTCTCCGGCGGCTCCTGATCGGTGAACAGGGCGTGGATCTGGCTGAGGTTGCCGAGGTTGACCATGGCGTTGCGACCGAACTTGGTGTGGTCGGCGGCCAGGAACACCTGACGGGAGTGGGCAATGATGGCCTGGGCAATCTTCACCTCGTGGTAGTCGAAGTCGAGCAATGAGCCGTCGCTGTCGATGCCCGAGATGCCGATGACGCCGTAGTCCATGCGAAACTGGCCGATGAAGTCGCGGGTCGCCTCCCCCACGATGCCGCCGTCCCGGTTGCGAATTTCGCCGCCGGCGATGATGACGGTGAAGTCATCCTTGGCGGTGAGGATGCTGGCCACGTTGAGGTTGTTGGTGACGATGCGCAGCTCGCGGTGATCGAGCAGGGCGCGGGCGATGGCTTCGGTGGTGGTGCCTATGTCGATAAAGAGCGAGGAACCATCGGGAATGTTGGCAGCCACCTCACGGGCGATACGCTCTTTCTCCTTGAGCTGCATCACCTTACGGGCGCTGTAGGCGGTGTTGACGGTACTCGAATGCAGGGAGGCCCCGCCATGGTGGCGCCGGATCTTGTTCTGCTCGGCGAGATCGTTGAGATCCCGGCGAATGGTCTGGGGGCTGACGTCAAAGTGGGTCACCAGATCCTCGGTCGAGACAAAGCCCTGCCGCGTCAGGACGTCCAGGATCTCCAGATGTCGTTGGGTTTGCTTCACGCTTGAACTCCGATGATGAGACGAAAAAAGGCCCCGGCAGATGCGGGGCCTTGGGGAGTTTACCTGATCCCTTTTCCAATCGATAAGGGCAGGATCACGTTTTATGCCTTATGGGCAGCCGCTTTGGCGGCAATCGACTGGTTCTCGTGCTTGAGGGTCATCGCCAGCAGGATGATGGAGAGCACGCAGGAAGCGGTCAGCACCATGAAGCCGCCATCCCAGCCGAAGTGGTCAACGGTGTAGCCCAGCATGGCGTTGGCCGCGACCGCGCCACCCAGATAACCGAACAGACCGGTGAAGCCTGCCGCAGTACCGGCGGCCTTCTTCGGCGCCAGCTCCAGGGCATAGAGGCCGATCAGCATGACGGGGCCGTAGATGAGGAAGCCGATGGCCACCAGCGCCATCATGTCGACGGTCGGGTTGCCGGCCGGGTTGAACCAGTAGACCAGCACGGCCACGGTCACCAGCACCATAAACAGGATGCCGGCCGGTGCACGGCGGCCCTGGAACATCTTGTCAGAGATCCAGCCGCACAGCAGGGTGCCCGGAATACCCGCCCACTCGTACAGGAAGTACGCCCAGGAGGAGTTGTCGACGCTGAAGTCCTTGGCCTCTTTCAGGTAGGTCGGCGCCCAGTCCAGCACACCGTAGCGAATCAGGTAAACGAAGGCGTTGGCAATGGCGATGTACCACAGCAGCTTGTTGTGCAGCACGTACTTGACGAAGATCTCCTTGGCGGAAAACTCCTGCTCGTGGCTTTCGTTATAGTCCTTCGGATAGTCGTTCTTGTGCTCTTCAATGGGGGGCAAACCGACCGATTGCGGGGTGTCACGCATCACGAAGAAGGCGATCACCGCGATGGCAGCAGCGGCAGCAGCCGGCACATAGAAGGCACTGCGCCAGTCGTTGAACCAGCCCATCCCCAGAATGAACAGCGGACCTATCATGCCGCCACCCACGTTGTGGGCCACGTTCCAGACCGCAACCACTTCACCGCGCTCTTTCTGTGACCACCAGTGCACCATGGTGCGACCGCAGGGCGGCCAGCCCATGCCCTGTGCCCAGCCGTTCAGGAACAACAGCACGAACATGATGGCGATGCTGGAGGTGGCCCAGTGCATGGTCCCCATCATGAACATGATGCCGGCCGACAGCAGCAGACCGGCGGAGAGGAAGTAGCGGGCGTTGGAGCGGTCCGACACGTTCCCCATCAGGAACTTGGAAAGACCGTAGGCGATGGAGACGCCGGACAGCGCCAGACCCAGATCACCGCGGGAGAAGCCCTGCTCGATCAGATAGGGCATCGCCAGACTGAAGTTTTTCCGTACCAGGTAGTAACCGGCATAACCGAAGAAGATCCCGAAAAACACCTGCCAACGCATGCGTTTGTAGAAGGGGTCGACCTTGTCGGCCGGGAGCCTGTCTATGTGTGGTGCAGGCCTGAAGAGACTAAGCATGTTCTGCTTCCTTATTGTTGTTGTGGGCGGTTGAGGGTGCCCTGTCCATGCTGACCAATCAGATGAGTCCTAATTCGAAAGCGAGCCTATTGTGCTCATATGTGAACATTTAATCTGTGATGGAGGCTGAAATATTGCAGTTTTATTACAAAAGAAAGTGTCAAATGAGCAATCACTCATCAGCCGCAATCCCTTGTGTAGCAAGGCTTTTGGCTACCCACTAAGTGGTATAACCACTGTATCAACTTGCTTTCCGTCACATTTTCTTAGCAATGAGTGGGATCTTGTCCACATTTCCTGCGGGGAGGGAGTGGTGAATGGGCGATTTAGGTTTATTTTCTCTCTCGTCCGAGAACGAGCGCAAACGAGCATAACGTTTGCGTCAGCTCAAAAAACAAGAAGAAACGTTTTCGGACGCAATAATGGGAATGAAAAACAACAAAACGGAACATCAAACCTACTCTGGGTGGATATAAGGAATAACGGTATGAGCATACAAAGACCCAATACCCTGCTTGGCGAATGCATTGCCGAGTTTATCGGAACCGGCCTGCTGATCTTCTTCGGCGTCGGCTGCGTGGCCGCACTGGTGCTGGCGGGAGCCAACTTCGGGCAATGGGAAATTTCCATTACCTGGGGTCTGGGCGTCGCCATCGCCATCTATGTCACCGGCGGTATCTCCGGTGCCCACCTCAACCCGGCCGTGACCCTGGCGCTGATGACCTTCTGCGGGTTCGACAAGCGCAAAGTGGTGCCCTACATCATCGCCCAGGTTGCCGGCGCCTTCTGCTTCGCGGCGCTGGTCTACTTCCTCTATGGTAACCTTTTCACCCAGTGGGAAGTGACCCACAACGTGGTGCGCGGCAGCGTCGAGAGCCTCGGCAGCGCTGGCATCTTCTCTACCTACCCCAATGCTCTGCTCTCCAACATGCAGGCCTTCGCGGTCGAGATGGTGATCACCGCCGTGCTGATGCTGGGCATCATGGCACTGGGTGACAACAACAACGGTGCCCCCAAAGGCTTCGCCGCCGCCCTGCTGATCGGTATCCTGATCGCGGTGATCGGCGCCTCCCTTGGCCCCTTAACCGGTTTCGCCATGAACCCGGCCCGTGATTTCGGCCCCAAACTGTTCGCCTTCCTGGCCGGCTGGGGTGACGTGGCCATGACCGGTGGTCGTGACAACCCCTACTTCTGGGTGCCCATCCTCGGCCCCATCGTCGGTGCCCAGATCGGTACTGCTCTTTATGTAAAAGTGTTGGCTCCCTGTGTGCCGGGCAACCGCGTCGCCACCGAAGAAGCCGCCAAGCTGTCTAACAAAGAAGAGGCCGCCGCCTAAGAGCGGCCCTCCCCAACGTGTAAAAACGTGGAAAATAAAAACGTGGAGAACATCATGTCTGCTGAAAAGAAATATGTCGTCGCTCTGGACCAGGGTACTACCTCTTCCCGTGCCATCGTGTTTGACCAGGACGCCAACATAGTCGGTACCTCCCAGCGCGAATTCACCCAGCACTACCCGAAAGCGGGCTGGGTTGAGCACGACCCGATGGAAATCTGGGCGACCCAGTCCTCCGTCTTCACCGAAGTGCTGGCCAAGACTGGCCTTCGCAGCGAAGAGATCGCCGCCATCGGCATCACCAACCAGCGTGAAACCACAGTGGTATGGGAAAAGGCCACCGGCAAACCCATCTACAACGCCATCGTCTGGCAGTGCCGCCGCACCGCGGCCATCTGTGAAGAGCTGAAAGCGCGCGGCCTGGAAGAGTACGTGCGTGAAAACACCGGTCTGGTGCTGGACGCCTACTTCTCCGGCACCAAGGTGAAGTGGATCCTCGACAACGTCGAAGGGGCCCGCGAGAAGGCGATGAACGGCGAGCTGCTGTTCGGCACCATCGATACCTGGCTGGTATGGAAGATGACCAACGGCGAAGTGCATGTCACCGACCCGACCAACGCCTCCCGTACCATGCTCTACAACATCCGCGACCTGAAGTGGGATCAGAAGATGCTGGACGAGCTGGGCATCCCCATGTCCATGCTGCCACAAGTGAAGCCCTCTTCCGAAGTGTACGGCTACACCACCCGTGGCGGCGGCTCCCGCATCCCCATCGCCGGTATCGCCGGTGACCAGCAGTCTGCCCTGTTCGGCCAGCTCTGCTTCGAGAAAGGGATGGCCAAGAACACCTATGGCACCGGCTGCTTCATGCTGATGAACACGGGTACCGAACCGGTTCGCTCCAATAACGGCCTGCTGACCACCGTCGCCATCGGCCCGAAAGGGGAAGTGAATTATGCCCTCGAGGGTGCGGTATTTATGGGCGGCGCCACCATCCAGTGGCTGCGTGACGAGCTGAAGATCATTCACGATGCCCGCGACACCGACTATTTCGCCTCCAAGGTGGGCGACACCAACGGCGTCTACCTGGTACCGGCCTTCGTCGGCCTGGGCGCTCCCTACTGGGATCCGTATGCTCGCGGCACCATGGTCGGCCTGACCCGCGGCGCCAACCGCAACCACATCATCCGTGCCGCGCTGGAATCCATCGCCTATCAGAGCCGCGATGTGCTGGATGCGATGCAGCAGGACTCCGGCATCAAGCTGGCGGCCCTCAAGGTGGACGGTGGCGCGGTAGCCAACGACTTCCTGATGCAGTTCCAGGCCGACATGATGCACACCCCGGTAGTGCGTCCGACCCGGATCGAGACCACCGCCATGGGCGCTGCCTTCCTGGCTGGCCTCGCCGTCGGCTTCTGGAAGAGCTCGGAAGAGCTGGAAGACAAGTTCAGCGTGGACCGTGAGTTCATCCCGCAGATGGACCGCGACGATCGCGCCAAGCGTTACAACGGCTGGAAGAAAGCGGTGGAACGTTCACGCCGCTGGGCAGAAGAGGAGTGATCGGGCAACCGACCCAGCCTTGAGCTGAAAAACGTGAGAGGCCGACAGCAATGTCGGCCTCTCTTTTTTAGCGCCGCCCCGATGATGACGCCCCCTATCCTGCCTCGGCAGGCACCCCAAGCACGGCGGACCCCTTCTGCCGGGCAGCCCGGTCAGAGCACGGGCGCTACAGCATCTCGCTGCCGAGCTGCTCTTTGAGGAAATCGAGCCAGACCCGCAGCCGGATGTCGCGCTGGGCATCGGAGTAGAACACCGCATTGATGGGGCGTGAGGCACCGCTGTTGCTGCGGGCCAGCACCTCCACCAGGGCCCCGCTCATCCGATCCTGCCCGGTCATGAAATCCGACAGACAGACGATCCCCTGCCCCCGCAGCGCCAGCTGGCGCAAGGTCTCACCGCTGCTGGCGCGCAGGGTCGGGGTGATGGGAAAGCGGTCCCCCTGCTCCTGGCTCAGCAGCGGCCAGTGGTTGAGGTGATCGGGGTGCAAAAAACCGAGCAGCTCGTGCCCGCTCAACAGATCTATCGGCTGGCGCGGGGTGCCGCGCTCGCGCAAATAGTCGGGGGACGCCAGCAGCCGCAGCCGCGAGCGGCCCAGCGGCAGCGCCCGCAGGGAGGAGTCGGTCAGCTCGCCGATGCGAATGGCCATGTCCACCCGCCGCTCCATCAGGTTGATAAAGCCCTCGGAGCTGTGCAGTTGCAGCTCGATGGCGGGGTAGCGGCGGCGAAACTCGCCGATGATGGGTACCAGCCGGTGCAGGATGAAGGGGGTGGCGGCATCGACCCGCAATACCCCCTCCGGCTGCTCGCGGCGCATCAGCAGCAGCCCCTCCGCCTCGCTCATCTCGGTCAGGATCTTCACCGCCCGCTGATAGAACCAGCTCCCCTCCTCGGTCAGGCTGACCCGCCTCGTGGTGCGGTTGAGCAGCACGGTCGAGAGCTTCTCTTCCAGCCGCTTGATGCCGCGGCTCACCACCGAGTTGTCCATGCCGAGGTTCTCCGCCGCCTGGCGAAAACTGCCCGCCTCCACCACCGCCACAAACAGGGTCAGTTCATCAGAATGAGTCTTCATTGCTGCAATCCAGACAAGAGTAATGGGCCTTTATAGGCGTAGCCGCTGTGTATTGGCAAGTGTACGGTGAGGCCAGTGCTTTTTTCTACAGGGAAAGAACGTGACCGCGGGCCCATATCAAACTGGCGATTTGTCAGTACAATGCAGCCAGAAAAGCACCGTATGGCACCACCCATTTCACAAGGATGAATACCATGACATTTGAAGAGCGGCTGACCGCCGCCCATCAGGAACTGGAGAGCAAAGGGGTATGGCATGCCAACTACAATCCCCCTTTGTGCAGGCTGCTGCGCAGGTTCGGTTATCCCGTCAAACCGCCTCACTATGAGGGCTGGCTAACCAACTCTCTGGCATTCGGTATCAGCTTTGGTCTTGTCTGGGGCATGATGATGTGGTTTTTCAGCTGGCGACCCATGGGAACCGAACCGTTATTTGTCCTGCGCCAAATCGCGCTATTTGCAGGATTGTTCGGCCTGTCCATGGCATCTTTGCTCTGGCTACGGCGCAAACAGCTTAAACTGACCCCGTGGGCGCAACTTGCTGAGTCCACCGATGCTGATGATGAGGGAGACGAACTGAATGAAAGCCCATGAAAAACTGAACTATGTGGAGTTTGCGGCCAGGGATCTTGCCGCCACCAAGGCCTTCTTTCAGGCCGCTTTCGGCTGGCAATTTGCCGATTATGGCACCGATTATTGCGCCTTCGAGGGAGAAGGACTGGATGGCGGTTTCTATCGCGCAGACCTCTGCAGCCAGAGCGCGCAAGGCGGCGCCCTGCTGGTGTTCTACAGCGCCGATATTGAGGCGACCCAGAGCAAGGTAGCTGGCGCCGGGGGCACAATCGTTCGCCCCCTGTTCGATTTTCCCGGTGGCCGCCGCTTTCACTTCGTCGAGCCCAGCGGCAATGAATTTGCGGTCTGGTCCGAGCCGGCCAATGCCTGATGGCAAGGGGGCGCCCCGGCGCTCCCTGCTTCTTTTACCTCACTCACTTCCTCATCGCCATCTCGCCCCGGCCCCATTCATTGCTGCTCTTATCTCAATAGTGTTTTGCGACAGCGGCCCTGTTTCGGGAAAGTCACCGTGGGCATACTGACCCTTCGTTTTTGCAAGGAGGTTCCGATGTCATCACCCGTGATTGTGATTGCCCAGCTTGAAGCCAAACCCGAATTCGCCCCCCAGTTTTGCGCCGCCCTGGATCCCTTGATCGCCGCCACCTTGCAGGAGGCTGGCTGCCTGCGCTACCAGCTGCATCAGGATCTGGACAATCCCCACAGCTGGATGCTCTACGAGGTGTGGGAGAGCGAGGCCGCCCTTCGCGCCCATCAGGGCCAGCCCCACTTTACCGAATTTGTCGCCAGGGCAGAGCCCTGGTTTGCCGGAAGCACCATTCGCCGCTATCAGCCGCTGGAGGCCTGATTTGCCGCGCCGCTGAGCGCCCTTTTGCAACCTATTTGAGGAACAACATGATGAAGATGCCCAACCTGGGTCTTGGTACCTTTCGCCTGACCGGCCAACCCCTGCGCGATTCCCTGCTGCAGGGGCTCGAGCTTGGCTATCGTCACATCGATACCGCCCAGATCTACGCCAACGAGGCCGAAGTTGGCCAGCTGATGCGCGAGAGCGGCGTACCCCGCCAGGATATCTACCTGACCACCAAGGTGTGGACCAGCGAGTTCGGGCCGGGCAAGGTGATCCCGAGCCTGGAGGTAAGCCTGGCAAAACTGGGCACCGACTATCTGGATCTGGCGCTTATTCACTGGCCCTCCCCCCAGGATGAGGTGCCGATGGCGGTCTATCTGGAGCAACTGGCCGAGGCCAAAGCCCTAGGCCTGACCCGCGAGATCGGGGTCTCCAACTTCACCGTGGCCCAGCTCAAACAGGCTATCGAGATTTTGGGGCCGGGCGTCATCGCCCATCAGCAGGTGGAGATCCACCCGCTGCTGCAAAACCGCAAGGTGGTGGCGTTCTGCCAGGCCCACGGCATCGCCATCACCGCCTATATGCCGCTCGCCTATGGCAAGGTGCTCACCGAGCCGCTGCTGATGGAAATTGGCCAGCGCCACGGCGTCTCGGCGGCCCAGGTGTCGCTGGCCTGGCTGCTGGCCCAGGGCATGGCGGTGATCCCGAGCTCCACCAAGCGGGAGAATCTGGCCGCCAACCTGGCGGCGCTGAAGGTGCAACTCAGTCGCGATGAGATGGCCGCCATAGCCACCCTGGAGCGGGGCGAGCGCTGCGCCAACCCGGATTTTGCGCCAGATTGGGATTAATAAGCAGGTTCAACCGGATTGTTCCCTCTCCCCATGAGAGAGGGCTAGGGTGAGGGTATAGCAGGCTACCCTAGGCTAGTTTTGCTGCATATACAGAATGCCCCTCATCCCCGACCCTTCTCCCGCCAGGGGAGAAAGGAGGCAATAACGATCCGGGATACTTCTCCAACCCCTAGCGGGAGGCACTGTGCCTCCCGCTTTTTTTGGTTTTGTGCGCCACTCACACAATTCCCCGCCCAATAAGACCCGAGCCATCGCGATGATTGCTGCTGATTTGGCAAAAGTAATTTGATGTCACCGTCATTTTTACCAACAAACACCCTCGGCATACTGGCGCCATTCTCCCGTCGGGAGTCCCTATCCAAGGAGTTGTTATGCCACTGGCGTTATTTGCCCTCACCCTGAGTGCCTTTGCGATCGGCACCACCGAATTCGTGATCGTGGGGCTTATCCCCACCATCGCCGAGCAGCTGAATGTCTCGCTGCCCTCGGCGGGCCTGTTGGTCAGCCTCTATGCCCTTGGCGTGGCCATCGGCGCCCCCGTGCTCACGGCGCTGACCGGCAAGGTGCCGCGCAAGTGGCTGCTGGTGGGGCTGATGGCGCTCTTCACCGCCGGCAATCTGCTCGCCTGGCAAGCCCCCGGTTACGAGAGCCTGATCGTGGCCCGCATCCTGACCGGGCTGGCGCACGGGGTCTTCTTCTCGGTGGGCAGCACCATCGCCACCGGCTTGGTGGCCAAGGAGAAAGCGGCCAGCGCCATCGCCATCATGTTCAGCGGCCTCACCATCGCGCTGGTGACCGGCGTCCCCCTCGGCACCTGGATTGGTCAGGTCTTTGGCTGGCGCGAAACCTTTCTGGTGGTGAGCCTGCTGGGCCTCGTCGCCATGGTGGGCAGCCTGCTGCTGATCCCGAGCAACCTGCCCAAGGGGGCGGCCTCGACCCTTCGCGAGCAGCTCTCGGTGCTCACCAAAAAGCCGCTGCTGCTGGTCTACGCCAAGACCGCGCTCGGTTACGGCGGCGCCTTCACCGCCTTTACCTTCCTCGCTCCCATTCTGCAGCAGGTGAGCGGCTTTAGCGCCGGCGCGGTGAGCCTCATTCTGCTGGTGTACGGGGTATCGGTCGCCGTCGGCAATATCTGGGGTGGCAAGCTGGCCGACAAGATGGGCCCGCTGCCTGCACTGAAGCTGCTGTTTGCCGGTCTCGCACTGGTGCTGCTGGTGCTCACCTTCACCGCGCCGCACCCGGTGCTGGCGGTGCTGACCGTGCTGGTGTGGGGTGCCTTTGCCTTTGGCAACGTGCCGGGTCTGCAGGTGCTGGTAGTGAAACAGGCCGAGCAGCACACCCCCAGGGCGGTGGACGTGGCATCGGGCCTCAATATCGCCGCCTTCAACGTCGGCATTGCGCTCGGCTCCGTCATCGGCGGCCTGGTGGTGGAGCACCTGGGGTTGATGCACACCCCCTGGATCGGGGCGCTGATCGTGCTGCTGGCCTACGGCCTCACCCATGTCAGCGAGCGGCAGGCCGCCCGGGTCGCCCTCCCCGCCTAAGTGACCCTTCCAGCAGGATGCAAAAAGGCCGACACCTGTGTCGGCCTTTTCATGGCTGCGTCTCAAGACTCCTTGAGATCCTCATCGGCGGCCCAGCGCGCCTCCAGCCAGAGCAGGTTGACTAGCCCGCACAACAGGGCGAAGCCCAGTCCCAGAATCCAGGTGAAATACCACATATCGCATGATCCTTTGGTTGAAGAGGGTTAGTAGAGGCTGTGGCCGTGCTGGCGGATCTGCTGGGCGCTCATCTTGCCGCGCACCACCCGATAAACCCAGAGGGTATAACCGATGTTGATGGGCATCAGCACCCCGACAATCCCCAGCATGATGAAGAGGGTGCGCTCGCTGGAGGTGCTGTCCCACAGGGTCAGGCTGCTGGACGGATCCAGCGACGAGGGCAGCACGAACGGGAACAGGGCGATGGCAATGGTCAGCATCATGCTGGCGCAGGCACCGCCGCTGGCGAGCAGGGCCGTGCGCGGCAGCTCGCGGGCGCTGGCCAGGCTGCTCACCATGGGCAGCACCAGGCCGAGGGCCGGCACGCACCAGAGCCAGGGATGGGCGACAAAATTGGCAAGCCAGCCCTGCTGGGCCACCCCCACCTCCTTCATCAGCGGGGTGAGCGCCCCGTTGATATCCCCTATCTCCAGCACCCGGTAGCCGGCCATCTGGCTGAGCCAGACGCCGCCCAGGGCAAACAGGCCGCTCGCCAGCGGGCCGAGCCAGAGGCTCTGGCGGGCGCAGCGCCGGGCGATCTCCCCCTGGGTCTTGCACTGCAGGAAGCTGGCACCGTGCAGCAACAACAGCGCCAGCGCCGTCCCCATGCAGGTCAACAGCAGCGGCCAGTGGAAGTCAAAGGCACCGTAGTGGATGCGAAGGGCCGCATCGAAGCGAAACGGCAGCCCCTGCAGCAAAAAGCCCAAGGTTGCGCCAAACACCAGGGTCGGCAGCAGGCCGCCCACTACCAGGGCGCGATCCCACCAGCGGCGCCAGACCGGGTCCGCCAGCTTGCTGCGATAGTCAAAACCGACCGGGCGCAGGAACAGGCCGAACAGCAGGAACATGAAGGGCACGTAGAGCGCCGAGAAGGCGGCGGCATAGACCAGCGGCCAGGCGGCAAACAGGGCGCCGGCCCCGGCGATGAGCCACACCTGATTGCCCTCCCACACCGGCCCCACGCTGTTAAGCAGCACCCGTCGCTCCTCGTCGTTCTTGGCCACCACCGGCAGCAGCATGGCCACGCCGAGATCGAAGCCGTCCATCACCACGAAGCCGACCAGCATGAACAGCACCAGCCCCCACCAGATCAATTTCAGGGTTTCGTAATCCATCAGGCAGGACTCCCGTTTTGCAACACTTCACCTTGATAGCGACCCGTCTGCAGGCTGGCGGGCCCTTTGCGGATCACATGACGCAACAAGAACAACTCCACTACCAGCAGGCTGGTGTAGATGAGGCAGATGGAGATCAGGCTGAACCAGAGCTGGCCCGGGGTCAGCAAGGAGACAGACGCCGACACCGGCAGCACGTCGCTGATGGTCCACGGCTGGCGACCGAACTCGGCCACGAACCAGCCCGCCTCGATGGCAATCCAGGGCAGCGGAATAGACCAGAACAGGGCCTTGAGCAGACGCGGGGATTGCACCAGCTTGCCCCGGCACAGCTGCAGGAAGGCGGCGGCAAACAGCGCCAGCAGCACCACGCCGATACCCACCATCAGCCTAAAGCTCCAGAACAGCGGCGCCACCTGGGGGATGGAGTCCGCCACCGCCTTGGCGATGGCCGCCTCGTCCGCCTTGCCAATCTCCTTGGCATAGGGGGTGAGCAAGAGGCCGTAGCCCAGATCCTGGCGATGACGATCAAAGGTGGCTCGCGCCGCCTGGTTGCTGCCATCGGCCCGCATCGTCTCCAGCGCCTCGTGGGCCAGCATGCCGCTGCGAATGCGCTCCTCGTGCCGCGCCTTGAGATCCTTGAGGCCCGTCACCTGCTCATCGAGGGAGCGGGTGGCGATGATGCCCATCAGATAGGGGATCTTCACCGCGGCATGGGTGGTCTCGGCGGCCTGATCCGGAAAGCCGAACAGGGTGAAGGAGGCCGGCGCCGGCTCGGTGTGCCACTCCGCCTCGATGGCGGCCAGCTTCACCTGCTGCACCTCACCGGTGCGATAGCCCGACTCGTCGCCGAGCACGATGACCGAGAGGATGGCCGCCAGACCAAAGCCCGAGGCGATGGCAAAGGAGCGCAGGGCGAAGCGCACCTCCATACGGCGCAGCAGATACCAGCTGCTCACCCCCATCACGAACAGGGAGGCCGCCACATAACCCGCCGCCACCGTGTGCACGAACTTGACCTGGGCCACCGGGTTGAAGATCACCGCGGCCACGTCCACCAGCTCCATGCGCATGGTCATGGGGTTGAACTCGGCGCCGACCGGGTTTTGCATCCAGCCGTTGGCGATGAGGATCCAGAGCGCGGAGAGGTTGGAGCCGAGAGCCACCAGCATGGTCACCAGCAGGTGCTGACCGCGGGAGAGCTTGTCCCAGCCGAAGAAGAACAGACCCACCAGGGTGGACTCGAGGAAGAAGGCCATCAGTCCCTCCACCGCCAGCGGCGTGCCGAAGATGTCGCCGACATAGTGGGAGTAGTAGGCCCAGTTGGTACCGAACTGGAACTCCAGGGTAATGCCGGTGGTCACCCCCATCACGAAGTTGATGCCAAACAGCTTGCCCCAGAAACGGGTGATGTCTTTGTAGATCACCTTGCCGGTCATCACGTAGGCCGACTCGGCGATCACCAGGATCCAGGACAGCCCCAGGGTGAGGGGCACAAACAGAAAGTGGAACATCGCCGTCGCCCCGAACTGCATTCGGGAGAGGCTGACCACATCATCCAGGCTTATCATGCATGACTCTCTATGTTGCATTTAACAGACAGGTTTTCGCCCGTTAAGTACATCACGGTCCATGACACCTATAACAGATGCAGTTATAGTGAAATACACCTATAACAGTTTAAGCCCACCATGTCCCTATACGGCCAGCTGGCAGATCAGCTGCAACAGCAGATAACGAGCGGCCTCTGGCAGCCGGGGGAGCGCATCCCCTCCATCCGCCAGAGCTGCAAGACCCATGGCCTCAGCCCCATGACGGTGCTGCAGGCCTATCAGCTGCTGGAAAGCCGCGGCCTCATCCTGGCGCGGCCCCAGTCCGGCTACTACGTCAAGGCAGCCCCCTCCCGCCCGGCCGCCAGCCTGCCCCAGCAGGCGCACTACAGCGGTTCGGTGGACATCAACGATCTGGTGTTCGAGGTGCTGCAGGCGAGCAAGTCGCGGGAGCTGGTGCCGCTCGGCATGGCGGTGGCCGATCCCACCCTGTTCCCCCACCCCCAGCTCGGCCGGGCGCTGGCCAGCAGCATGCGCCGGCTCGACCCCTTCAGCACGGTGGCAGATCTGCCCCCCGGCAACGAGGCGCTGCGCCGGGCCATCGCCCAGCGCTACGCCGGCGAGGGGCTGGCGGTAGATCCCCAGCAGATCATCATCACCACCGGCGCCATGGAGGCGCTCTCCCTCAGCCTGCAGGTACTGACCGAGCCCGGCGACTGGGTGGTGGTGGAATCCCCCACCTTCTACGGCGCCCTGCAGGCCATCGAGCGACTCAAGCTCAATGCGGTGGAGATCCCGGTGATCCCGGGAGTGGGCATCGATCTCGCCCTGCTGGAGGAGGCCCTCGCCCAGCGCCCCATCAAGGCGTGCTGGCTGATGGGCAATGTCCAGCACCCGCTCGGCCACACCATGCCGGATGACCACAAGCAGGCGCTGATGGCGCTGCTCAATCGGCGCGGGGTGGCACTGGTGGAGGACGACGTCTATGCCGAGGTCTACTTCGGCCGCGAGCGGCCAAGGCCCATCAAGTATTGGGATAGCTGTGGCGACAGCCTGCTGTGCAGCTCCTTTTCCAAGTGCCTGGCGCCCGGCTTTCGGGTCGGCTGGGTGGTGGCCGGTCGTCACGCCGAGCGGGTGCAGCGACTGCAGCTGATGTCGACCCTCTCCACCAATGTGCCAAGCCAGCTGGCGCTGGCCGAGATGCTGCGCCAGGGCGGCGTGGATGCCCACTTTCGCCGGCTGCGCCACACCCTGGCCCAGCGCCAGCAGCAGATGCGGGCCGCCCTGCTGCGCCTGCTGCCGGGGGAAGTGAGCATCTCCTCCCCCGATGGCGGCTACTTTCTCTGGCTCGAGTTTGACCCGCGCCTCGACAGCCGTGCCCTGCACGCCCAGGCGCTGGCCAGCGGTTTTTCACTGGCCCCCGGCGCCCTCTTCTCCAGCAAGGGGCTGCACAACCACTGTCTGCGCCTCAACAGCTCCCATCCCTGGAGCGAGCAGCTGGAGGCGGCCCTCACCCGGTTGGCCGAGCTCATTCACCAACAGCTGGACTCAGCTCCCGCCAAAGACCAAAAGGCCCCATGATGAGGCCTGTTCCTTGCAAAATTATCTGATTGAAACGGGCTTATCTGGCCATGGTCTGTGACAACATCTTGAACCCCAACGCCTCGTAGAGTGCCTTGGCCCGTTCGTTGAACGACATCACCTCCAGCCGGATCTGGTGGGCACCGTGCGCCTTGCCCCACTCGTCGCAATGGGCGATCAGCGCCTTGCCGATGCCTTGGGAGCGACGCCCCTCATCGACCACCACGGTGCCGATGCGGCAAATGGGCTCTTTGCTCAGAAACGGGATGGTCTCGTTGATGTCGATGCGCGCAGTCAAAAAGCCCACCACGGCCCCCTCCTGCTCGGCAACACAAAACAACCGCCCTTCGGCAGCGATGGCCGCCAGCAAGAAAGTCCGCTCCTCGGGGGATGGAGGGCAAAAGACCTTCGGGGCCTGCTCGAAGTGGATCTCTCCTATCTGCCGGTTCAGCTCGAGGATGGCGTCGATGTCCTGCTCTTGTGCCTTGCGTATTTCCAATGAATGCTCCTTGCCTCTGTGTCCTGGCGATGATGTGCCCTGACGATGAGACGGTCTCATCTACTCCCTTTTGGCCGAAGAGCCATCATAGTGGCTGCCCGCGCCAATAAGAAGTGCCGTGACCAGTGACTAGTGACCAGACACAACAAGGCCCCGTAACGGGGCCTCATCGACAATCCTTGTCCCTGACGGGGTTCAGGCCGGCTGTGCCAGCTGGGCCACCTGCCGCTCTATGCTGCCTTTGAGGTTGTCATCGAGCTTGAGGGCGCGGGCCAGCTCGTCCAGATAGCCGCGCTCCATAAAGTGATCCACCTCGATGGCAAGCAGGGAGGCGAGGTAGACCTCGGTCGCCAGCTCCATGTCGGTCACCTCTCGCGCCAGGGCGTGGGGGTCGAGCGGGCGTGCCAGCTCGGTATCGATCCAGCGGGCCGCATCGCTCTGCCCCTGTTCGGTCAGGTACTGCTGGATCTTCTGGCGCTCGTCGCCGTCGATATGACCGTCGGCCCGGGCTGCCGCCACCATGGCGCGCACCAGCAGGGCAGCTCTGGCATCCAGCGCGTTGCCTTGCAGGGTATCGAGCGGCTGGGTCGGCTGGGTCGGCTGGGCCGGGCTTGACTGCTGGGCCTGCCAATCCTGATAGAGCTTGTAGGCCAGCCCGCCGAGCGCCGCCGCGCCGCCCACCGCCGCCACCTTGCCACCATATTTGCGCATCTTCTTGTTGCCAAGCAGCAGGGCCATGGCACCGGCCGCGAGGCCCCCTTGCGCCATCCCCTTCATCTGCGCCTTGCGGCTGTCGCCGCCTTCGTTGAGCCAGCCTTTGCCAGCGCCCAACAACTGATCAAGCATCTGTTTCATCATGACTCCTCGCAATTGACTCCCCCATGCTTGCGCCGGGCCGATGAACCAAGAGTGAATGAGGCCCCATTATCGCAGCAGAGCCTGTGCATCCCGTCGCCATTCGCGGTATACCTGAAACAGGTCAACAAGGAGTAACCGGATGCGCACCCTCACCCCATGGATCCCCCTCGGCCTGGCCCTGCTGTGCGGCCCCGCCAATGCCGCCAGCGAGCTCGATCGCCCGGCCCAGCAAGCCAAGCTGGATGCCGCCTGCCAGCAGGCCCAGCAGCAGCTGGTCGAGCAGGGCAAGCAACAGCGGATCGACGCCTGCATCAAGGCGGGTGGCAAGGCCGCCAAATGCCAGCAGGAGTTCGCCAGTTTTGGTCAGCGCGAGGGCAACAAGCGGCCCGATCTCAACAACCTGGCCCCCTGCCAGCAGGCTGACGCCTATCGCAAGAGCTACCGGCAATGACCCTCAATCAAGGAGCCCCCATGACCCCACCCCGCGAGCTGACCCTGCAGTTTCTGGCCGAGCCCGCCGACGTCAACTTCGGCGGCAAGGTACACGGCGGCATGGTGATGAAGTGGATCGATCAGGCGGGCTACGCCTGCGCCGCCGGCTGGTGCGGCGGCTACGCGGTGACCGTCTATGTGGGGGGGATCCGCTTTTTGCGCCCCATCCAGATAGGCCAGCTGGTGGAGGTGCACGCCCAGGTGATCCACACCGGCACCACCAGCATGCATCTGGCGGTGGATGTTTACAGCCGCCATCCGGCCAGCCGGGAGCGCCACAAGACCACCCACTGCATCATCATCTTCGTCGCCATGGACGAGAGCGGCAAACCGACTCCGGTGCCCCAGTGGCAACCGCAAAACGAGAGCGATCGGCAGTTGCAGCAGTACGCCCTCAAATTGATGGCCCTGCGCGAGCAGATCGAGCAGGAGATGCGCCAGCACCTCTAGCCGGGTCGCCCGCAACACCAGACAGGTCCCCATCCGGGAGCGGCCCTGTATAATGGCGTTTTCCCCGTTACGGAGTCTGTCATGTCATTGGAAACTGCCCCGCCCGAGGTCCAGCTCGCGGTGGATCTCATCGAACTGCTGGAGACCAACCGGATTGAGCCAGCCCTCGCTCTGGCGGCGCTGGCCATCGTCTCCGCGGACTATCAACGCAAGCTCAACGAAGGCAAGGAGTGCTGAGCGCGGCAGCGCTGCCACCCCATCCTGCCCAGGAGGTGTCATGACAGACCCCATTCGTATTGAAACCGGCCTCCCCATGCTGCTTGGCGGTCTGCGTCGTCACCATGCCTTCGCCCACGCCGACTTCGGCGGCCAATGGCGCGATTTCTGCGCCCTCGGCCCGCTGCCGGGCCAGCTGGGCGAGCATGCCTATGGCGTCATCTGCGGCGTGACCGCGACCGAGTGCGAATACCTGTGTGCGGTGGAGGTCGCCGCGCTGGAGGTGCTGCCCAAGACGCTGGGGCGGATGCGCATCGAGCCCCAGACCTATGCCGTCTTCCTGCATCAGGGGCATGTCTCGGCCATGCCGCACACCTGGCAACAGGCGCTGGACTGGCTGGCGCAGTCCGCTTACCAGTCGGCCCACAAGCCCGACTTCGAGCGCTATGGCGCCGCCTTTGACCCGGAGACCGGCAGCGGCGAGGTCGAACTCTGGCTCGCCGTGCTGCCGCGCCAGGCCATCGTCTGAGCATCCAATGCTCTCTGCCCTGATAAATCGGCACGGTTTAACCCAGACGAGGGGCTGACTCGGCGCTCGGGCAGTGCAAGGATATGGCTCCCTTACTGCCCGAGAGTTGTTATGGATAACCAGGAATGTCTCGACCAGGCCGGTCTCTGGAGCCGCTCCGCCCGCATCATGACGCTGGCCTGCCTCATCGTCTTCATGGCCCAGATGGCCACCACCGTTTACCTCCCCTCCCTGCCCGTGGTGATGACGGATCTCGCCATGACCCGGCAAGGGGCCGAGCTCTCCATCTCGTTGTTCGTCATCGGCGCCGCCCTGCCGGTGCTGTTCTGGGGCGCCGCCGCCGATCGCTACGGTCGCCGCCTCCCCCTCGCCCTGTCACTCTTGCTGTTTGTCGGCCTCAGCCTGCTGCTGGCCACCACCAGCCAGGGGCCGCTGCTCTTGATCCTGCGCACCCTGCAAGGGGTGGCGGCCGGCGGGGCGGCCATCATCGCCCGCATCCTGGTGCGGGATCACTGGCACGGCGATGAGCTGGCGCGCCGTCTCTCGGTGCTCTCCATCGCCTTCATCACCGCCCTCGGCGGCGGTCAGTGGATAGGCGGCCTTATCAGCCGTTATGCCCATTGGCAGCTGGGATTCGTGCTGATGGCCGGGGTCGGTGTGCTGGCGCTGCTCTTGATGAGCAGCCTGCCGCTGCTGGGGCCCAACCCGGCGGCGGCGAGCGGCGGCATGTGGGCCCGTTACGCCAGCCTGCTGCGCCGCCCCGGCTTTTTCTGGCCGGCCTGCGCCGTCGGTATCGGTTTTGCCATCACTGTGACCCTGCAGGAGGTGAGCCCCTTCGTGCTGCAGCAGGGGTTTGCCCTCGAGGTCACCACCTTCGGCAGCCTGGGGTTGCTGATCGGGGTCGCCTACTTCGCCGGCGCCATGACGGTCAACCGGCGGGTCGCCCGGGTGGGAGGCCGCCAGCTGATGCGCCAGGGGGCCGCGCTCATACTGCTGGCGGCCGGCGGCATGCTGCTGCTCTGGGCACTGGGCGCCCTGCAGGGCAGTAGTGGATTGCTGGCCATGATGACCTGCTACTGCCTCATCATCTTCGGGCAGGCGGTGCTCTTTCCCAACAGCATGGCGCTGGCGGTGAGCGATGGCCGCGAGCACGGCGCCTACGCCATGGCCCTGTGCGGCTTCCTGCAGCAGGGAGTGGCCGGGCTGGCAGCCGCCGGCGCTACCCTGGTGAGCCATCACGGTGCCTGGGCCCCGCTCGTCTTCACCCTGGCGCTCATCACCCTGCTCATCGTGCGCACCAGGGTGCGCTAAGCAGGCCCCAGCCTGCGTCCCCTCACCGCTCAGCGGGCCCCATCACCCGATCACACAGGCTGATGAGGGCCTCGCAGAGGCGCGTGAGCTGCTCGCCGCGCTCCGCCCCCAGGTGCAGCGCCAGCTCCACCGGCGCCACCGCCGGCCAGTGGGTCAGCTCCTGCTGATCCGGCTGCAGCAAGCGCCGGGGCAACAGGCTGACCCCGATCCCGGCGCTCACAGCCCCCTGCAGGCTGGCCAGGCTGGCGCTGACGTAGGCGATGCGCCAGCGCCGCCCCATCCCGTCGAGTGCCTCGGTCACCTGCCGCCGATAGAGCCCTTCGCTCGGGAACACCACCAGCGGCAAGGGATCCCGCTCGCTGGCGGGCCAGGCACGGCTGTCGACCCAGGCCAGCGGCTCGCGCCAGCAGGCGCGCGGCGCCCCCTGTCCCCGCGCCTGTTTGACCAGCGCCAGATCCAGCTCGCCAGCCTCGAAGCGCTGCCAGATCTCGTGGCTGAGGCCGCTGTGCACCTCCAACCGCACCTGCGGGTAATCGCGGGCAAAGGCTGCCAGCACCGGGGCGATGGCGCCGGCGGCAAAATCCTCCGGTACCCCCAGGCTCAGTTGCAGGCTGGCCTCGGCCACCTGCTCCTCGGCCCGGGCCAGCAGGGCCAGGATGCTGCGGGCCAGCCCCAGCAGCTTCTCCCCCTCTGCCGTGGTCACCACCTGGCGACCGGTGCGGTCCAGCAGCGGGCAGCCGAGCTGCTGTTCGAGCCGCCGCATCTGCTGGCTGATGGTGGATTGGGTGAGGTGCACCCGTTCACCGGCACGGGTAAAACTGCCGCTGTCGACGATGGCGACAAAGCTGCGCAGCAAGAGGGGATCCAGCATGGCGACTCCATTTACAAAACCACTGAATGTCATTCTATCATTTAATTTCCCCATGACTGATTCCCCCGCTAGGCTGGTCTCCTCCCATCCCCTTGCCTCGAGGATCCGTCATGCCCCACTCCCTTGCCGAACCCGCCGGCTCACGCCTGATCGCGTCGCTGACCGCCAACCCCAGTCATCAGGAGTGGCTGGAGCAGGCGCTGCAACTGGCCCTTCATAACCGCCGGCAGGGAGGCCGCCCCTTTGCCGCCCTGCTGGTGCGAGACAACCAGCTGGTGACCAGCGCCGTCAACGCCATGCACCAGGATGGCGACCCCACCCGCCACGCCGAGCTGGAAGCCCTGCGCCAGGCCAGCCAGGTCGGGCCGCTGGCGGGCGCCATCGTCTACGCCAGCGGTCACCCTTGCCCCATGTGCCTGAGCGCCCTGGTGATGAACGGCATTGCCGCCGTCTATTACGCCTTCGATAACGAGGATGCGGCCCCGTTCGGCTTTGACAGCACGGCCGCCTACCAGAAACTGGGCCTGCCCCTCGCCCCTGCCCCCCTGCCGCTTATCAAGCTGCCGAGCCCGCTGGCCGCCGCCGAGCTCTATGGTGCACCAGACCATGGTTGAGGCCCGCATCGATACGCGCCAGCAGCAGGCCCTGCTGGTGCTGGTGATCCTGATCGGGCTCAACCTGCGGCCGTTTCTCACCGCCATCGGCCCCCTGAGCCGCGATATTGCCGAGGCGCTCGGGCTTGGCATGGACACCCTGGCCTGGCTGACCCTGCTGCCGCTCTGGCTCATCGGCGGCGGCGTGCTGCTCACCCCGGCTCTGCGCAGTCGCACCGGGCCGCGTCAGTTGCTGGGGGCGGCCCTGCTGCTGCTGGGAATGGGCAGCGCCATGCGCTTCGAGGCGGCCAGCGGTGCCCTACTCATCGCCAGTGCCGCCCTCTGCGGGCTGGGCTCGGCCCTGGTGCAGGGGGTGCTGCCCGGCCTCATCAAGCAGGCGTTTGCCCAGAAGGTGCCGCTTGTGATGGGCATCTTCTCGGCCTGCATGATGGGGGGCGGGGCGCTGGGTGCCAGCCTCACCCCGCAGCTCGCCGCCCGGCTCGACTGGTCCCAGGCGCTGGCGCTGTGGAGCCTGCCGGTGCTGCTAGCCATGGGCTGGCTCGGCTGGCGGGTACGGCTGCCCGCGACGCCGGTGGTAGTGCCAAGCGGCGGCGAGCAGCGCCTCATCAGCCTGCCCCGCAGCTGGCTGCTGATAAGCTGCTTTGGCATCATCAACAGCGGTTACGGCATCGTCGTGGCCTGGCTGGCGCCGGCCTACATGGCGCAGGGCTGGAGCCCCCAGCAGGGCGGTGAGCTGGTGGCCTGGCTGGCGCTGGCCCAGACCGTGAGCGGCCTCGGCCTGCCGCTGCTGGCCGCCCGTCGGCTCGACCGCCGCCCCTGGATGGGATTGGCCATCGCCATGCAACTTGCAGGCTTTGGCGGCCTCTGGCTGGCGCCGACTGCCGCCCCCATCCTCTGGTGCATGCTGTGCGGCGCCGGGCTTGGCGGCAGCTTCTCCCTCATCATGGTCATCGCGCTCGATCACCTGCCGGATCCGCGCCGCGCCGGCACCCTCAGCGCCCTGATGCAGGGATTCGGCTTCATGCTGGCGGCCACCGGCCCCTGGGTGGCGGCCCGCCTGCATCACCTGAGCGGTGACTTCGCCGCAGCCTGGCAGTGGCAGCTGGCCGGCCTGGTGCTGATGAGCCTGCTGGTCCTACGCCTCGACCCGCGTTACTACCCGAGGGCGATGCGACAATCCAGCAACGAAACTACTGCCCCGCTGACGCGGAACACCCCTTCCGCCTAGCTCAATCGCCAAAACAAAAACACCGGCCTGTGGCCGGTGTTTTTTAATGTCAACGCGGGGAGTGAGGGGGGCTTAGCGCCCCTTCTTCTGCCGCCCACCCTGACCGGCGCGCGGTTTGCCGGCGGCCGGTTTGGCCCCCTTGTTCGGGGCGCCTTTGCCTGCGCTCCCTTTGGCCGCGCCGCCTTTACCGGCAGCACCCTTGCCAGCCGGGCTCTTGCTTTCGAATGCCGACGGCCCCGGCACGTTGGGACGCCCGCCAATCTCGTGATCATCATCCCGGCGCGGTTTTTTGCCCGGTGCCGGCTTGCCGGCTTGTGCGGCGGATGCCTTGGGTTTACCGCCCTGCCCGGCGGCAGCTTGGCCCCCTTTGGCCGGTTTCACCTCGGAGGAGGAGTCTTCAATCAGCTTGAACAGCTCGATCAGCTCGTCGTCGGTGAGATCGCGCCACTCGCCCACCGGCAGCCCCTTGAGGCTGACGTTCATGATGCGGATGCGCTCGAGCTTGGTCACCTCGAAGCCGAAGTGCTCGCACATGCGGCGGATCTGACGGTTCAGCCCCTGCACTAGCGTGATGCGAAACACGAACGGCGCCTCTTTCTTCACCTTGCACTTCTTGGTGACGGCACCCAGGATCGGCACCCCGGCGCCCATGCCCCGAATAAACTCGTCGGTGACCGGCTTGTCCACGGTCACCAGATACTCTTTCTCGTGATCGTTGCCCGCCCGCAGGATCTTGTTGACCAGATCGCCGTGGTTGGTCAGGAAGATGAGTCCCTGAGAGTCTTTGTCCAGTCGGCCGATGGGGAAGATGCGGGTACTGTGGTTGACGAAGTCGACGATGTTGTCCTTCTCGCCCGCCTCGGTGGTGGAGACGATGCCCACCGGCTTGTTGAGGACGATGAAGACCAGGCTGTCCGCCTCGCGCGGCTCGATCACCTGACCGTTGACCTTGACCAGATCCCCGGCAAACACCTGATCCCCCACCCCGGCCCGCTTGCCGTTGATGAAGACGTTGCCCTGCTCGATAAAGCGGTCGGCCTCGCGGCGCGAGCAGATGCCGCTCTCGCTGATGTATTTGTTCAGGCGCATGGATTCATCAGCCAGCATGGGTCACCTGCCACTGGCCTGCGGCCTGGATCCGGGTCATCAGGGCGGCACGCTGCCGGTTCACTAACTCAAAATTGTGCATATCATTCCATCTTCAAAAAAGGCCGCTACCGACCTGTCCGGCAAAAAGCGCCGACACATTAACATATTGCCCCCTGACACACGCCGGATAGTTGCACTCGGCCCGTCCCCTTCTCGCAAAATGCGTCCCCTGTCACGCGGTCAGCCCCCAGAATTGCATGACCATTCGATTGCCGCCGGCACCGCCGAAGTCAGCCTGGCAATGGCCACTTCCGCCGTTGCACGGGATCCTCTCGCTACGCCATAAAGATGCATGAAATATGCAAGAAACGATAACCCAAGCCAAATGACAGCAACATTTTCTTGCTATTTATTAATCAAAAATGCATAAAAAGATTTTGATTCGCGCGAATTATCTACCCCTGTCGGCACTCTTTCCTGCTGTTTTCGGCGATTCACACAACAATTTTCGCCCAATTGCGAAAAACACCAAATATTCACCTGCATCCAGGCCTGACAAAAAACATAAATTTGGTTGCAGGGTGTGCACTTTTCTCTGGCAAGAGGCCACCTTTACCCTTCACTACAGGAGTTACAGATGAGTCATTCCCTCTCCCAGGCGGATTTTCTGGCCCAGGTCGCCAGCCGCAATCCCCACCAACCGGAGTTCATTCAGGCCGTGAGCGAGGTGATCGCCTCCATCTGGCCCTATGTGGTGCGCCACCCCCGCTACCTGCAACACGGCCTGCTGGAGCGGCTGGTGGAGCCGGAGCGGCTGATCCAGTTTCGGGTGAGCTGGGTGGATGATCGAGGCCAGGTGCAGGTGAACCGGGGCTACCGGGTACAGCACAGCTCCGCCATCGGCCCCTTCAAGGGGGGAATGCGCTTTCACCCCTCGGTGGATACCTCGGTGCTCAAGTTCCTCGCCTTCGAGCAGACCTTCAAGAATGCCCTCACCACCTTGCCCATGGGCGGTGGCAAGGGGGGCAGCGATTTTGATCCCAAGGGCAAGAGCGAGGGAGAGGTGATGCGCTTTTGCCAGGCGCTGATGCTGGAGCTGCATCGCCACCTCGGCGCCGACACCGACGTGCCGGCCGGTGACATCGGGGTAGGCGGGCGCGAGGTGAGCTACATGGCGGGCATGATGAAGAAGCTCACCAACAGCGCCGAGTGCGTCTTTACCGGCAAGGGGCTCTCCTTTGGCGGCAGCCTGATCCGCCCGGAAGCCACCGGTTACGGCCTGCTCTATTTCGTCGAGGCCATGCTGGCCAACCGGGGGCAATCCCTGGACGGCATGACGGTCTCGGTGTCGGGTTCGGGCAACGTGGCCCAGTACGCCATCGAGAAGGCGATGGCCCTCGGCGCCCGGGTCATCACCGCCTCCGACTCCGGCGGCACCGTCTACGATCCGGCGGGCTTTACCCCCGAGAAACTGGCGCGGCTGATGGCGCTCAAAAACGAGCAGCGCAAACGCATCGCCGATTACGCCCACGAAGAGGGGCTGGAGTTTTTCAGCGGCCGCACTCCCTGGCACCTGCCGACGGACGTCGCCCTGCCCTGCGCCACCCAGAACGAACTGGATGAGTCGGACGCCGCCACCTTGATTGCCAATGGCGTGCAACTGGTGGCCGAGGGGGCCAACATGCCGAGCAGCGCCGCCGCCATCCGTCGTCTGTACGAAGCCAAGGTGCTGTTTGCCCCGGGCAAGGCCGCCAACGCCGGCGGAGTCGCCACTTCGGGCCTCGAGATGAGCCAGAACGCCCAGCGTCTCTGCTGGAGCCGGGAAGAGGTGGATGCCCGCCTCAAGGGGATCATGACCAGCATCCACGCCACCTGCGTGCACTATGGCCAGGATGAGACGGGTCATGTGAACTACGAAAGCGGCGCCAACATCGCCGGCTTCGTCAAGGTGGCCGATGCCATGCTGGCCCAGGGAGTCTGCTGACGCTCCAGCGACCGCACAGACGGACAGCATTACCACAGAGGGCAGCCCCGGAGCTGCCCTCTGTTTGCTCGGATGAACCGCTCACTGTCTGTACTTATCACCTTGTTTCCCTTAGGCTTTAAGCCAGCTTTCGACCCTTAGTACGGCCGCCGTGGACGCGGGGCCGCCCCTCTTTTATCAGTGCCAAGGACTCTGCCATGCTGGCTCGCACCCGCCGCCTTGTTCGCCGCCTTCTTCTCAGCCTGCTGGGCTTGCTGTTGCTCGGCTGGTCCCTGGTAGCCTACTTCGCCTGGCAGGCGGCGCCACTGCAGCCCTGGCACACCCTGGTGCCGCCCGAACTCAGCGCCGAGCAGCTCGATAACAGCGACTGGCAGGCCTATCTGGCCCACGAGCAGCAGCTGTTCGAGCTGGTGACCAAGGAGGTGATCGCCAGAACGCCGCCGGAGCAGCAGCTCGACAGCAATCGCTACTATCAGGATGCCCCCATCAATCCGGCTCATTTTGCAACCGACTGGAACCGATCCTATCTGCTGCGGCCAAGCGGCGAGGTGAAAGGGGTGGCGGTGTTCCTGCACGGTTTGACCGACTCACCCTACAGCCTGCGCCACCTGGCCCAGCGCTACCGCGAACAGGGCTTCATCGCCCTGGGGCTGCGCATTCCGGGACATGGTACCGTGCCGGCGGGGCTGGTCGACATCGACTGGGAGACCTGGCTGGCCGCCACCCGGCTGGCGGTGCGCGAGGCCAGGGTACTAGCGCCAAGCCCGCTGCCGCTGCATCTGGTGGGGTTTTCAAACGGCGGCGCGCTGGCGGTGAAATATGCGCTCGATGCGGAAGGTGACAAGACAGGGGCACTGGCAAGACCGGATCGGCTGGTGCTCATCTCCCCCATGATAGGGGTGACCCGCTTTGCCCGCTTCGCCGGCCTCAAGGCGGTGCCCGCCCTGCTGCCCGCCTTTGCCAGCGCCGCCTGGCTCGACACCATGCCGGAGTTCAACCCCTTCAAGTACAACTCGTTTCCGGTCAACGGCGCGCGCCAGTCTTACCGGCTGACCCACGCCATCCAGCAGCAGGTGCGTGAGCAGGCAGCCAGCGGCGAGTTGGCGGCCTTCCCGTCCACCCTCACCTTCCAGTCGGTGATGGACTACACCGTCAGTACCCGCTCCATCATCGCCGATCTCTACCACTTCCTGCCTGCCAACGGCAGCGAGCTGGTGCTGTTCGACATCAACCGTGGCACCCTGTTCGGCCCGCTGCTGAGCAGCGCCTCCGAGCTGGCGCTGAGCCACCTGCTGCCGCGCCCGCCGCTCTCCTACCGGCTGACGGTGGTGGGCAACCAGGCGCCCGCCAGCACCCGTACCCAGGCCAGCAGTTTGCCGGCCGGCGGCGGGCCTGAGCAGATCCAGCCCCTCGACATCGACTACCCCAGGGAGATCTACTCCCTCTCCCACGTGGCCCTGCCCTTCCCGATGGATGACCCCCTCTATGGCATGGCGCCACGGCCCGAGCAGCGCGAGCAATACGGCATCAACCTGGGAGGCCTGGCCCTGCGCGGTGAGCGCGGGGTGCTGATCGTCAACCCCGGCGCCCTCACCCGTACCTCCTCCAATCCCTTCTTCCCCTATCTGCAGCAGAAGGTGATAGAGATGCTGACGGCGCCAGCCCAACCGCCGGCCGGCAAGCAGCCAGCCCCGGTCTGGGACAGCGAAGACGAGGCCGCCTATCAGGCGGAACGGGAACAGTTTCTACAAGATGCGCAAGAGAGCGAGGCTCCCTTCTAGAGCCCTTGCCAGGGCCCGTTGCGGCTGAGTGTCAGGATGGGGCTAGCGCGGGGCCTCTCGCCACTTGCCCCAATCGCACCGGCAGGGCGGCATCCACCGGCCGTCACCCGATGCCAAGCGCCATCAGGGATAACGGCTGATCTCAATCAGGTTCTGATCCGGATCCAGGCAGTAGACCGACTCGATGGGGCCGCAGGCTCCACTCTTGGTTACCGGCCCCTCCACTATCTCCACCCCGTGGCAATGGAGCTGGGCGATGACTTGTTCCAGCGGCCAGCGGGTGATGAGGCAGAGATCCCCCGAGCCCACCTGCGCCCGGTTGCGCGGCTCCTGCCCCAGCAGTTGCAGATTGATCTTCTGGTTGCCAAAGCGCAGGGCCCGGCGCCCCGCCCCGAAGGTGATGGCTTCCATGTTGAGCACTGAGCTGTAAAACGCGACGGCCCGCTCGATGTCGCTGACCGTCAATACCAGATGGTCGATATGGCTGATCATGTCCCCTCCTGGCTGATGTGTGTCGATAGCGCTGGCCCGACAGACTGACCTGTGGGCGCCCTCATCATACCCAATTCCCCAGCTGGCAACTGTGCCGAATGGCGCAAAGATGGCCGAGCAAAGCCACTAGCTGAGTGAAGGCGGCGGTGACCTTTACTGTTGGGTGCGACACGCCTGGTCACGCTGGGCCAGCAGGGTTTCATCATCACTGTCCATCGCGGCCAGAATGGCTTGATTGCAGGCGCGCTCGGCTTGCCGGGCCGCATCCGGTTTACTCTCGCGAATATCGGCGATCATGGGGCGGTAGTTAACTGAAGCGGCGCAATACATGGCGCGATACTGGGGCTGCTGCGAGTGGCTGTCGTCCTGGCGGGACAACTGATCGCACAGCTTGCCAAATAGCGCCGCCGCCTTGACGGTGCATTGACTGAAGCGCCGTGCATCCTGCTCGTAGCTGCGGCAGACGCTTTTCGGCTGCAGCTGCCAAAACTGGAAGGCAAAGGGGATTTGTTCCCCCTCATACTCCACCACCAGCGACTTGAGCTCAGTGCCATAAATATCCGATACCTGCTGCTGTACCAGATTGAGATAAGCCGAGAAAAGATAAGAAACCGGATCCATCACCACCTCCTTGTGGTTGACCTGGGTGAATTGACGTTTGTAACTCCCCTGCGCTAAGCCCCTAATTAAAGGACTCGCTTTAGCCTACTGCTTACTATCAGCTAATTGCTTGATGATGCACACATTATTGTACCGACACAGCTGAAACAAGGTGTCGATTGGATTAAGATGCGCGCCATATCAGGTAACTCGGATGGGGCCATCCCGATCATGTCGGGGCTCAAGGCGACCGAGAAACAGTGTTGAGGAGCCAGTTTTGCGCGATACATGGACAGAAGAGGAACTAAGGGCGACTGTCAGCGCCTACTTGGCGATGCGCACCATGGAGCAAAATGGCATCCCCTTCGTCAAGAAGCGCTATTACACCGAACTCGCTAACCAGTTTGGCCGCACCGAGAAGGCATTCGAATATCGAATGCAAAACATCTCCTATATCTGCGCCCTGCTAGGGCGGACCTGGGTATCTGGTCTCAAGCCGGCTAAAAACGTGGGCCCCCACAATGCCCCCATCATAGAGCGCCTGCTCTGTGAACTCGATGGCCAACCCTATACCGGCAAGGCCGCCTTTGAGCATCAAGTGAGCCGCTACAAGATCAAGCCAACACTCCCCATGCCCATCGGCATCCAAGAACCACAGCAGCGTTATGGAGCCAACACAAGCTATGGGCGGGATCCAAAGGTGAAGGCTTGGGTATTGATGACGGCGGTGGGCCGTTGCGAAAGCTGCGCACAACCGGCCCCTTTTCATGCCACCACGGGAGACGCCTTTTTAGAGGTGCATCATCTGCGCACACTCGCCGAAGGGGGTTCGGATACCATCAGCAACACGGTGGCGCTCTGCCCTAATTGCCACCGTGAGCTGCACTATGGCGTCAACCAGGCACAAAAACGTGAAGCTCTTTACCAGGCGCTGCCCAGGCTGGTACGAGAATAACGCGCCTTCTGCGCTCATAAAAAAACGGCTCGCCAATGGCGAGCCGTTTTCGTCGGGGTCAGCAGGGGATCCGCTCGATGCGGCCACCGCTCAGTTTGAAAAAGGCATCCTGCGGCAGCTCCTGCAGCCAGGTGGTGGTGTAGTCCAGATCCGCATAGGCACCGCGCAGCATGGCGCCAAACAGGCCGTGAGAGACCACGATGGCGCGCTCGGCGATCTGCTCATCCTGCAGCCAGCTCAGGGCCCGGCCTTGAATGCTCTGAAAACTCTCCCCCTCGGGGGCCTGCAGATACCAGTCTGGCTGCTCCAGATCCAGCTCGGGGTGGACCGCCAGCAGCTCGGGCACCCGGCGACTCTCCCACTCCCCCATCCCCAGCTCCACCAGCCGCTCGTCCCAGACGATACGCGCTTGGTCCAGGCCAAGCTGCTGGCACACCCGCTCCGCCGTCTGGCGCGCCCGACCGAGGGGGCTGGCGTAAATCGTCCAGTCGGCAGGCTCGGCCAGGAGCTTGGCCAGACGAGCCCCCATGGCGAGGGCCTGGGCTTCACCCTTGGTGGTCAGTTCGGAGTTGCAGCGCCCCTGCAGCCGCAGTTCGGCGTTGTAACGGGTCTGGCCGTGGCGCAGCAGATAGAGGGTACGGGACATGGTTTCTCCAGCAGGTTCAATGAGATAACAACAACAGAAGAGGCATGATAACAGATGCGCCGAGGCAGCCAAGGCGCAGGCGGGGGGCGTAAAAAAACAAAACGGGTCAATGCTGACCCGTTAATGCTGGCTGGCGCCATGCGCTCAGCCCTTCTTGATCTCCCGCAGATAGCGGTAGATGGAGTGAACCGAGATGCCGAGCTGGCGGGCCGCTATCTGGGCGCTGTCCTTGAGCTCGAAGATGCCGAGCTCGTGCAGCTGGTTGACCATGACCCGGGTCTTCTGGGACGGGGGCACCGCCTCGTTGCCGCGCACCTCGGCACTGACGGTGTCGATGGTGCTGTTGAGGGCCTCATCGATGTTGCGGGCAAACACCTCCGGGGTGGCATGCCCATCGTGGCCGTGCAGGCACTCCGGCATCATGGTGCGCAGCACGGATTGCAGCGGGGCATCCATGTCGGTGTTGATGCAGAGCAAGCCGATGGCCTGCCCCTCGCCATTGCGAATGACGGTGGTAAGCGAGCGCAGGGTCTTGCCGGTGGCGCACTTGGTCATGTAGGGGCTGGAGATATCCTGCCCGCTCTTGAGTTTCATCATCGCCAGGTTGGTGATGGGAGCACCGACGCTGCGCCCCGTGATATGGCCGTTGGCAATCTTGATGATCGACGGATTGCGCGCATCCAGGCTGTGCAACAGCACCTCGGTGTGCTGACCATACATGGCGGCGATGCCGTCCACGATGATCTCCATCGCCTTGAGGATCTCGAAATCGGTCTGACTCAGCTCTTGCAGCTTCACATTGAAACCTTATAAAAGGGCCGCCGACCCGGGCAAGGGTGGCAGCCGACAGGGACACTCAGGCGGACATGATATCAATAATGGTGCTGTCTGTGGCAGACATGCCGTCTTTGACCATCTGGCCCACGTTGCGAATGGTCTGCTCCACGTTGCCCGCCACGATCCCCTGCCCCGATACCCCGTGGCTGTTGAGCGCCATCAGGAAGCCGCGCACCGCCGCCCCGGAGGAGGTGCTCACCTTCATGGCGCAGGAGGCCTTGGCGCCGTCGCACACCATGCCGGCGCTGTCGCTCAGCACGTTCTGGATGGCGTGGCAGGATTGCTCGAAACTGCCGCCCGCCAGATAGACCATGGCCATGGCGGCGGCCGCGCTGGTGACCGTGTTGCCGCAAAAGGCCGACAGCGGCGGATAGTGGGACTTGATGTAGATGGCCCCCAGGTGGCTCATGATGAGGGCACGGGCCAGCTGCTCTTCGCTGGCACCGAAGCGCTCGGCGATGACCACCACCGGGATGGTGGCAGCGATGCCCTGGTTGCCGCTGCCAAAGTTGCTCATGGCCGGCAGGCTGGCGCCCCCCATGCGGGCATCGGAGGCCGCCGCAGTGCGCATCACGATGCGGTTCATCACGTCCTCGCCGATGAGGCCGGCCTGGATGTTCTGCTGCATGGTGCGGCCGATCTCGAGGCCATAAGGGTTGTTCATCCCCTCGTCGGAGAGTTTGCCGTTGAGCTCGGAAGCCTGCAGGATAAAGCGGATCTGCTCGAACTCCACCTGGGTGGCGAACTCATGAATGGCGGCGATGCTGATGTCGACCCCGTCGCAGATGGCGCCGGTGGCACCGCCCTGGCCCTGCTCGGCCGTGAAGGTCACTTCATCATTGCAGCGCTGCTCGACGATGCGGGTATGGCCGCCGCACAGGGTCACCTCGGCGCTGTGTTCGGTGCCCTCTGCATCAAGGCCCAGCAGCCGGACCCGGCAATAGATGAACTCGGGGGCCGAGGTGCGGCTCACCTGCACCTGACCTGCATCGATCAACTCCTGCGCCTCTGCGACCTGGGCCGGCGTGATGGCGGCCAGCACCTCCAGCCCGGCCTCAGCGTTACCACCGATGGCGCCGGCGGCGGCGGCAATGGCCAGCCCAATCTTGCCGGTGCCCGGCACATAGACCCCCATGGAGTTCTTGTAGAGGTTGTCCGACACCACCACCTCCAGCCGGACGGGCTTGCAGCCCAGTTGCCGGGCGGCGACGGCGGCGGCATAAGCGGCGGCGATGGGCTCGGTACAACCCAGCGCCGGTTTGACAACCTGTTGAATAATCTGCAGATACTGCTGCCACGCTTGCTTCATCAGAACACCCTTTCTATCAACATTAACCAGCGATGTGAGCGATCGCTTCCACTTCTACCCTGACACCCATCGGCAGATCCTTCACCGCAAAGCAGCTGCGGGCCGGGCAATCTTTCAGGAAATAGCGTTTATAAACCTCGTTGAACGCGGCAAAATCACTGATCTCGGCGAGATAGCAGGTGGTCTTGAGCACGGTATCCAGGTTGCCGCCGGCGGCCTCCAAGACATGCTTGAGGTTCTCCAGCGCCTGACGGCTCTGGGCTTCGATGCCCCCTTCCACCACGCCACCCTGCTGTTTGCACACCGGCAGCTGGCCAGAGGTAAAGATGAGGTCGCCATAGGCAGTGCCATGGCTGTAGGGACCGATGGCATCGGGTGCGGCTTCTGCCACGATGATCTTTTTCATATTGCCACTCCTTAAAATGCAATTATTTTTGCAATCAATAGTCTCGTCTTGTTCAACATTATTTGCTTATTAGGCATTCCATTCAACTAAAACCTGCAAAAACAGCGATAAATTCGGTAGCAGGCGCAAATTGAAAGCGTGATCTGTCTCCCTCTTTAGGTAGAAGAGCGATAAAAAGCATTGTTTTGCCGCTTTTTATTCAACTATATTTGCGCCTGATTTTTACCCCTACAAAAACAAGGTATTTTATGGACGCGCACAGTACGACACTCACCCGGCCCGTGATGGGCACGCTGGAATGGAAAGAAGCGGTTCGTTTTGACAGCACCGACTGGGGCTGGGTCATCATGAGCATCGGCATGGCCATCGGGGCGGGGATCGTCTTCCTGCCGGTGCAGGTGGGACTGATGGGGCTGTGGGTGTTTCTGCTGTCGGCGGTGATCGGCTACCCGGCCATGTACATGTTCCAGCGCCTCTTCATCAATACCCTGGCCACCTCGCCCGAGTGCAAGGACTACCCCAGCGTCATCAGCGGCTACCTCGGCAAGAACTGGGGCGTGCTGCTCGGCGCCCTCTACTTCGTGATGCTGGTGATCTGGGTGTTCGTCTACTCCACCGCCATCACCAATGACAGCGCCTCCTTCCTGCAAAGCTTCGGGGTCACCCAGCAACTGCTCTCCGAGAATCCCTTCTACGGGCTGGTGCTGATCTGCGCCCTGGTGGCGTTGGCGTCGCGCGGCGAGAACCTCTTGTTCAAGATCTCCACCTTCATGGTGTTGACCAAGATCAGCGTGGTGGCGGTACTCGGTCTGATGATGGTGAGCAAGTGGGATGCCGCCAACATCACCGCCATGCCGGCCAGCGGTGACTGGCTGAAGGATGCCATCGTCATGCTCCCCTTCACCCTCACCTCCATTCTCTTCATCCAGAGTCTGAGCCCCATGGTGATCTCCTACCGCTCGCGGGAAAAATCCCTGGAAGTGGCTCGCTTCAAGGCGATGCGCGCCATGAACATCGCCTTCGGCATCCTGTTCGTGGTGGTGTTCTTCTACGCCGTCTCCTTCACCCTGGCCATGGGCCACGAGCAGGCGGTCAAAGCCTCCGAGGAGAACATCTCGGCGCTGGCCATGGTGGCTCAGGGCATGCCGGGCCAGACCCTCAAGCTGCTCAGCCTCACCCTCAACATCTTCGCGGTGATGACCGCCTACTTCGGCGTCTATCTGGGCTTTCGTGAAGCCTGCCAGGGGCTGGCGATGAACCTGCTGCGCCGGGTGATGCCGGAAGAGCGCATCAACAAGGGGCTGGTGGGCAAGGGCATCATGCTGTTCACCGTGCTGCTCTCCTGGGGGGCCATCGTGCTCAACGCCCCGGTGCTGAGCTTCACCTCCATCTGCAGCCCCATCTTCGGTATGGTGGGGTGCCTCATCCCGGCCTACCTGGTCTATCAGGTGCCGGCGCTGCACAAGTACAAAGGGGTCTCCCTCTACATCATCATCGTCACCGGCCTGCTGCTCTGCGTCTCGCCCTTCCTGGCGTTCAACTGAGCCGCAACCTTCTCCCATCGGCAACGGGCCACCCTGAGGGTGGCCCGTTTTTCTGACCCATTCAGCCCCCCTCGCCACGGGAAAAAGCCAAGGGGATCACAACTTCCACCCCGCCCCCAGCCGAGCCACCCGGCGAGGAGTAATATCCAGCCATCCCGCTACACGCCCCGTCGGGGCCCGAGGCTTCATATGAAATGGATATTCACGCCCGCCATCCGGCTCGGCAATCAGCTCTCCTTCAAGTACAAGTTTTTGCTCTGGTCCTGCCTGATGCTGCTGCCGCTCGCCTACAGCATGACCAACCTGCTGGGTCGGCTGCAGGACGACAACGCCCAGGCCCGCAAGGAGCTGGCCGGCGTGGTCAAGCTAGCGCCGCTGCCCGCCATCGAGCAGGCCCTGCTGACCCATCGCAACCTGGTCACCCGCCACGGCTATGAACAGAACCCGGTCGGCGAGGAGGAGGTCAAGGCCGCAGCCCGGGCCGTCGATGCCAGCCTGGCCGCCTTTGCCGCCACCAAACAGCAAAACCCCGTGTTCGATACCCTCGCCCAGGAGTGGTCCAGCCTGCAAAGCGAGGCGCTCGGGCTCGAGGTGGATCAGAGCAACCTGCGCCACGACAAGCTGCTGACCGAGGTGCGCCACCTCTACAAGAGCATCACCGCCGCCAGCAGCCTGGTGCAGGATCCCGCGCTCGGCACCTACTACATGGTGGTGCTCGCCAGCGAGCGGCTGCCGCAGCTGCGCGATCTGCTGGCCCAGGTGCGGGATCGGGCCGCCACCATCGCCGACTTCGGCCTGTTTCAGGCCCAGGGCTATAGTGCGCTGCGCTTTCGCCTCGACCTCATCAACGCCACCCTGCAGGAGCTGGAGGCCGACCTGACCCTGCTCTATGAGATGGCGCCCGCCTATCGCAGCGAGCTGGGCCAGCAGACCGACGCCCTGCTGCTGCAGGCCCACCAGGGGGTCGATACCCTGGAGAATAAGATGATGAAGGACCAGCAGGTGCAGCTCTCCAGCAAGGAGGTGCTGGCGCTGGGGGATGGGCTGGATGCCGCCATCACGGCGCTGGCGGGTCAGGTGCGCGAGCGGCTGGAGGCGGATCTGCACCAGCGCATGACCGCCAACCAGCACCACTTCTGGTGGGTGACCGGGCCGCTGACCGCCATCCTGCTGGTCTATCTCTACCTGATGATCGGCGCCTATCTCTCCTTGCGTGGCACCGTGGGCCGGGTGCGGGAGATCGCCGCCCGGGTCAACGCCCAGGATCTCAGCCAGCAGATCGAGATCGTCGGCCAGGATGAGCTGGCCGCCATCAGCCGGGATTACAACGTGACTCTGCAGACCCTGCGCACCCTGATGCTGCGGGTGCGGGAGAACGGCGTCAGCGTAGTGGAGAGCGCCACTGAAATCGAAGCGCGGACCTGCCGCTCCCAGGAAGTGATCGCCGATCAGCAAGGGGAGACCCATCAGGTGGCCACCGCCATCAAGGAGCTGGCCGCCACCTCCCACGACATGGCGGGCAACGCCCAGCAGG
This sequence comes from Aeromonas hydrophila subsp. hydrophila ATCC 7966, assembly GCF_000014805.1. Taxonomy (NCBI): domain Bacteria; kingdom Pseudomonadati; phylum Pseudomonadota; class Gammaproteobacteria; order Aeromonadales; family Aeromonadaceae; genus Aeromonas; species Aeromonas hydrophila. The sequence goes on along the minus strand of NC_008570.1, from coordinate 1,765,278 downwards.
CCGCCCGCATGACCCAGGAGGCGCAGGCCGTGGTGGGTCAGGGCGAGGCGGTGGTCGAGCGTACCATCAAGGCCATCGACCACATCAACCGCGAGGTGCTGCGCACCGCCGAGACCATCGGCCAGCTGGAGCAGCAGTGCAGCCAGATTGGTGGCGTCATCGGGGTGATCCGCGGCATCGCCGAGCAGACCAACCTGCTGGCGCTCAACGCCGCCATCGAGGCGGCCCGCGCCGGCGAGCAGGGGCGCGGCTTCGCGGTGGTGGCCGACGAGGTGCGCTCGCTGGCCAACCGCACCCAGGGGGCCACGGTCGAGATCCAGCAGATGATCGAGCAGCTGCAAACCGGCGCCCGCGCCTCGGTCAGCGCCATGTCCGCCGCCAGCCGCGAGGCGCAGGAGGGGGTCGGTCTGGCCCAGGAGGCTCAGCAGGCCTTTGGCGCCATCACCGAGCGGGTGGGCAGCATGGTCGACACCAACTCGGTGATCGCCAGCGCCATCGAGCAGCAGGGGGCCGTGGTCAACGAGATAGAGCGCAACGTGGTGCGCATCTCCGATGGCAGCGACGAGGCGCTGCAGGTGGCCAACGCGGCCCGCGACGCCGCCCGCCAGATCCACCAGCTCACCGAGCAGCTGCGTGCCATGGTGCAGAGCTTCGTGCTCTGAGCCAGTCCCCGTCACTCACCCCAGCCCCTTGCCGGGCTGGCTTTTTTTTGCCAATTCAGACAGTCAGGCAGCATTGTTTTTCTTGGCGAAAAAAGTATCAACTGCCCATTGTGCGCTGAGGATAAAGCGGGGTAATCTTCAGCCACAACAAGATTCGAACGTTACCTTTATTGCCTGCAACAGGCCCGGGGATCAATTCGACGCCCGAGAAACAGTTCGACGAAAGTTCGGCGAGAGGAAGCTCGCATCACGACACACTAGTTCAGGCGAGGTATCGCAAATGGCGAAGTACCAGTTTTTCTCTATCCCGGCTTCCAACCGGCAGCAGTACACCTTTATCGACATGGCCTCCCCCACCTTCCTGCCCGAGAAAGAGGCGCTGCTGGCGCAGGGGTTCGAGGTGGAAGAGGATTTCATCGATGCGGCCAACCCGCGCGAGGCGGTGGAGAAGTATCGCTCCAACTTCCTCTACGTGGCCGATGAGATAGGCAAGTCGGACGCCGGTTACGCTGCGGCCATCGCCGTGCAGGCGCTCGGCAAGACACTGCTGGGGCAAAACCGAGACAATTGAGTAGATAAATGAAGCGCGGCCAGCGGCAAGCTGCCGATGGCCGCAGGCAATGCTGGCAATGTAGTTCAGCAGCGGGCGAGCTGGCGGAGCATCTCGATAAGCTCCTCTTCGCTGCTGGGCTCATAAGCGAGCTGCAGGCTCGGCGCGGCGCCCCCCATCAACATGTAGACGTGGGTGCTGCAGTGATCGTAGTGATACCACTTACCGTCGATACAGACGTCGGTGTAGCATCTCGGGTCCCTTTCAAGTTCCATACGCACATCCTTTTGTTACATCCCTTCAACATCACTCTGACCGTAAGATAACCCGGCCGCTGCAAACTTGATGCAGATCAAGGGAAGCGACGGCCGACGCGGATATCTGCCGGATCTGCGGCCCATGGGGCCCCAAACCGACATCTATCAGCCGCACTCAACCCAAGATTCACCCCGCCGGCGCCTGCTGCGGATCATGCGCAACAAAAACGGCGCCCGCAGGCGCCGTTTTTTTATGCCCGCACCACATGGTCTCGCGGTGCGGGTGAACAAGCCTTGGGCTTATTCGTCTTCCAGGTAGGCGTAGCCTTGCAGACCCAGCTCCAGCTCGTCGAGCAGGGCCTTGCGGGTCGCGTCGTCCAGCGCCGGGTGGGAGACGATGCGCTGGTAGTTCTCGCGGATGACCGACGGGTCGATGTTGACGTAACGCAGCAGCTGATCGACGGTGTCGCCGCGCACCACGTTGCGAATGTCCATCTTGCCTTCGTCATCGAGCCACACTTCCGCGCAGTGGGTGTCACCGAACAGGTTGTGCAGATCCCCCAGGATCTCCTGATAGGCACCGACCAGGAAGAAGCCGACGTGGCACTCTTCGTGCTCGCCATACACTGGCATCGGCAGGGTGCTCTCGACCCCCAGACCGTCGACGTAGTGCTCGACCTGACCGTCGGAGTCACAGGTGATGTCCATCAGGATGCCGCGGCGGGTGAGCGGACGCTCGAGGCCGGCCAGCGGCATCACCGGGAACACCTGACCGATACCCCAGGCATCCGGCAGGGACTGGAACAGGGAGAAGTTGGCAAAGCACTTGTCAGCCAGTTTCTCGGAGAGCTCGTCAGCCAGCGCACGGTGATTGCGGTTGACCGGGTTGAGCAGCTCTTTGAGCGCCAGACAGGTGTTCTGGTGCAGCATCTCGGCCCAGGCGCGTTGCTCCAGGTTGAGCAAGCCCATGGTGTACTGGGTATTGACGTCACCGAGGTCTGCCACCGAGTCGTGGAAGATCTCCAGCAGGGAGGGATCTTCGCTGCGCAGGTCCAGCCAGCCTTTCCACATGTTCTGCAGAATGGTGGGCGCATCGTCGTCCGGTGCGCTGATGTCGTTCATCTCCACCCCTTCGGCACCAATGATGTTGGTAACCAGCACGGCGTGGTGAGCGGTCAGGGCACGGCCGGACTCGCTGATGATGGTCGGGTGCGGCAGGTCGAACTCGCGGCAGACATCGCCGATGCCCCACACCACGTTGTTGGCGTACTCGGAGAGGCTGTAGTTGGCGGAGCAGTGGCTCTGGGAACGGGTTCCCTCGTAGTCCACCCCCAGGCCGCCACCCACGTCAACCACTTCGATGTTGGCACCGAGGCGACGCAGTTCGGCGTAGAAACGGCCGCACTCGCGGATGCCACCCTGGATGTCGCGGATGTTGGCGATCTGGGAACCCAGGTGGAAGTGCAGCAGTTGCAGGCAGTCCAGCTTGCCCAGCCCGCGCAGACGCTCGATCAGCGCCAGGATCTGGGAGGCGGACAGACCGAATTTGGACATGGAGCCGCCGCTCGATTCCCACATGCCGGAGCCGGTGGAAGCCAGCTTGGCACGCACCCCGATGTTGGGCTTGATGTTGAGACGAGCTGACTCGTCCAGCACCATTTCCAGCTCGGAGGGCTTCTCCACCACGATGTAGACCTTGTGGCCCATCAGGTTGCCCAAGAGGGCATGGCGGATATATTCGCGGTCTTTGTAACCGTTGCAGACGATCACCGAGCCTTGCTCATGGTGATGGGACAGCACGGCCAGCAGTTCCGGTTTGGAACCAGCTTCCAGGCCAAGCCGGGGCTTGTCGCTGTAGGACTGGCTGATGGTCTCGATGACGCGACGCTGCTGGTTTACCTTGATCGGGTAAACGCACAGGTAGTCCCCTTCATAGCCTGACTTCTCGATGGCCTGACCGAAGGCGTTGAACAGCGCATCGACCCGACTCTTGAGGATGTCGGGGAAACGCAGCAGTACCGGAGTGGTCAGCCCGGATTGACGCAACTGTTCGATGGCGTCGGAGAGCACGATCTGTGCATCAGGGCGTGATTTGTCGGGAGCGACGGTCACATGACCGGCGTCATTGATGTTGAAAAAACCCGCACCCCAGTAGGGAACGTTGTAGACCTTCAAGGAGTCCTTGCTGGACCAGTTAGTCATGGGCTATGCCTCGCAAATGAGCGGCCGGTGGCCGCCTTCGTTACCCTCAATCACATCCAGACCATCGATGACAAGGTGCGGCGCGCCGAGGCGGCCTGCCGGCTCGGGAAGGGCGACTCCTGCAACCTGCGCGCACTACGCGGCGGGTTGACCCGGGCCCTTCCGTCACATCCCTTGCACATCGCGGCAAGCCTAGGCTGCCTGGTGGATCTTGGGGAAGTAACGAGTCTTGATGTGGGGCTGGTGGCTTTACATCAAGCTCAACGGTATGCGGTGCTGCGCTCACAGCGCCGCGGTACTTTGATGACGGACAGCATCAGCCACGCGGTCCGTTCATCATTCGGCAGCCATCACGACAGCAAGGGAAGGTTTCAAGGAAGAGAAGCGAAGGCGTCAGCACGCGTGCGTGTTGATAGACGACAACAACCACAGCCAGCTCAGCACCAGTGACCGCCCATGACAAGGGAAGATGATGAGCCGTTGGCTCACTCGGTCAGCTGGACATTGAGTGTCCGTTGTTCTCCCTGATACCGGAGCCTAACCGGTATTAAAGAAACCATACCCTAGCAGTGTCTGTCGTTGCTGCGTGCCTCGCCCTATAGGCGTCTGATCTTCCGGGAGTCTGGCGGCCTCTGCCTGCTCAGGGTTGCCCTTGGATCGGCGCGGAGTGTACACACTTACCGCCAGCGGTGACAATAAAAAATAGTGTTCAAAAACTGCTTTTAATAAGGCGATCAAATCTTGCTGCCAGCAGGCCTGGCACGCGGGGGAAGAAGTCCGTCCACCCCCTCTTTTCCACCCTGAAAATAACGCCGGTTTGCGCCATCCGTTGTCGCCCCCGCCCCCCTCAGTGCTGAACGCCTGCCGAGCCATATCACAAGCCGCTTAAAAATGTCGATTATTGAATATTTTATGCTGCGCTTGATATCAACAACCACAGTCTGAACCACCTTACACGTTTACAGCCAGATCTTCGCCAAAAAATGCGGCAAAAACTGCGCTGACGCAAAAAGCCGCGCCGCCAGATTGGCCACAATGGCCCCTCCCCACCGGTACGAGGCTTGCCAATGGATACCTTGCTTGAGCGTTTTTTGCGTTACGTGACTTTTCATACCCGCTCCGATGCGACCAATCCCGCCTGTCCCAGCAGCGAGGGACAGCTCGTCTTCGCCCGCGCCCTGTGCGACGAGATGCAGCAGATGGGACTTAGCCGGGTCACCCTGGACGAATACGGCTACCTCACCGCCTGCCTGCCGGGCAACCAGCCGGACGCGCCGGCCATCGGCCTCATCGCCCACATGGATACCGCCGACTACGAGGCGGCGCACGTGGTGCCCCAGATCATCGAAAACTATCAGGGCGGCGACATCTGTCTGGGCAAGGGGGACGAGGTGCTGGCCATTCGCGACTACCGCTTCCTGAAAAACTACCTGGGGCAGGATCTCATCACCACCGACGGCAGCACCCTGCTGGGGGCCGACGACAAGGCGGGCATCGCCGAGATCCTCACCGCCATCGACCACCTGCTGGCCCACCCCGAGATCCCCCGTGGCGATGTCTGGGTCGGTTTTACCCCGGACGAGGAGATAGGCCGCGGCGCCGACCGCTTCCCGCTGGACCGCTTCCCGGCCAAGTGGGCCTATACGGTAGACGGCGGCGAGCTGGGTGAGCTCGAGTACGAGAACTTCAACGCGGCCGGCGCCACCGTGCGCTTTATCGGCAACAACGTGCACCCCGGCACCGCCAAGGGCAGCATGATCAACAGTCAGACCCTGGCCGCCCGCTTCCACGCCGCCATGCCCACCGAGCAGACCCCGGAGGCGACCGACGGCTATCAGGGCTTCTTCCACCTGGCCCAGATGAACGGCACCGTGGAAGAGACCTGCCTGCACTACATCATCCGCGACTTCGACGACGAGGGCTTCGCCGCCCGCAAGGCCCAGCTCAAGGAGCGGGTCGCCTCGCTGCAGCTGGAGGCGCCCCGGGCGCGCATCGAGCTCACCCTGACCGACAGCTATCGCAACATGCGCAGCCAGATCGAGCCGCATATGCACATCGTCGAGCTGGCCAAGGCCGCCATGCAGGCCGCCGACGTCACCCCGAGGATCAAGCCCATTCGCGGCGGCACCGACGGCGCGCGGCTCTCCTTTATGGGGCTGCCCTGCCCCAACCTGTTTACCGGCGGTCACAACTTCCACGGCAAGCACGAGTTCATCCCGCTGCAATCCATGGAGAAAGCGGTCACCACCCTGGTGGAGCTGGTGCGCCTGACTTCGGCCTGGCGCGGCTAGACCGGCCATCGTCACCGCCATGACAACAAGAGGGGGGCCGGTTAACCGGCTCCCCTCTTTGCCATCAAACTGTCATCCCGCTGCCATGGGGCGGGAACAGAAGGGCGTCACGCTAGGGCAACGACTCATCGGAGCCCAGCCCATGTTCAGTGTCGATGCCCTGCTACAACAACACCTGCCCCGCCTCTCGGCCCACGGCCTGCTGCGCCCCCTGCTCCGGCAGGGGCTGCGCTGGCTGCTGCACGAGCAGGCGTTTCAACGCTTTGCCACGAGTCATCCCCACTTGCGCGGACTCGACTTCGTCGAGCAGGCGCTGACCGAGCTCGACTTCGACTACCGGGTGAGCGAGGCCCAGCTCGAGCACATTCCGGCCAGCGGCCGGGTCATCATCGTCGCCAATCACCCCATCGGCTCCCTCGACGGGCTGGCCCTGCTGCGCCTGCTCGGCCGCATCCGGCCGGACGTCAAGATAGTGGCCAATCAGCTGCTGGCCCAGCTGACGCCACTGCGCCCCCTGCTGCTGCCGGTGGACAACCTGGGCGGCAAGACCGACCGGCGCGCCATTCTGGCGATGGGGGAACACCTGGCGAGCGAAGGCGCGCTGGTGATCTTTCCCGCCGGCGAGGTGTCGCGCCTCGGCCCCAAGGGGGTCAAGGACGGCCCCTGGCAGGCGGGCTTCATCAAGCTGGCCCAGCGCACCCGCACCCCGCTGGTGCCCATCCACCTGGACGGGCGCAACGGTCTCTCCTTTTATCTCGCCGCCTGGCTCCACAACGACTGGGCGGGGCTGTTGCTGGTCAAGCAGCTGTTTCGCCAGCAAGGGAAACGCATCGGCGTCACCATCGGCGCCCGCATTCCGGTGAGCGGGGTGCAGGAGCTGCCCGCCAAGAGCGCGGCCCGGCTGGTACGCAGCCACCTCTACCGAGTCGGGCGCGGCAAGCGGGGGTTGCTGGCCACCGAGGCCCCCATCGCCCTGCCGGAGGAGCGCCGTCAGCTCAAACAGGCCATCGACGCCTGCGAGGCGCTCGGCCATACCCCGGATGGCCAGGGGATCTACCTCTACCGGCGCCACGAGCTGAGCCATTCGGTGATCCTGCGCGAACTGGGGCGCCTGCGGGAAATCGCCTTTCGGGCGGTAGGGGAAGGCTCCGGCAGGCGGCGAGATCTCGATGCCTTCGACGATGACTATCACCATCTCATTCTCTGGGATCCGGCCCGGCTCGAGATCATCGGCGCCTACCGTTTCGCGCCGGTGGCCGAACTGCTGACCAGCAAGGGGCTTGGCGGCCTCTACAGCCACACCCTGTTCGGCTTTGAAGAGAAATTGCTGCCCAGGCTGGAGCTTGCCATCGAGCTTGGCCGCAGCTTCATCCAGCCCGCCTATTGGGGCAAACGGGGGCTCGATTACCTCTGGTTCGGCATCGGCGCCTATCTGGCGCGCTATCCCCGCTATCGCTACCTGTTCGGCCCGGTGTCGCTCTCCGGCAGCCTGCCGGCGGCGGCCAAGGATCTGCTGGTGAGCTTCTATCGCCAGCATTTTGCCCCCGAGCTCGCGCTCGCCCCGTCACGCCGCCCCTACCCCGCCACGCCGCCGCTGTTTACCGGGCTGGATTACGGCGCCGATCTGCGGGAGCTCAAGGCCCGCCTCGACAACCTGGGCTGCGCCATTCCTACCCTCTACAAGCAGTACTCCGAGCTGTGCGAGCCGGGTGGCGTGCAGTTCATGGATTTTGGCATCGACCCCGACTTCAACCACTGCATCGACGGCCTGGTGTGGGTGGATGTGAGCCGCCTCAAGCCCCACAAGCGGGCCCGCTATATCGGCCTCCCCGCAGAGGAAGCGCCGGGCACAGCTGCCGACCGTTGACCAGACGCCACAACGAGAGAGGGAGGCCTGTGCCTCCCTCTCTTTGTCATTGATGCTGTGGCCTACTCGGCGGCCGACTTGCGATCGGCATGGCCGAGGTCGCGCTCGGGGGCGATGACATCGCGCACCCGCTGCTTGATCTCCTTGGCCTCGGGGAAGCCATCATCGGCCACCCGATCCCACACCAGCACCCCATCCACCAGGATGCGAAACTCCCCCTTGCTGGCCGGCACCAGCGCCACCTCGCCGAGATCGCTGTCGAAGGTGGAGAGCAGCTCCTGGGCCAGCCAGGCGGCGCGCAGCATCCAGCGACAGAGGGTGCAGTAGCGGATCTCGATGCGGGGTTTGGGGGTGGGCAGCGTCGTGTCGCTCATGTGGTCACTCCATCAATGGCGGCTAAGAAAAAGACACTCACTGGGCGACCCCGTGGAAGTCGGCCAGCCAGTGGCGGGCAATGGTGCGCATGGTCGATTGCGGCAGGTCGAACAGGCCGGGGGCCAGCGGCTGCAACGCCAGCTGACGCACCCCTTCGATGATCTCCGCCAGCACCAGATAGACGTATTCACCGATGACGGCGCCGTGGACGAAGTTGACCGCCTCGCCCCGGTTGAGCAGGAAGATGGTGCTACCGTCGGGGCGGGTCAGTGCCAGCACGTGGGGGCACACCTCCTCGCTCGGCCAGGGCAGCTGGGCGAGGCAAAACGCAAACTCGTCGTCCGCCGAGGTGACCGAGGCGACCATGGTGCCGGGGCGCAGCTGCTGTAGATCCGCCAAGTCCAGCGCGCCGTTGCCGGTGGAGCAGATCACCAGCTCGGCCCGACCGAGGGCTTCGGCCTTGCCCACCAGCTTGAAGCCGTGGGAGAGCGCCTCCACCTGGCGCAGCACGTCGGTCTCCACCAGCTCCAGGTGCAGGTTGCGGCACCTGAGCTCACGGGCGATGCTGCGACCCACCTTGCCGTAGCCGAACAGGGCGGCCTGGCAGACATTGAAGGTGCGGTTGAGGGTACGGGCCAGGGATTCGGCGGAGTAGACCACGCTCAGGCCAATCTGGATATCCTCGGCCTGCTTCAGGGGGCTGCGCGCCACCGAAATGACCGGGGTGGCCAGCACCTCCAGCTCGTAGCGCTGATGGCCGTTTTCGGTCATCTCCACCACCCCGAGGAAGCGGGGGCCGAAATACTCGCTGAGGGTGACCTGGGTTCTGGCGAAATAGCCCCCGATATCGAGGATGATCAGCCGCTCATGGGGCGCCACCAGCGGGGCTATGTGCTCGATCACTCCCTGTGGGGTGTTGGTCCACTGGCGATTGAGGGGCAGTACCGGATAGTGTTGCTGGGCCCAGGTCAGGGTCGGTCCATGCACTGACTTGGGTTTGGGCAGGATGGCGCCGATCCTCCCGATCTGATCGAGGGCCTGGATAAACTGGGGGCGATCGGGAAGCAGATGGGTAACCAGCAGGATGCAGAGCCCGTCGAGACGTCCCTGCTCGGTGAAATGGCGAAAAAACAGATGCTCAGATCCTTGACTGCGCAACTGTGGCCTCCTTAGCGCGCCGCAAACAAGCAGGCAAACAGAACCCGGTCAGACCGGGTTCTGTGTGTGTCCAGATAATTGAAAATCCTTTTTATCTGAAAGCACTATGGGGCTCAATCATTATCTGTGCAGACTATGACGAAGTCGGCAACTTTCGGGTTAATTGTCTGTTTTTTATGCTAAAAATCAGTACAACGAGGCTTCCGGCCACACCTTCCAGAGGCTGAGTCCGGCCCCCAAGCCCGCCAGCAGGATCAGCAGAGCCCAGCGCTGGATCCAGGGCTTGCTGCGCAAGGTCCACTCCAGCAGCGGCAGCAGCCAGACCGGCAGCAGCACCAGCAGCGGCACTTCCACGTATTGCCAGGCGAGCATCTGGACAAAGGCCAGCGCCAACCCGAGCGCCGCGGGCGCCACCTGGCTGCCGGCAAAGGCCCCGAGCAGGGCACGGAAACCGGCGAACGCCGCCAGCGCGCCGGCCAGCTGGGCAATCAGCAGGCTGCCGTCGATACCGATCACCAGCGTCAGCCAGATAAAGCCGAGGGCAAAGCCGAGCCCCTCGCGGCTGTCACCACGCAGCCCGGTCCATCCCAGCCAGGCGATGGCAGGCAGCAACGCCAGCCAGATGGCAGGCTCGCTCGCCAGCACCGAGGCCAGCCCCTGCCACCACACCAGCGCCCCCAGAGCGGCAAACAGCGCAAGCGCGGCCCGCTGGTCGGCCAGTTGCGCCGCCAGGGCGGGCACCAGCAGAGTCAGCGGCAGCCACTGCCACGCCTTGACCGGCAGCCCGTAGGCACCGCCCAGCAGACAGCCCACCAACCAGAGCGCCAGGGCGCCCCACAGATACCCCAGCCGCGGCCAGCGCCACGACAGCAAAGCGGCTCCCAAAGGAGCCGCCAGGGTTTGCAGCAGGAGTGCCGCGCCCATTACTTGCGCACGCCTTCGACGAACAGATTGATGCTCATCTCGTCGGGGATGTTCGGCACCATGTAGTTCACGCCAAAGTCGCTGCGCTTGATGGTGGTGGTGGCGTTGAAGCCGCTGCGGTAGCCACCCCAGGGATCCTTGCCTTCACCTATGTGGACCAGATCGAAGGCCACTTCCTTGGACACGCCATGCAGGGTCAGGGTGCCTTTCAGTACGCCCTTATCCTTGGTGCCCTCATAGCCGGAGCTGACGAAGGTCATCTTGGGGAACTGCTTCACGTCGAGGAAATCGGGGCTGCGCAGGTGTTTGTCGCGCGGCTCGTGGTTGGAGTCCACGCTGGCGGCATCGATCTCGAAGCTCGCCTTGGCCGCCGCCGGGTTGGCGTCGTCCATGCTGAAGGTGCCGCTGAAGGTATTGAAACGGCCCACCAGTTCGGAGAAGCCGAGGTGACCCACTTTGAACTGCACCGTGGTGTGCGCCGCATCGACGTCGTAATCGGCTGCCATCAGGGGAGCCGCCATAAACAGGCAGGAGGCCAGCAGGGCCTTGGTCATTTTCATCCGTTCGTTCCTTCATATTGGGGGTTCACAACAACAGCCAAGATGCTAACCTCCATATCGGAAGAGATAATCAGCGATTTATTAAAATAATTATCAACTGAGAGTGAAAGATGGACCAGATAGCCGCCATGCGCACCTTCATCAAGGTGGTGGAGTGTCAAAGTTTTACCAAGGCCGCCAACCAGCTCGGCATCTCGGTCGCCATGACCTCCAAGCTGATGCAGCAGCTGGAGGAGTCGCTCTCCACCCGGCTGCTGTCGCGCACCACCCGCCAGGTCAACCCCACCGAAGCCGGCCAGTTCTACTACCAGCGCTCCCAGGCGCTGCTGGCGGAGCTCGAAGAGACCCACAGCCAGCTCACCCGCAACAACCAGCAGCCTCAGGGCACCCTCAAGCTGTCGGTGCCGATGGATTTTGGCTACCTGCACCTCTCCCCCGCCCTGCCGCTGTTTCGCGAACGCTACCCGGATCTGAAGCTGGAGATAGAGTACAGCGACCGACGGGTGGCACTGGTGGAAGAGGGGTTCGATCTGGCGCTACGCATCGGCAACCTGCCGGACTCCTCCCTGGTGGCCAAACCGCTGGCCATGATGCGACTGGAAGTGTGTGCCAGCCCGGCCTATCTGGCCCGGCGAGGCACGCCGAACACCCCGGAGGATCTCAAGCAGCACGACTGCCTGCTCTACACCCTGACCCAGCCGGACTGGGTGTTCAAACGGGATGGCGAGCAGCTGAGCGTGCGCCCGCAGGGGCCGCTGCGGGCCAACAACGGGGTGGCCCTGACCCGGGCGGCCTGCGACCATCAGGGCATCATACTGCAGCCCACCTTCATCGTCGGCGATGCGCTGCGCTCCGGCGCCCTGGTGTCACTGCTGCCGGAGTGGGAGAAGGGGCAGGTGGGGCTCTATGCCCTCTATCCGCACCGCCGTTTCGTCTCGGCCAAGGTGCGCTGTTTCATCGAATTCGTGCAGGAGCGCTATCTCGCCCCCCACTACTGGGATCGCAAGGCTTAAGACCTTTGCAGTGACCGAGGTGACGGGATGGCTATGAGACGACGCTATCGGCAGGCAACGGCAGCTCGGCCACCAGCAGCAAGTCGCGCAGGCTCAGCTGCCAGCGCGGCAGGCGCTGGCGCAGGGTCGCCAGCTGCGCCTCGTCAAAGGCATAGGGCAGGGTGATATGCAGGCAGTGGCAGTCGAGCATGCCGGCCAGCTGCAGGGTCAGGATGAGATTGGCCTCGTCGGTCTTATGCTTGTTGATCCGCTTGCCCAGTTCGTGGCGAAAGTGGGTCTCGGGATCCTGGGTCATCGCCTGCCAGCCATAACCAAACAGCGGAATGAAGGCGCTGACGACCCCCAGCGCGGTCAACGGCTGTTTGGGCGGGTGATAGAGGGCGTTGAGATCCAGCTCGATGGGCGTTAGATGCAGCTCACGATTGCCGGACAAAATAGTATTACTCATTGGATAACCCTGTTGATTCCACTAGACTGCGCCGCATATTTGACCTGACATGCCAACGAGGTGCTGATGCTAAGCGATATCGAGATCTCCCGCCAGTCCCCCCGTCTCCCCATTCACGCGCTGGCCGAACGCCTCGCCATCCCTTCGCACCAGCTCCATCCTTACGGTCACTACAAGGGCAAACTCAGCCTCGAGCTACTCAAGTCTCTCCCCAAACCGGCGGGCAAGCTGGTGCTGGTGAGCGCCATCACCCCCACCCCGCTTGGCGAGGGCAAGACGGTGACCACCCTCGGCCTCTCCATGGGGCTCAACCATATCGGCCAGCCCAGCATCGCCACCATCCGCCAGCCGAGCCTGGGCCCGGTGTTCGGGGTCAAGGGGGGCGCCGCCGGTGGTGGTCACGCCCAGGTGGTGCCGATGGAGGAGATGAACCTGCACCTCACCGGCGATTTTCACGCTCTCACCGCCGCCCACAACCTGGCGGCGGCGGCCCTCGATGCCCGCCTGTTCCATGAACGCAAGCTCGGCGACCAGTTCAGCGCCAGAACCGGTTTGCAGCGGCTCGATATCGATGCAGACAACATCCTCTGGCCGCGCACCCTCGACATGAACGACCGCGCCCTGCGCCACCTCACGATTGGACAGGGGAACGCCGCCGACGGGGTGGAGCGCAGCGATCGCTTTGTCATCACCGCCGCCTCCGAGCTGATGGCCATTCTGGCGCTGGCGAGCGATCTGAAAGATCTGCGCCAGCGCATCGGCCGCATCCAGCTGGCCCGCGACCTGCGCGGCAAGCCCATCACCGCCGAGCAGCTGGAAGTGGCGGGCGCCATGACGGTGCTACTCAAAGAAGCCCTGCAGCCGACCCTGATGCAGACCACCGAGCAGACCTCGGTGCTGGTGCACGCCGGCCCCTTTGCCAACATCGCCCACGGCAACTCCTCGGTGATCGCCGATCGCATGGCCCTCGGCCTCACCGATTACGTGGTGACAGAGGCGGGCTTTGGCTCCGACATGGGGCTGGAGAAGTTCTTCAACATCAAGCACCGCCAGTCCGGTATCACGCCGGCCTGCGTGGTGCTGGTGGCGACGGTGCGCGGCCTCAAGGCCAACAGCGGACTGCTCGACATTAGACCGGGTCAGCCGCTGCCGGAAAGCCTGCTGCGCGAGGATCTGCCGACTCTCGAGCAGGGCTGCGCCAACCTCGGCTGGCACATCGCCAATGCCCGCCGCTACGGGGTGCCGGTGGTGGTGGCCATCAACCGCTTCCCCACCGACAGCGAGGCCGAGCTGGCCCTGCTGGCCCGCGCGGCGCTGCGAGCCGGCGCTTGTGGCAGCGCCATCTCCAGCGCCTTTACTCAGGGTGGAGCCGGTGCCAGCGAGCTGGCCCAGGCGGTGGTGGCCGCCTGTGAGCAGCCAGGCAAGGTCAAACTGCTCTACCCCGACCAGGCGAGCCTGGGCGCCAAGCTGGCGACCCTGGTGGAGTGCGGTTATGGCGGGCGCGGCGTGCAGCTTTCCGATAAAGCGCGCCAGCAGCTGGCACAACTCTCTGCCGAGGGGTGGGATCACTTGCCGGTCTGTGTGGCCAAGACGCCGCTCTCCATCAGCCATGACCCCGCCCTCAAGGGGGTGCCGACGGACTTCGAGGTGCCCATCGAGGAGGTGAAGCTGTGCGCCGGTGCCGGTTTCGTCTATGCCCTGGCAGGCCCCATCATGACCATGCCGGGCCTTGGCAGCCTGCCGGCCTACCGTCATATCGACATCGATGATAACGGCGAAATTGTCGGCCTGAGCTGATGGTTGATGGTTGATGGTGAGTGGCAGCTGCAGGCCAAGCCACCGCCTCGACAGCCTGCCACCGGTTACCGTCATATCGATATCGACGATAACGGCGATATCGTCGGCCTGAGCTAAATGAGCGGATAAAGGGTCTGGCGCCGGCCGATGGCGCTACGCTCATCGACCCTGCGATCAGCAAACCTGCCAGAAACAACAAGGCCCCGCTGATTGGCGGGGCCTTCTGTTATTTGCCTGGTGGCAGCAAGATTTAGAGGGTGAAACGCTGGGTCATATGGTGCAGCGTATTGGCCAGCTTGCTCAGCTCCACGCAGGCCTGAGCGGTCTGTTGGGCCCCCAGGGCGTTCTCGTCGGCCGCATTGTGGATGTTGACGATGCTGCGGTTGAGCTCCTCGGTCACCGCGTTCTGCTCCTCGGTGGCGGTGGCGATCAGGGTGTTCATGTCGGTGATCTGGGTGACGGCACCGTTGATGGTGTCGATGCTGCTGCCCGCTTCCCGGGCCAGCCCCACGCTCTCCTGCATCTGCTGGCGACTCAGCTGCATAGCGCTGCCCGCCTCGGCGGTACGCTCCTGCAACACCTCGATCATCTTGCTGATCTCGGCGGTGGAGTTCTGGGTGCGCTGGGCCAGGGAGCGCACCTCGTCGGCAACGACCGCAAAACCGCGACCCTGCTCACCGGCACGGGCCGCCTCGATGGCCGCGTTGAGCGCCAGCAGGTTGGTCTGCTCGGCGATGCCGCGAATGACGTCCAGCACCATGCTGATGTTGTTGCTGTCCTGCTCCAGCTGCTGTACCACGGCGCCCGCCTGCTCAATCTTGACCGACACCTCCTCGATGCTGCTGATGGCGCTGCGCACCACCTGATTGCCCTGGGTCGAGGTACGGGAGGCATCCTTGGCGGCACTCATGGCGTCCGTGGTATTGCGGGCCACCTCGTTGACGGTGGACTGCATCTCGTTCATGGCGGTGGCGACCTGGGAAACCTCGCTCTGCTGGCGAGCCATGCCGGTGGCGGATTGCTCGGAGATGGCGCTCACCTCCTCCACCGCGCTGCTGAGCTGGCTCACCGAGCCGGCGATCTCGCTCACCAGATCCGCAAGCGCACCCTGCATGCGATCGATGGCGGCGCCGAGCTGGCCCAGCTCGTCACGCTTGAAGCGACTGCCGCGGATCCACTCCTGCAGTTCGCCCTTGCCCAAATCACCGCTCGCGATGCGCTGCGCCTGACGGGCCAGCATCACCAAGGGATCGCGGATCTGGCGGGTCAGCACGGTGGAGAGCACGGCCGCCAGCCCCAGACCCAGCAGCAGGGCGATGATGATGCTCAGCTTGGCGCTGTCAAACGCCTCCACTACCTGGGCACGGGAGCCCACGGAGTAGCCGTGGTTGATGCGGATCAGATCCGCTACCGACTTGGCCAGATTGGTATAGAGGGTGATCCCCTCGCTCATGAACAGCCGCTGGGCCTCCGCCAACTGGCCGCCATCCTGCATCAGCCGCACCCGCTGGTGCAGGGCGACGTACTTGTCCCAGTCCTGCTTGACGATATCGAAGGTGCGACGCTCCTCCACATCCTCTGCCCAGATGGTGGCATCGTGGGCTTTGACCTGGCGGGCAACCTCTTGCAGGCTCTGCTCGCTGAGATCCCGATAGTGGGCCCGCTGCTGCGGGTCGGCTGCCACCAGAAACACATCCAGTTCATAGCGGCGCAGGGTGTTGATGGTCTCACCCAGGGTGCTGGTGCGCACCACGGCGGGCAATATGCTGTCGGTAAAGCCGATGGCCGCCCGGTTCATGTTGCCGAACTGCAGCAACGAGAAGCCGCCGATGAAGGCCATCATCAGGCCGAGCACGGCAAAGCCGGCGGTGAGTTTCTTGCCAATGGTCATGGTACTGGTATTCATGGCATGTCCTGGATATGAGTGAACAGATAACGCTCGTCTGGACCGTAGCGATACGATCCGCAGTCACCGCCTCCATGGCGGCTCATCCAGCCTTGATGAATCTATGTCCTTGCATGAACGAGGCGAACAGTGTTGCCAAAGTGCCGATCTGCCCAAGCGCCGAGCCCAAGCCGCAATGGCACATGGCAGGGAAACGGCAGCAAGACCCCGGTCGAGAGAGCCGCCGGAACAGGCACCTTGCCGACTTGCCTGCACTCCCAAAGAGCGCACCCAAGCCATGAAAAGGTATATCGACCGGGCCTGCCAATCCCTTGAGGAAAATCGTCGGGGCGACCGGCGGGCAGTCAGGAGCAGGAAAAAGGAGGGGAGAGCGAGGAGACATGCCGCAGCGGCGGCACGTCTCCGGGCAGATCAGCGCTTCAGGCCGGCCAGGAATTCGGCGCGGGTATCGGGCTGGGTCTTGAACACCCCACCGAGGGAGGTGGTGGTGGTGTAGGAGGTGGAGTCCATCACACCGCGGGCTTTCACGCAGAAGTGGGTCGCCTTGATGCTGATGGCCACATCCTTGGTACCGAGCAGGGTCTGCAGCGCCAGCAGGATCTGCTGGGTCAGTCGCTCCTGCACCTGGGGACGGCGGGCAAAGAACTGCACGATGCGGTTGATCTTGGAGAGCCCGATCACCTTGCCACGGGGGATGTAGGCCACGTGGGCCAGCCCGTCGATGGTGACGAAGTGGTGCTCGCAGGTGCTGGTGAGGCTGATGTCCCGCACCATGATCATCTCGTCCACCTTCATCTTGTTCTCGATCACCGTCACCTTGGGGAAGGTGGCGTAATCGAGGCCGGAGAAGATCTCGTTGACGTACATCTTGGCGATGCGGTGCGGCGTCTCCGCCAGACTGTCATCGGCCAGATCCAGCCCCAGCGTCTCCATGATGGCGCGCATGTGGCCTTCGATCTTCTCCCGCTTCTGCTGACCGTCCAGTGCATTGGCCACCAGAGGTGTTTCGAGGCCCTCGGCCTCGAGGGCGGCCCTGACCAACAGGGCTTCCCGACTTAAGCTCGTCATCTTGTTCCTCTCCCACGCTCAGGGACTGTGATGGCCGCCTTGTCTATGACGGCATTCTGTTTTGGCGCAATAGTAAACGGCGATTATTGTCATAATTCAAGCTAACTCAAGCCCGTTCCCTGACTTTATGCCAATCCGGCGAATTTTACCCCGCCGGTGCTCCCCATACGGGGGTACCCTTTCGCTCCGGTCGCTGCCTATCTGTGCAGCCAGTCGGTTTTATCCCGCGGCAACCTGCCCATCCAGCTGGATTTTTGGGATAATCCGCCCTCTACTCCCCCTCCATCACACAATGAGGTCATGACATGGGATTTGATACCAGCGGACTACTCCCCCTGAGCGACGCCCTGCAGGGCATGCTGGCACAGCTTGACGGCTGCTGCGACAGCGAACAGCTGCCCCTGCCAGAGGCCCTTGGCCGGGTACTTGCCATGGATATCGCCTCCCCCCTCTCCGTGCCTCCGTTCGACAACTCCGCCATGGATGGTTACGCGGTGCGGCTGGCGGATCTCGCCGGCGGCGCCCCCCTCATCATGGCGGGCAAGGCCTTTGCCGGTCAGCCCTATCAGGGCGAGTGGCCCGCCGGCCACTGCGTGCGCATCATGACCGGCGCTCCGGTGCCGGCCGGGACGGATGCGGTGGTGATGCAGGAAGAAACGCAGGCCGACGGCGACAGGATCACCTTTTTGACCACGCCGGTGCCCGGCCAGAACATTCGCCGCCGCGGCGAAGACATCCGCGAGGGCGCCAGCGTGCTCGCTGCCGGTACTCGCCTCACCGCCCGGGAGATGCCGCTGCTGGCCTCCCTCGGTATTGCCAGCGTGCCGGTACGTCGGCCGCTCAAAGTGGCCATCTTCAGTACCGGTGACGAGCTCAAGCCGGTCGGCACCCCCCTCGCCCACGGCGACATCTACGACTCCAACCGCTACGGTGTGCGGGCCATGCTGGATCGCATGGGCTGCGACTGCCTCGACCTTGGCATCATCCCAGACGATCCGGCCCAACTGCGCGCCGCCTTTCTGAAGGCCGATCGCGAGGCCGACGCCCTCATCACCACCGGCGGCGTCTCGGTGGGGGAAGCGGACTTCACCAAACAGCTGCTGGAGGAGCTCGGCGAAATCGGCTTCTGGAAGCTCGCCATCAAGCCGGGCAAGCCGTTTGCCTTCGGTCGCCTGCCCCACGCCTGGTTCTTCGGCCTGCCGGGCAACCCGGTCTCCGCCATGGTCACCTTCGATCAGCTGGTGCAACCGGCGCTGGCCAAGCTGGCGGGCCAACGCTTCGAGCGCCCGCTTCAACTGCCAGCCATTGCCGCAGAGCCGCTCAAGAAGGCACCGGGCCGGCTCGACTTCCAGCGCGGCATCCTGACTCAGGGGCCAAACGGCCTGGAGGTGCGCAGCACCGGCTCGCAGGACTCCGCCGTGTTCAGCTCCCTGTCGCGGGCCAACTGCTACATCGTCCTTGAGCGCGAGCGGGGTCGTGTCGCGGCAGGCGAGACGGTCACCGTCGAACCATTCGGGGGATTGCTGCTGTGAGCGAGATCCTGAGCGATGCCGAGCTGTTGCGCTACAACCGCCAGATCATCCTCAAGTCCTTCGACTTCGAGGGCCAGGAGGCGCTCAAACAGGCTCATGTGCTGGTGATCGGCGCCGGCGGCCTCGGCTGCGCCGCCAGCCAGTATCTGGCGGTGGCCGGGGTCGGCCAGCTCACTCTGGTCGATTTCGATCGGGTGGAGCTCTCCAACCTGCAGCGCCAGGTGCTGCACACCGATGAGCGCCTCGGCCACTACAAGGTAGACTCCGCCGCCCAGTCCCTGCACGCCCTCAACCCCTGGCTCAAGGTGGAGACCCACGCCGCCGTGGCCGACGAGGCGCTGCTCGATACCCTGTTGCCACAGCACCAGCTGGTATTGGATTGCACCGACAACCTGGCCATTCGCAACCTGCTCAACCAAAAGGCCCGCCAGCACGGCGTGCCGCTGGTCAGCGGCGCCGCCATCCGGCTGGAGGGACAAGTCTGCAGCTTCACCTGGCAGGAGGGGGAACCCTGCTACGCCTGCCTCAGCGCCCTGTTTGGCGAGCAGGCGCTCACCTGCGTCGAGGCAGGGGTGCTGGCACCTGTGGTGGGTCTGGTGGGCAGCCTGCAGGCACTCGAAGCCATCAAGCTCTTGGCGGGGATGGGCCGCAGTTACAGCGGCCGCCTGCTGATGATCGACGGCCTTGGCGGCACCTTTCGCGAGATGAAGCTGCCCAAGCGTCCCGACTGTCCGGTCTGCTCGCACGGGTGAATCATCCCAGCCAGCCTTTTCGCCAACAAAAAAGCCGACCCATGAGGTCGGCTTTTTTTATCTGTCACTGTTCTCCACCACTTCATCAATGGGTAGAGAGGATCCGCTGCAACAGATGATTGAAGCCGGAGGGGTCTTCCGCCGGCCAGGCGTGGTGGCCGTTGGGGGTGTGGATGGTGGCGTTGGGCAGGGAGGCGAACTGCTCCACCCGCTTGGCGAGCGGCAGATAGTCGTGACTGGTGGAGATGATGGCCACCGGTTGCCAGATGTTGCCTAGCCGGGCGCGCACCGACCAGCCGGGCAGTGCCTCCAGCAGCGCCTTGTAGGTTTTCTTCTTGTTGCGCACGAAACGCAGCCGGAAGGTGTGACGCACCTGGGCAAGGTCGGGGCCGGGAAAGAGCTCGCGGCCGAGCCACCAGGCCAGCGGCCGCAGGCCGAACCAGCGCAGCCACTTGAGGCGCTGGGCAAAGCGCTCCTGCTCTTTTGGCGTCTCCAGCAGAAATTCGCTGAAACCGTTGACCAGCACCAGCCCCTGTACCTTGTGCGGCAGTTGCAACGCCAGCTCCAGCGCCACCATGGCCCCGAGCGACAACCCCACCACCCAGGCGGGCTCAGGCTGTTCATCGAGCCAGTTCACCACGTCCGCCGCCAGGGTCGTCACGTCGAACGGCCCCTCCTGCATGCTCTGGCCGTGGCCGCGCAGATCCAGCGCCACCACCCGGTAGTGCTCGGAAAAGCGTTCGATCTGCGCCTGCCAGTCGAGGCTGGAGGAGCCCAGCCCATGCAGCAGCAGCAACAAGGGGCCCTCCCCCGCACTGCGCAGAGCAAGACCGTTGGATTTCATCACCTGATTGCGGCGCATCAGTTCATTGCCTCTCGACTCATCCGCTGAACCATCCTGATTTTCTGCCTCTTCTGCAACCCGCTCAACCCTCGCTGACCAGGCTCACCGCCTTGATGTAGGCGTAGATCTGCTGGTTCGGGGCGAGCGCCAGCCGTCTGGCGGAGCGGCTGGTGATCCGGGCCAGCAGTATCTGCTGACCCAGCGCCAACTGCAACAGGGTCTGACCGGGGCGCACTTCGCGTTCGGCCAGCAGTCGAGTGGTGAGACAGTTGGAGAGGCTGGAGTGTTCGATGGGGGCGGTGGCGATCACCACGTCCCGCCCGGCCACCTTGATCTGCAAGGGGCCACCATCGTCCGGCACCTGGGTCATGGTGACCCGCAACTGTTGCTCGCCCAGCTGCAGGGTCGCCATCTGCTCGTCGTCATCGTAGTGAGAGAGGGTCGCCGCCAGCATCACCCCGGCGTCGTCGCGACTGGCAAGCGACAGATCGGTGCGGGCGAAGATCTCGCTCGGCCGACCTTGCGCCTCCACCCGCCCATCCGCCAGCAGCACCAGCTGATCGCAGAGCAGGCTCACCTCTTCCATGGCGTGACTGACAAAGATCATGGGAATGCCGCTCTCCTGCTGCAAGCCCTTGAGCACATGGGCCTGATGGATGCGGCTGCGTCTGTCCAGCGCAGAAAAAGGCTCATCCAGCAGCAGCAGATCGGGCTCGGCCAACAGGGCACGGGCCAGTGCCACCCGCTGGCGCTGGCCGCCAGAGAGGCCGTGGGCCGGCTGGGGCAGCAGTTCGGCAAAGCCGAGCCGGGTCGCCAGCGCCTCGGGCTGCCAGCGCCCTCGCCCCTTGCGAGCCGCCAGTTGCAGGTTGCCGAGCACGCTCAGATGGGGGAAGAGACGCGAATCCTGAAACACCAGCCCGATGCGGCGCGCCTCGGGCAGCAGATCGCTCAGCGCCCTGTTCTGCCAGTTCAACTTGTCGCCCGGCGCCCTGTCCAGCCCGGCGATGATGCGCAGCAGGCTACTCTTGCCGCAGCCGGAGGGGCCGAACAGACCGAGGATGCCCCCCAGCTCCAGCGCCAGTTCACAGTCGAGGGTAAAGGCGCCGAACGCCCGCCTCACCTTGAGTTGCAGCGGTTGCGCCTTGCGGGTGTCGCTCATCCGAACAGCCTCCGTTGCCGGCGCTGCAGCACACCGTACACCAGCACCAGCATCACCAGCGAGAAGCCCATCAGGCCACCCGCCAGCAGGTGGGCATTTTGATAGTCCATCGTCTCCACGTGATCAAACAGGGCGATGGAGAGCACCTGGGTTTCGCCGGGGATGTTGCCGCCAATCATCAGCACCACCCCGAACTCCCCCAGGGTGTGGGCAAAACCGAGCGCCGCCGCCATCACGAAGCTGGGCAACGTCATCGGCAAGATGATGTGGAAGAAGCGCTCCAGCGGCCCGAGCCCCAGGGTGGCGGCGGCCTCCAGCTCCTTGTTGCCCATGTTGACGAAGGCGGAGGTGAGCGGCTGCACCACGAAAGGAAGCGAGTAGAGGATGGAGGCCAGCAGCAGGCCGGTAAAGCTGAACGCGAGCGGCGCCCCGAAGGTGTCGCGCCACCAGGCGCCCAGCCCGTAGGAGGGGGAGAAAGCCAGCAGCAGATAGAAACCGAGCACCGTTGGCGGCAGCACCAGCGGCAGCGCCACCAGGGCCTCCACCACGGGTCTGAGCCTGTGCTGGCTGCGCGACAGCCACCAGGCCAACGGGGGCGAGAGCAGCAGCAGGATGGCGGTGGTGCTGGCGGCCAGTCTCAGGGTGAGCCAGACTGCCAGCAGATCCCCTTCACTCATCGGACCCACTCCCAACGCCAGCTCCAGCACCAGACACGACGAATGAGCCGCACTCCCGACAGCGCTTATCCCGAGTTAGACGAGTCATTGCCAGCAGATCTCTTTCAATACTCATCGCCCACCTCCCGGGTGAATTCAGGCAACGGCATGGTGCGCATCCTTATCGCAAAAGTGGGCCGACCCGAGGGCCGGCCACTCATCAGGTAGGTGTGTGGTTGCGCCATCAGTGGGGCAGCGCATAACCCGCCGCCTTGATCTGTGCCTGACCCGGCCCCTTGAGCCAGGCCACCAGCGCCTCGACCGCCACCCCTTTCTTCAATACCAGCCCCTGCTGTTCGATGGGCGGATAGAAGTCGGCCGGCACGGCCCAGGCTTCGCCGGTCTTGCCCGCTTCCACCAGGTTGGCCCAGGCGACGAAGCCCAGCTCGGCGTTGCCGGTATCGACGAACTGCCAGGTCTGGCCGATGTTGGTGCCGGTCAGCAGGCGGTACTGCTTGGGATCGATCTTGAGATGGTCGAGGGTCGCCATGGCGGCGGTGCCGTAGGGGGCGGTTTTCGGGTTGGCGATGGCGAGGTTGCCCTTCCAGCTGCGCAGGGTTGCCTCGTCAGGAGCAGGCCCCCCCTTCTGCCACAGACCCAGCTGGCCGATGGCGTAGGTGAAACGCTCGCTGCCCTTGCCCTCCTGCTCCAGCTTCTGCGGGGTTTTCACGTCGGCGGAGAGGAAGAGATCGAACGGGGCGCCGTGGCTGATCTGGGTGTAGAGCACCCCGGTCGCGGCGGAGGAGATGGCCAGGGTGTGGCCGGTCTTGGCGGTGAACTCCTTGCCGATGCGCTCTATGGTGCCCTTGAAGTTGGCGGCCACGGCCACCTTGACCTCATCGGCCTGCACGGCACCTGCCTGCAGCGCACTGGCGCAGACCCCGGCGATGACAACGGATAACAGCGGTTTCATTCCTTTACCTCCTGACTGGGGCCGCTTTTATATATCCCCAACCAAGGGGTGGCCCCGAAAACAGGGGCCGCGGCTCCCGATGAGCCAGCCCCCTTGAACAGGTCAAGCTTGCCAGCGGGCGGCGGCAGTGTTGTCGCTCTCCTTGGCCTCGACCCAGCGTTGTACCCCTTCGGCGGTCAGCTCTTTTTTCCAGAACGGCGCCCGGGTTTTCAAGAAATCCATGATGAAGTGGCAGGCCTCGAAGGCCGCCTCGCGGTGGGCACTGCTCACCACCACCAGCACGATCTGATCGCCGAGCAGCAGCTCGCCGATGCGGTGGATCAGGGTGCACTCCTGCAGGGGCCAGCGGCTGCGGGCCTCGGCCACTATGTCCGTCAGCGCCTTCTCGGTCATGCCAGGGTAGTGCTCAAGGGCCAGCCCTTTCACCTGCTCCCCCTGATTGAAGTCGCGTACCTTGCCGACAAAGCTGACCACGGCGCCGGTATCCTGCCGGGCGGCGAGGCGGGCATATTCGTCGGCCAGCGAGAAGTCATCCCGCTGCACCAGAATGCGATCGGTCATGGTTGCCTCGCTCATCCTTAACCTCCGGTCACCGGCGGGAAAAAGGCGACCTCATCGCCATCATGAAGGGGCGTATCCAGCGGCACCAGGGTCTGGTTGACCGCCACCAGCAGCTTGCCCGCTTCCAGCGCCAGCGCCCACTTGTCGCCGCGCTCGCTCAAGGCGCTGCGCAGTTGCTCGGCAGTCGCGTAGTCGCACGGCAGGCTCAGCGCGTCGCAGGCCACCAGCTCTCTCACCTGGGCAAAAAAGAGTACCTTGATCATGCTTGCTCTCCGTCAGTCACACCCAGCTGAAAATGGCCGGACTTGCCGCCCTTTTTCTCCACCAGCCGCACCTGTTCGATCACCATGTCCTTTTGCACCGCCTTGCACATGTCGTAGATGGTCAGCGCCGCCACCGATGCGGCGGTCAGTGCCTCCATCTCTACCCCTGTCTTGCCGGCCAGCTTGCAGAGGGTGCGAATGTGGACCCTATTTTGCTCCGCCTGGGGTTCTATCTCTACCTCCACCCGGGTAAGGGCCAGTGGATGGCAGAGGGGAATGAGATCCGAGGTCTTCTTGGCCGCCATGATGCCGGCAATGCGGGCGGTGGCGAACACGTCCCCCTTGTGATGCTGACCGCTCAGGATCAGGGCCAGGGTCGCGGGGGCCATGGTGACAAACGCCTCGGCGCGAGCCTCACGCTCGGTCACCTGCTTGTCGGTCACATCCACCATGTGGGCTTCGCCGCTCTGGTTGAGATGGGTCAGGTTGGGCTGAGTCTGCTTGGGTTCGGTCGGGTTCATCAAAGGCCCTCAAAGATGGGAGACAAAGTTGCACGGCTTGGTGCGGGCATCGAGCTGGTCTTGAACAAGCTTCTCCCAACCCAGCTGGCAAGCGCCGGGGGAGCCCGGCAGACAGCAGATCAGGGTGCGATTGGCGAGCCCGGCCAGCGCGCGGCTCTGCATGGCGGAGCCCTTGATTTCGGCAAAGGAGAGCTGACGGAACAGTTCACCAAAGCCCTGCACGGTGCGCTCGAACAGCACGCCGACCGCCTCGGGCACCCGGTTCTGTTCGTTGAAGCCGGTGCCGCCGTTGATGAGCACTACCTGCACCCCTTCATCGGCGATCCAGTCGCTCACCTGAGCGCGAATGCGAAACAGATTGTCGGGGCAGAGCGCCCGGTCGGCCAGCACGTGACCGGCATCGGTCAGGGCAGAAACCAGATAGTCACCCGCACTGTCATCGGCGGCGGTACGGCTGTCGGAGACCGTCAGCACGGCGATCTTGAGGGGAATGAATGCGTTGTTTTTCTGTCCCATGGGCAGCTCCTGATGGCAAAGGACCGTGAGCAAAGAGAAGAAAAGTGGCCAGGATCCCGGCTGGCAGCGCTCGATTGCGAGGAGAGGCTCATGTCCATCAGGACCAAACCTTGACCAGTCGGTCACGCGCTGCGACTCACGGCGGGCCGATTCTACCAAAACTCGCACCAGAGGGGGGATTAAAAGGGCGCACGGCAGCGCTTTTACCCTGACCGGGCGGAATATGAACAGGCCGGGCGAACCCGGCCTGCATCAGATGGGCTTAGAAGCCCTTCACGCCCGTCATGTCGGGCAGCTGGTGAGCGATACCCTTGTGACAGTCGATACAGGTGCTCTCGCCGCTGGCCAGGCTGGTGGAGTGCATCTGGGCACCCCGTTTGCCTTGCAGGGAGAAGTCCATGTATTCGAAGTTATGGCAGTTGCGGCACTCCCTCGAATCCGTGTCTTTCATCCGCTTCCACTCTCGCTCGGCCATCTCGCGCCGGTGCGACTCGAACTTCTCGCGGGTATCCACCTTGCCGGTCAGCATGCCCCACAGCTCCTTGGACGCCTGCACCTTGCGAATGATCTTGTAGGTCCATTCATGCGGCACGTGGCAATCCGGGCAGCTGGCACGCACGCCGGAACGGTTGGCGTAGTGGATGGTGTCGCGGTACTCCACGAACACGTTGTCCTTCATCTCGTGGCAACCGGTACAGAACTTCTCGGTGTTGGAGGCTTCCATGGCGGTGTTGAAACCACCCCAGAAGATGACCCCGCCGAAGAATCCCATCAACAGCAGCACCCAGAGGGCGGCCTTCGAGGGAGACTTGAAGGTGGTCCACAGACGCTGCACAAAACCGGGTAATTTCATCTATGGGCTCCTCAGTTCAGCGCTTCAACTGGTTTAAACGTATTTTCCACCAGCGGCTTGGCATCCGCTTGCGGCACGTGGCACTGCAGGCAGAAGTAGCGACGCGGCGAGACCTCGCCCAGGGTCATGCCGTCACGGGTCTCGAAGTGAGTCGGGCTGATCTTGGGGGCCTTCATGGCGCTGGCGTTCTTGAAGCTATGACAGGCCAGGCACTTGTTGACCTTGTTGTCCACTTCATAGTTGCGGGTGTCGTGGGGGATCAGCGGGGGCTGATGCATGTACTGGCGATCGTAGAGGTCACCATCCTTGCGAAAGTTCTTCATGGGGGCCGCATCGGCATCCGTCACCAGATCCGTGTTCCCCCGCTCCGATTTGATGCCCCCCGTGCTGTTGGTGATCTCGGGGACTGCCGCCATCAAGGAACCTGCCATCAGACAGGCCAGCATTGCTCCAATCAGCTTCTTCATTATGTGTTCTCCGACGTTTTCTCTGCCTTGACGGCAAAACCTACAGTGATTTCAAAAACTTGCTCCGCGCAGACATCGATGCAACGGCCGCAGTTGGTACACTCCTGAGCCACAATCAAGGGCCCGTGACCACGCTTGGCACCGTGAACGGGGCCGCGCAGGATGGGACGTTCCGGGCACACCGCATAACAATCCATGCAGTTGCTGCACCGCTCGCGCCCCTTGGCAGAAATCTTGATGAACCCGACCCGGTTGACCAGGGCATAGAAGGCCCCCACCGGACAGAGGTGACCGCACCAGCCCCGCTCCACCACAAAGAGGTCGAACAGGAACAGCACCGCCAACAAGGCCCAGCCTGCCCCCATACCAAACAGCAGGCCGCGCAGGGTAAGCGACACAGGGTTAACCAGCTCCCACACCAGCACCCCAGCGATGGCCGGTGCCACCAGCACCATGGCCAGCAGCCAGTAGCGGGTGGTGCGGCTGAACTGACCGTTGCCCTTGAGGCCAAGTCGCCCCCTGAGCCAGGCCGCGGCATCGGTAACCAAGTTGACCGGACAGACCCAGGAGCAGAACACCCGCCCCCCGACCAACCAGTAACCCAACAGCACGATGACGGCCCCCAGCCAGAGGGTGGGGATGGGCCAATGGCCCGCCGCCAACGACTGCAGCAGGGTCAGCGGATCCGTGAGCGGCACCGTCTCCAGCAGCAGCGAGCTGGAGAGGTTGCCCTTGAGGATCCAGATGCCCGCCAGCGGCCCCAGCAGGAACAGCGTGAGCACACCAAACTGGCAGAGCCGGCGCAGCAGCAGGAAGCGGTGTGACCGCCACCAGCCCAGCCTGGCCGTGGCCTCGGCTCCCGGATAACGACTCATAGCCCCTCCGGTTTGCGGGTCGGCAGAGTGAGCCTGTCGCCGATGAGCGATTTGCCCGCCTTCGCCTTCTCTTCCCAGCCGAGCCGGTAGTGGTGGCCAATCTCCCCTTTGGCGAGCTGGCGAGGCACCACCTTGATGGCCGCCTCCTCCAGCACGCAGGCATGCTCGCACTTGCCACAACCGGTGCAGACATCGCTGTGCACCGTGGGCAGGAACATGGCGTGCTTGCCGGTGCGCTGGTTATGTTGCAGCTCCAGGGTGATCGCCTTGTCGATGAGCGGGCAGACCCGGTAGCAGACGTCGCAGCGCAGCCCCAGGTAGTTGAGGCAGGTCTCGTGATCGATGAGCACCGCCACTCCCATCCTCGCCTGATCGATATCGGTCATGGTCTGATCCAGCGCCCCGCTCGGGCAGGCCACCACGCAGGGGATGTCTTCACACATCTCGCACGGGACGGCGCGCGCCTTGAAGTAGGGGGTGCCGGTGGTCACGGGTTCAAACAGCCGGGCGAGCTTGAGAGTGTCGTAGGGGCAGGCCTCGACGCAGAGCCCGCAGCGCACGCAGGCGCCGAGGAACTGCGCCTCGTCGAGGGCAGCCGGCGGGCGCAGCGCCTGGGCAGGCACGGCCTGCACCTGCTGGCGCGCCATGCCGCCGAGCCCCACGCCAAGCAGGCCCACACCGCAGGCCCCCTTGGCCATGTCGGCCAGAAACTGGCGCCGACTACGACTCATCTCGCGCTCCCCCGCCTTATGCCTTGACGACCTTGACGGCGCACTTCTTGTAATCCGTCTCTTTGGAGAGCGGATCGGTGGCGTCCAGGGTCAGCTTGTTGACCAGCTGGCTCGCGTCGAAGAAGGGCATGAACACCAATCCCTTGGGCGGACGGTTGCGACCGCGGGTCTCGACCCGGGTCTTCACCTCGCCGCGGCGGGAGGAGACGATCACCTCTTCACCACGGCGCACGCCACGGGCCTTGGCATCTTCCGGGTGCATGAACAGCACCGCATCCGGGAAGGCGCGATAGAGCTCGGGGACCCGGCGGGTCATGGTGCCGGTGTGCCAGTGCTCCAGCACGCGACCGGTGGAGAGCCACATGTCGTACTCTTTGTCCGGTGCCTCGGCGGCCGGCTCATAGGGCAGCGCGAAGATCACCGCCTTGCCGTCCGGCTTGCCGTAGAAGCGTACCCCTTCGCCCGCTTTCACATAAGGGTCGAACCCTTCGCGATAGCGCCACAGGGTCTCCTTGCCGTCCACCACCGGCCAGCGCAGGCCGCGGGCTTCGTGATACTGATCGAACGGCGCCAGATCGTGGCCATGGCCGCGACCGAAGGTGGCGTACTCTTCGAACAGCCCCTTCTGGACATAGAAACCAAAGTGCTCGGCCTCGTCGTTCAGCGCCCCCTTGCTCTGCTCTTTCGGGAACTGGTTGACCTGGCCGTTGGCATAGAGTACGTCGAACAGGGTCTTGCCCTTCACTTCCGGCATCTTGGCGATGAGTTCCGCCGGCCACACCTCTTCCACCTTGAAGCGCTTGGAGAACTCCATCAGCTGCCACAGGTCGGACTTGGCCCCTTCCGGCGGCTTGACCTGCTGGTGCCAGAACTGGGTACGGCGCTCGGCGTTGCCGTAGGCCCCCTCTTTCTCCACCCACATGGCGGTGGGCAGGATGAGGTCGGCCGCCTGGGCGGTCACGGTCGGATAAGGGTCGGACACCACGATGAAGTTGGCCGGGTTGCGATAACCGGGCAGCCCCTCTTCGTTCATGTTCGGGCCGGCTTGCATGTTGTTGTTGCACATCACCCAGTAGGCGTTGAGCTTGCCGTCCTTGAGCATGCGGTTTTGCAGCACGGCGTGGTAGCCCACCTGCTCCGGGATGGTGCCTTCCGGCAACTTCCAGATCTTCTCGGCGATGGCGCGGTGCTTGGGTTCGGTCACCACCATGTCAGCCGGCAGACGATGGGCGAAGGTACCCACTTCACGGGCAGTACCGCAGGCGGAGGGCTGACCGGTCAGGGAGAACGGACCCGAGCCCGGGGTAGAGATCTTGCCGGTCAGCAGGTGGATGTTGTAGCAGAGGTTGTTGGCCCAGACACCGCGGGTATGCTGGTTGAAGCCCATGGTCCAGTAGGAGACCACCTTCTTGCTCGGATCGGCATAGAGCTGGGCCAGCTTCTCGAGCTTGTCCTTCGGCACGCCGGAGAGCTTGGAAACGGACTCCAGATCGTAATCCGCCACGAACTTGGCGAAGTCGTCGAAGCTCATCGGGGTGGAGTCGCCGCTGTCCGGGTTCTTGGCCTTCTGCTGCAGCGGGTTGGTGGGACGCAAGCCGTAACCGATGTCGGTCACCCCTTTGCGGAACTGGGTGTGCTTGTTGACGAACTCCCAGTTCACCTTGTCGTTCTGGATGATGTAGTTGGCGATGTAGTTGAGGATCGCCAAGTCGGTCTGCGGGGTGAACACCATGCCGTTGTCCGCCAGCTCGAAGCTGCGGTGCTCGAAGGTGGAGAGCACGTGCACCTGCACATCCTGATGGGACAGACGGCGATCGGAGATGCGTGACCAGAGAATAGGGTGCATCTCGGCCATGTTGGAGCCCCACAGCACGAAGGCGTCGGCCTGCTCGATGTCGTCGTAGCAGCCCATGGGTTCATCCATGCCGAAGGTACGCATGAAGCCCACTACCGCGGAAGCCATGCAGTGACGGGCATTGGGATCCAGGTTGTTGGTGCGCAGGCCTGCCTTCATCAGCTTGGCAGCGGCATAGCCTTCCCACACGGTCCACTGGCCGGAGCCGAACATGCCGACGGCGGTCGGGCCCTTTTCTTTGAGGGTGGTCTTGAACTTCTCGGCCATGATGTCGAAGGCCTGATCCCAGCTGATGGGGGCGAAGTTGCCGTTCTTGTCGAACTTGCCGTCCGTCATGCGCAGCATGGGCTGGGTCAAGCGATCCTGGCCATACATGATCTTGGACAGGAAGTAACCCTTGATGCAGTTAAGGCCGCGGTTGACCGGTGCATCGGGATCGCCTTGGGTCGCCACGACGCGCCCATCCTGGGAACCCACCAGCACGGAACAGCCGGTACCGCAGAAACGGCACGGTGCCTTGTCCCAGGTGATGGCGGTTTTGTCGGTACTGGTGATCAGATTGGCCGCCAGCGTGGGGGCACTGACACCAGCAACGGCAGCGGCTGCCGCCACCGCGTTGGCCTTCATAAAGTCGCGTCGACTCAGCTTCATGGCATATCCTCACATTGCTTATCGCGTAAGTTGTCGAGTGTATCGAACTGGTTTTGGCTCAGGGCGGCGAACTCGTACCCCGGCATCGCTTTATCTTTGCATCCATGGCGGCCATTACGATGAGTCACGCAGGCTCGGCCTCATGGCGCTACTCCTTGCTCTGGGCCTCGAGCTCATCAAACTGGTGGTAAATCAGGGCGGCGGACAATACGCCCGGCATCGCATTGATGGCGTCGATGGCCGCCATGATGGGACGCTGGCTCGGACCTTCCAGGGTCACCACCAGCTTGCCCTCATCACTGACGGCATGGATCTCGGCTCCCTCGAGGGTCGCGATCTCGTCTGCGAGCTGGTGACGCAAGGAGGGCTGGGTCAGCACCACCAGGCTCGATACATGGAACTCTTGTTTCATTGTGACTCCTGCTTCACACAGATCCTGCTTCATCTGGACTCCTCGCCAGCGGGTGCCCCCACCCGGATGCTGCCCACCGGACAATCCATCACGCAGGCACCGCAACCGGTGCAGGCTGCAGCATCGATGCTGGGGGTCGGCACCCGGCCCAGCACGGGGGAGAAACGGATCGCCCGGGGCTCGCAGCTGTCCTGGCAGCGCTGGCAGAATACCTGGCCATGGGCCAGACAGTTGGCTTCAATATGGGCGATGTATTGCCAGGGTGCCTCCGTGGTCGGGCGAAATATCGGCACTTTGCAAGCGGCGACACATTCCCCGCAAAAAGTGCACTCGCCACGCAGAAAATCCACGCTCGGAAAACCACCGTCGCCCTTGACCAGGATCTGTTCCGGGCAAGCCGTGAGGCAGTCACCGCAGCGGGTGCAATCGGCGGCAAAATCGGACCAAGCGACGGACCAGGGCAGTTGCACCCGAGGCTCATTCGATGTCAGACGACCCCGAAACAGACTGCGACGCGACAGGTTGACCCCATCCGGCATAACGGCTCCTTGCTGCTGGTAATGGCGCACGAGTGAGTCCCATGACAGGTATTTTCAATACCTATTATAAGAGTGGGTGTATATTGCGGCCCTGACAAGTTCAGGGATATACCACCAGGGAGATAATCAGGGGGGATTCTTGCGCTGGATCAAACCCTTGGCGCAATAAAGAACAATGGGGGCAAGGCAAAATACCCCCATTTGAGGATTGCTTATTAATCGATGGCTATTTTTATCGGCTGCCGTGGATCAGCCGCCGATGGAGGCCAGATGCGGGGTCATGCCGGCATTGCCTTCGTGCAGTCGATGGGTCGCCGCCTTGCCGACAAGAGCGCTGCGGATCCGCTGCTGCAATTCATCCTGCTGGCCGTCGGCCGTCAGCAGATCCCGCAGCTCCACCCCGTGATCGCCGAACAGACAAAGGTGCAGCTTGCCGAGGGAAGAGACCCGCAGCCGGTTGCAACCGGCACAGAAATCCTTGCTGTAGGGCATGATGAGCCCTACCCCGCCCATCGACTCCGGGTGCATGAACACCTGGGCGGGGCCATCGTCGGCACCGCGCAGCTGCTGCAGCCAACCGGCATCGAGCAGACGCTGCTTGATGAGCGCCCCGCTGGCGTGATGATCGCGAAACAGGGTATCCATCTCGCCGGTCTGCATCAGCTCGATGAAACGCAGCTCGATGGGCTTGTGCCGGATCCAGGCCAGAAACGCATCCAGCTGATGATCGTTGAGTCCCTTGAGCAGCACGGCATTGATCTTGACCGACTTGAAGCCGGCGGCCAGCGCAGCTTCGATGCCATCCATCACCTCCGCCAGCTTGTTCTCACCGGTGATTTGGTGAAACTGGCGCGGATCCAGGCTGTCGACGCTGACGTTGAGGGCGGTCAGGCCCGCATCGAACCACTCCCTGGCTCGCTCTTTCAAACGATAACCATTGGTGGTCATGGCCACCTTCTCGATGCCGGGGGTATTGGCCACCGTCTCTATGATGGCGGTGAAGTCCCGGCGCAGGGAGGGCTCCCCCCCGGTCAGGCGCACCTTGCGGGTGCCCATGGCGGCAAATCCGGAGACAACACGGCGTATCTCTTCCAGAGAGAGGAAGGGCTGACGCCCCACCTTGCCACCGGCCGGTGGACGGTAACCATCGGGCAGGCAATAGGTACAGCGAAAATTGCACACGTCGGTGATCGACAGGCGCAAATAGTAGAAACGACGGGAAAAACCATCTTGCAGTGGCGACATAAACACCTTTCCAAATACGGGAGGCCAGGGCATTTCTTTCCTGACCCTTACAGCTCGAACATCGGCTGACGGCGGTTTCCCCCTATCATGAGGACTTAGGCAAAACCGCTCGGAGTTCATCTAGTTTTTCGATGCTAGCACAAGTTGGAGTACACTCCCATGCTACTTTGTGGGGTTATTGTCTGAAGTGAAGGAAGAGAGCCGGCATGGGAAAGTGGTTCAAGGTACATTCGGTCAGCAGCGCCATCGGGCGCTCCATGGTGCTCATCCTGTTCATGGCAAGCCTGATCGCCGTGGTGGCCATGGTGACCCTGTTCTATTCGGTGCCTGACGCCAAGGCGATCAACCTCTCCGGCTCCCTGCGGATGCAGGCCTACCGGATGGCCTACGAGATTGAACAGGGCCAGCAGGTGCTGAGCCGGCTCGATCAGTTCGAGCAGACCCTGCACGCCGCCGAGCTGCAGGAGACCCAGCGCTGGATCACTCCTGCCTCCCTGCGCCGCACCTATGGCGAGGTGCTGCAGCAGTGGCAGGTGATGCGCGAGCACATCGAGAACGCCACCCCGCGGCGCTACACCGACAACACCGAGCAGTTCGTCGCGGCCATCGACGACTTCGTCAACCAGATGCAGTACCACGTGGAGTTCAAGGTGCGCATGCTGGCGCTGGCCGAAGGGCTCGGGCTGCTCTCCATCAT
The DNA here is from genome assembly GCF_000014805.1 of Aeromonas hydrophila subsp. hydrophila ATCC 7966. Classification (NCBI taxonomy): domain Bacteria; kingdom Pseudomonadati; phylum Pseudomonadota; class Gammaproteobacteria; order Aeromonadales; family Aeromonadaceae; genus Aeromonas; species Aeromonas hydrophila. The sequence goes on along the minus strand of NC_008570.1, from coordinate 1,732,098 downwards.
CACCATCGCCTGGTTCACGGTGCGCTTTACCCGCCAGCAGGTGGTGGCTCCGCTCAACCAGCTGGTCTATTGCGCTCGCCAGATCCAGCGCCAGGAGTTCAACCTGACCCTGCCTCCCTACTGCGAAAACGAGCTGGGGGAGCTGTCGGGGGCTTTCGTCACCATGGCCGACGAACTCGGCAAGCTCTACCGGGAGCTGGAGAGCAAGGTCGAAGAGAAGACCGCCAAGCTGCAGCAGGCCAACGACACTCTCTCCTTCCTCTACAGCACCGCCCAGAAGCTGCACGCGGCACCGCTGAGCCGGCGTACCCTGCTCAAGCTGCTGGAGCGGGCGGCGGCCCACCAGCATATCGACTATATCCGGCTGACCCGCTTCGAGCACAATGCCATGCCGGACTACATCACCGGCCGCAAGGGCTGGCCCGGCGATCTGGATGCCGTGGTCAGCTTCTATCTGCAGATGGACGAGCAGGAGTATGGCCGGCTCGACGTCATCAGCAGCCACCCCATCGACGAGCGGCTGATGAAAAACTTCTCCATGCTGCTGGCCCAGGTGCTGCACAAGGATCAGACCCTGCTGCAACACCAGCGCCTGCTGCTGATGGAAGAGCGAGCCGTCATCGCCCGCGAGCTGCACGACTCGCTGGCCCAGGCCCTCTCCTATCTCAAAATCCAGTCCACCCTGCTCAAGCGCTTCTTCGCCAAGGGGGATACGGTCAAAGCCGAAGCCGCCATGCAGCAGATCGATGAGGGGCTTGGCAGCGCCTATACCCAGTTGCGCGAACTGCTCGGCACCTTCCGTCTCAGCATTGGCGACGCCAATCTCGGTGAAGCCATCAAGGTGATGCTGGAGCAGCTCAAGCCGCAGACCCAGGCCGACATCAGGCTCCATTACGGTCTGGCCGATACCGATCTCGAAGCCGGTCAGCATATCCACATCTTGCAGCTGATCCGTGAGGCAGTGCTCAATGCCATCAAACATGCCAGTGCGCAAGTGATTGATGTTAGCTGTGAGACCCTCGCCGATGGTAACATCCAGGTTCAGATTTCAGATGATGGTGTCGGAATAGGGATCGCAAGCTCGGCGGTCAACCACTATGGCCTGAGCATCATGAACGAGCGTGCCAGCAAGCTGCATGGTCTGCTGACCATCAGCGAAAGGCCGCCCAGAGGCACCTGCGTACATCTGACCTTTCCCACCAGCCTAACAAGAGATGCCTGATGGACGAGATGAAATATAGTGTTCTGGTCGTGGATGACCATCCCCTCATGCGCAAAGGGATTGTGCAGCTGCTGGCCCTGGAGGAGAACATCGAAGTCGTCGGTGAAGCTTCCAACGGTACCGATGCCGTCGCCATGGCCAAGGAGTCCGAACCGGATCTGATCCTGCTCGACCTCAACATGAAAGGCCTCTCCGGTCTGGACACCCTCAAGGCGCTGCGCACCGAGGAAGTGACCTCTCGGGTGGTGATCCTGACCGTGTCCGACGCCCGTCAGGACGTGGTGGCGCTGCTCAAGGCCGGTGCCGACGGCTACCTGCTCAAGGATACCGAGCCAGAGATGCTGCTGGCCCAGCTGGCGGACGTGATGACCGGCAAACAGATCCTGAGCGAGCCGCTGCGTCCCTACCTCGAGAACATCTACGAGCTGGATCACCTGCAGCAGAAGCTGGAGAGCTTAACGCGTCGCGAAATGCAAATCCTGCGCGAAATTGCAAAGGGCCTCTCCAACAAACAGGTCGCCTCCGTACTCCATATTTCCGAAGGCACGGTCAAGGTACACGTCAAGAGCCTGCTCAAGAAGCTCGAGGCGCAAAGCCGCGTGGAAGCTGCTGTCATGTACCTGGAGCAGCGCAACTAAACGCCCTCCCATCCAGCAAAAAGCCACCTTCCGGTGGCTTTTTTCATTCTCTGGCACAGTCGCTGCATTGTCCTATTCAGCAACTACTCAATGGAGGATGGAACATGAAACTTCAACCCTTGGCACTGTTCCCCTTGCCTTCCCACATACTGCCTGGTGGCAAGCTTCCTCTGCGTTTGTTTGAACCGCGCCACCTGCAGATGCTCAAAGAGTCATTCATCGATGACCAGGGCTTCGGCATCGTGATGGAAGAGGCGACAACGACTGGCAAGTCCGGGCGGATCCTGCCAGTCGGCACCCGGGTCAAAGTCACCGACTTTTACACCCTGAATGACGGCCTGCTCGGCGTCACCGTACTCGGCATGGAACGTTTCTGCATCCACGAGATGGAAACGGACGAGCTGGGTCTGCGCCGGGCCAGAGTCGAAGCGCTGCCCAACTGGCCGAGCACCCATTCAGACTTCAGCGACAAGCCGCTGGTGACCCGACTGCGGGAAGTATTTGAACAGTATCCGGAACTGGATGAACTTTATCCGGACAAGCAGTTTGACGATGCGGCCTGGCTCTGCCAACGCTGGCTCGAAATCCTGCCGATGCCGATCTATGAAAAGCAGATGTTGATTGCCAAACAAAATAGCGAAGCGGCCCGTCAATTCTTGCGTCGACTGATCGCACAGTGAGTCAGAAGTGTATTGCAAAATGCGAATATTCCGATAATGAAAACAAGGTTTTCGCATTTTGCAAATAAAGCGCCCAATAGAAATCAATAACCGCGCTGCAAGCCGCATAAACTGGTTCTGAAAAGTTGGCACGACTTTTTCATATAGAATCGTACAACCCGATTTATCCCGTGCTCTCTTCAGTATTTGCTGAAGAATTGGTCAACCACCCAGGTTGACCATTTTTTTTAGCTGCGATCCGGCGCTGCGGGTTGAAAATAGCGTTGCAGACACTCCCGCAGCCGCATCAGACTTATCGGTTTGGCCAGAAAGTCATCCATTCCCTGGGCCAGGCAACGAGCCCTATCTTCCGCCATGGCGTTGGCCGTCAGCGCCACGATGGGCACGCTACAACCCAGTTCTCGCAGACGCCGGGTCGCCTCCAGTCCATCCATCTGCGGCATCCGCATGTCCATCAGGATGAGATCCGGCAGTTGTTCTGCCACCTGGGCCAGCGCCTCCAGTCCGTTGGCCGCGACTCTGACCCGGCTCACCAGCTTTTGCAGCATGAGCGATACCACCAGCTGATTGACCGGGCTGTCTTCCACCACCAGCACATCCAGATCCTGAATGGGCTGCTGATCCGGCTCGGGCCGGCTGCTGCATTCGCATGGCAGCGCCATGCCCGGCAAATCGAACCAGAAGCAGCTCCCCTCACCGGGGGCACTGCGCAGCTGAATGCTGCCGCCCATCAACTCCACCAGCCGCTTGCTGATGGCCAGCCCTAGCCCGGTGCCCGAGAAACGGCGGGTGGCCGAACTGTCGACCTGAGAGAAGGGTTCGAACAGCAGCGCCTGATCCTCGGCCGAGATACCGATCCCGCTGTCGGTCACCGAGACCCTCAACTGCTGCTCATGCCAGCTCAGTTGCAGCAACACGCTGCCCTGACTGGTGAATTTCACCGCGTTGCCGAGCAGGTTGCTGATCACCTGGGAGAGGCGCACCGGATCCCCCTGCAACTGGGCTGGTACGGCGTCGTCTACCCGCCAACGCAGGTCGATACCCTTGCTGCCCGCCTGCGCCAGCAGCGGCTCGATCAGGGACTGGCAGAGCTGGGCCGGCTGCAGCGTCTCACAGTGAAACTCCAGGGTATGGGATTCAATCTTCGAGAAATCGAGCACATCGTCGATGATGGTCTGCAGCAGACGCGCGGCATGGGTGGCGTGGCCCAGCAGCGTCTGTTGCTGGGGTTCGAGCTGGGCGTGTTGCAGCAGATCCAGCATCCCCAGCACCGCGTTCATGGGAGAGCGGATCTCGTGGGTCATCATGGCCAGGAACTGCGACTTGGCGCGGTTGGCCGCTTCCGCTTCGTCCCGCGCCCTGGCCAGCTCCTGCTCACGGCGGATCTGGTTGCCCACATCCCGCGCCGTGCCGCGATAACCAATGAAGGCGCCGGCAGCATCGAAACAGGGTTCGGCGTTGATCTCCATCCAGCGCGGCCCCTTGGCCAAGCTGACCTGGGCTCGCACCGCCCGCACCGGCAGGTGCAGACCGATGAGCCGGCGATACTTGCCCCATTCGGGGTCGCGCCTGTCATAGGCGTAATCGTAGAGGCTCTGGCCGGGTTGATGCACCAGCATGTCCCCCTGCTGGCCGGGGGCCGATACATAGCTCAGCCGGTGCTCGGTATCCGTCTCCCAGAACCAGTCGGACGCCATGCCGGCAAAGCTGCGAAAACGCTGTTCACCCGCTTGCAGGGCCAGTGTTTTCAGCTCGACCTGTTCCTGCAGGCGGGCTCGATAGGCAATGTTGACCAGCGCCTGGGAGATGAGCGGACGACAGCGCTGCATGGCCGCCTTGCTCTTGAGATCGAAGGTCCCCATCACGGCGTGACGGCAGATGAGTACGCCGGAAAAACCGGGGGCGCGCAAGCCCGTCATCATGACGCTGGCCCAGCCCTCAACATCGGCCAGCGGCGCCAGTTCCGGCAACTGGGTCGGATCATAGATGACCAGGGTCTCTCCCTCGATAGCGCGAGAGAACAGCGGGGTCAGCTGCCAGCTGCGCCCCACTTCGCCATCCTGGGTGCTGAGGTGGGTGATGCCACCTTCTCCTTCCCAGGCCACCACATCCGCATGTTCGAAGCCGATGAAGGGCTTGAGCACCTGAATGAGGCTGTCCAGCACCTGTTCCAGCGTCTGGGCATCGGCCAGCGTCGCCACCCCGCACAACAGGGTTTGCGACTCCTGCCGGTATTTGGCCTCGCGTTCCCGGCAACGCACCAGCTCCACCAAGGTGGTCTGCAGCTTGTCGCCGAGGGCTTCCAGTTCCGTGTTACCTATCATCTTGTTTCCAGCGCAATGTCAGCTGTCGAGGAAGATCACGCTCGAGACCATCAGGTTGCCGTGCGCCAGCTCACCATGGGGCAGGCGGCCCTGCTCGCCGAAGGTGAACGGGGTGATGAAGGGGATATCCCCCAGCCGGGTATGAAATTGATCGACAAATTGGCATAAGCTATCACCAAGAGCCAAGCGACAACCAGCACAAAAAATCACAAGGGCGCCAAACGGCTGCATCTCGGTGGCCATGCCGTACTCGGGTTCGATGCGGGTTGCATTCAGACTGCGTTGCAGTAAGCCCTCCTGACTGCTGTACATCAGCAGCAACCGCTCCCCGACCTGAGTATCGGTAAAGAGGCGCAATCCGCCACCTTCTGTCACGGCCTCCGGGTGGGAGAGCTTGTAATAGGGCATGTCATCCAGGGTGCCCACCTGTCTCGCCAGCGGCGACAGGGTGGTCTCCCGCAGGATGGGGCCCACCGGCCAGGGGGTTGTCCGTCCGCTCCAGCGAGCATAGACCTCGGCTGCGGGCTCATGATCGATGGTGAGGATCTCCCGTCCCGACAGGGCCGTGATGGTGCCGCGATATTCGGTGGGGACATAGCCGGAGTGAAACTGGAACGCCAGCTGGCAATCGGGATAGAGCACGGCCAGCGCGACGCCTTCGCGGGTACTGCCCTCATCCCAGCACAGCTGCCAGTCACCGTTGACGCTGTTGTCGGCGGCGGAGCCCCCGACGACCGGGACCGTCGTGCCCAGCTCGGCTTCGATGCTCTCCAGCATCGCCTCCTCCTGGCCCGGGCTCGCATGCAGCAAGATGAGTTGTGGCAGCTCGCCGGGGCGCCCCCCATCGGCGATGGCACTGCGCAGCAGCTGGCGCACATCCACTGCATCCCCCGCCTTGCCCGCCACGCCGTAAGCCCCCTTGTCATCGTAGATCGCCGCCACTGCCAGACCGATCCCCTGGCGGGCATGATGGCCGGTCTGGGTCATGACACCGCCACAGGAGCTGCAACCGATCATTCGAGACGACGGGAACTGCTGTTTGAAGTGATGGCGCAGTTCCTCGGCATCGTGAGCCTGAGTAAAATAGACCAGTAACAGCGAAGGGGAATGAGGTGATTGAGCGAGCAGCCGCTCACTGACCTGCCGGGCAGCCAGCAGGGAGGTCTCTTCAAGAGAGTGAGCCGTCAGGAAGTTCAACACCATCTCCTAGTTGTTCATGATGCTGGGGGTAAGCAAAAATCATACCTTAATCAAACAATTATCCCGTCTTATCGATTAGAATCACATTCAATTGAGCCCAACCACAGGAAAACGCCATGTGGCAGAAGAACATCAATGATTTTGACCGGGTTGTCGCCATCGGTGGCGGCCACGGCATGGGCCGCGTGCTTTCTTCGCTCTCGTTTCTGGGATCGCGCCTGACCGGCATCGTCACCACCACCGATGATGGTGGCTCTACCGGACGACTGCGCAAGAGCCAGGAGTGTATCGCCTGGGGGGATCTGCGCAATTGCCTTAATCAACTGGTGACCGATCCCAGTATCGGCAGCCTGCTGTTCGAATATCGGTTCGCCGGTCGCGGTGAACTGGCGGGCCACAACCTCGGCAATCTGATGCTGCTGGCGCTCGACAACCTCTGCGTACGCCCTCTTGATGCTATCAAGCTCATCAGCGACATGCTGAAAATAGAGTCACAATTGCTACCCATGTCTGAATTTCCCACCGACCTGTGCGCCCACACGGCCTGTGGCAATCAGATACTGGGGGAAGTCTCCATCGATCAGCTCGACACCCCGCCGCTCTCCCTCAGCCTGAGTCCGAAGGTACCGGCCACCCGCGAGGCGGTGCAGGCATTGGCACAGGCCGACATGATCATCCTCGGCCCCGGCAGCTTTCTTACTTCCATCATGCCGCCCCTGCTGCTGGCTGAGGTGGCCCAGGCCATCAACGAGAGCGATGCCATGTTGGTGTTCATCTGCAATCTGGTCGCCGAAAATGGCCCGGCCAGCCAGCTCAGCCTGCACAATCAGTGGCGCTGGCTGGAATCACGGGTCGGCGCGGGCCGGGTCGATGCCATTCTGGCCCCGGCGGGGGAATATCCGGCAGAGCTGGCTGGCCGATTGATCCTGGCCGAGCTGGGTGAGGCCGCCCTTCCCCATCGGCACGATCGCCTGAAATTGAAGCTGGCACTGGACAGGGTTATCCAACAACTGGTCAATCAACGCTAGCGGGCGGGCAGAGGATGGCAAGTCCGGCGCCAATGCGCCGGCTGCAGGGGCTCAGTGATAGTTGGCGAGGTGGGAGAGCACCTGGGGCAGGGATTGCTCCAGCTCGGTCAGCAGACGGGCGACTTGCTCGCCGTCTTCATGTTTGCAGGCTTGTTCCAGCGCCACCACCTGCTGGTAACTGAGCTGGGCGCCATAGCTGCCGCAGGAGGACTTCATGCTGTGGGCAAGCCGGGCCAATGCGGGCCAGTCCTGCTGTTCATAGAGCGGGCGCAGTTGGGCAAGCTGTTCCCCCACCTCTTCGATGAAGACCGAGATCACCACCGGCATCATCTCCTGGCCGATGTCTTCCGCCAGCTGTCGCAACACCTTCTGATCCAGCCACTCCATTCCGTCATCCTCCTGATGGTATTCAAACAGACCATACTATAGATGCCCGGCACGACTCAGTCACGTTTCATCGCCGTCAGAAAATCGAACTCAAACGGGGCATGAATCAGAAAAGCGTGATCAGGATCGCCTAACCAGACAATAGATGGCCGAGTTGCAACATAAATGTTGCCATTAAATTAACAACTAAATAACAATGGCAGCCGTGAGAATGATGCGACTCAGCAACACCTCTCTCATCCCTTTTGCCTGTATGGCTGCTGCGAAGAACCAGGGTAGGATTCTACCCTGGTATTTTTTTATCTCTGGAGCAGCCGAGGATCACAGCTGATTGGCACCCACCCGTTCACCCAGTCGAAACAGACTGAACTCGCCCGGCGCCATTTTTACCCAGTCTTCATTACCGGTCAGCGGCCGGGTCGCAATCAGGGTCACCACATCGTCCGGTGTCGTCTCGCTCTGAAAGTCGATGGCGACATCTTCATCCAGCAGACGGGCCTCTCCGAACGGAGCTCGCCGGGTCAGCCAGTAGAGGTTGTTGCTGCAGTAGGTCATCACGAACTCCCCATCCGACAGCAACATGTTGAATACCCCCAGGCCGCGCAGCTCGTTGCACAGGGTCGCCAGGTAGCGAAACATGGCGGGGAAGTTGGCAGGGCGTCGGGGATATTTCTGTTCCAGCCGATCGAGCAGCCAGCAGAAGGCGTGTTCGCTGTCGGTGTCGCCCACCGGTCGATGGCGACCGGTGGCCAACCCTTTGTAACCCGTCAACTGGCCATTGTGGGCAAAGGTCCAGTAACGACCCCACAGCTCGCGGGTAAAAGGGTGGGTATTCTCCAGCGAGACGCAGCCGCGGTTGGCCTGCCGAATATGGCTGACCACGGCGCGGCTCTTGATGGGCAGCGCCTGCACCAGCCTGGCAATCGGCGACTGGGCACTGGGCTCGGGATCCTTGAAGGTACGAAAGCCTTTCCCTTCGTAAAAAGTGATGCCCCAGCCATCTTTGTGAGGTCCGGTCTTGCCGCCGCGCAGCATCAGGCCGGTGAAGCTGAAGCAGATATCGGTCGGCACATTGGCACTCATGCCGAGCAGTTCGCACATAGGCTGCAGGCTCCTTGCTGACTTGACCATCTCATTGCCAATCGGCCGGCTCAGCCTGCGCTGACACCGGCCGCTTGCGCAAGATCCCGCCGGGACACGGCCAGACAAGGCACGACTATCCCGGCTCGAGACCGCTGCCTTACTTGGCCATCTCTTTTTCGACCAGCTGGATCAGGATGTGGATCACCTTGATATGCACTTCCTGAATGCGGTCGGCGTAACCAAAGTGCGGCACCCGGATCTCGACATCGGCCAGGCCGGCCATCTTGCCGCCGTCCTTGCCGGTCAGCGCAATCACCTTCATGCCTTTGGCATGGGCGGCTTCGATGGCTTTCAGGATATTGCCGGAGTTGCCGCTGGTGGAGATGCCGAGCAGCACGTCACCGCGACGGCCGACTGCCTCTACATAGCGAGAGAAGACGTAGTCATAGCCAAAGTCGTTGGACACACAGGAGAGGTGGCTGGGATCGGAGATGGCGATACCGGCATAACCGGGGCGGTTCTCGCGATAACGGCCGGTCAACTCTTCGGCAAAATGCATGGCGTCGCAGTGGGAGCCACCGTTGCCACAGGAGAGTACCTTGCCTTCCTGCTTGAAGGAGTCAGCGAGCAGCTTGGCGGCCGCTTCGATGTCCTTGAGATTTTGCTCATCTGCCAGGAACGCCTGGAGCACGCTGGCAGCTTCGGTCAATTCATTGCGGATCAGTTCTTGGTACATGATGTCTCTTCCAAAATATGGGCCACGTCATTGTCGCACAAGCCAATCCCGGAGTCGCCCCCTGCCCGTCAAGAGCCCCTCTGCAGGGCGTTATGCCGATCACAGAGCCAAGGTAACAAGCTTGTAAACAGCTTGATAAGTTTGTGCGTATGAATTACAACAGGGACCATATCCAACAGGTCAGACCTCTGGATCAGTTCAACCATATTCACCCAACTTCGGCAACTCATGCAAGGAGCGAAAAATGACGACGACCCTCACTCTGCTCGGAGTGATCCTGGTGATCGGCGCCATGGCTTATCGCCGGGCGTCTCTGTTCACCTCCACGCTTGCCACCGCGGCAGCCCTGATTGTCGGCACCCTCTATGGCCATGTTCCCCTGTTGGTCTGGGCGCTGTTTGCCGTGCTCGCCATCCCCCTCAACCTGGTGGATTTTCGTCGCAACCAGCTGACCAAGCCGCTGTTCAAACTCTACAAATCCATCATGCCGGAGATGTCCCGCACCGAGAAAGAGGCCATTGAAGCGGGCACCACCTGGTGGGAAGCAGACCTGTTTGCCGGCAACCCGAACTGGAAGAAGCTGCACGCCATTCCGGTCAGCACGCTGTCTGCCGAAGAGCAGGCGTTTATGGACGGCCCGGTTGAAGAAGTGTGCCGCATGGTCAACGACTGGGAAGTGACCCACGAGCGAGCCGACCTCTCTCCCGAAGTGTGGCAATACCTGAAGGACCACAAGTTCTTCGCCATGATCATCAAGAAGAAATACGGCGGGCTGGAATTCTCCGCCTATGCCCAATCCTGCGTGCTGCAAAAGCTGTGCGGCGCCAGCGCAGTGCTGGCCTCCACCGTCGGCGTGCCCAACTCGCTGGGCCCGGGTGAGCTGCTGCAACACTATGGCACCGACGAGCAGAAGGATTACTACCTGCCCCGTCTGGCGGTCGGCAAGGAGATCCCCTGCTTCGCCCTGACCAGTCCGGAAGCGGGTTCAGACGCCGGCTCCATCCCCGACTTCGGCATCATCGCCAAGGGGGAATGGGAAGGAGAAGAGGTGCTCGGCATGCGCCTCACCTGGAACAAGCGCTACATCACTCTCGCCCCGATTGCCACCGTTCTGGGTCTGGCCTTCAAACTGCGCGACCCGGATCACCTGCTGGGTGACGAAGAAGAGCTTGGCATCACCTGCGCCCTCATTCCGACCCACATCAAGGGGGTCGACATCGGCCGCCGCCATTTCCCGCTCAACGTGCCGTTCCAGAACGGCCCGACCCGCGGCAAGGACGTGTTCGTCCCGCTCGACTTCATCATTGGCGGCCCGGCCATGGCCGGTCAGGGCTGGCGCATGCTGGTGGAATGCCTCTCGGTCGGACGCGGTATCACCCTGCCCTCCAACAGCACCGGCGGTGTCAAGATGCTGGCCTTGGCGACCGGCGCCTACAGCCGGATCCGTCGCCAGTTCAAGCTGCCCATCGGCAAGATGGAAGGGATTGAAGAGCCGCTGGCCCGTCTCGGTGGCAACGCCTACATCATGGGGGCCGCCGCCAACCTGACCGTGACCGGCATCGACCTCGGCGAGAAGCCCTCGGTCATCTCCGCCATCGTCAAATACCACCTCACCGACCGCGCCCAGAAGTGCATCATCGATGCCATGGACATCCACGGCGGCAAGGCCATCTGCATGGGCCCCAACAACTATCTGGCCCGCGGCTATCAAGGTGCCCCCATCGCCGTCACGGTCGAAGGGGCCAACATCCTGACCCGCAGCATGATCATCTACGGTCAGGGCGCCATCCGCTGCCACCCGTACGTGCTGCCGGAGATGCTGGCCGCCAGCCATCCGGATCAAGAACAGGCCCTCAAGGACTTCGACAAGGCGATGTTCAGCCACGTCGGCTTTACCATCAGCAATCTAGTGCGCAGCTTCTGGTTAGGGTTAACCGGTGCCCGCTTCGCCGCCGCGCCGTTCAAGGATCAGACCAAGGGCTACTACCAGCAGCTCTCCCGCCTCTCTGCCAACCTGGCCTTCCTGTCAGACATGGCGATGGGCACTCTGGGTGGCGAGCTCAAGCGCAAGGAGCGGGTCTCCGCCCGTCTCGGCGACGTACTGAGCCAGCTCTATCTGGCCTCCAGTGCCCTCAAACGCTATCAGGATGAGGGTCGTCAACACGCCGACCTGCCGCTGCTGCACTGGGCGCTGCAAGACGCCCTGTTCAAGGCCCAGGAAGCCATCGACGAGTTGCTGCGCAACTTCCCGAATCGCTGGATTGGTCTTGCCCTGCGCGTCATCGTGCTGCCGCTGGGTCGCGACCTGAAACGCCCGAGCGACAAGCTGGACAGCCAGGTTGCCCGCCTGTTGCAGACCCCGAGCGAAACCCGCAGCCGTCTGGCCCAAGGGCAGTATCTCACCCGCGAAGAGGGCAACCCCTTCGGCCTGCTGGAGCAGGCACTGGACGACGTGCTCTCTGCCGAGCCGCTGTTTGAGAAAGTATGCAAGGCTGACGGTATCAAGCGTCCGTTTATGCAACTGGACAAGGTGGCAGAGATCGGCCTGGCACAGGGAGTACTCAACCAGACCGAAGCGGACCTGCTGCGCCGCGCCGAAGAGAGCCGCCTGCGCACCATCAACGTCGATGATTTTGATCCCATCGACCTGGTGGCCAACAAGGCGCTGTTCGAGCCATCGGTCTATCACAGAGCCGCCTGACAGACACATAGATAGTCAAACGCCTCCCATGTGGAGGCGTTTTTTTATGGGGCTGGAGCAGGATGACAACAAAGAGATTTCACAGATCAAATTTTATTTCTCAATAAGTTTCCTATCCTTAGTGAAGCAGTTAATGTAAGCACAGGATCCCAAACAGGATTGCATGATGGATGACCAAATCCTGATTATTGACGATGACGATCTGCCCCTTCTTGATGACCAGCAGGCTGGATGGAAGGTGATGATTGTGGACGATGAACCCGAGGTTCATCGCATCACCAAGATCACCCTGAGCAAGTTTGAATTCGATAATAGACCCATTGAATTTTTGCATGCTTATTCAGCCGCCCAGGCCAGGGAGTTGCTCGCCAAGACCCCGGACGTAGCACTGCTGCTGCTGGACGTGGTCATGGAGGTCGATCACGCCGGCCTCGATGTGGTCAAATTCGTGCGCGAGGATCTGCAAAACAAGATGGTGCGCATCGTGCTGCGTACCGGCCAACCCGGTCAGGCCCCGGAAGATGACGTGGTCACCAACTACGACATCAACGACTACAAGGACAAGACCGAGCTCACCTCCCAGAAGCTGCGCACCCTGCTGCGTGCCAGTCTGCGTTCATACCGCGACATCCGTACGCTGGAGAGCAATCGCCAGGGGCTGGAAAAAGTCATCGAGGCCTCCAAGGGGATCTTCGAGAAACGGGCGCTGCGCCAGTTTGTCGAAGGGGCTCAGGAACAACTTGGGGCCCTGCTCAGTCTGGAAGAGTCGCAAATCTACGACGTGAAGCAGTTCGCCTACGAAGTGCGGGATCAAATTCTGGAGCCCCTGCTGCCGGGCCACCCGTCACTGCGACTGGCAGATGCCCCCTCCATCCTGCGCCAGGCCATGGCCAATCGTGCCAACGTCTATGACGGCAACCAGATGGTGCTCTACTGCCAGAACCCCCGTCATCACCTGCTGTTTCATATCGAGACCACTCGTCAGCTCAGCCAGATGGACATGGGGCTGCTCAGCCTGTTTACCGAAAACATCATAGTGGCGCTGGAGAACATCCGGCTCAACGAGGTCATCGCCGACAATCAGCGCGAGATCATCTATCGGATCGGCGAGCTGGTGGAGACCCGCTCCAAGGAGTCCGGCCTGCACGTGAAACGGGTCGCTCTCTACACCGAGCTGTTCTGCCAGCTGCTTGGCATGAGCGAGGAGCAGAGCGAGCTCATCAAACGCGCCTCCCCGCTGCACGACATCGGCAAGGTGGGCATTCCGGATGCCATCCTTCACAAACCGGGCAAATTGACCCCCGAGGAGTGGGAGATCATGAAGACCCACGCCCAACTGGGGCAAGACATGCTCTCCGGCAGCGATCTCGCGCTGTTCCAGATTGGCGCGACCATCGCCGGCAACCACCATGAAAAGTGGAATGGCAGCGGCTATCCCCGTGGCCTCAAGGGTGATGCCATTCCGTTGGAAGGACGGGTGGTGGCGCTGGCTGACGTGTTTGATGCGCTCGGCTCGGATCGCTGCTACAAGAAGGCCTGGCCGCTGGACAAGGTACTGGCGCTGATCCAGGAGGAGAAAGGTCAGCACTTCGATCCCCAGTTGGTAGAATTGATGCTGGCCAACCTCGACAAGTTCCTCGAGATCCGCGATCAACACAAGGATATCTACGTCGGGGAACATTAATACTGAAGGGTTGCAGCTAACCCGCTCCCCCATAAATAACAAAGCCGCCTCGATGGGCGGCTTTTTCGTGCGGTTGCCCGGTTATTGTTCGGGCAGGTTCAGATCCAGTTTGGCTTCCGGCTTGGCGCTTTCGCTCTCGGCCTTCTGCGCCGCCATCGCTTTTTTCAGTGCCCGCCGCTTTTGCAGCAAGATGAAACCAACGCCGCCCAGCAAAACCAGCAGGATGCCGACCCCACCCAGCAGCCAGATCAGCCAGCCGCTGCTCTGTTTTTCCTCGAATTTCACCTGGTTGGGCACCGCAGCCGAGGTCTCAGAAGCCGCAGAGGCCGCCGATGGCTCAGCCGCCAGCACAGGGAAGATATTGAACGATTTCACCGGCAGCGTGACCTGGATCTCGCGGCCCAGCCGGGTCGTGCCAAACAGGGTGGCAGTCACCTCATACTGGCCAACCTCCTTGATGGCGGAGAGATCTACTTCCACACGGGGTTCGGTCGCCACCGCATTGAACGCCATGCTGGCTCCCACCGTGTTGGTCGCCTTGCCCTCAATGACCACGGAGGCCGGATCCAGTTCATCAGCATCGATCAGGAAGGAGAGCTTGGCACCAAACTCCTGCGAGGGAGGCGCCAAGGTATAGCTGACCGGCAACGGGTAGATCAGCACGTCCTGATAGCGAGCGCGGGAGAACACCTGATTGCCCGTGCTGTACATGGCCCGGTATTTGCCAGCAGCCACATCAAGCACCGCCTCAGCAGTCATGATGCCGTCACCCGGCACCTCATCAAGCCCCTTGCCATCGTCACGATAGTGGCCGAGCACTTCGTCAACAATGGGCTCTCCCTCCTGCTTGGCATCGTTGAAACGCTGCAATCGCACCGTCATGCCAAGGTCGGTCAGGTAATAACCGGCCTTGGGCGGTGCATCGTCGATCAGCAGCCAGGACTTGAGCTTGACCCTTTCTCCCTGATAGAGCTGGGTCGGCAGTTGATCGGTTTCCAGCCTGATGTTCGACAGCAGGCGCACCCGATTGTCCGGGTCCACCTCGCCGATGGCCTGCCAGGGGCCCGGCATGGGATCACGGATGGTGATGAGATCCTGATCCTTGAGCGCCAGCCAGCCCACATCGGGGGGCGTCACCTTGCCCACATAGAGCTTGCTGCCGTCCGGACGCACCAGGATCACCGACGGGGTGCCCGGCTTGCGCGTCACGATGAAGGTGATCTCTTTCACCCCGTAATCAATACGAAAGCGATTGTCGAGCAGGGGAATGTCGGAGGGGGCAAACACCTCGTTGGCCGAGGCCGTCAGCGAGGCCAATAACAGCAGGCCGCTCCATAGCTTGCTCATTGCCGCCACAGGCAGGCTCCTCCTTTTTTCTGCACCAGATCCAGCCGTGCTTCGTGCACCGCCTCAATCTCGGCACTGGCACGGATCACCTTGAGCGGTGGGCGATTGCTCTCCAACCGGCGGATGCTGGTGTCCTGATTGCTCTCATTTTCACTGCTCTCGGTAGCCAGATTCAACTTGGTCTGGCCACCCGTCATCAGCAGGTAGACGTCCGCCAGGATCTCCGCATCGAGCAAAGCCCCGTGCAGGGTACGGTGCGAGTTGTCGATGCCGTAGCGATCACACAGCACGTCGAGGTTGTTGCGCTTGCCTGGGAACAGGTCCCGCGCCATCGCCAGAGTATCCGTGATGCCGCAGATGTCGGCAGTCTTGAAATTGAGGCCGAGCTTGCCGAACTCATAGTCCATGAAGCTCACGTCAAACGGCGCGTTGTGGGCAATCAGCTCGGCACCGCGGATGAACTCGATGAACTCGTCGGCGATCTGGCTGAACGACGGCTTGTCACGCAGGAACTCGTCGGTGATGCCGTGCACCTGGATGGCCTCGGGGTCCACCAGCCGATCCGGCTTGATGTAGACGTGGAAGTGGTTACCGGTCAGCTTGCGGTTGATCACCTCCACACAGCCGATCTCGATGATGCGGTGTCCCAGATAGACGGGGCCACCGGCGGTGTTCATACCTGTGGTTTCAGTATCCAGAATGATCTGGCGATTCAGTTGGGGTGTGTTCATGATCCAATCTATGTCAAACTTCGGCTTTACCCGCTAGTTTACCCCAAGACTCATGCTAAAAAAGATCGATTTGTATACGGATGGTTCCTGTCTCGGCAACCCGGGCCCTGGCGGCTATGGTGCCGTCATGGTCTATGGCAAGCACCGCAAGGAGCTCGCCGGCGGTTTTCGCCTCACCACCAACAACCGGATGGAGCTGATGGCCGCCATCATGGGGCTGCGCACCCTGAACGAGCCCTGCCAGGTCAGACTCACCACCGACAGCCAGTATGTGCGCCAGGGGATCACCCAGTGGATCATCGGCTGGAAGAAGAAAGGATGGGTGACAGCCAGCCGTCAGCCGGTCAAGAACGTCGATCTCTGGCAGGCATTGGATGCGGAAGTGGCGCGCCATCAGATCGAATGGCTCTGGGTCAAGGGGCACTCCGGTCACCCGGAAAACGAACGCTGTGACGAGCTGGCCCGCGAGGCCGCCAGCGGCAAGCAGCTGGCCGAGGACACAGGTTACCAGCCCTGACGCGCCATGCCCGGCGTCGCTATCGACTCGGGCAAGCGCCAGCGGCGGCGCACCGGCGTCAACGGAAAGCGCCGCTTGCGCGCCGCTATCACGTAGACGGACGCAAACGGCCTGCAATAATCCCGCCCCACACTCTCCCGCCACCAGCCGATCCGGCTCTGTTTGCCCATGAACGAGTAGCCAAAGCGCTCGTCAAACATCACTTCACACCCGAGCAGCTGCAGCCAGTCGGTAACCCGCGCCGGAGTGAACATGCGGGCCGACCAGGGCAGATGTTGACGCAGGAAAGGCAGGCAGTGGCCGATGCCGACCAGGCTGAGCGGATTGTAGCCGCTGACGATGAGCCAGCCATCGTCGGTCAGCACCCGCTCCGCCTCGCGCAGTACCTGGTGGGGGTCGGGCGAAAAGTCGAGGCAGTGGGCCAGCAGGCAAGCATCCACGCTGCCGGTACGCACCGGCAAGGCCAGTGGATCGCCCTTGAGATCCAGCAGTCTGCCGCTGGGGGCAACCCCTATCTGGTGGCGAATGGAAGAGCAGCCGCAGGAGAGTTCGGCGCTCAGTGCCCCGACTTTAAGCAGATGATAACCAAACAGATGTGGGCACCAGCTGTCGAGCCGCTCCTGGATCTCGGCCGCTACCCAGTCCCCCATGGGCAGTGCCGACCAGCTGGTCGGGATCTCGATTTGTTGTTCGGTACGTGCCACCTGCATAATAGGGCTCAACTTGGGGTTCGAACGCCATCCAGTTATATAAGATACCCTCCATAAAGAGAAGCAGACTCATGTATCCAGTGATCACAGTTCCTGCCTTTAACGACAACTACATCTGGTTGATCCGACACGAAAATCACTGCCTGGTCGTCGACCCGGGCGATGCCGAACCCGTGCTGGAGCGACTGGCCGCACTGGATCTGCAGCTCGACGCGATCCTGCTGACTCATCACCATCACGATCATGTGGGAGGCGTCACCGCCCTGCTCGGCCATTTCCCCCATGCCAGACTCTATGGCCCCAAACTTGACCCCATGCCCGCTCATCACGGCCAGTGGCTCGATGACGGGGATCAGATCAACTGGCACGGGCTGAGTCTCGAGGTGATCCATGTGCCCGGCCATACCCATGGCCACATCGCCTATTACGGCCATGGCATGCTGTTTTGTGGTGATACCCTCTTCAGTGCCGGTTGCGGCCGCCTGTTCGAAGGTACCCCGGCCCAGATGCACGCCTCACTGCAGCGGCTCGCCGCCCTGCCCGACGACACCCTCATTTATTGTGCCCATGAATACACCCTCTCCAACCTGCGTTTCGCCTACGCGGTCGAGCCAGACAACCATGCGATCCAGCAGCGGATCGGGCTGATCAGCAAGCTGCGCCAGCAGGGTCTGCCGAGTCTGCCATCACGGCTGGGGGATGAGCGGGAGTTCAACGTTTTTCTGCGATGCGAACAGGATTCCGTGAAATTTTCTGCTGAGAAACACGCCTTAAAATGCTTGGAAAATCCAGAGGATACCTTCACCGTGCTGCGATCCTGGAAGGACGTTTTTTGAACAAACCTTGATCAGGGGGCCATTGCCCCTTATGATGCGAGCTGTTTTTCCTAAAGATGACCTGAGCGAGATGAAGGTACGAACGGCCTTATTGGCGGCGCTGTTTCTCAGCGGCTGCCAAAACCTGAGCCATCAGGATGACCGGGCGCTAACGGCAATCGAGCCGATCAAGTCCCCCCAAGTCAACAAAAAAGCGTATAAAAAGCATTCGGCGCGCTTCCTGTTCGGTGATGAACAGATCGACGAACTGGATGACACCGATAACCTGTGGGTGCGTATCAGCGATGATATGCAGTTTGATCCGCAGGAGAACGACCGTGTCCGCCAGCAGCGTGATTGGTTGTTGCGCAATGATAAGCATCTGGCGACCATTGCCAGCCGGGCTGAGCCCTACCTGTATCTGATGGTAGAGGAAATCGAACGGCGTGAGCTGCCAATGGAGCTTATTACCATCCCCATGATCGAGAGCATGTTCGATCCCCACGCCCGTTCCCGCAGCAATGCGGTGGGTCTGTGGCAGTTCGTTCCTGCGACCGGCAAGAACTTCGGCCTGCGCCACGACAACTGGTACGACGGCCGCCGCGATGTACTGGCCTCCACCAATGCCGCGCTGGATTATCTGGAGTACCTGAACCGTTTCTTCGACGGCGACTGGCTGCAGACGCTGGCGGCTTACAATGCCGGTGAAGGACGGGTGCGCAACGCCATCACCCGCAATCAGAAGGCAGGCCGACCAACCGACTACTGGTCACTCGATCTGCCCCGCGAAACCCGGATGTATGTGCCCAAAATCCTGGCCATGGCCGACATGATCCGCAATGCGGACAAGTACAATGTCACCTTGCCGGTACTGGCCAACAAGCCTCAGCTGCGGGTGGTCAACACCGGCGGCCAGATCGATCTGAACGTGGCAGCCCAGCTGGCAGGCCTGCGTCCGGCTCAGCTGAAAGAGGTCAATCCGGCCCTGACGCGCTGGTCGACCTCACCCAAGGGGCCCTATCGCCTGCTGGTACCGGTCGAGTATGCCGATACCCTGGAGCTGGCCCTGGCCGATCTGCCCCAGAGCGAGCGCATCCGCACCCGCTCCTATCAGGTCACCAGCGGCGACACTCTCTCCCGCATCGCCCAGAATCACGGGGTGAGCGTGCAGCAGCTCAAGCTGGCCAACAACCTGAGTGGCAATCACCTGCGCCGTGGCCAGACCCTGATGATCCCGACCAGCGGCAGCAAGCCGGTGGTCAGTCAGAGCGCTCAGAGCAAGCCACAGCAGCTCGCCAGCCGCAGTGCCGGCAAGATCCAGTACAAGGTACGTGCCGGTGACAATCTGTGGAGCATCAGCCAGGCACACGGGGTAACCCATGACGAGCTGGCCAAGTGGAACGGTCTCAACGCCAAGTCGGCCTTGAAGCCTGGCATGAAGCTGGTGGTCTGGCCCAAGCAGGGCAAGAGCAGCAACAAGTCCATGGTCTATCAGGTACGCCGCGGCGATTCCCTCTCCTCCATCGCCGCCCGTTTTCAGGTTGCCGTGATGGACGTGATGCGCTGGAATCAGCTGGGCAAGAGCGATTACCTCAAGCCGGGTCAGGAACTGACCCTGTTCGTGAAGAACAACAGCTGATCGTTCATCACTTCATAAAAAAATACCCCGCCAAAAGCGGGGTATTTTTTTATCTGGAACAGGCCACCGTGGCGGCCAGTACGGATTCAGGGGGTGATGGCCTGAGCCGCGAAACGGGCCATGATGGGGTTGTGATCCGAGGCATCGGTCGCCGGGCTGCTCACTTCCACCAGGTCCAGGTTGCGGTAGTAGAGGTGATCGAGCGGCCGGCCGAAGGCGGTCCGGCGCAGATCCGGCACCGGGATCGCCTCCTGCAGCCCCAGTTCGCCCACCAGCTTGTTCAGCCAGAATTCGCGCTTGTCGTTCCAGGTGTTGAAATCCCCGGCCAGAATCACCGGGCCCTGATGGCGATGGATGAGGGCGGTCAGATCGTTGAGCTGCTCGCGAAAGGTCGCCATCCCCAGCTCGAAATTCACCGCATGCAGGTTCACCACCAGCACGCCGTCAGGATCCCCCTGCAAGGGGTAGAGGCTGACCAGACCGGATTTGGGGATGCGCAGCAGCGGCTCGGGTGAGCGCACGCCGCACACAAACGCCTGGGGCGTCTTGGCGACCGTCATCACGCCGAAGGAGACACCGCCCTGGGTAAAGGCTTGCAATTGCTGCCACTGGAAATCACCGGCCTTCAGCCATTCCAGCATATCGGGGCGGGTCGCCGACTCCTGCAGCAGTACCAGATCCTGGGATTTGGCATACTCGTCCAGCCCTTCGCGCCAGTTTTTACGCTGACCCTTGTAGAGATTCCAGACGGTAATGCCGAACTCGCGTGGCAAGGCGGTGGAGGCCAGTGCCACCAGCGGCGGCTTCTGGCAGTTGGCGCCGGGAATGATGCCCTGCGCCGTGACCAGGTGATCCTGATCCGGCACCTCGAAACAGCCGACCAGTCCCAACGTCAACAGCGACGTACCCAGAATGCGATAACTATTTTTCATTGGCTAACAACCACCTGCCTCTGCATTGTGTCCTGACCATCACAAATGTCATCGCTGCCGACTAGGCTGATAGCTCGTGTCCGGCCCGGCTCATCCAGAAGGAATTCAACGATGGCGAGACAGCACCAGTACCGCGTGACATTTTATGATCAACAAGGAAATTGTCATCAAGTGGAGCTTTCCACCGTCTATCAGATCAGACGGGATCCCCAGTGCGATCTCTGCCTGTTCGACACCCAGCAGTGCGTCGGCTCGGAAGAGATGCTGGAACGCATGATACGGCAAAAAACCGGGTTTGAGCAGGAAATATCCATCATCAACGCCCGGCTTATCTGAGCCGGATCAGACTGGTACCGGACGGGATTTTCCCTGTTCGTCGATGGCGACATAGGTGAAGATCCCTTCGGTCACGCAGTAGCGCTGGGCCTCGTTTTCACGCAGCACCGGCTTGACCCACACCTCCAGCTTCAGCCGCATGGAACTGCGACCGATCTTCAGGCAGCGCCCGTAGCAACACACCACGTCGCCCACCTTGACCGGGCTGTGAAAGGTCATGCCCTCGACGGATACGGTACAAATACGTCCTTTTGCCAGCTCCTTGGCCATGATGCCCCCACCTATATCCATCTGGGACATGATCCAGCCCCCGAAGATATCGCCATTCGGGTTGGTATCGGCTGGCATTGCCAGGGTTCTCAGCAACAGTTCCCCATCGGGGTGACGTCTTGTATCTACCATCTGTACCGCTCTCTCTATATGGATGGCGGCATGATAGGGGGCGAGCCCCCCCTTGGCAAACCTCAATTGCCCGCCGCGCCACACCATTGGTGCCACCTGTGCCCCACTATATAGCACCGGGCGGGATGCTCAGTGACCCCGGGCCGCCAGCTCGGCAAACCAGTGCGCCGGGTCGGGCCAGCGATAGACAAAGCCGAGCTGCTCGCAGATGCGCAGCCCCTCGACGGGGAGAAACCGGCCGGCCGGCTCGATGAAGACCGGGGCCGGCAGGCCCAGCTGACGTGCGGCAAAGGGGTAGAACTGCTCCCGGCGCGGGTGTACCGGCGCACTCAGGTTGTAGGCATCGCCATCCTTTCCCTGCGCCAGCAGCAGCTGACAAGCGGCCACCACGTCATCCAGATGCACCAGGTTCACCGCCTGACCGCCCCCCTCCAGGGTTTTGCCCGCCAGGAAGCGGCCGGGATGGCGCTGTGGCCCGTACAGCCCGGCCGGGCGCAGCACCATGGCACAGGGAATGCCGGCCCCCATCGCCGCCTGCTCGGCGGCCAGCATCCGCATCCCGCGCTCGTGGGCAGGCATGGGTTGTTCATCCTCCCCCTGCCCCGGCGCCCAGACCGAGGTGGCACTCACGAACAGCAGCCGCTGCACGCCGGCGGCCAGCGCCAGCTCGGCCACCCGCCCGATGGCGGCCGGGTAATCCTCGACCTTGCTCGGCGGCACGCAGATCACCAGCTCGCGGCAGCGAAACGGCAGTGCGGTCAGCCCGGTGCCCAGTTGCAGCGGCCAAGCCTGCAGCCCTTCTGCCGTCAGCTGTGCGGCTTTCTGGGCCGAGCTGACCGTCACCGCCACCTGGCGGCCCTCGGCCTGCAGCGCCCGGGCCAGCGGCAACCCCAGCCAGCCAGCGCCCACGATCCCCGTCTGGTATTCACTCTCTGTTGTCATGACAAAATCCTGGCAAAAAAAAACGGCCATCCATGATGACCGTCGAAAGTAACGAAGGAAATAGCTGGATTAACCAGTTACCTCCCACAGCGGGAAAATCGGGAGCGCAGGCTCCTAATTCGTGGGGCCTATGCTAGTGGCAGGCAGTCCAAAAAGCTTTGAAGCGGATCACAGTTGAAAAGGATTTCTGAAAACGCTTTCAATTTTTCCGCAAAACAGGGGAGCGACATTGGCCCATTCAGGGCCAATGTCGGCCACTCAGGCGACGGATTCCCGTCTGACCAGCTCGGCCTCGAACTTGAGCTCCAGCCCCTCGGCCGGCTTGTGATCCAGCAGGCTCAGCGCCAGCTCGGCAGCCCGGCCGCCCATCTCCTCGATGGGGTAGCGCACCGTGGTGAGCTTGGGATAGATGTAGCGGGCATAGGGAATGTCGTCGAAACCCACCACCGAGATCTGCTGCGGGATCTTGTATCCCCGCTCCAGCAGACAGGAGATGGCCCCCGCCACCATGGCGTCGTTGAAACCAAGCACGGCGGTAAACTCAACCCCCCGATCCAGCAGCTCGCCCATCGCCACGTAACCGCCGTTCTCGTCGGCAAAGGCGCGGCCGATGAGGGCAGGATCAAGAGCGATGCCGGCCCGCTGCAGGGCGTGATGATACCCCGCCATCCGCTGCTGGCCATCGACGAACTCTGCATCGTCCGAAGTGACGAAGGCAATCTTGCGATGGCCCGCATCCAGCAGGTGCTGGCAGGCGGTGGTGATGCCGGCCTGGTTGTCCAGCCAGACGCAGCGATCTTCGGCGCCCGGCACCTGGCGGTTGATGAAGACCACCGGGGTGCTGCCCGCCACCAGCTCGCTCAGCTCCTCGTCAGGCAGCGCCTTGCTGTGCAGGATCAGCGCATCGCACTGGCGCTGCAGCAGCGCCTGGATGGCGTGGCGCTCGCGCACCTCGTCGTGGTTGCCGGACATGACGATGGTGAACTTGTCCGCCTTGTCCACCACGCTCTCGATGCCGCGCATCATCTGGGCGAAGAAGGGGCCACCACACAGATCCCCCACCAGCACACCGATGCAGTTGGAGCGCTTGCTGACCAGCGCCTGGGCAAAGCTGTTGGGACGAAAATTGAGTTCCTTCATGGCCGCCATGACGGCCTCACGCTTTTCTGGTGCCACCTGCGCCGTGTTGTTGATGACTCGCGACACAGTTGAAATGGACACATTAGCCAACCGGGAAACGTCTTTAATCGTTGCCACTATCAATTCCTTTGTTGGGGGAGCCTGTCTGTGTTGAACGGGCGATTATAACGAACCTGCCAGACCAAGAGATGGCGCCCGATCACCTGGCAGGTTTCCTTTTGTAACAAAACCTTATGGGATAATAACCATTTTGGGGAGGGAATGGGAATCCGGCTGCCGCCAGGGCGGCAGCCGTCTCAATAAGCGTGACTCAGCTCGCGATCGGACATGAAGCGCAGCGGCTGCTGCAGCTTGTGCTGATAGATAAGATCGAACGACAGCACGTTCTGCACATAGTTGCGCGTCTCCTTGTAGGGGATGCTCTCGACCCAGACATCCATCGGCTTGTCCGCACTCTGATCGCGCCAGCGTTTGACCCGGCCGGGGCCGGCGTTGTAGGCCGCCGCCGCCAGGATCCGGTTGCCGTCGTACACATCCAGCAGCCGCTTGAGATAGGCGCTGCCAAGGCGGATGTTCATGGCGGGATCAAACAGCTGCTGCTCGTTGCGATAGGGCACCCCCAGCTTGCTGGCCGTCTCCTTGGCGGTGGTCGGCATCAGCTGCATCAGCCCCCTCGCCCCGACCGGCGATTGTGCCAGCGGGTAGAGCGCACTCTCCTGCCGGGAGATGGCGTAGAGCAGGCTGGTGTTCATGGTCCGCTCCTGCGCCATCTGGGAGAAGGTGTGCTTGAGCGGCAGCGGGAAGCGCAAATCGAGGGCATCCCAGGCCTCGGCCCGGATGCTGGCCAGAATGGCCAGTTCATGCCAGCCCTGGTTGAGGGCGATGTGGCCGAACTCGAGGCGCTGGGCCACCGGATTGCGATCCATGTTGTGGATCCACTCCGCCCGCGCCGCCGTGATCTCGTTCATGTCGAGCAACTCGCGTACCCGCAGCAGGAAGGGCCAGCGGCGGCTGGCGGTGCGCCAGTCCGGCACCTTCTTCGCCACGCTCTGATTCTTCATCCGATAGGGCACGCCGCTGCGCTGCGCTGCCATGAAACCATAGAAGCCGCGCAGATTGGCGGTTTCCAGATAGAGATCCCGCGCCGGTTTCTGCTGGCCCTGCACCTCCAGCGAGCGCGCCAGCCAGTAGCGCCAGCGATCCTCCTTCTGCAGGGCCATGGGCATCCGCTTGACCCAGCCGGAGAGCCCTTTCCAGTCCTGCTCCCAGATGGCGAGCCGGGCCCGCAGCTCCAACAGATCCGGGTCGGCCTGGCGCACTACGGTAGCATCCAGCCAGTTGCGCTGGGCGGTTGAGCGATCCAGCAGCAGCCGTCTGGCCACCGCCCGCTCCACCGGTTTGAGCTCGGCGGCGCTCAGCGCGAAACGCGAGCGCAGATAGCCGAGCTGCCCCAGCACTACTTCCGGCTGCTGGTTGGCATAGCGGGCCAGTCCCAGCAGCAGCAACTTTTTGGAGGGGGCGGCGGTAGTGAAATAGGCCGTGTTCATCGCCTTGGCGGGCTGCTCGAACAGGGTAATCATCTGATCCCCGTACGCCTTCATGCCGCTGCCAAGCTGAGCGCCGAGGTGGCGGATAAGGTTCGGGTTCTCCGCCTCGAAGGCCAAGGTCATGCGGGTCCAGATCTTCTCCTGGGTGCGCAAACCAGCCTGCTGCCAGAGCTGGAACAGGGGATCGCAGGCATCGGGGCGGGACTGGCCGCTCAGCCAGAGCTTGCCCGCCTCCTGCAGTGCCTGGCTCTGCTGGCCGGTGTAGTAGCGCGCCTGATAGTGCATGCAGAGCAGATCGGTGGAGTTCGGCTTGGCCGGATAGAAGCGCAGGAACTGGGACCACTGCTGGCTCTGGGCCAGATAGGTGAGGTAGCTGCGCTCCAGCCGGTTGGATTGGGGGGTGTCACCGTGCTCGCGGATGAAGCGGGTCACGTCGTCATACTCCGCCGCCCCGGGCCGAAAGGCCAGCTGGTAGTAATCGAGATAGGGCAGCAGCGGATAATGGGTCAAACGGGCGCGAATTTGCTGAAAACGGGCCTGATCGTCGGCCCGCACCGCGTCATAAGCCTGGCGATAGAGAGATTGTTCCAGAGTCTGCGCCGCAACCTGCGTCAGCAGCCCCGGCACGCACAGCGCCGATAAAATGATTCCCTGCACGGCTTTCACGAGAGACGTCTCCATTGAGAGGCAATGCCACCGCCCGTTGGCGGTGGTGTCATATTCCCTCATTCTACCCGTTAACCCGAGGGGCTACAGCTCGCCGGCGAGACTATTTTTACCCCCGGCCAGCGGGCTTTCGCTGCGGGCAAGGCGCTGCACGTAGCGCTCCAGATAGGGCACCGGCAGCGGCTTGGAAGCCAGGTAGCCCTGGTAGAAGTGGCAGCCCTGGGCCTGCAGAAACTCCAGCTGCTGGCGCGATTCCACCCCTTCCGCCGTCACGTTGAAGCCCATGTGGCGTGCCATGGCGATCACCGCCTCGACGATGGCCATGTTGTCGCCATCGCGCGGGATATCCTGGATGAAGGAGCGATCGATCTTGAGCTCGTCCGCCGGCAACCGCTTGAGGTAGCTCAGGGAGGAGTAACCGGCGCCGAAGTCATCGATGGCAAAACTGATGCCGAGCGCCTTGAGCTCGCTCATCTTGCTGATGGTGTCTTCCGCGTGCCCCAGCACCACGGATTCGGTGATCTCCAGATTCAGGCTGGCGGGATCCATGCCGGTGGAGGCCAGCACGTCGTGGATCCGGTCGACGAAATCGGTGGCGTGAAACTGCTTGGCACTGACGTTCACCGACAGCTGCGGGATGTGGATGCCGTTCTCCTCCCAGCGCACGTACTGGGCACAGGCCTCGTACAATACCCAGTTGCCGATGTCGACGATAAGGTCCGTCTCCTCGGCGATGGGAATGAACTCGGCGGGCGACACCAGAGCCCGGCCTGGCGGCTGCCAGCGGATAAGCGCCTCGACGCCGATGATGTCTCCCCCCTCCACCATGTGCTGAGGCTGGTAGTAGAGGGTCAGCTCCTGCTGGTTAAGGGCGCTACGCAGCTCGTTGTGAATGAGCAGCCGGCGATCCGCCTGCAACTGCATGGAGGCATCGAAGAAGCGCCGGGTCTTGCGACCAGCCGACTTGGCCTGATACATGGCGGTGTCCGCCTGCTTGAGCAGATCGTCCACCCCCTGCTCCCGGCCGGGGAAGAGGGTGATGCCGACGCTGGCGCCGATATGCAGCACCTGGCCCGCGTGGTTGTAGGGAGCCGCAATCTCGCTGATGAGCCGCTCGGCGATGAGGTCGGCCTGCATCTCCGCCTGGGGGGGACTCGCCGAGAGCGAGGGCAGCAGCAGCACGAACTCGTCGCCGCCGAGCCGCGCCAGACAATCCCCCTGCCGTACCAGCCGTTTGAGTCGACTGGCGACCTCCTTGAGCAGCCAGTCGCCGGTGGCGTGGCCGAGAGAGTCGTTGATGGTCTTGAAGTGATCCAGATCGATGAACAGCAGGGCGCCGATCAGATAGTCGCGACTCGCCTCGCCAAAGGCGTGGGCCAGGGTTTCGTGCAGCTGGCGGCGGTTGGGCAGGCCGGTCAGCTCGTCGTAATAGGCGAGATCCTGGATGCGGCGCTCGGCCTCCTTGCGCTCGGAGATATCCTCGAAACAGATGACGAAGTGGCTGATCTCCCCCCTGTCATCCTGCACCGGGGTGACGATCTCCCACTGCGGATAAGGGTAGCCATCCGCGTGCAGCCGTTGGGTCTCCCCCTGCCAGCGGCTCAGGGTGCCGAGCTCGTAGCCAAGCCCCCCCAAACCGCACCAGAGATCGTTGCCCAGATGCAGGCCGATCACCCGCTGGCTGTCAAAACCCGTGATCTGGCTGAAGGCGTGGTTGACCCGCAAAATCTTGAAATCGGGATCGGTGATGATGATCCCCTCATGGGTTTCAAACGCCACGGCCGACAGGCGCAGCTGGGCATCGCTCTGCAGCCGCTCCAGCTCCGCCACCATCCGCATGGAGAAGGTGGTCAGCACCGAACCCAGATTGGGGATCGCGCTCTGATCGGAGAAAAGCAGCGCCAGGTGGCCCAGGATCTGGCCGTTGCGATCACACAGCGGCAGGCCGTAGTAACCCTGCCCCGCCTTGAAACCGGTACAGGAGGGCAGAGCGTTCGCCAGCGGAATTACGCAGGCCTCCCCCGCCAGATAGACCTGCTGGCAGGGCATGCCGTCGAGTTCGTACTCCTTGAGGTCGATGCCGTGGCAGGCCAGCACCTTGAGCCGTCCGCTGCCGGTGCGCTCCGCCAGCCAGACCGCGTCCGCCACCAGGATGTGGGCGAGCTGGTTGACCAGGGTATTGAAGAAATCGAGCCCGGTCCGGGCAGAGAGCGCCTGCGCCAGCTGGGTCAACAAGGGGTCTTGCAGCAGCGGCAGCTGCTGGGAGAGATCGGCAGGCAGCTGGGTGCTGCGGGTGGTGTCGAGCGGCGCAATCCAGCCGCAGCACATCTGCTGGGCTGGCACGTACTGGCCGCTCCAGAGCACATGGCGCACCTCGCCCCCCTCCTCGCAGAGGTGACCGATGAACTGGGCCGGTTGCTGTGAGTGGTAAAGTCTGGCGAGAAAGTCGGCAAAGCCGGCCTCGTCATCTGCCGCCAATTGCCCGAACCAGGGGTGAGGCCCCTCTCCTTGCCAGAGCTGGTAGGAGGCATGATCGGACAGACTCCACTGGGCGTGTTGCCGATCATAAAACCACATCATCTGAGTGGCCTGCTGTTTCATGTACTACTCCAACACCACAACAACCACGTTCAAGTCCCTGACGACTTGGCAGCGCCCACATTCACAGCGCGCACGTCGGCAAGGGCGGTGCGGGGAGAAAGTGCAAAAGATGCGAGACTAAGCGGTGAAAACCGGACATGAGGTCGACATGCGGCGCTGCCACGAAGGGACAGAAACGATCCAAGTTTCTCCATACTGCCTGCCAGTTTCGTGGAGCTCAAGCGCTTTTTGGTGCAGAACGGGAAAAGATCACAATTTATTCCTCCCCTCGGAAGCAAGGCCACAGTTCGTGACACAGATCACATTTTAATGTTCAGCCATGAGTAATCTGAAGGTGAAGACACAAGCAAGACGACCCGAAGGGGGCCAATATGAAAATCGAAATTACCAGCAAAATCATCGACATCACCCCGGCTATCCGCGAGCGCATTGAATCCCGTTTTGACAAGCTCGAGCGTCTTCAGGTGCCTCTTATCACACCCCATGTGATTGTCTCCAAAGAGCGTCTGATGTTCATCGTTGAAGCCACTGCTGGCATCCCCAACGGCAAGCTGTTTGCCCAGGCAGAACATGAGGACTTGTACGCCGCCATCACCGAACTGGGGCAAAAGCTGGAACGCCAGCTCAACCGCCACACCGAAAAACCCATCGCCCGTCGCGCCGCAGCGGCTGGCAAGGAAGTGCCGCAAGAGGATGAAGCCGACGCATAAACTGCGCCACGGCACAGCCAACAACGACAAAGGCGGGATCTCCCCGCCTTTTTGCTGCCCGAATGCCGACGTTTGTCGCCTTCAGCAACCACTTAACCAGTGCAGCCTAGCATCCACCCCCGCCTTGAGCGTATCGAGGATCGGCAGCATCAGCAGGGGATCGTCGCGTCTGGGCTGATCCGCCAGCTTGCCCTGCCAGCGCTCCCGTCCCAGCGGCGAGAGGTTGTCATAGACGGCGGGCTCCAGCGCAGGCGGGGCGCCGAGCAGCGGCGGTGAGCGCAGCGCCAACCAGAGCCGCACATCCACCATGGAGCCTCCCTGTTGCAGCCGCTCGTTGAGCAAAGCGGCCTCTTCATCATTTGCACTGCCCTGCAAGGGCGTGGCTGGAGGCAGCTCAAAGCGGCTGCGCCAGACCCGGCTCTCAGCCTTTGCTGGCTGCCTGGGATCGAACCAGGGCTGCTCTTCCACCGCATCGGTCAGCAGGGCCAGATGCAGGCGAAAGTCAGCCCTGTCTCCGTGCTGGAGATCCTGGTTGAGACGTTGCCCCAGTTGGGCCTCGTCCACCAGCCACTGCTCACGAATGGCGCTGGGTAGCATGAGATAACTCTTGGAAACGGTGGTTTCATCCTTTATCGGCCGCAAATCCGATCCTTTAAGCAGGAAAAATCCCGCCAAGGGGTTCACAACCCCGGTAGATCTGTTAGTATGCGCCTCGCACTTGTGGAGGGGTTCCCGAGTGGCCAAAGGGATCAGACTGTAAATCTGACGGCTCTGCCTTCGAAGGTTCGAATCCTTCTCCCTCCACCATTTCAAGTGCAGTCACGGTGCCCGTCGTGAACAAAATTGGCAATACTCCGTGGAGGGGTTCCCGAGCGGCCAAAGGGATCAGACTGTAAATCTGACGGCTCTGCCTTCGAAGGTTCGAATCCTTCTCCCTCCACCATCATTCAAGAAAACCCGGCCTCGCGCCGGGTTTTCGCTTTTCAGCATCCCCTCTCTGTTCATCAACATCAGCGTCAGCCGCATCAATGCCACCAATAAAAACGGGAGGCTTGTGCCTCCCGTTTTTGTCTCTTCCTGCCCGCTACAGGGTGAAGCGATAGAAGATATCCACCGCCTGGGCCACCCCGCTCATGGCCTGCAGGTAGAGCCTGGGCATCAGCTCGTAGCGCAGCTTGAACTCGGCGATGGGGCTGAACACCCCGACCCCGTACTGGAACTGCAGCCCCGGTAGCAGGTAGGCCGACAGGGTCACCTGGGTGTTGTCGCCACTGCCGGCGGTGTCGAGGGCCACGTCGCTCATGCCGAGGGATTCCCCCAGACTGGAGACCACGCCGTTGGCCTGGCTGACGGCACCGGCCACCAGCAGGCCGTTGAAGCCCCCATCCTCGCCGCTGGTCTGCAGCCCCTTGCCGCGCAGCAAGTAGGAGAGCTGCTCGGACTGGGCCAGCTGCGGCTCCGAGTAGACGGTGATCTTGGGCTTGCTGGCCGGCCCGGTCACCCGCACCCCTACCGTCACCTTGTCCTCGATGGTATCGGGATCCCGATACGCCTCTATGTTGAGGAACGGCTGATCGAGGGGGCCGGAGAAGAGGATGCGGCCATCCTTGATGATGAGGTTCTGGCCATAGGCCTTGAAGCGCCCATCGTTGAGCACCAGCTGGCCGTTGCCCGCCAGCGGCCGCGAGGGATCCTGGCGGATGTTGATGCCGCCCCCCACCTTGGTCTTGAGCCCCATCGCCTCCAGCCGCACGTCGTCACCCAGCCGGATGGCCAGCTTGATCGCCATCGGCAGCGGCGCCGCCTTGGGCACCGGCGGCAGATCGTCGTAGACCACGGTCACGTCGTCCGACACCGCCACCGCACTCTCGGGCAGGCTCTTGACCAGGATCCGCGCCCAGGGGATGTCGACCTGACCGGTGATCCGGGTCTCCTCCCCCAGCGAGATGGCGATGTCCGGGGAGACCCGCACCCGGCCCATGCCCGGATACTGGGCTTCCAGCTCCTTGCCCTGGATGGTGAGGCTGCCGGTGACCGGCAGCTGTGCCCAGCTCAGCCAGCCCCCCAGTGCCAGCGGCCCCTTGCCCACCAGCATGGTGCCGTCCAGCTCGGCCCGGTTGCCTTCAATCTTGAGGCGGGTCACCAGCTTGGAGAGGGTCACCATGTCGGAGTGGGTCTGCACTTCCCCATCCAGCAGGTTGAGCTGACCAAACAGCAGCGGCGAGGCCAGGGTACCGTCGAAGCGGGCATCGGCCGAGATGACCCCTTGCAGGGAGCGCACCTCGGGGATGAGCGGGGCGAAGGTGGTCAGCTTGAGGTCGTCAAACTTGAGCTGGCCGGAGAGATTGCCGCGACCGGACGGATCCCGGATATAGAGCTTGGTGTCGATGTTGCCGATCTGCTCGGAGGCAAAGTCGAGCCGGATCGCCGCCTGCTGGCGCTCGAAGTCCACCCCGAGCTCGAGGCGCTGGTAGTCGGTCTTGAGCTCGTCGGCCACGAAGGTGCCCGGCGTGGTGCGCACGGTGGCGTGCAGGGTCGGCTGATTGCCGCGCCAGCTGGCCCGCCCGTCGGCGGAGAGCACCGCCTGCCAGCGGAAGTTGTCCGGCAGCCAGGGCCGCAGGCGCTTGAGGTCAAACTGGTTGAGGGCAAACTCCAGGCTGCCCTGCTGGGCCGATACCTGGCTGCCCTTGACGCAGAGGCTGGCCCCCTGGGAACCGAGGCAGAGATCCCCCATGGTCAGCCGCTGACGCGGCAGGTCGAGGCCGAAGGCCCATGGCGCGCTCAGCTCCCAGCGCCGCAGCGGCGTCTTCAACTTGAGCTCGCTGAGGGCACCGCGCCAGCGATCCCCGCGCAGACCGCCGCTCAGCTTGAGGTTGGCCGCCACCGGGTCGCCCTTCATGGTGAGCGACAGGGCGTGCTGGTTGAGATCGCCGCTCAGGTTGAGCGCCAGCTGGCTGAGGCTGGTCGCCCCCTGTACCAGGCTGGCCACCGTCAGGGCCACTTCCCCTGCCGGCTTGTCACCGACCAGGGCATTGCCCTTGATGGCGATCCCCTTCAGATCGGTGCCGGCATAATAGAGGCGGCTGGCAGCCAGCTCGGTAGTGACCCGCGGCGCTTGCTGATTGCCGGTCAGGCGCACCTGCCCCTTGATGTCCCCCTTGAGGCCGGGGTAGAGCCCCGCCAGGTTGGGGGCATTGAGATCCGCATCCAGTTTCCACGCCTGCTGGCTCAGGCTGCCCTTGGCCTGCAGCTGGTTGGGGCCGCTTTGCAGCGCCAGCGCCGGGATGGTCCACTCCATCTTGTCGTTGCCGCTCGCGCTGCCCTTGATGGCCAGCGGATACTGGTTGAGCTTGCCGTCCACCTTCAGCTCGGGCAGTTGCAGTTGCCAGTGGCCAGCCTCATCGAGCTCGAAACGGCTGGCAATCTTGCCCGCCAGCGCCCCCTTGAGCTCGGGCACCAGCTCGGCCGGGTTGATCCCCTTGAATTCCGTGGTGCCCTGCCAGCGTACCCCCTTGTCCCAGGCGAGCTTGCCATCCAGCTTGAGCTCCCCCTTGAGGGCATTGAGCAGCAGGTTGATCTGGTTCAGCTGCGTCAGATCCCCCTTGCCCGTCAGCGCCAGCTTGAAGGGGGGCACATCCGTGCCCTTGCCGGCGGTATTCAAGGCAAACTGGTAGCCGGAGAGCTTGCCCTTGGCACTCAAACTGCCCTTGTCCAGCCGGTAGCTGGGCTCATCTTTGGCAGGCTTGTGCAGCGGCCAGCCCAGACTCTTCCACTCCAGCCCCGCATCAAAGGGCAAGTCGGGGTCGAGGGCCGCCAGAGAGCCCTTGAGGTTGGCAGCCACCGGCCCCTTGGCCTGCAGCGCCAATGCCAGCTTGCCCACCGAACCGCCGAGGGTCAGGCTGGCCTGCTGCCCCTGCAGTTCGCCATCCAGCAGCCCCTTGCGGGCCTTGGCATCCAGGGTCAGGGCGAGCGGATAATCGTCTTTGAGCTGGATCTTGCCCTTGAGCGCCAGATCCGCCATGGCATGGCGCAGGGAGAGCTCGCGCAGCGCGATGTCGCTCCCCTCGGCACTGGCCGACAGCAGCAGCTTGTCGAGCCCTTCAATCAATTCACCTTGCTGATAGCGAAACGCCGTGACCTGCAATCCTTCCAGCTGGATGGGGAACGGCAGCCGGATGGCGGGCAGCTCGATGGGGGCCGCCTTGGTTGCCTGCTGCGCCTTGCGCTCATCCGCCGGCTTCGCCTTGGCGGTGACCGGCGACTTGGCGGCAGCTGGTTTGGCAGCCTCGGTGGCCTGCGTCTCGGCCAGGGTCACCTTGAGGCCGTCCAGCACCGGCCCCTGCACGATCAGCCCCTTGCGGCTGAGGGTGGCGCCGATGTCGAGAGACTTGAGGCTCACCCCCACCCCGGGCACCGTCACATCGAGATCCGCCACCTGGAGGCTGTCGACCTGAATTTTCAGGGGTAGCGGGTGCCAGACGAAGGGCTCTGACGGCTCTTCCGGGGTCGGCTCGGAGTCGGCGACCTTGACCACCGGGTGGGTGACGTTCAGGGATTTGATCCAGAGCTTGCCCTGCAGCAGCTTGCCCAGATCCCAGTCCAGCACGGCGCGATCCACCGTGACGTCCACCAGCTCGTCCTGCCAGCCGACCCCCTCCAGGGTCCAGCCATAGCCAAGCTGGCCCGCCACCAGTTCCCCCTTGAGGGAAGGCAGAGCGGCCCTGGCCTGCTGCCACAGCCACTTGTTGCCCTGATGGGTGAAGCCCAGCAGGCTGACGCCGATGAGCAATAGAAAGATGAGCCCCATCAACCAGAGAAAAATACGTTTTACCCAGATCACAGCACAGACCCCCGCGAAAGATGCAGCCGCAGCGGCCGGTCAGGAGAACAGAAGAGAAGAAGAGTGGGAAGCGGCCGGATCATAGTTCAGGCCCCAGCGCGAAGTGGAGTCGCAGCGGCTTCTCCTCCTCCGAAATGCCCACCGCCAGATCGAGCCTGACCTGACCGATGGGGGTGACCCAGCGCACGCCGACCCCGGTGCCTATCTTCCAGGCCTCGCTGTAGTCGACCGTGGCGGTACCGCTGTCCACGAACAGGGCTCCCAGCCACTTGTCGCTGAAGCGGTAGTTGTACTCGGCACTGGCGACGCTCACGTAGCGGCCCCCCAGCAGCTTGCCGTCGCTGCCGCGCGGCGAGATGGTCTCGTAGCCGTAGCCGCGCACCGTCTGGTCACCACCGGTAAAGAAGCGCAGGGAGGGCGGCACCAGCGAGAAGCTATCCCCTATGATGGCGCCCTGTTCAGCCCGCAGCAGGAAGCGGTGATCCTCCCCCAGGGTGCGCAGCCACTTGCTGCGCCCCCACACCCGCACGAAGCTGATGTCGGAGCCCCAATAGGGGTCGGAGAACTCCAGGGTGAGCTGTTGGCGATCGCCCCAGTCGGGCACCAGACCGCCGCGCACCCGCAGCCGCGACCAGGAGACGCCGGGGATCAGCAGCAAGCTGTTGCCCTCGTCGGCGCCCTGGGTATAGATCTCGTTCTCCAGCCGGATGAACACGTCCCGGTCCCAGCTCTCCGGCCGCCGCTTCCAGCGGTGCACGCTGAGGGTGGTCAGGTCGGAGCGGGTATCGTTGTTGTCCTTGTATTGATAACCGGCCTGCAGCGAGTAGTAGTCCCGCAGCGGGTTGCCCACCGGGATCTGGTAGTCGAAGCTGAGCTCGGCCTCGGGCTGGGAGACCTTGGCGGTGGCGTTGAGCCGGTGACCATAGCGGTTGACCCAGGGCTTCTCCCAGGTGGCGCTCATGCGTGGCCCCACGTCGGTGGCATAGCCGATACCCGTTTCAATCTCGTGATCGACCCGGTTGGAGAGGGTCACCTGCACCGGCACCCGGTTGCCCTCGGCCTGACTGATGAGCGGCTTGATGTCCACCTGCTTGAACAGCTTGGTGGAGGAGACATCCTGCGACATCTCCGCCAGCCGGATCGCCAGATAGGGGTCGCCGCTCTTGATGTTGATGAGCGGGCGGATGAGGCGCAGCGCCTCCGGCGTGGCGTCGTAGTGGATCTCGCCGAAGTGGTAGCGCGGGCCGGAGCGAAACAGGATGTAGATCTCGGCAGTGCCCTGATCCGGGAACACCTTGACCTGGCTCTTGCTGATCTTGGCGTCGAAGTAGCCGCGGGCCAGCCCCAGACTGCCCAGATCCGCCTTGATGGATTCGTATTTACCGTGGTTGAGGGGATCCCCCTCTTTCAGCGGCAGCTTGTCCAACAGCTCGCTGTAGAGCTCGTCGCTGCTGGCATCCCCTTCCAGCAGGATGTCGAGACGGGAGATGATGACCGGTTTGCCCGGCTCCACCTCGATGATCACTTTGGCGGGCGCCTTCTTGTCGCGGCTCAGGGTGATCTTGGGCTGATAGTAGCCATAGACCTGCAGCGCCTTTTGCACGCTCTCGGTGATCTTGGCGCGGGCCGGACGGTACTGGCGCTCCTGATAGACCGGCAGGGCATTGAGGTAGGCCTCGACGTTGTCCTTGTTCTCCCCCTTCAGTCCCTTGATCTGATAGGTGAGTTTGGCCGCCATGGCGGGCGTGATGAACAGCAGCAGACAGAGGCTCAGTCCCAGCGCGCGAAGCCCACGACGAAAGGCCCGTGCGGGCGGTGAGATCCCTGCAGGCAGGGGCGGATTGCATCCTGTCAAACGTCAATTTCCCCGAAGAACATGATTAAAATAATGCGATATTCAGAACGAATATGAGGCTCACTCGATCGCAAACGCGCCTCATCCTAGCATATCCCCGGCCCGACATCAGAGCGGGGTGACACCGAATTTCGCCATATTATTGAAGCCTTTGCCCACGCAGGCCGCGCATTTTTCACACTTTCCCCCGCTGACTTATGCCACTGCGGGCCAAAAAGGGCAATCCATGACCAGCACGGCCATGCCAGATGGCCCCTGGCGGCCCATCCGGCCCGGTATCGCGTCATCCCTTGTTGGCCGATGGGCGCGACATCAACTGTCGGCAACTGGTCAAGATAGCGGCAATTCCCTCTCTCGCCGGGCCCACCAGCTGCATCCTGGCTGCCACGGGGCCGCCCGCCTTGCCCCACTCCCGCAGAGGTAGTGCATTTTATCTTGCAGGATCAAACAGTTGCCATCACGCAATCAAAGCCTCGTTCAACCCAATCGATTTATCCCGCTGCCCCCCTGCTCACTTCTCGCCCACACTGGGCTTATTGCACCAAGGCACGCATCCCACCAGAGGAGACACCGTATGCACGCACGCAGCGAACAGATGGCGGACTACATCGCCGATAGACTCGAATTCATCACCTTTCTCGCCTGTTGCAGCGCCCTGCTGGCCCTGCTGACCGGCATGAACGGCCAGCAGGCGCTGGCCTTCACCGCGCTGAACCTGCCGTTCGGGCTCGCCATCCTGCTGGGCATGGCCATGCTGGCACCGCTGCCGACCCACTGGCGCCTGCCGGGCATCACCTTGCTGCTGGCGGGCAGCGCCCTGGCGACCCTGCAACTGGGGGGCAACTGGCTCAATCCGCTGGCCATCTGGAGCCTGCACGCCCTGCTCGGGCTGGAGATCCTCTGGCAGGCACGGCCCAGAACCAGGCTTGCTGCCCGTGTCCGCAGCTGAATTTGCCATGACGGCTGACGCGCGGCAGGAATTGGAGTACTCTTTGCGCCCCCGATTTGCCCACCGCCAAGGAGCGTCCCGATGAGAAAAGCCTGTGCCCAGCACATCCTGGTCAAGACCGAGAAAGAGTGTCTGGAGATCAAGGAGAAGATTGCCAAGGGAGCCGACTTCGGCCAGATGGCCAAGCGCTTCTCCACCTGCGCCTCCAGCAAGCGCTTCGGCGATCTGGGGGAGTTTTCGAAGGGCGACATGGTCAAGGCGTTTGACGATGCCGTGTTCAAGGGCGAGCTGCTGACCGTGCTCGGCCCGGTGCGCACCAAGTTCGGCTTCCACCTTATCAAGGTGCTCTACCGCAACTGAGTTCAGGGCCCGGTTCAGGGTTCTGGGGTCAGCTCCACCGGCCAGCCACCGCAGCGGCGGGCATAGAAGCCAAAACGCCAGGGATGGCGCGCCGCCCAGTCCTCCATCTCCGGCGCCGGCGTGAACCGGCTCTGCGGCCAGAGCGCAACCCGGCTCGGCCGCCCGTGCAAGGCCTGCCAGCGCGTCAGGCTCACCTGGGCCAAGCGCCACTGATAGTCATCCTTTGGCAACAGGGCCGGCGCAAATGCCAGGCCCCGATTGCAATACTGGCCCTCGCCATCGCGCCCATCCACCAGCTGCCAGAACACGTTGAGCAGATCGCCATACCCCACCTTGACCGGGTCATAGTCGATGCGCACCGCCTGGCGCCGCGGTGGCACTTCCCGCCAGCTCGACCCCGTTGCCGCCAGCTGGCTGACGTAGCCCGGCTCCACCCGGCTGACCCCGGGCAGGGTCTCGTAGACGGCTTCGGCGCGCCACATGTCCCCCGCCGCCAGCACGGCGCTGTCCGCCCATAGCTGAACGCTTGGGAAAAGCAGCAGGATTGAGATAAATTTACTAACGTTATCAGTCAATTAAGTTTATCCTTCTGGGCACTTGTCCATCATAACCAGTGGATCCCCGTTATGCCCAGATATTTGTGGTGGCCGCTTCTGGCCTGGTTGCTGCCGCTCGCCGGCGCCCTCGGCAGCCGTGTTCACCTCTGGCCCTGGTGGCTGGGGTTTGCCATCTGCCTGCTCGGGGCCCTCGTCTCCCTCGTCTTGCTGGCTCGCCTGCCCTGGTCTCGCAACCGCTGCGCCAATGGCTGGGGCGCCGTCCCACTGCTGTTGCCCCTCGCCTTCGTGGTGCAGGCGCTGCGCACGCCGCTGGTCAACGATGTGAGCACGGATCCCAACAACCCGCCCCAGTTGCACTGGGCCAGCGAGCTCAGAACGGCGCAGGATCTGCCGATTAATCCGGCCCCCTTGAAAGCATTTGAGGGTAAACCCGGTCCTCTCTTTACCAGCGCCTCCCCGGTCGAGGTGATCACCGAGGCCCACGCCCTGATGGAACAGCTCGGCTGGCAGGTGCGGCCAAGCCCGGAAGGACTCGAGGCAGTGGTCACCACCGGCTGGTTCGGTTTTCAGGATGACGTGGCGCTGCGGGTCTTTGCCGGGCCCAAGGAGACCCGCATCGACATGCGCTCCGCCTCCCGTCAGGGGCAGAGCGACTTGGGCACCAACCGGGCCCGCATAGAGGAGTTTCTGATCCGCCTCAACGAGCGGCTGGGTCAGGCCTACAAACCCAACTTGAAGCAATAAGAAGGTCATCCATGCGCGTCGAGGTCAAGCCCGATCGGGAATATGCCTGGTTCATCCGCCCCTTTTTCTGGCTGCAAAAACGCAACTACGGCCAGGTGCTCATTCCGGGCAAGTGCTGGGGCCGCTCGCCGCGCCTGTTTGCCGCCGTCGCCACCCTCTATGGCGTCATCAACCGCAAGCGCTCCCCCATCGACCCCGTGCTGCGCTCCCTGGTGACGGTGCGGGTCTCCCAGCTCAACTGGTGCCGCTTTTGCGTCGACATCAACGCCATGACCCTCATCAAACGGGCGGGCTCCAGCGAGAAGGTGGAGGCGCTCGCCAACTGGCGCGAAAGCCCGCTGTTCGACGAGCGGGAGCGGGCCGTGCTCGACTACACCGAGGCGATGACCGGGCTGGATGGAGTCAGCGATGAGCAGGCCGCCCGCCTCAAGCCCTGGTTCGACGACGACGCCATGGTGGAGCTCACCGGCCTCATCGCCTTCCAGAACATGTCGGCCAAGTTCAACGCCGCCCTCGATATCGCCCCGCAGGGCTTCTGCCAGCTGCCGGTGCAGCCCGAACGGCCAGCCCAGCCAGATAGCAAGGACGTCTGATGAAAGGCTCCCGCCTGCTGCTGGTGCTGGTGATGGGCTGCCTCATCGGCGCCTTTTTCGCCTTCGACCTTGGTCACTACCTGAGCCTGCCCCAGCTGCAGGCCCGTCAGGCCGAGCTGGCCGCCCTGGTCGACCGCCATTTCGTCAGCGCCGCCCTGCTGTTCGTCGTCGTCTATGTGGTGAGTACCGCCCTCTCCCTGCCTGGCGCCAGCCTGCTCACCCTGGCTGGCAGCGCCGTGTTCGGCGTTGTCTGGGGGCTGCTGCTGGTCTCCTTTGCCAGCAGCATTGGCGCCACCCTGGCCTTTCTCAGCGCCCGCTTTCTGCTGCGCGACTGGGTCGAGCGGCGCTTTGGCGACAAGCTGGCCAGCTTGCAAGCCGGCATGAAGAAGGAAGGGGCGCTTTATCTGCTGAGCCTGCGCCTCATCCCCATCTTCCCCTTCTTTCTGGTCAACCTGCTGATGGGGCTCACTCCCATCAGAGTCAGTACCTACTACTGGGTGAGCCAGCTCGGCATGCTGCCCGGCACCTTCGTCTACGTGCTGGCGGGCAGCGAGCTCGCCAACCTCACCAGCACCGGCAATATCCTCTCCCCCGGTCTGATGGTGGCGCTGACCCTGCTCGGGCTGATGCCGGTGCTGCTCAAGGGCCTGCAGCGGCGCCTCGCCCTGCATCGGTTGCACGCCCCCTACCGCAAGCCGACACACTATGACTACAACCTGCTGGTGATTGGCGCCGGGGCCGGCGGCCTGGTGACCAGCTATATCGCCGCGGCGGTGAAGGCCAAGGTAGCGCTCATCGAGAAGCACAAGATGGGGGGCGATTGCCTCAACAGCGGCTGCGTCCCCTCCAAGGCGCTGATCCGAAGTGCCCGCTTTGCCGCCGAGCAGCGCCGGGCCAGTGAACTGGGCTTTGGCCCAAGCCAAGCCAGCGCCGATTTCGCCGCCGTGATGGAGCGGGTCACCCGCGTCATCAAGGAGGTCGAACCCCACGACTCGGTAGCACGCTATGAAGGACTCGGAGTGGAGTGCATCCAAGGGGAGGCAAAGCTTGTCTCCCCCTGGGAGGTGGAGGTGAACGGCCAACGCCTTGCCAGCCGCCATATCGTGCTCGCCACCGGCGCCCGGCCGCTGGTGCCCACGCTGCCGGGCCTTGAGCAGGTGCCCTGGCTCACCTCCGACACCCTCTGGCAACTGCGCACCGCGCCGCGCCAGCTGCTGGTGCTGGGCGGCGGCCCCATCGGCTGCGAGCTGGCCCAGAGTTTTGCCCTGCTTGGGGTGCCCGTTACCTTGGTGGAACTCTCGGATCAGCTGCTGCCCCGTGAAGAACGGGAAGTGGCCGAGCTGCTGGCGGAACAGCTGGCCCGCGATGGCGTGCGGGTGCTCACCGGCTGGCGCGCCGAGCGAGCCGACTATCTGCCAGCGGCCGCGGGGGATCTCCCCATCCGGCTGCAACTGTGCCGGGGCGAAGAAATGCAGGTGGTGGAAGGGGATCAGCTGCTGCTGGCGCTGGGCCGGGTGGCCAACGTCAGCGGCTTCGGGCTCGAAGCGCTGGGGGTGGAGCTGACGCCACGCGGCACGGTGGCGGTCGATGGCTTCCTCACCACCAACTACCCCAGCATTCTGGCGGTGGGGGACGTAGCGGGCCCTTACCAGCTCACCCATGCCGCCGCCCATCAGGGCTGGTATGCCGCGGTCAATGCCCTGTTCAGTCCGTTCAAGCGCTTTCGGGCCGACTATCGGGTCATGCCGGCCGCCATCTACACCACCCCAGAAATCGCCCGGGTCGGCCTCAATCAGAAAGAGGCCAGGGCGCAGGGCATCCCCTTCGAGCTGACCCGCTTCGAGCTGGCCGAGCTGGACAGAGCCATCGCCGACGGCGAGCGTCAGGGCTTTATCGAGGTGCTCACCGTGCCCGGCAAGGATCAGATCCTGGGTGCCACCCTGGTGGGCACTCACGCCGGCGAGCGGATCGCCGAATTCGTGCTCGCCATGCGCCACCGCCTCGGCCTTGGCAAGATCCTCGCCACCATCCACGCCTACCCCACCCTGATGGAGGGGAACAAGTATCTGGCGGGCGAGTGGCGACGGGCCCGTCAGCCCGCCACCCTGCTGGCGCTGCTGACCCGTTATCACCGCTGGCGCCGCGGCGCCAGACCCAACTCCAGGTAACCCGGATGCGACTCTCATTGCCCTCGTTCAAACAGCTGTTGTGCGCCCTGCCCTTGCTGGCAGGCAGTCTTCTCTTTACTCAGGCCAACGCCGCCGACAACCCGCAGTGGCAGCAGACCCTCGAGGAGGCCAAGGGGCAGACCGTCTACTTCAACGCCTGGGGCGGCAGCCCGGAGATCAACGCCTATCTGGTGTGGGCCGGCCAGGAGCTGGCACGCGAATACCAGGTCAAGCTGGTGCAGGTGAAGGTGGATGACATCGCCCAGAGCGTCAGCCAACTGCTGGCCAACAAGCAGGCGGGCAAGCGCAGTGGCGGCCCCATCGACCTGCTCTGGGTCAACGGCGAGAACTTCAAGGCGCTCAAGGAGCAGGGGCTGCTCGGCACCCCCTTTACCCGGGAGCTGCCCAACATGGCGTTGGTCGACGGCAGCCTGCCGGTGAGTGAGGACTTCACCGTGCCGGTGGAGGGGCTGGAAGCCCCCTGGGGCATAGGCCAGCTCAACCTGATGGTCAACGGCGAAGAGGTCGAACAGCTGCCCACCTCGGCAGCGGCCCTGCTCGCCTGGACCAAGGCCCACCCCGGCCGCTTCACCTACCCCAAGCCGCCCCAGTTTCACGGCTCCAGCTTCCTCAAGCAGATCTTGCTGGAGCTGACGCCCGACCCCGCCCCCCTCTATCGGGAGGCGACCGAGAGCGATTTTGCCAGGGTCACCGCCCCGCTCTGGGCCTGGCTGGATGAACTGCACCCGACACTCTGGCGCAAGGGCAAGCTGTTCCCCACCAGCGCCGCCGAGACCCGCCAGCTGCTCGATGACGGCGAGCTGGCGATGGCCATCAGCTTCAACCCGCAGGAGGCGCAGAGCGCGGTACAAAACGGCACCCTGCCCCCCAGCGTGATGGCGGTGGCCATGGCGAAAGGGGCGCTCACCAACAGCCACTTCCTCGCCATCCCCTTCAACGCCAACGCCCGCGCCGGCGCCAAGGTGGTGGCCAACTTCCTGCTGAGCCCCGCAGCCCAGGCGCGCAAGGCCGAACCCGCCTTCTGGGGCGACCCCAGCGTGCTGCGGGCCGATGCCCTGCCCGCCACCCAGCAAACGGCGCCGGCGCTGCGCTTCAAGGCGGTGGCCGAACCCCACCCCAGCTGGCAGCTCAGGCTCGAAGCGGCCTGGGCCGAGCGCTACGGTCACTGATGAGCCGGTTCGGCCGCTCTTCGCTTGATTGGCGCCCCCTGTTCACGGCAGGGTGCGCCCTGGTTTTTGGCCTTCCGCTGCTGGCGGGGGGCTGGCAACTGCTGGCTGAGGGGCTGACCCAACTCCATCTGCAATTGCTGCTGGCCCAACCGGGCCTCTGGCACTCCGCGCTGCTGAGCCTGTGGATTGGCGCCGCCTCGACCCTGGCCAGCCTGCTGCTGACCGCCCTGCTGCTGGCCCACAGCGACAGCCGGGCCGTCGGCTGGCTGCGCCGGCTGCTCTCGCCCTTGCTGGCGCTGCCCCACGTCGCCTTTGCCATCGGCTTTGCCTTTCTGCTCGCCCCCTCCGGCTGGCTGCTGCGCCTGCTCTCGCCGGCCCTCACCGGGTTCGAGCTGCCCCCCGACTGGCAGACCCTGCGCGATCCCGCCGGGCTTGGGCTCATCCTCGCCTTGACCCTCAAGGAGACCCCCTTCCTGCTGCTGATGGCGCTCGGCGCGCAAGACCCAGCCAGGGTAGCGCGTCAGCAGTGGCTGGGGGCCTGCCTTGGCTTCAGCGCCCCCCAGATCTGGTGGCGCCTGCTGCTGCCGGCGCTGTGGCCCGCCCTGCGTCTGCCCCTCTACGCGGTGGCTGCCTACGGGGTGGCGGTGGTGGATCTGGCCCAGTTGCTCGGGCCCGATGCCCCCGCCCCGCTGGCTGTGCGCCTGTGGCTCTGGTATCAGGATCCGGATCTGGTCTGGCGCGGCGCCACCGCCAGCGGCGCCCTGCTGCTGCTCGCCATCACGGCGTTGCTGCTGGCCCTGTTGCGGCTGCTGGAGCTGGCCCATCGAACCCTTGGCAAACCCGGCTGGCTCGATGGCCGGCGAGCAAACCCAAGTGCTCTTGGCCGCGCCCTGGCTGCCGGTAGCGTGGCGACCCTGATCGTCCTCAATCTGGCGGTGCTGGGGGCCTTGCTGCTCTGGTCACTGGCCCGGCGCTGGCCCTTTCCCGCCCTCTGGCCGAGCCAGTGGAGCAGCCGTTATTGGCTCGAACTGCTGCCGACCCTGTCGCCGCTGCTCACCACCAGCATCCTGCTGGCGCTGGCGAGCGGAGCCATAGCGCTGGTGATGGCGGTGCTGAGCCTGGAGGCGCAGGCCGGCCGCCGCCCCTGGCCGCTCTGGCTCATCTGCCTGCCGCTGCTGCTGCCGCAGGCCAGCCTGCTGTTCGGCATTCGGCTCGGGGTGGACTGGTTCAGCCTCGGGTGGGGGGGCGATGGCATCGGTTGGGGCTGGGTACTCTGGAGCCAGCTGCTGTTTGTCTTTCCCTACGTCTATCTCTGCCTGCACGGCCCCTATGGCCAATTCGACCCGCGGCTCACCCAGAGTGCCCTGCTGCTGGGGGCAACCCCGTGGCGAGCCTGGTGGCAGGTGAAAGGGCCGCTGCTGGCCCGTCCGCTGCTGTTTGCCTTCGGCGTCGGAGCCGCAGTGAGTCTGGCCCAATACCTGCCGACCCTGCTGTTTGGCGCAGGCCGGGTAGTCACCATCACCACCGAGGCGGTGGCCATCGGTAG
The DNA here is from genome assembly GCF_000014805.1 of Aeromonas hydrophila subsp. hydrophila ATCC 7966. NCBI lineage: Bacteria > Pseudomonadati > Pseudomonadota > Gammaproteobacteria > Aeromonadales > Aeromonadaceae > Aeromonas > Aeromonas hydrophila. The sequence continues at coordinate 1,688,578 of NC_008570.1, read as the reverse complement.
CGGCCTCAACCGGCGGCTGGCGGGGCTCTACGGCCTGTTGCAACTGCTGCTGCCACTCGTTATCTATCTGCTGGCGCTCTGGCTGCCGGCCAGGCTCAACCCGGCACTCAAAGGGAACGGCTCACGATGAACTCTCATGATGGAAATAGCCATATGCTGAGCACCACGCCCCTTCGCCTCTATCTGGAGGAAAACCTGCTGCTCTCGCTGCCCGCCCTGCAGATAGTGCCGGGCGAGGTGTTGACCCTGATGGGCCCCAGTGGCTGTGGCAAGAGCTCGCTGCTGGCGGCGCTGGCGGGGGTATTGCCCGCAAGCGGCCCGCTTAGGCTGGAGGGGGACGTGACCCTCGGCGCGCGCCGGCTCACCCAGCTGCCGCCCCAGGCGCGGCGCATCGGCATGCTGTTTCAGGATGATCTGCTGTTCGACCATCTGACGGTCGCGGAGAACCTGATGTTTGGCATGCCGGCCAGCGTGAAAGGGCACGGGACGCGGCGGGAAAAGGCAGTGGCCGCGCTGGCGCAGGTGGATCTGACAAATCAGGCTGACAAGCTGCCGGGGACGCTCTCCGGCGGCCAGAAGGCCCGCGTCAGCCTGCTGCGGGCCCTGCTGGCCGAGCCCGAGGCATTGTTGTTGGACGAGCCCTTCTCCCGCCTCGACAAGCCGCTGCGGGGCGCCTTTCGCGCGCTGGTGTTCGCGCAGATCAAGGCACTGGCCATCCCCGCTCTGCTGGTGACCCACGACGAAGATGACGCGCCGGGCACCATACTCCAGCTCACCGAATCCTGTTTTTGACCGAGGAGTTCACCTTGTTTGACCGCCACCTGATCCCCGTTATCCGCAGCCCCCTCACCCGGCTCGCCAGACCGCTCTGCCGCGCCGGGATCAGCGCCAACCAGGTAAGCCTCACCGGCTTTGCCATCGGCATGCTGGCGTTGCCGTTGCTGGCCTTTGGCTGCTATCAATGGGCGCTGGCGGCGATCCTGCTCAACCGGCTGCTGGACGGACTCGACGGCGCCGTGGCGCGGGAAACCGGCATCACCGACTGCGGCGGCTTTCTCGACATCACGCTGGATTTCATCTTCTACGCCGCCGTGGTGCTGGGCTTTGCCCTCGCCGCCCCCGCCAATGCGCTGCCCGCCGCCACCCTGCTGTTTGCCTTCATGGGCACCGGCTCGAGCTTTCTGGTGTTTGCCATCATGGCGGGCAAGCGGGGCATCGACAATCCGGTCTACCACCACAAATCCCTCTACTATCTGGGCGGCCTCACCGAGGGGAGCGAGACCATCGCCCTGTTCGTGCTGATGTGCCTGTGGCCCGCCGCCTTCGCCCCCCTCGCCTACGGCTTTGCCCTGCTCTGCGCCATCACCACCCTGACCCGGCTCTGGAGCGGTTACCACACCCTGCGTTGAGGCAGAACGACGGGAGGGGCCCGCTACGGAACACTTGCGCATGGACGACAATGTTTTACCATGGCGACACTCTTTTTCAGGCTCATGAGAACCTTATGCGTCGCCTTGTCTCCGTGCTCACCCTCTCCCTGTTTCCCATGCTCTATGGCTGCAGCAGCACGCCGGCTGCCAAGCCCGTGGTCAAGCCCCAGCCCAACAGCGCCTTCATCAACCAGACGCCGCCGAGCAAACCCTTCTATGGGCAGGTGAGCCAGCCGGGTGTCAGCAAGGGGGACTTCGCCAATCGCGCCAACGTGGACAACTTCGTGCAGCGGATGGTGCAAAAGCACGGCTTCGACGGCGCCGAGCTGCACCGGGTGCTGGCCCAGGCCGAGCGTTATGACTGGATCATCCGCCTGATGGACGCCCAGGCCCCCACCACCACGCCGCCCACCGGCCCGACCGGCGCCTGGAATCGCTACCGCGCCAAGTTCATCACCCCGGACAACGTACAGAACGGCGTCAGCTTCTGGCGTGAGTACGAGAACGAGCTCAACCGTGCCCAGCAGGTCTATGGGGTGCCGCCGGAGATCATCGTCGGCATCATAGGCGTGGAGACCCGCTGGGGCCGGGTGATGGGCAAGACCCGCATCCTGGATGCGCTGGCGACCCTGGCGTTCGACTATCCGCGCCGGGCCGAGTTCTTCACCAGCGAGCTGGAATCCTTTCTGGTGATGACCCGCGACGAGGGGATGGATCCCACCGAACCCAAGGGCTCCTACGCCGGCGCCATGGGTTACGGCCAGTTCATGCCCTCCAGCTTCCAGCGCTACGCGGTGGACTTCAACGGCAACGGCCACACCAACCTGTGGGATCCGGTGGATGCCATCGGCAGCGTGGCCAACTACTTCAAGGCCCACGGCTGGGAGAAGGGGCAACCGGTGGCGGTGCGCGGTCAGGGCCAGCTGCCCGGCTACGAGCACGGCTTCCAGACCCGCTACCCGGTCGCCTCCCTGCGCCGCGCCGGGCTGACCCCCACCAGCACCCTCGGCAACCACAGCGAGGCGAGCCTGCTGCGCCTGGATGTGGGCACCGGCTATCAGTACTGGTACGGCCTGCCCAACTTCTACACCATCACCCGCTACAACCACAGCACCCACTACGCCATGGCGGTGTGGCAGCTGGGGCTGGCGGTGAAGGATGCCCGCGGCGGTTACTGAGTCGGCCGGATAAAAAAGGCGGCCCTCAGGGCCGCCTTGCCAACCATCCACACTGCGCCTTCGGGTGCAGTGTGCGTTTACAGTGCCCCCGCCTTCGCCAGACGATCCAGCTCGGCAAGCAGGGCGGCCGGCTCGACCCGACGGGTGTAATCGGCGTTGATGAAGTGGTAGTGCACGGTGCGGTCCTGGCCGATGATGTAGCTGGCCGGTACCGGCAGAGTGAAGCTCTCGTCGCCGTTGCTCGCCGGGATGTCGATGCCAAAGCCGGCATAGATGGGCCTGAGCGCCTCCGGCAGCTCGAACACCAGTCCCAACTCTGCCGAGACCCGGTTGCCCTCGTCGCTCAGCACGGTGATCGCCAGCCCGTTGGCGGTGAGGGTATCCTGCGCCGAACTGGGGGTTTCCGGCGTCATGCCGATGAGGTTCACGCCGCGCTCGCGCAGCGCCGGCAACACGGCGTTGAGCGCCTGCATCTCCATGTTGCAGTAGGGGCACCAGCCACCGCGATAGATGTTGAGCAGCACAGGGCCCTCCGCCAGATAGTGGGAGAGCGGGCGCACCACTCCGTGCTGATCCGGCAGGGCGAAGTCGGGCATCCGCTCTCCGCGCCCGAGCGCAGCCTGCTCCAGCCCGCTTGCCTGCAAGCTGCGGGTCGCCTCCTCCATCAGGGCCAGTACCGGGGCCGGTACCTGGCGCTGCTTCTGCTCATCGTACGCTTTGATTTTTTGCTCGAGTGTGTGCATCATGACCATCCTTTTTGTAGTGGTCGCTACAATATCAAGCGGACCACGCCCCATGGTCAAGTTGTTTTTTAGCGATCACTCCAGAATGGAGTTTCACAAGGCAGGACTCGAGATGGCAAGACCCGCATCATTTGACAGAGAACAGGTACTGGAAATCGCTCTCAACGCCTTCTGGGATACCGGCTTCAGCAACACCGGCATTGCCGCGCTGGTCGAACGGATGGGACTCAAGCCCAGCAGCCTGTATGGCGCCTTCAGCTCAAAGGAGGGGTTGTTCATGGAGGTGCTGCAGCGTTATTCGGCGCAGAGCCTGGCGCAGATCGAGCAGATCCTGGGCTCGACAGCCTCCCCCCTGGCGGGCGTGCAGGCCCTGCTCGATGCAGTGGCCCGGGATGCCATCGCCAGCGAGGCGCACCGTGGCTGCCTGCTGGTCAACACCTTGCTGGAGATCGGCCGCCACCACCCGCTCATTCAGGAGACCGCCAGCAGCCACCTCGCCGAAGTCGAGCTGCGGGTCAGCGCAGCCCTGCGCCAGGCGCAGGTGGCTGGGGAGCTGGCCGCCGGGCGCGACGTCGACGCCACCGCCGCCTTGCTGATGACCATGGTGTGGGGATTGCGCGTGCTGGGCCGAACCCATCCGCCCGCAGCCAAGGTGAACGCAGTGCTGGCCCAGATGCAGGCCATCCTGTCTGCGGACGCATGACGACAGTTCACCCGGCTGCGGGGTTCACTCGTTTTCCAGCAGCCAGCGCTTGAGCAGGGCGGCCAGCTGCTCCTGCTCGGCCAGGGTCAATGGCGCCAGCAGGCGCCGCTCGTTGGCCACGTGCCGCTCCACCGCCCGGTCAACCAATTCCCGGCCCGCGTCGGTCAAACAGACCAGCAGGCTGCGCCGATCGCTCGGGGCGGCCTGACGTTCGATCAAGCCTCGCTCTGCCAGTTTGTCGAGCCGGGCGGTCATGGCCCCCGAGCTCAACATGGCGGATTGATAGAGCACGGTCGGGGTGAGCGGTTCGCCGGCCCGGCGCAGGGTCGCCAGAATGTCGAAGTCGCTGCCGAGCAGGCCGCACTCCTTGAGCTCCTCGCTCACCTCCCGTCCGGCGATCGCCGCCATTCGCGCCACCCGTCCCAGCACGCCCATGGGAGAGCAGTCGAGATCCGGACGCTGCCGGGCCCACTGGGCCAGCAGCAGGTCTACATGATCTGATTCCATCTTCGGCCACTTATCTTTTCATCGAGATACTTGATGGTAAACCAATTTGAGGCTAATTTATCTTTACTTGAAGATACTTCATAAAGAGACAAATTCATGCCCATGCTGATCGCCCTGCTGGCCCCTTTGCTCTGGGGCAGCACCTATGCCGTCGTCAGCCTCTCTCTGACCGACTACTCCCCCTACTGGGTGGCGGTGTGGCGGGCGTTGCCGGCCGGGTTGCTCCTGTTGCTGGTACGCCCGCGCCTGCCGCCCCTGCCCTGGGGAAAGCAGTGCCTGCTGGCGTTTTGCAACATCGCTGCGTTTTTCGCCCTGCTGTTCGTGGCCGCCTTCCGGCTGCCGGGGGCCGTGGCGGGCACCCTGGGTGCCACCCTGCCGCTGGTCTTGATGTTGCTGGCCTGGTTACAAGATGGCGTCAGGCCGTCTCTGAAATGGCTGCTGCTGGGCCTGATGGGGCTGGGCGGGGTCTTGTTGCTGCTCAATCCTTCCGCCAACCTGGATCCTGTCGGCGTCACCTGCGCCCTACTGGCCACCCTGCTCATCGGCCAGTCCAGCCGCTGGATGCAGCGCTGGCCGGTCAGCGATCTACTGGCGCTGACCGCCTGGCAGCTGCTGCTGGGCGGCCTGATGCTGATCCCGCTCGCCTGGTGGCTGGCCGGCCCCATGCCGATGCCGCAGCCGGCAAGCGCTCCCGGCCTGCTCTGGCTGATCCTGCTCAACACGGCGCTGGCCTACTGGGCCTGGTTGTGGGGGCTCAAGCGCCACGGCCCGGAGGTGATGGGCATGCTGGCCCTCACCAACCCCATGGTGGCGGTCTCCTGCGGCGTGCTGATGGTGGGGGAAACGCTGGACGCTCGCCAATGGCTCGGCATCGGGGTGATCCTGCTCTCCCTGTTCCTGATGAAGCTGCCGGCCCGCCCCTTCTTCAAACGCTGGCAGGCCCGCCGGGCTAGCACCGGCCAGTGCGGCAAGCCGTGAGCACGACGGCTCCAACTCAAGCGCAATAAAAAAGAGGAGCCATCAAGGCTCCTCTTTCATATTCCGCGGGTGCTTGAGTCGAACTCAGACCCCGGCCTTGGCCAGGGCGGCGGAGACGATCTGCTGGGCTTCCTGCTGGATGAGGTCCAGGTGCGCCTCTCCCTTGAAGCTCTCCATGTAGATCTTGTAGATGGACTCAGTGCCGGAGGGGCGCGCCGCGAACCAGCCGTTCTCGGTCACCACCTTGAGGCCGCCGATGGCGGCATCGTTACCCGGCGCCTTGGTCAGCTTGGCGATGATGGGCTCGCCGGCCAGGGTGGAGGCTTCCACCAGCGCCGGATCCAGCTTGGAGAGCACCGCCTTCTGGGCGCTGTTGGCCGGGGCGTCGATGCGACGATAGCTGGAACGACCAAACTTGGCTTCCAGTGCATCGTAGTGGGTCTGCGGATCCTTGCCGGTCACCGCCAGAATTTCCGCCGCCAGCAGCGCCAGGATGAAACCATCCTTGTCAGTGGTCCAGACGGTGCCGTCTTTGCGCAGGAAGGAGGCGCCCGCGCTCTCCTCGCCGCCAAAGCCGAACTCGCCGCTGTAGAGGCCATCCACGAACCACTTGAAGCCGACCGGCACCTCTTTGAGGGTGCGGCCAATCTCGCCGGCCACTCGGTCGATCATGGAAGAGGAGACCAGCGTCTTGCCGACCGCAGACTCTTTGGACCAGCCGGTACGATGGGTAAACAGATACTGGATCGCCACCGCCAGATAGTGGTTCGGGTTCATCAGGCCGGACTTGGTGACGATGCCGTGACGGTCGTAGTCAGGGTCGTTGCCAAGGGCGATGTCGAACTTGTCCTTGAGGGCAATCAGGCTGGCCATGGCGAACGGGCTGGAGCAGTCCATCCGGATCTTGCCGTCTTTATCCAGGGTCATGAAGGAGAAGGTCGGGTCGACCTTGTAGTTCACCACCTCGATGTTCAGACCATAGGTCTTGGCGATGACGTCCCAGTAGGCGACGCCGGAGCCGCCAAGCGGATCGACACCGATCTTGATGCCGGCCTGCTTGATGGCATCCATGTCCAGCACGTTCTTCAGGTCATCCACATAGGGAGTAACGTAATCGTGCAGGGCCACGAACGGGCTCTTGAGGGCCTCGGCGAACGCCATGCGCTTCACGCCGGCCAGACCCGCTTCCAGAATCGCGTTGGCGCGATCCTCCACCCACTTGGTGATCTCCCCTTCAGCGGGGCCGCCATGGGGCGGGTTGTATTTGAAGCCACCGTCTTCCGGCGGGTTGTGGGACGGGGTGATCACCACGCCGTCAGCACGGGCAGCCGGTTTGCCGGCATTGTGGCGCAGAATGGCGTGAGAGATGACCGGGGTCGGGGTAAAACCGAGGCCGGCCTGAATGCGGGTCTCGACGCCGTTGGCCGCCAGCACTTCCACCGCGCTGGCAAAGGCGGATTCAGAGAGGGCGTGGGTATCCATGCCGACAAACAGCGGGCCCGTGATGCCGGCCTGCTGGCGATACTCCACCAGCGCCTGGGTCACCGCCAGGATGTGGGATTCGGTGAAGGCATTGTGCAGGGCGCTACCGCGGTGACCGGAGGTGCCAAAGGCAACCCGCTGCTCGGGGCGGCTCATGTCGGGCTTGTTGAGGTAGTAGGCGCTGACCAGACGGGGGATGTTGGTCAGGTCGCTCAAACGGGCCGGCTGACCGGCGTGGGAATGCTGTGCCATGGCGTTGTCCTTGCTTGATGGCGGCCTTGCCCGGCAAGGCCTGAGTCTGATGAAGCGTTAAATTGCGCCGCACACCCGGGCGATCACCTCGTCGCCATACCCCATGCTGGTCATCAGCTGGGCCACCATGTTCTGCTTGCGACTGGTGTTGGTATTGGTGATCACCCAGAACGGGGTCTCCGGCACCGGCTTGGGCTTGGTGGTGCTGCCGCTGGCGCGCAGGGCATCGGGATCCCGCGAGAAATAGACGCGCTTGCGCCCCTTGATTTCGGTGGCCTGGGTAAACCCGACCGGGTCATCCCGGTAGAGGGTACTGAGCACCTGCATGAAGCGGTTGATAGACTTCTCTTCTTTTTGCAGCTCGCCAGAGTCGAGCAGCGCCTCCAGCCCCATGGCATCGGCCACAGTGTGCGGCTGGGCCGTCGTCACCGGTTCGGTCACCGGAGCTGCCTGGTTGGCGGGCTGTTCCAGCAGGCGGCGCAGGATATCGGAGGCACTCTCGCCGATGTGCCGGGTCTGGCTGGCGATATAGAAGTAGAGATCGTCATCAAGCTCGATGGTTTTCATAGGGATGCGCTGGACTCGTCGAAATTCGGATGCGGCGATTATACATAGGCAAACCCGGCAGCCCAAGCAAGGGGCGGACAGATGTGCATGAATCTCATCGAGAATACGGCATAATAGCGGGCCAAGTGTGTGATCCGTCGCACTGATAGCCGATCTGGCAGACTTTTTTAGAAAATAAACCACACTTTTTTGCTCCGCAATGAGTGAAATCCTTTTCTTTCCAGTGTGTTAAATCACAACGAGCAACGCACTCACGACCGACAAGGTGTCATTTTGCAACAAAACCCATTATTGAACTTCAAGGAGCAGGGCCAGGGCCAGGGCCAGCCTGTCGTGCTGATCCACGGGCTGTTCGGCAGCCTCGACAACCTCGGCCTGCTGGCACGCCCGCTGAGCGAACAATACCGGGTCATCAGCGTCGATCTGCGCAACCACGGCGCCTCCTTTCACTCCGACGAGATGAGCTACCCGGCCCAGGCCGCCGATCTGCTCGCCCTGCTGGATCGGCTCGGGCTTGAGCAGGTAGCCATCGTGGGTCACTCCATGGGGGGCAAGGTGGGCATGCAGCTGGCCAAGCTCGCGCCAACGCGCGTTGCCAAGCTGGTGGTGGCCGATATCGCGCCGGTCGCCTACCCCCACGCCCGCCACCAGAATGTGTTCGCCGGCCTCAACGCCACCCTCGAACAGGTTCCGCAAAGCCGCAGCGAGGCGGAAGCCATCCTGGCGCAGCACATCGAGATCGCCGGCGTACGCCAGTTCCTGCTCAAGTCGTTTGCCAAAACCGGGCACGGCTGGGGCTGGCGTTTCAACGTCCCGGCCCTTGAGCGCAACTACGCCAACATCATGGGCTGGCCCGATGCACAGAGCCGCTTCGAGGGCCCAGCGCTCTTCATCAAGGGGGGGGATTCCGACTACATGCAGCCTGAACATACCGACACTGTGATGGCGCAATTCCCCGCCGCCAAGGCCCGGGTCATCGCCGGCACCGGTCACTGGCTGCACGCGGAAAAGCCGGTTTTGTTCAACAAACTGGTTGTGGATTTCCTGTCGACAGGCGGTTAACAGTTTCAAATCCTTTGTGATATAGTGCGCCCGTCATAAGGAGTGTGCGCAATCCATGCTAAGTGAACATATCGACCTGATTGAGAGTCTGGGCCTGAAGTTATTCTTTGTGGCCATTTTCGTATTGATTGGCCTGGCCATTCAGGACGTGCTCAAACGCGGCAACGTGCCCCGTTTCGGCCGACTCATCGTCTGGTTGGTACTCTTCCTGGGTTGTGCAGGTTTTGTCGCCAAGGGGCTGATCGAACTGGGCTGGGAAGGCTCAGGCATCGGCTAACTTATTTTCATCTGTGATGTATGGCCAAACAGCAAACTGATCGAACAACACTGGATCTGTTCGCAAATGAGAAGCGCCCCGGCAGGCCAAAGACCAACCCACTCCCCCGCGAGACCCAGCTCAAGATCAACAAGCGCAACCAGCTCAAGCGCGATCGGGAGAACGGTTTGAAGCGGGTAGAGTTAAAGGTGGAGGCCGAGTTGCTGGAACGCCTGAACCAACTTGCGTTACAACAGAACGTCAGCCGAGCCGAGCTGATCCAATCTATCCTGAAGCAACAGATTGAGTCTGCACATGCTGCAGGCATCACAATCTGACCGTTAAGCATTAACACCAGATACGGGTAACTAAACACTATGGCTAGTGTAGGTCTGTTTTTCGGCAGCGATACCGGTAATACCGAAGCTGTCGCCAAGATGATCCAGAAAGAACTGGGCAAACAACTGATTGAAGTCCGTGACATTGCCAAGAGCAGCAAGGCCGACATCGACAGCTTCGATCTGCTGATGTTCGGTATCCCGACTTGGTACTATGGCGAAGCCCAGGCCGACTGGGACGACTTCTTCCCCGAGCTGGAAGAGATCGACTTCACCAACAAGCTGGTCGCCATCTTCGGATGCGGCGATCAGGAAGACTATGCCGAGTACTTCCTCGACGCCATGGGCACCCTGCGTGACATCGTCGAAGCCAAAGGCGCCATCGTCATCGGCAACTGGCCAACCGCCGGCTACGAATTCGAAGCCTCCAAGGCACTGGTGGACGACAAGCACTTCGTGGGTCTGGGCATCGACGAAGATCGCCAGCCAGAGCTGACCGCCGAGCGCGTCAAGGGCTGGTGCAAGCAGCTGCACGAAGAGATGTGCCTGGCCGAGCTGGAGTGATCCAGGCTCGCCAGCCTCTCTGACAACAAGGGCCCCGCGGGGCCCTTGTTGTTTTCTGGCTCATGCTCTCTCGCCACTCCTGTGCTCCGGTTTGGCCCGCACATAGAGGGTGCGCTTGACCTGGGCCACCAGCTCGCCGCTCTGATCCTGCACCGTCACCTCGAACTCGGGGAAGTGCTTGTCTCCCCCGTCGGTCGCCGCCACGATGGCGGCCAGCTTGCCGTCGGTCAGATTGAATTCGGCCACCAGCTTGCCCTTGCCCGGCTTGATGTAGTTGATGCTGCCCGCCTTGTCCCAGACGTAATAGCGGTTCTTGAAATAGCCCATCAGCATCAGCGGATAGATGGGATCGGTCATCGCAAACATGCTGCCGCCAAACTGGGTACGGTTGGCGTTCTTGTTCCACCAGCGGGACTTGAGGGTGACCCGGCAGAAGCGAAAATCATCGCTCAATGTCTCTATCTTGATGCCGGCGCCCCAGAAGGGAGGCCAGGCGTTGAGGGCGCGGCGCACCCAGGCCGCATTGTCAAAAAGCCAATCCATGGATCTCATCCGACCAGACAGTGAAGAAGGTTACATTTTATCAACATTCACCAAACGAGCAAGCCGTCACTAGAATCCGTCCAATTCCGCCGGATGGCGCCATCTGCGCTAAAGCCTTTGAATTACTGGGTTTATTTTTAGGTGAGCTACGACCTATAATGACAGGCCAAGCGAGTTCGTGGTTGCCATTCCAGCGGCAGTCAATCAGAATAACCACACCTTCGAGAATGCGAATAAATAGAATATGGCAGACAACAACCAAGCGTTAAAAAAGGCCGGGCTCAAGATCACCTTGCCCCGAGTCAAAATCCTGGAAATCCTGCAACAGCCGGACTGCCAGCACACCAGTGCGGAAGATCTGTACAAACGACTGATCGACCAGGGTGAAGAGATTGGTCTCGCTACCGTATATCGCGTTCTCAACCAGTTTGATGATGCCGGTATTGTTACCCGTCACCACTTCGAAGGGGGCAAGTCGGTGTTCGAACTGGCCACCCAGGAACACCACGACCACCTGGTCTGCCTCGACTGCGGCAAGGTGATCGAGTTCTCCGACGAGGTGATCGAACAGCGCCAGCGCGATATCGCCCAGCAGCACAACATCCGGCTGACCAATCACAGCCTCTATCTGTACGGCCACTGCGCCGCCGGCGAGTGCAAGCACGAAGATTGACCCGCCAGATAGAGACAATAAAAAAGCCAGCATCACGCTGGCTTTTTTGTGTCCGTCATTTAGAGCCCGTTTATGGTCTTGCTCCGAGGTCGTGATCAAGAAAAGGCAGGGTCTCCCCTGCCCTCTTCTGTTATCAGGCCTCGGCCTTGCCCCACACGTCGCGCAGGGCCACGGTGCGGTTGAACACCAGATGCTCCGGGCTGGAGAGCTTGTTGTCGGCGCAGAAGTAACCTTCACGCTCGAACTGGTAAGCCTGCTCCGGCTTGGCGTTCTTCAGGGAGGCCTCGACACGGGCACCCTCGATGATCACCAGGGAGTCCGGGTTCAGGGCCGCTTCGAAGTCCTCTTCGGCGCCCGGGTTCGGCACCTTGAACAGACGGTCGTAGAGGCGCACTTCGGCCGGCAGGGAGTGAGTGGCGCTGACCCAGTGGATCACCCCTTTCACCTTGCGACCATCGGCCGGATCCTTGCCCAGGGTCTCGGGATCGTAAGAGCAGTAGATGCAGGTGACCTTGCCATCGGCATCCTTCTCGACCCGCTCGGCCTTGATGACGTAGGCATTGCGCAGGCGCACTTCCTTGCCCAGCACCAGTCGCTTGAACTGCTTGTTGGCTTCTTCTTTGAAATCCGCTTCATCGATGAGGATCTCGCGGGTGAAGGGAAGCGTACGGGTGCCCATCTCGGTATTGCTCGGGTGGGCCGGGGCAGTCAGCACTTCGTCGGCGGCCAGATTCTCGATGACCACCTTGACCGGGTGCAGCACGGCCATGGCACGCGGGGCGTTCTCGTTGAGATCTTCGCGGATGCAGGCTTCCAGCATGCTCATCTCGACGATGTTGTCCTGCTTGGTCACGCCGATGCGCTTGCAGAACTCGCGGATGGAGGCCGGGGTATAGCCACGACGACGCAGACCGGAGACGGTCAGCATGCGCGGATCGTCCCAACCGTCCACGTGCTTCTCGGTCACCAGCAGGTTCAGCTTGCGCTTGGACATGACGGTGTATTCGAGGTTCAGCCGGGAGAACTCGTACTGACGGGGGTGGCAGTCGATGGTGATGTTGTCCAGCACCCAGTCGTACAGGCGACGGTTGTCCTGGAACTCCAGCGTACAGATGGAGTGGGTGATCCCTTCCAGGGCGTCCGAGATGCAGTGAGTGAAGTCATACATCGGGTAGATGCACCACTTGTCACCGGTCTGGTGGTGGTGGGCAAACTTGATGCGATAGATGACGGGATCGCGCATCACCATGAAGGGAGATGCCATGTCGATCTTGGCGCGCAGGCAGGCAGCGCCTTCGGCAAACTCGCCGTTCTTCATCTTCTCGAACAGGGCCAGGTTCTCGGCCACCGAACGATCGCGGAACGGGCTGTTCTTGCCCGGCGCGGTCAGGGTGCCACGGTATTCGCGCATCTGCTCGGCAGAGAGCTCGTCCACGTAGGCCAGGCCCTTCTCGATGAGCTCAACGGCATAGCCGTGCAGCTTGTCGAAATAGTCGGAGGAGTAGCAGATCTCGCCGTTCCACTGGAAGCCGAGCCACTGCACGTCCTGCTTGATGGACTCAACGTACTCGATATCTTCCTTCACCGGGTTGGTGTCGTCAAAGCGCAGGTTGCACTGGCCCTGGTAGTCGCGGGCGATGCCGAAGTTCAGGCAGATGGACTTGGCGTGACCGATATGGAGATAACCGTTCGGCTCGGGCGGAAAACGGGTATGCACGCTGCTGTGCTTACCGCTGGCCAGATCTTCATCAATGATCTGACGAATAAAGTTAGTTGGGCTGTTCGCCTGACTCATGGCTCACCTCAAAAATGCGTCACTGGCGGAAGTTGTGCCGGCTGGCACCCTCATACCCCCGCCGTCAAGCCGGATATGATCCCTCATTACGCGCCCTGTCTCAACCTGAATTTGCCCGTTTCGGGGTACTGGCGCCGCAAAACGCCCTGCACTGGTGGCCGGTTTGACTGACTGACGAAAAAAAGACCCCGCGCGAGGCGGGGTTCAAGGTGATGAAAAAACAAAAACAGACAATACACACACACAACAAAGGCTCACACTCACAGTCAACCTTTCCCAAGGCCGATGCGTTATCGGGCTTGGGAAAGGCGGGTCTTGCGACCCACCTTGCGTTATGGATTGAAGGCTATCAGTTCAGCTCGGTGACGCGGCTGGTGCGCTTGCCATCGAAGCTGGTGGTACGCAGGTAAACCTTGCCATCCACGGTCGGCTTGGCGGCAGCGTCGTAGGCGCTCCAGCTCTTGCCATCCAGGCTGTACTGGATGGGCAGACCCGGCAGATCCACGTTCGCTTCCAGCACGCCGTTCACTACCTTGGCACCCGGTACGGAGAGGCGGTATTCCACCCCGGCCTGGTCCAGTTTCGGCAGCACGCGCTGACCCAGCACGTTGGCGAACTGGTTCCACTCCTTGTTCAGGGTGGCCTTGTTGACGAACTTGGTGGTACCGGAGAACTCGCGGTTCTTCACGTAGTCCAGCTCGAAGCCGCCCTTGTGCCAGGCACGCTCGGCCATGGAGAAGATACGCGGGTAGACCATGTACTCGTATTGCGCGTCGGTACGCACGGTTTCGCTCCACTGCTGACCGGAGATCCCCTTGAACTTGACCGGATCCTGGTCACCCTTGGCCACGAAGGCGTTGCCGTCGCGGTCAACCGAGGTCTCGGCGTTCTGCGGCAGGTTTTCCGGGGCGAAGGCGAACACCTTGCGGGTGTCGTTGAAGCGGGTGGCCCAGTAGTAGCCGCGCTCGGCCGGGTGTACCTCGTTCGGGAAGTCGAAGTAGAGGTAATCCGGGTTGGAGAGCACCACGTCATAGCCCTTGTGCGCCCACTTCATCGCTTCGTTGAAGCCACCCCAGTAGAGGGTTTCCCAGAAGTTGACCCGGGTCTTGTCGGTGGCGAATACGCTGGCATCCTTGGCGTACTTCAGACCATCTTCCCACGCCTGCAGGGTGGAGAAGCCGTGGCCCTTGACCATTTCGCTCACTTCCTTGGCGAAGTAGACCGGCAGCTCGGCCACGTCCTTGATCTTGCCATCGTCGATCATCTTCTGGCACATCGGAGACTTGCCGAACGGTTTGTCCTGCTTGCTGGAGTCGACGTTGCCCTTCCAGGCGACCAGCTCTTCTTTCTTGGTGACGGCCGGATCCTGGTAACCACCGCCCTGCATGATGTTCTTCGCCTCATCACCACCGTAGTGCCAGGCGGTCAGCGGCTGGCCGGCGGCCTGGTGCATCTGGGCCACTTCGTCCATCACCTTGGCCACGAAGGTAGCGGCGCCCGGCTGGCAGGGGTTGATGAAGGACATCTTGTCGTAGAACTGCACCGAAGTGACGTTGGAGGTATCGGCCGGGTCGGTCAGACGGAACTGGTTGGCTTCGGTCTCTTTACCTTCAGCCATCAGGCGCTTGTAACGCGCTTCCATGGAGACCACGGCAGCACGGGCGTGCGCCGGCATGTTGATCTCGGGGATCACGGTCACGCCGCGGGCCTTGGCATACCGTACCAGGTCGATGTAGTCGGCCTTGCTGTAGAAACCTGAACCCTGGTTGTCGCTGGTCGGGCCGGAACCCAGCTGCGGCATCAGGCACTTGGTTTCGGACTCGTCGTGGCAACGCTGGCTGCCGACGTCGGTCAGCTCCGGCAGACCCGGGATCTCCAGACGCCAGCCTTCATCGTTGGTCAGCCCCAGGTGCAGCACGTTGAGCTTCATGGCGGACATCTGATCCACCAGCTTCTTCAGGGTCTCAGGGCTTCTGAAGTGACGGGCCACGTCGGTCTGCATACCACGGTATTCAAAGCGCGGCGCATCCTCGACGTGCATCTGGCTGACCAGCTTGTCGTTGACACCCAGGAGGGAGATCAGGGACTGGGCCCCCCAGAAAGCGCCTTCGATGTCGTGACCCTGCACCACAGTGCCTTTCTGGCCGATGGTCATGTCGTAGCCTTCGGCCTGCTTGAGCTTGCTGCCGAGCTTGATGGTCACTGGGTAGCCGGTGTCGGAGAGGGTAACACCCAGCTTGGTCAGTTGAGCCTTCAGGGCTTCGGCGCGATCGCTCGGCAGGTCCAGGGCATTGAGCTTGATGGTGGAGAAGTCGACCTGCGGGCCGGCCTTGACCACCTGCTTCATCGGGGTCGGCAGGATCTGGTTGTCGACCTTGCCAGCCGGCAGCAAGCTGCTGGTCTGGTTGGCGGCGAAACGGGTTTCGCTGTTCATCAGGATGTTGTTGTCATCCTTGGTGCGCTTCCAGCCGTCGGCCGGCATCGGCTTCTCGTAGGTGGTGGCATCGTCGATGTTGCTCATGCTGGCCAGCACTTTCGGCTCGGCCCCTTCGCTGGCGACATACCAGTTCGGCATGATGTCAGATTCGAACAGTACCCAGTACTCCACCACCAACGGCACTTCGACCGTGGCATCCTTGGCAAAGCCCTGGAACTTCTCGGTCGGCGTCAAACGATAAAGGTCGCCGGTCAGGTGGGTGATGGTGAACTGGTCGTTGTCCACCCGCTGGATGCGACGGATGGAGGAGACATAGATGCTCCAGTCTTTGGAGGTGACGTCAGCACCGGTATTGGTCAGGTGCAGCTTGGCAACGCCGCAGCTCGCCCACTCGGAGCCCAGCGCCTGGCAGTCGAGGCCGGCACCGGCACCGTCGTTGGTGACGACTTCGTACTTGACGACGAGGTTGCTGGCGAGGGCGTCGACCACGGCTTGCTTGGCGGCATCGGCTGCCTGTACCTGGCTGACGAAAACGGTAGACATGGCAATGGCTAACAGAGAATGTTTCAAGTTCATAACTGCTGCTCTCATTTGAAGTAAAGGTTGGATTTTCTTGGCTTTTTTTATATGGGGCCCCGAGGCGGGGCCCTTAGTTATGTCAACAATGGACTTAGACTTGAGGCGAGCTTGGCGCCCGATTAACGCAGGGCCTTCATCTCACCGGCGATGATTTCGGCCAATGGGCCCAGAATCACCTGCAGGTTCTGCTCACCGAGCTTGACCACACCGGCCGCGCCCAGGGCTTTGAGCTTGCGCTCGTCAACGATGCTGCGGTCTTTCAGGGTCAGACGCAGACGGGTGATGCAGGCATCGATGGTCACCAGGTTCTCCTGACCGCCCAGCACTTCCAGATACTGGCGTGCCAGTTCGGTACGGTCGGTGGTCTGAGCCTGTGCCGGTACTGCTTCATCATCTTCACGACCCGGGGTTTTCAGGTTGAACTTGACGATGACGGCGCGGAACACCACGTAGTAGAGACCGAAGAACACCAGGCCTTGTACCAGCAGCATGTACCAATGGGTCGCCAGCGGGTTGCGGCTGGAGAGCACCATATCCACCAGACCGGCACTGAAGCCGAAGCCAGCAATCCACTGCATAGAGGCAGCGATGAACACGGACAGACCGGTCAGCAGGGCGTGGATGACGTACAGCACCGGTGCCACGAACATGAAAGAGAACTCGAGCGGCTCGGTCACCCCGGTGAAGAAGGCGGCAAAGGCGGCTGCGATCATGATGGACGCAACTTTCTCTTTGTTCTCTTTCTTGGCGGAGTGGTAGATGGCCAGCGCGGCACCCGGCAGACCGAACATCATGATCGGGAAGAAGCCAGCCTGATACATGCCGGTCACACCCACGATGCCCTTGCCGGCGTCGATGGAGGACTGGCCGCCCAGGAAGTTCGGGATGTCGTTGATGCCGGCCACGTCGAACCAGAATACGGAGTTCAGGGCATGGTGCAGACCGACAGGGATCAGCAGGCGGTTGAAGAAGGCGTAGATACCGGCGCCGGTGGAACCCAGGCTGACGATGGATTCACCAAAGCTCACCAGACCACCGTAAATGACCGGCCAAACGGCCATCAGGATGAAGGAGACGACGATCATCACCACGGAGGTTACGATCGGCACCAGACGGCGGCCGGAGAAGAAGGCCAGCGCCTTGTGCAGTTCCACGCTGCTGAAGCGGTTGTAGAGCTCAGCGGCGATGACACCACACAGGATACCGACGAACTGGTTGCTGATCTTGGCAAAGGCAGCCGGGACCTGATCGGCCGGGATACCCTTGATCTGGGCAACGGCGCCCGGGCTCAGCAGCGTGGTCACCACCAGGAAACCGACCAGACCGGCCAGCGCGGCAGAACCGTCTTTGTCTTTGGACATACCATAGGCGACACCGACAGCGAACAGCACGGGCATGCTGTCGATGATGGCTGCGCCGGCCTTGATCAGGAACGCGGCGACAGGACTGCCACCACCCCAACCATTCGGGTCAATCCAGTAGCCAATCCCCATCAGGATCGCGGCGGCAGGCAATACCGCTACCGGCACCATCAGGGCACGGCCGATCTTTTGCAAATAACCGAGAATGTTCACGGTTCCTCTCCTTAGTTAATGTTTTTCTAGAAATTAAGTGCTTATCACGTTTGACGCATAAGCCATCAAGGCTTGATTGGCAGTCTAGGGCTTTTATTTCGCTGCGCAAATTAATAAACCTATAATCGTGATCATTATCACCCAAACGAGATAAAGGTGGCGGATAGATGTGGCTTAGTTCGCAATCTTTATTTACGCTATAAAACAACTTGAATCCGTCCTAGTCTATTTGCCGCCGACATCCCGGCAGCAACCCGTACAGAGGTATCTACAATGCGCCTGATCCCGTTGAAATCTGCCAGCCAAGTGGGCCTGTGGTCTGCCCGTTACATCGTTGACCGTATCAATGGGTTCAAACCCACTGCCGAGCGCCCCTTCGTACTGGGTCTGCCCACTGGCGGCACCCCGCTCAACACTTACAAGCGCCTGATTGAACTGCATAAAGCCGGTGAAGTGAGCTTCCAGAACGTGGTCACCTTCAACATGGACGAGTACGTCGGCCTGCCGGAAGATCACCCGGAGAGCTACCACAGCTTCATGCACAACAACTTCTTCAGCCACATCGACATTCGCCCCGAGAACATCAACATCCTCAACGGCAACGCGCCGGATCTGGTGGCCGAGTGCAAGCGCTATGAAGACAAAATCAAGTCCTACGGCAAGATCCACCTGTTCATGGGCGGTGTCGGCAACGACGGTCACATCGCGTTCAACGAGCCGGCCTCATCCCTCTCCTCCCGCACCCGGGTCAAGACCCTGACCGAAGACACCCGCATCGCCAACTCCCGCTTCTTTGGCGGCGA
The DNA here is from genome assembly GCF_000014805.1 of Aeromonas hydrophila subsp. hydrophila ATCC 7966. NCBI lineage: Bacteria > Pseudomonadati > Pseudomonadota > Gammaproteobacteria > Aeromonadales > Aeromonadaceae > Aeromonas > Aeromonas hydrophila. Next base: position 1,670,114 of record NC_008570.1, on the reverse strand, counting down.
CATGGAGCAGGTGCCCAAGCTGGCGTTGACCGTGGGTGTCGGCACCCTGATGGATGCCGAGGAGATCATGATCCTGGTGACCGGTCACGGCAAGGCCCAGGCCCTGCAGGCCGCGGTGGAAGGCAGCGTCAACCACATGTGGACCATCTCCACCCTGCAGCTCCATCCGAAGGGAATGATGGTGTGTGACGAGCCCTCCACCATGGAGCTCAAGGTCAAGACAGTGCGTTACTTCCAGCAGCTCGAAGCCGCCAACATCGGCCGTCTGTAAGGAGTCACCATGTACGCATTGACCAACTGCACCCTCTACACCGGCAGCTGCGTGCTGACCGGTTACGGGGTGGTCCTCGAGGGCGACAAGATTGTCGCCATCTCCCGCCTGGCCGAACTGCCGGCCGGCATCGAACGCATTGATCTCAAGGGTGCCAACCTCTGCGCCGGTTTCATCGACGTCCAGCTCAACGGCTGTGGCGGCGTCATGTTCAACGGCCACATCACCACCCAGACCCTGGCGACCATGCAGGCCGCCAACCTGAAATCCGGTACCACCAGCTTCCTGCCGACCCTGATCACCAGTCCGGATGCAGATATGAAGCAGGCCGTCGCCGTCACCCGCGACTACATGGCTGCACACCCCAACGAGGTACTGGGCGTCCATCTGGAAGGGCCCTATACCAACCTCAAGCGCAAGGGGATCCACCCGGCCGAGCAGATCCGCCAGCCCGCCGACGAGATGATCGACTTCTTCTGCGCCAACGCAGATGCCATCGCCAAGATCACCCTGGCGCCGGAACGCAACAAGCCGGAGCACATCCGCCGGCTGGTGGAGGCCGGCATTCTGGTCTCCGCGGGCCATACCGCCGCCAACTATGACCAGGCGATGGCCGGGTTCGACAACGGCATCCGCTTTGCCACCCACCTCTACAACGCCATGACTCCGACCGTGAACGGCCGCGAGCCGGGCGTGGTCGGAGCCATCTACGATCGCAAGGATGTCTACGCCGGCGTCATCGTCGACGGTCATCACGTGCACTGGGCCAATGTGCGCCTTGCACACAAGATGCTGGGAGAGCGACTGGTGCTGGTCACCGACGCGACCGCACCGGCAGGGGCACCGGAAGGCTTTGAGAAGTTTGATTTTTGTGGCGCAACAGTCTATTTCCGCGATGGTCAGTGCGTCGACGAGAATGGTACACTCGGCGGCTCTGCCCTCACCATGATTGAGGGGGTGGAGAATCTGGTCAAACAGGTCGGATTACCGCTCGATGAAGCACTGAGAATGGCCACCCTTTACCCTGCTCGCGCCATTGGATGGGACTCACGTCTCGGTAGTATCCAGGTCGGAAAAATAGCCAACCTGACTGTCTTTGATCAGGCCTTCACGGTCTGCGGGACCGTGGTTAACGGACACTACACAACACAGTGACACTATGACTGGCGGACAAATAGCAAACGTAGATCTTATCAAGCAGGTCAACAGTGCAGCCGTGTATCGGCTCATCGACCTGCAGGGGCCCATCTCGCGGGTCAAAATTGCCGAGTTGAGTCAGCTGGCCCCGGCCAGCGTGACCAAGATAACCCGGCAACTGATCGAGCATGGCCTGATCAAGGAGACCTCGCCGCAAGCCTCCACCGGCGGACGGCGCGCCATCTCCCTGACCACCATCAAGCATCGCTTCCAGTTTGTGTCCGCCAAGCTCGGCCGCGGCTACCTGCAGCTCGCCCTGTATGACCTCGACGGCAAGGAGCTCGATCAGCACATCACCCAGGTGACCGAGATCGAGCAACAACCGGTGGTCGACATGCTGCTGCGGGAGATCGGTGCCTTCATCGACTCCCAGCAGGATCGCAGCCGCAACCTCATCAGCATCGCGCTGACCATGCCGGGTCTGGTCAATCCGGAATCGGGCATGGTCATCTACACCCCCAAGTACCAGATCCGCAATCTGGCGCTGGCCAAGCTGTTGGAAAACCACTTCAACCTGCCTTGCTACGTGGGCAACGATACCCGCTCGCTGGCACTGGCCGAACACTTCTTCGGCGAGTCCCGCGACTGCATGGACTCCATCCTGGTGAGCGTCCACCAGGGGGCAGGCTCGGGCATCATCACCAAGGGCAAGGTGTTCCTCGGCCAGAACCGCAACGTCGGCGAGATCGGCCACATCCAGGTCGAGCCGCTCGGCAAGCGCTGCCACTGCGGCAACTTCGGCTGCCTGGAGACCATCGCCTCCAACGAGGCCATCGTAGACAAGGTGAAGGAGCTCATCAGCCGCGGCCACCTGAGCTCGCTGCAGGAGAAGCACATCACCATCCAGGAGGTGTGCAAGGCGGCCATGGCCGGTGACGAGCTGGCCCGCAGCGTGATCGAGAACGTGGGTGAGCATCTGGGACGGGCGGTGGCCATCACGGTCAACCTGTTCAACCCGCAGAAGGTACTGATCGCGGGCGAAATCACCGCCGCTGAAGAGATCCTGTTCCCGGCCATTCGCCGCTGCGTGGAGCACCAGTCGCTGCCGAGTTTCCATCGCGGCCTGCCCATCGTGAAGGCACGCTTCCAGAATCAACCCACCGTCGGCGGTTTCGCGCTGGTGAAGCGGGCCCTGCTGGAAGGGGATCTGCTGCAGATCATCATGGAGCAGAAGTAAGGCCGAGGCCTTGCGAAATAAAAAACGGCAGCCAGTGGCTGCCGTTTTTATTGATAGATTCTTCAAGCGTAGGTTCGATTAGCCTCATAGTGGCGTAATCGGACGCGGTGATTCACCCCGCCCGGCACGGTTTGAACAGATCCAGCGCACCGTCATATACCTGGGTCTGCACATCCATGATGCCGAGCATGGAGTGGGGCAACAGATTGTCTGTGCCGCGCCACCGTTTTTACCCATTCATCCAGCCCGGCACGGTTTGAACAGATCCAGCGCCCCGTCATACACCTGGGTCTGCACATCCATGATGCCGAGCATGGAGTGGAACAGGTTGTCGTGGGAGAAGCGCTTGCTGGCCGCCTCCTGCTGCAGACAGGTCATATCCAGCTGGCGATCGGCCTGCAACTGGGGGGAAAACCAGGTCATCAGCGGCACCCGGGTCTGATCGTCCGGGGCGAACTTGTAGGGGGTGCCGTGCAGGTAGAGCCCCATGGCGCCGAGAGATTCGCCGTGATCCGACAGATAGACCAGCCCCACGTTGTAATCCTGCTCCAGCGTCTTGAGCTTGTCGATGAGACGGGCCACCACCTTGTCGGTGTAACGGATGGTGTTGTCATAGGTGTTGACCAGCTCTTCATTGGTGCAGTTTTCGATGTCGCTGCGCGGGCAGTCCGGCACGAAGGTCCGTTCACTGGCGGGATAGCGGCGATAGTAGGTCGGACCGTGGCTGCCCATCAGATGGAAGGCCACCAGCTTGTTGCCCTTCATCTGCGCGATCTGCCGATCCAGCCCCTCCAGCATCACCTCGTCGTAGCAGGAACCTCCCTGGCAATACTGGGGAAAATCCTTGGCCTCGATTTCGATGGTGGGCACGTTCTTGCACACTCCCTTGCAACCGCCGTCGTTCTCCTTCCAGAGCACGGAGACCCCGGCGTGCTGCAGCACATCCAGCATGCCGTCGCGGGACTGGGCCAGGGTGTCATCATAGCCGCGCCGCGTCAGGTTGGAGAACATGCAGGGCACCGAAACCGCGGTGGCGGTGCCGCAGGAGCGCACGTTGCGAAATGAGACCATGCCCGATTCCCGCGCGGTGAAGCTGTTGGTGGCCTTGCCGTAACCGTTGAGAGAGTAGTTCTGGCTGCGCGCCGTCTCCCCCACCACCAGGAACATCAGGGTCGGCTTGCCGCCCTGCCCCACCACCCTGGCATCGGTGCCCAACGGCTGATACGGGATCGGAGTCGCAAACAGGATGTCGGTGGCGTAGCGATAGAGGCCGTGCACATAGTTGGCGGGCACTATCTCCTTGCCGAGAGACTTGTTGTTGCGCCCGACCGAGGCGTAATCCTGGTAATAGAGCGCCGCCACCCCCACCAGAAACAGCAGGGACAGGGCGATGGAGCCAAGCCGCAGGCCCAGCCCCTTATACCAGGGACGGGGATACTCTATCTTCACCCACAGTAGGGCCAGCGCCGGCAGCAGGCCGGTCAGCACGAACCAGAGCAGGATGGAGGCATTGAAGTAGGAGGCCGCCTCCCCCGTGTTGGTCTCGACGATGTTCTGCACCATGCTCACGTCGAAGATGACGCCGTATTTGAGCATGGCGTAGCTGACCACGGATCCCATCAGGATCAGCAGCACGAAGAAGGGCTTGAGCAGATAGCGGAAGGTAAAGGGCAGGAACACCGCGTTGAGCGCGGCCAGCAGCACGAAGGGGATCGAGAGGGCGAAGCCCGTCTTGACGTGTTCCAGCCTGGTGAGAATGGTGTAAAAGTGCAGGAAAATGGGCCAGTTGAATACCAGTGCAAACAACAGCACCAGCAACAGATTCACCTTCATCACACCCAGGGTGATGCGCATAACGATACTCCGACAAACCAGGCAGGACAGGGGCCACAGAGGGCACCTCTTGTTGCAGTCTCGCTTGCCGATCCCTCCTCCCGAGGTGATGGCGGCAAGGGGCAGCGAGGCCCGGACACGGCAGGCAGCTTAAAAAGCCAAACTTAAGGGAAAATTAAGGCGGGCAATGCCATGGCCGGCACGGCCTTCAGGCGTCAGGCCATCACAAGAAAAACGGCAGCCGAGGCTGCCGTTTTAACGGGGGCGAACAGAGCGTCGCCACCTGAGTGTTCACGAACCGGGTTACAGGGTCGCGGCGACTTCGTCGGAGATGGAGCCGTTGTGGTACACCTCCTGCACGTCGTCCAGATCTTCCAGCATGTCGATGAGGCGCATCAGCTTGGGCGCGGTCTCGGCATCCAGCTCGGCTTCGGTGGACGGGATCATGGTCACTTCGGCGCTCTGGGGCTTGAAGCCGGCGGCTTCCAGACCATCGAGCACGGTGCCGAAATCGTTCGGGGTGGTATACACCTCGATGGAGCCATCCTCTTCGGTCACCACGTCGTCGGCACCGGCTTCCAGGGCGGCATCCATCAGGGCATCTTCATCGACGCCCACGAAGGTCAGCAGCCCTTTCTTGCTGAACAGATAGGCAACAGAGCCATCGGTGCCCAGGTTGCCACCGCACTTGCTGAAGGCGTGACGCACTTCGGCAACGGTACGGTTGCGGTTGTCGGTCAGGCACTCCACCATGACGGCAGAGCCGGCCGGGCCGTAACCTTCGTACACGATGGTCTCGAGCTGTTCGCCATCGCCACCGCCGGCGCCACGCTGGATGGCACGGTTGATGGTGTCGCGGGTCATGTTGCCGGTCAGGGCAGCCGCCACCGCCGCCCGCAGGCGCGGGTTGTTGGCAGGATCGGCATCACCCAGACGCGCGGAGGTGGTGATTTCGCGGATCAGCTTGGTGAAGATCTTGCCGCGCTTGGCGTCTTGCGCCGCCTTGCGGTGTTTGATGTTGGCCCATTTACTGTGACCTGCCATAGGGACTCTCCGTTATTTTTGAATTTCAGTAACACTGGTCATGACTAATGCAAGGGAAAGGCCGCATTGCTGCGGCCTTTGCTGCCGGTAACGGCTTATTCATCACCCTTGACGGTGGTCGCAATCGCCAGCTCGCCCAGTTGGGCGGCGTTGGCAAAGCTGGGGGCGTCTGTCATCAGACAGGCGGCCGCCGTGGTTTTCGGGAAGGCAATCACGTCCCGGATGTTTTCAGTACCGGTCAGCAGCATGCTCAGACGGTCCAGGCCGAAGGCCAGGCCGGCGTGCGGCGGGGTACCGTACTTCAGGGCGTCCAGCAGGAAGCCGAACTTCAGGCGCTGCTCGGCCGGGGTAATCCCCAGGATGTCGAACACGGTGGCCTGCATCTCGCTGTTGTGGATACGGACAGAACCGCCACCCACTTCGTAGCCGTTGATCACCATGTCGTAAGCGTTGGCGTAAGCGCCTACCGGGTTGGCTTTCAGCTGCTCCGGGCTCAGGCCGCTCGGCGCGGTGAACGGGTGGTGCATGGCAGCCAGACCGCCTTCGCCATCTTCTTCAAACATCGGGAAGTCGATGACCCACAGCGGCTTCCAGCTGTTCTCCAGCAGGCCCAGATCACGGCCCACTTTCAGGCGCAGGGCGCCCATGGCATCGCACACCACTTTCTTGGAGTCGGCACCAAAGAAGATGATGTCGCCGTCGGCCGCACCGGTACGGGCCAGGATCTCGCGCACGATGGCGTCGGAGAGGAACTTGGCCACCGGGGACTGTACCCCTTCGATGCCATTGGCCGCTTCGTTGACCTTCATCCAGGCCAGGCCCTTGGCACCGTAAATGCCGACGAACTTGGTGTACTCGTCGATCTGCTTGCGAGAGAGCTCGGCGCCGCCCGGTACTTTCAGGGCAGCCACGCGGCCTTTCGGATCGTTGGCGGGGCCGGCAAACACGGCGAACTCGACCGCGGTCAGCAGATCTGCCACATCGACCAGCTCCATCGGCAGACGCAGGTCCGGCTTGTCGGAGCCGTAGCGACGCATGGCTTCGTCGAAGGTCATGATCGGGAAGTCGCCCAGATCCACGTTCAGGATGTGCAGCCACAGTTTGCGGATCATCTCTTCCATGATTTCACGCACTTGCGGCGCGGTCATGAAGGAGGTTTCCACGTCGATCTGGGTGAATTCCGGCTGGCGGTCGGCACGCAGGTCTTCGTCGCGGAAGCACTTGACGATCTGGTAGTAGCGGTCGAAGCCGGACATCATCAGCAACTGCTTGAACAGCTGCGGGGATTGCGGCAGGGCGTAGAACTTGCCCTTGTGCACGCGGCTCGGCACCAGGTAGTCACGGGCCCCTTCCGGGGTGGCCTTGGTCAGCATCGGGGTCTCGATGTCGAGGAAGCCGTGCTCGTCCATGAAGCGGCGCACGAAGGCACTGGCCTTGGCGCGGGTCTTCAGGTACTTGGCCATCTCGGGGCGACGCAGGTCCAGGTAGCGATACTTGAGGCTCACCTCTTCGCTGTTGACCTGGTTGAAGTCCAGCGGCAGCGGCTCGGCACGGTTGATGATGGTCAGCTCGTGGGCAAACACCTCGATGGCACCGGTGGCCATGTCGCTGTTGCGCTGGGAGTCGGGACGGGTGCGCACCACGCCGGAGACCTGAATGCAGAATTCGCCGCGCAGTTCGGAGGCCAGGGCAAAGGCGTCCGGTTTGTCCGGATCGAAGAACACCTGCACGATCCCTTCCCGGTCGCGCATGTCGATAAAGATGAGGCCGCCCAGATCGCGACGACGATGGACCCAACCGCACAATGTAATGGTCTGCCCTGCATGGGCCTCATTGACCTGTCCGCAATAGATAGAGCGCATGGACTTCTTCCTTCGAATTTGTAGAGAGACGGTTAACCTGGGTCGCCGGGCACGACTGGCAAGCACCGTCTGTCTCACAGCTGGCCAGATCCTGTTCTTGCCCGGTTTGAAATCTGTCTCGTACCGTCCGACCGCCGGGATCGGACACCTGCCGCCGATATCGGCTCGACCAGAGGCGGCTGGCAAGCGGCCGGGTTGTCGGGCGGAGGGCATCGGCAAGCGATTGTTGTTTGGCCGCATCATGGCCGCTGCCGTCGTCACAATATGCGTACAGCGGCGTGAGTCACAACAAATTGGCAAACAAAAGGGCTGGCATTATAGAGGAAAACCCCCATTTGGGTAAAATGGCCAGCAGCCTCCTTTGCCCTGTTTTTTACATCCCGGGGCAAAAAAGGGGGGTAAAACGAGATAAACCCGCAGACAGGATCCCTCATGAGCCTCTTTTTGGGCCTGCCACAATGGTCTCACCCGGCCTGGCCAGGTCACTTGCTGGGCGTGGGCGCCAAGCCCGCCGAGCACCTAGCCCACTATGCCCGGGTATTCAACACGGTGGAAGGCAATACCACCTTCTACGCCTCGCCGACCCCCGACACGGTCCGGCGCTGGGCCGATGCGGTGCCTGCCCACTTTCGTTTCAGCTTCAAGTTTCCGCAAACCATCAGCCACCAGAGCGATCTGGTGAGCGCCGACAAGCAAGTGAGCGACTTCATCCGCCTGCTGGAGCCCTTGCATGACAAGCTGGGGCTGCTCAAGCTGCAGCTGCCCGCCCGCTTCGGCCCACAGGGACTGCCCCGTCTGGCGGCCTTTTTCGAACGGCTGCCGCCGGCGTTTCGCTATGCCCTCGAGGTGCGCCACCCCGATTTCTTCGCCAAGGGCGAGGCGGAGCGGCAGTTGAACCGGCTGCTGATGGAGAGAGGCATCAACCGCATCATGCTCGACAGCCGGCCGTTGTTCTCGGTGCCGGCCACCACGGCAGCCATGATCGATGCCCAGGGCAAGAAGCCGAGACTGCCGGTGCACCTGCTGGCCACCGCCAATGCCCCCGTGGTGCGGCTCATCGGCCTGCCGGATCCGGCCGCCAACCACCCCTTCCTGCCAGGCTGGCTTCCCCACTGGCGCCAGTGGCTGGCGGAGGGAAAAGATCTCTACCTCTTTATACATACGGCCGACAACGCCCAATCCCCCGAGCTGGCCCGTCAGGTTGCCCGCCTGCTGGGGGAGGAGATGGCCCCCTGGCCGGGGGAAAACGATCGCGCGCACCAAGGCGTGCTGCCCTTTTAGTCAGCCGCCTCACCCCGCCTTCCCCACCGCGAAAAAAAGCCGTTTTTTTGTGGCTGGACGGGGCTTGGCGTCAAGACAAACGCCGACCTTTCCTCTACACTAGCGCCCCAAGTAAGGACCCGGACCGCCAGCCCAGCACAATCCGATGCAGGCAGGCATCCGGCGCCATAAACAGGGCCCTGACGCCAGTGCGCTGCAACTCGTTGCCGCAGATGGTGCCGCCCTCAGAAAGGACCAGGATGATGGTCCATTGCGAACGGAACCGGCCCGATGGATCTCAAGGCCCGCCACCCCGTTCGTGAACCGGTGACGACCCGGCCCGGACCGGTGTCACCCAACGATTCAATTGAACAAAACAGTCGGTTCGCGCACCGGCTGTCAGGTTGCGCCAGCATGCATACCAAAGATCAGATTTTTGCCGCCCCTATCGCTCGATTGGGGGATTTTTGCTTTGACGAACAGGTCGTCGATGTCTTCCCCGACATGATCCAGCGCTCGGTGCCGGGTTACAGCAACATCATCTCCGCCATCGGCATGATGGCCGCCCGTTACGCCCAGCCCCAGAGCCGGCTCTACGACCTCGGCTGTTCGCTCGGCGCCGCCACCCAGGCGATGCGTCGCCACGTCACCCAGCCCGGCTGCCACATCACGGCGGTGGATCTCTCCCACCCCATGATCGAGCGTGCCCGCGCCCACCTCTCCGGCTTCAAGTCCGAGGTGCCGGTGGAGCTGGTGGAGGCGGACATCTGCGACATCGCCATCGAGAACGCCTCCGTGGTGGTGCTCAACTTCACCCTGCAGTTCGTCGAGCCCGAAAAGCGGGCCGCCCTGATCCAGCGCATCTTTGATGGGCTGCGCCCGGGCGGGATCCTGATCCTGAGCGAAAAATTCCGCTTCGAAGATGCACCGGTCAACGAGCTGCTCATCGACCTGCACCTCGACTTCAAGCGCGCCAACGGTTACAGCGAGCTGGAGATCAGCCAGAAGCGCACCGCCCTTGAGAACGTGATGCGCACCGACAGCCTGCCGGTGCATCAGGCCCGCCTGCGGGATGCCGGCTTCGCCCATCAGGATCTCTGGTTCCAGTGCTTCAACTTCGGCTCCATGATTGCCATCAAATCGAGCGAGCCTGCCCAGCCATGATCGACTTTGCCAACTTCTATCAGCTGATCGCCAAGAATCGGCTGAGCCACTGGCTGCATACCCTGCCCGCCCAGCTGCACGCCTGGCAGCACGACAACCAGCACGGTGATCTGCCGCGCTGGAACCGCGCCCTCAACAAGCTGCCGCAGGTAGCCCCCGGCCACATCGAGCTGCACAGCCGGGTCGAAATCGGCTCGGCCGAGAGCCTCGGCGAAGGGGAGCGCAAGAAGGTGGAGAGCCTGCTGCGCCACTTCATGCCCTGGCGCAAGGGGCCCTTCACGGTGCACGGCATCCACATCGACACCGAGTGGCGCTCCGACTGGAAGTGGGATCGGGTGCTGCCCCACATCAGCCCGCTTGCCGGTCGCTACGTGCTGGACGTGGGCTGCGGCAGCGGTTACCACCTCTGGCGCATGGTGGGTGAAGGGGCCAAGCTGGCGGTCGGCATCGACCCAAGCCCGCTGTTCCTCTGCCAGTTCGAGGCCATCCGCCACTTCGCCGGCAACGACCAGCGCGCCCACCTGCTGCCGCTCGGCATTCAGGAGCTGCCGGAGCTGCGGGCGTTCGACACCGTCTTCTCCATGGGGGTGCTCTATCACCGCAAGTCCCCCATCGAGCACATCGAGCAACTGCGCAACCAGTTGAAAGACGACGGCGAGCTGGTGCTGGAGACGCTGGTGATCGACGGCGGCGTCAACGACGTGCTGGTACCCACCGATCGCTACGGCAAGATGCGCAACGTCTGGTTCATCCCCTCCAGCGCGGCCCTCAAGCTGTGGGTCGAGCGCTGCGGATTTACCGATGTGCGGATTGTCGACGAGAATATGACCAGCACCGACGAACAGCGTCGTACCGACTGGATGATTAATGAATCCCTGAGTGATTATCTGGATCCAACCAATCCCGCACTCACGGTAGAAGGACACCCGGCACCCAAACGTGCCGTACTGATTGCCAGAAAGGCCAAAGACTAGCCGATGGCGGCTGTGGAAGTTACACTGACCCAATTCCAGGAAGCACAGTTAAATGAATGACATGAAAAGCAAATTAAAAGGAATGACCCTGCTCTCCCTGCTCAGTCTCGGCGGGTGTGTCAGTATGGAGAAAGCGCCCCCGGTACCTACCTTGACGCTGGCCGAGCTTCGCAACGAGATCAATCTGAGCGAGCAGCGCCTGCAAACATCCATGGAACAGCAACAGAAGCAGTATGTGCAGCAACAGCACCTGCTGGTTCAGCTCAACACTGATGTCAACAACATGAAAGAGTCCGTGAACAAAGTCGGCAGCAAGCTCGAATCCCTGCCACCCGAGCCGCCCAAGCCCATGGCGATCCCGACCGAGAAGTGCCAGGCCCCGAGCCAGGGTCACACCGTCGATGGCAAGCTGCTGGTCGGCGAGGCGGAGTGGATCTGGGTTGACGCGGCCAACGACGCCTTCCAGGCGCGGGTCGATACCGGTGCCACCACCTCCTCCATCAGCGCCCAGGACATCACCATCTTCGAGCGCAACGGCAAGAACTGGGTGCGCTTCTTCCTGAGCCATCAGGAGATGGACGACAAGATCCAGATTGAAGCGCCGCTGGTGCGCCACGTGCGGGTGCGTCAGGCCTCCGCCGACGATCTCGACCGCCGTCCGGTGGTACGCCTTGCGGTACGCATCGGCGACATGACCGAGAAGGCCGAATTTACCCTGAAGGACCGCAGCGACATGGCCTTCCCCGTGCTGCTGGGCCGTGAGTTTTTGAAAGACATCGCCGTGGTTGATGTGGCCCGCGAATATATCCAACCCAAACCCAAGCTCAAGGATGTGAAATAATCCATGGTTTCCCGTAAGCCGTTCTATTTGCTGGTAGCCCTGCTGTACATTGTCGGCCTGGGGATGACGTTCTATCACCACATCGCGCTGGACGTACCGCTCACGCCGGGTGAAAAACGCCAGATCTGGTCCATCGAAGCCAAGCTGGAGTTCGAGGCCACCGGCGAGCCGGTGATCGCCTCCCTGGCTATTCCGGGCACCCAGCCCGGTTTCACCCTGATGAACGAGAACGCCGCGAGCCCGGGCTACGGTCTCTCCTTCGTCGAGAAGGATGGCGATGCCCGCGCCGAGTGGTCCATCCGCAGCGCTTCCGGCCGTCAGGAGCTCTACTACCGCGTCGACATGATGGCCGATGCCCATGCCAAACCGGCCGCCAACCCGCTGCCGCCGGCCATCGAGAAGCAGATCGAGAGCGAGCCCTACGCCACCGCCATGAAGCAGATCCTGGAACGTGCCCAGGAGCGCTCCGCCGACGGCTACACCCTGACTCGCGAGATCATCAAGGAGATCGAGAAGCAGGAGCAGAACGCCGAGCTGCTGAAGAAGCACAAGAGCCGCGCCAACCTGATCGCCGAGCTGCTCAACAACGCCGACGTGCCGACCCGTGTCGTGCACGCGCTGAGCCTGGAAGATGGCCGCCGTCGTCAGGAGCTGGTGGACTACCTGCAGGTGTTCAACAGCCCGACCGACTACAAGCTGTTCAACCCGCAGACCGGTGAACAGGGCCGCCCTGCCAACCTGCTGCTGTGGGAATACAACTCCGGCGCCCTGCTGGACGTGACCGGTGGTCACAACTCCCGCGTCAGCTTCTCGATGATCGAGCAGGAACAGCCGGTCAGCGTGGCGCTGGCCCAGAAGTTTGAAAAATCGGAGATGATGAACTTCTCCATCCACAGCCTGCCGCTGGAAGAGCAGACCCTGTTCAAGGGCTTGCTGCTGATCCCGATCGGCGTGCTGATGGTGGTGTTCCTGCGGGTACTGGTGGGGATCAAGACCTCGGGTACCTTCATGCCGGTGCTGATCGCGGTCGCCTTCATCCAGACCTCGCTGGTCACCGGTCTCATCGGTTTCCTGCTGATCGTCGGCACCGGTCTGGTGATCCGCTCCTACCTGTCGCGGCTCAACCTGCTGCTGGTCGCCCGAATATCGGCCATCATCATCATGGTGATCTCGATGATCGGCATCTTCTCCGCGTTCGCCTTCAAGCTGGGACTGACCGACGGCATGAAGATCACCTTCTTCCCGATGATCATCCTCTCCTGGACCATCGAGCGGATGTCCATCCTGTGGGAAGAAGAGGGTCCGAAAGAGGTGTTCCGCCAGGGTGGCGGCTCTCTGCTGGTGGCCGTCATCGCCTATCTGGCCATGGATAACGAACTGATCCGTCACCTTACCTTCAACTTCCTCGGCCTGCAGCTGGTGCTGATGGCGACCGTGCTGTTGATGGGTAACTACACCGGCTACAAGCTGAGCGAACTCAAGCGCTTCAAGCCGCTGGTGGACGAGATCAAATCGGGTGCCACTCCGGGTAAGGACAAGTAACAGATGTGGTTCTGGGAAAAGTACACCACCCCGTGGAGCCTGTCCCAATCAGGCATCCTCGGCATGAACAAGCGCAACCACTCCTATATCAGCCGCTACAATCCGCGCAGCCTCTATCCGCTGGTGGATGACAAGCTGCAGACCAAGCGCATCGCGCTGGATGCCGGCGTCACGGTACCGGAACTGATCGGTACCATTCGTGCCCAGCACGACGTGAGCCGCATCACCGAGCTGGTGAAGGATTGGCCGGGCTTCTGCATCAAGCCGGCGCGTGGCTCCGGCGGCAAGGGGATCCTGGTGATCCTGCGCCAGGAAGAGGGTCTGTTCTACAAGCCCAATGGCAGCGCCTCCAACGGGCAGGATCTGGAGCGCCATGTCTCCAACATCCTGGCCGGGCTCTATTCGCTGGGCGGCAAGCCCGACGTGGCGCTGGTGGAAGGCCTCATCAACTTCGATGACGTGTTCGACGGCTACTCCTTCGAAGGGGTCCCCGATGCCCGAGTGATCATCTTCAAGGGCTTCCCGGTGATGGCCATGATGCGCCTCTCCACCGCTGCATCCGACGGCAAGGCAAACCTGCACCAGGGCGCCGTGGGGGTGGGTCTGTGCCTGCGTACCGGCCGTGCGCTGCGGGCGGTGCAATTCGGCAATCCGCTGCGCCACCACCCGGACACCGGCCTCGATCTCTATGAGCTCAAGGTGCCCCACTGGGACACCCTGCTGACCCTGGCGGCCTCCTGCTACGAGATGTCGGGCCTGGGCTATATCGGGACCGACATGGTGCTGGACAAGTTCCGCGGCCCCATGCTGCTGGAGCTCAACGCCCGTCCGGGCCTTGCCATCCAGATCGCCAACGGCCGCGGTCTGGTGCCCAACCTCAAGACCATCGAGAAGCTGGGCCAGGTAAAGATGAACGTGGAGCAGCGGGTCAACTTCGCCAAGGATCACTTCGGTATCTTTGACGAGTAGTCCGGACACCCATGACCAAAGCGCGCCAAAGGGCGCGCTTTTTTATGCCTGCCGAATAACAGCCATAAAAAAACCGATGCCTGGGCATCGGTTTTTCACTATCCGGTTTGCCGACCCGATTACAGGGAAGCAGCGTTCTCGGACAGGTACTTGGCAACGCCGTCCGGAGAGGCGGTCATGCCTTTTTTGCCTTTTTCCCACTGAGCCGGGCACACTTCGCCGTGCTCTTCGTGGAACTGCAGGGCATCGACCATGCGCAGCATCTCGTCGATGTTGCGGCCCAGCGGCAGATCGTTGACAACCTGATGACGAACGACACCGTTCTTGTCGATCAGGAAGGAGCCACGGAATGCAACGCCGGCTTCCGGGTGCTCGACGTCATAGGCTTTGCAGATCTCGTGCTTGATGTCGGCAACCAGCGGGTACTTGACCGGGCCGATGCCGCCGTCTTCGATCTTGGTGTTGCGCCAGGCGTTGTGGGAGAACTCGGAGTCGATGGAGACACCGATCACTTCCACGCTACGCTTGTTGAACTCTTCCAGACGGTGATCGAAGGCAATCAGCTCGGACGGGCAGACGAAGGTGAAATCGAGCGGATAGAAGAACAGGACGGCTGCCTTGCCCTTGATGTGGGATGCCAGGTTGAAGGAGTCAACGATCTGGCCATTGCCCAGAACGGCAGCAGCGGTGAAATCGGGTGCGGGACGGCCTACCAATACCATATTCAATTCCTCTTTATGTGAAGTGAACAATCCTGTCAGGATCAGGCTACCTAGAGCCAAGTCCGTCTAATTAAAGCGACAAACTATAGCCCCGATGGTAGATTAGTTAAATCAAATTAAATAGATAGCATTAATCGGGTTTTCCTATGCAACGTTGGCCCAGCCTGAAACAGCTGCAATATCTGGTTGCTCTCGACGAGCACAAGAACTTCAACCGCGCCGCCAAGGCCTGTCATGTCAGCCAGTCGACCCTGAGTACCGGGATCCAGACGCTGGAGGACATGATGAACCTGCAACTGGTGGAACGGGACCACAAGAGCTTCATTATGACCCCGGTCGGCATGGAAATCGTCGAGCGAGCTCGCAATTTGCTCTCCGATGCACGGGATCTGATGGAGCTCGGCCAGCATCAGGGGGGCGTCATGCACGGCACGGTACGCCTGGGCTGTATTCCCACCATCGCCCCCTTCCTGCTCAGCAAGCTGCTGCAGGTGTGCGGCAAGACCTATCCTGAGCTGGAATTGTTGCTGCGTGAAGACACCACCACCAACCTGCTCAAGCAGCTGGAGCAGGGTCAGCTCGACCTGCTGATCCTGGCGCTGCCGGTGGAGATCGGCGGCTTTCACTGCAAGACGGTCGGCCAGGATCCCTTCCACATGGTGATGCCCGCCAGCATGGCGGCCAGCCTGCACACCCCGTTCGACTACAAGGAGCTGCCCAACCAGAGCATCTTCCTGCTGGAGCGGGAGCACTGCCTCACCGAACACGCGGTGAGCGCCTGCCGGCTGCGGGACAAGAGCAAGATCAACCCGTTTGCCGCCACCAGCCTGCACACCCTGGTGCAGATGGTCGGCGCCGGGCTCGGCACCACCTTCCTGCCGCAGATGGCCATCGATGCCGGCATCCTCGACAACACGGATCTGGTGGCCATCCCGCTGCCGGGAGAACATCCCTATCGCGAGATAGGGCTGGTATGGCGCCCCAGCACCACCCGGGTGCAGACCTTCTACAAGCTGGCGGAGCTGCTCGCCCCGCTCATCGAAAACAAGGCCTGATCCACCATCCATAAAAAACGCCGGCACTTGCCGGCGTTGTTGTCTTGGCCGCAAGGCCCAGCTCTGTCAGTGACTGGCCGGTGGCCCGAAGATGCGGGTGTAGGAGGTCAGGGTCCGTACACTCACATTCTGCGGATTGCCATTCTCGTCGTAGAGCCCCAGCGCCCCGCTCTGCTTGTCATGACCCAGCAGCTGATGGGCACTCAGGTTGCTGAGCGCATCGCTGTCCGCTTTCCACTCCCAGCGCTGACCCAGGCTCAGGCTGCAGCTCTGCAGCTGGCCGAGGTTGTTGCCGTCCAGGCAGCGGCGGGTATCCTGCGCGCTGACATAGCGGCCGTACTGGTCATAGATGAAAGACTGGGCGGCCGAGGTCTCGTCACAGGTTACCGCGCTCAGACCATGGTTGGCATCCGCGCTCAGGCAGCGGTTGTCAAAGCCCCCCAGCTGCAGGTTGACCGGGCGACCGCCGGTAAACACCGGGTGGTTCCAGTCCACCTTGAAGCTGGTGGACGCCGTCACCCGTCTGCGCTTGTCGGTATCTTCAAAGCCCTGGAAGGAGACATGGGCCCCCACCACGTAGTAGTGCTTGTAGATGCCGGTGTAGATGGGGCGGATGTTGACCGAAGAGTCGATCTTGAACTCGGTGCTGCCCGTCTCGTCCGGTGCCGCCTTATAGATGACGTCCAGATTCGGCACGAACCCCTTGTAGCTGAGCGGCTGGATGCGGTTATGATCCACGTCGTAGCCCATGCCCCAGACGGTGGCCGTCTTGGAGGAGAGCAGGGACTCCGCGGTCGCGTATTGATCGCGCACCCAGCTGAAACTCACCTTCTGGGCGCTCGGCGCCGAGCGTTCGACCCGGTAATCCTGGGTGTTGTAGGCGAGCTGGCGCTGCTGGCTGAACTTGGCCGACGCCTCCAGCTTGGCCTTGGGCCCATCCTTGTTCACCTCGACCCCGCCGGTGACCCCCACCTCGAAACCCGAGATCTCGCGATGCTCGTACTTGCTGTTGAGGTTGGTCGGCAGGCTCTTGAGCACCGCCGCCTTGGTGTTGGACGCCTCGATACTGAAGCGGTAATCCTGGGCGATGGCATCGGTGGCATAGTCGCGGGCCCAGCCATCCAGCAGCAGGTAGTCCGCGATGTTCTCGCTCCAAGTGAGATCTTCGTTGAGCTGGATGCCGGCACCGGCCGACTCTTCGTCCAGCGAGATCCGCACTATCTTGGCATCCGGCGTGGCGGAGCCGGTGTTGCCAAATTGCAGGGAGCGCTCCAGGTTGACCCGGTAAACCAGCGAGATGTTCGGCGAATCGCAGAACAGCCGATCACCCCGGCTCCAGGTGCGCGAGCGCGGGAAGGTACACTCGGCATCGCTGATCTTGCGGTTGACGTTGAGGTAGAAGGCCACGTGGGGCAGGCCAGCCTCGGCGGCAGGCGGCTGGGTCAGCGAGCGCTTGTGGCGCTTGCCCTGCCCTTCCAGGCTCTCGACCCGCTCCATCACCTGATAGAAGGCCGGGTCATCGACGCCTCCCAGCGGGGTGAACAGCAGCTCCCCCTTGTAGCCGGACACCAGCACCCAGTCCGCATCAAAAGAGATGCCGGCCAGCTGCTCCATGGCCTTTCTGGTCTGCTGCCGCTCGCTCTGGTCGGTGACGGCGCTGAAATCGATGAACAGACGCTCGCCCCGTGCCAGCACCCGCTCGCGCAGCTGATCCCGAGTCATGAGCGGCGTCGCCCCCTGCCTCTTGAGCCAGACATCGGCATTGAGGTAAATCAGACCCTGTTCGGATTGCAGGCTGGCCAGCATGGCGGTGCCCTGGTCAGTACGTTCGCCAATATCTTCGGCTTGCACGCTGCCTGCCAACAAGGCCAGCGCGAGCAGACTGAGAGTGGGGGCTTGCGTGATGAATTTGCGTGGTTTTTTGTTTTTCATTGTTATCTCCTTGTCGAATCACGCCAAGCTATTTAAACAATGAACGAATACGGCATAACCATATTATTCACGGTTATATTTCCGGGCGTTATTCTGCTTGCCTGTCATGACATTCATTATTCTCGCCGTGAATTAACAGCGTGGCGGCGAATGCATTTATTGTTGACAGAACAAGGATCGCGATACGATCTAAGGTGGATGATTCGGCATGCGCCGATGCTATTACACGGGAGTCGCGCTCTGACGGCAATCTTCCCTCAAGGTCGCCTGACTGCGCCTTGCATCTCGCACTGTGCCCGTTGGCTTGGCGGTAGCGCCCATCGGCCTGAACGATGGTGCGACAGCCTGATAGCGCAGGCCTCCTGGTGCGAGGGAACACTCACTGCTATGGACCGGATATCATGGGATGGCCCTCCTCTGTCTGGTGATATTGTCAGCCGACGCCAGTCATTGGCCGAATATTATTATGTGAACCAGTTGCGGGAATATACCCAGAGATATCTTGTGGTGCTGCCATCATATTGGCGGTGAAAATGGCGGGGTCCCTTGCCATTTATTTGATGGCACCATCATAACGAATTAACCCTGAGACAGAACGTGACACAGATCACGGGGCGGCGTCAACAAGGTTAATTATCATTTCATGACCGGGCTGATTGGAATAACTACTTTAATATTGAAATACTCATTCAAGATAATCGCCAAATATTATTCAAATGAATACAAATAATATTATGACCCTCTGCGTTTTCGCCTCTTTTGGGGTAGCCAGAGGCTGTTTCTTGCAAGCAAGGCTATGTTCGAGCCCCGAACCCCGTTTATGATGGAGACGTTGTCGTCTCGAAGGAGCCCCCATGGATTGCAAATGGCTGCTACCCCTGCTGGCCCTGTTGCTGGCCGCCTGTTCCAGCACACCCGAGCCTGCCCCGCCACGCCAGCAGAGCAGCGCCTTTGAAGGATTCTATCAGCAGTGGCGCGGCGTGCCCTATCGCATGGGCGGCTCGGATCGGGCCGGCCTCGACTGCTCCGCCTTCACCCAGCTCGCCTACCAGCAGGTGATGGGTTTCAACCTGCCCAGAACCACTGAATCCCAGGCCAACCTGGGCCGGCCGGTCGATCGCTACCGGCTGCAGCACGGCGATCTAGTTTTCTTCAAGACCGGCTGGCAGCAATACCACGTCGGTGTCTACACCGGCGGCGGGGAGTTTATCCACGCCTCCACCAGCAAGGGGGTGATCCGCTCGCGCCTCGACAACGTCTACTGGAACAGCCGTTACTGGCAGGCGCGCCGCCTCACCCAGTGACCGCCATAAAACAACAGGGCCCGCGACGGGCCCTGTTGTTGTTGATTCAACGGATGGCTCAGTGCTTGCGGTGCCAGCGCGGCGAGGTGGCCCGCTCGCCCCAGGGAGTCACGCAGGGCAACAGCGCCCCTTCTATCACCTTGTCGCTGCCAGCCAGGGCCTCGGCAATCTTCTCGTGCAGCACCCGCAGCAGGCGCCCCTCCTGTTCGGCCAGGGAGTGACCCGCGGCAAAAAACTCGCGCTGATGCTGCAGCGCCAGCTTCTGGGCAAATTCATAGGTGTTGAAGCAATCCGGCATCCGCTCGACCACATCTTCCAGGCGGGCCAACAAGCTGTTCAGTTCCCTGGTCATAACACTCTCTCCTTGTCGGTTGATAGCCAAAAACTACCCCTTATTGGATAATTCACCAACCCCAAATCCACGAAAGTGTGGAGGCCAGCACAGTCGCCGGGTGAGTCATCCGCGCCCCATCCTAAGCCAACGGGCAAAACTTTACAGCCAGTTAACAAGACGCTAGATTTAGACCGACCAATCAGTCGGTCCCTAACCAGCGGGGTATGCCATGGAAGCAATGCAGTTGCAGGAGGCCACCGACAAGCTGTCGCTCCCGGCCAGACTGGCCAGACTCAAAGACGCCTGTCACCAACATCCCATGCCGAGTCTGAGCGAGCGCAGAGCCCATCTCAGCCAGCTCAAGCGTGCCCTGATCGCCCACAAGCAACCGCTGTGCGATGCCCTGGCCAAAGACTATGGCCAGCGCAGCGACTACGACAGCATGATTGCCGACATCCTCCCCTGCGTCATGCAGATCAACTACACCCAGAAACGGATCAAGCGCTGGATGCGCCCGCACCGCCGCCACACCGGCCTGCTGCTGGCACCGGCCCGGGTGGAGGTGTTCTATCAGCCGCTCGGGGTGGTCGGCATCATAGTGCCATGGAACTTCCCGGTGATGCTGAGCCTCGGCCCCCTCATCAGCGCCATCGCCGCCGGCAACCGCGCCATGCTGAAGCTCTCCGAATTCACCCCCCACACCAACCGGGTGCTGCGCGAGCTGCTGGACGGCGTCTTCGACGAGCGCCAGGTAATGGTGATTGAAGGTGACGCCCAGGTGGCGGCCGCCTTCAGCGCCCTGCCCTTCGACCACCTGCTGTTTACCGGCTCCACCGCCGTGGGCCGGCTGGTGATGGCCGCGGCGGCCCCCCAGCTCACCCCGCTCACCCTGGAGCTCGGCGGCAAGAGCCCCTGCCTCATCGCCCCCGACATGCCATTGGCGCTGGCGGTGGAGCGGATGATCTTCGGCAAGAGCCTCAATGCCGGCCAGATCTGCGTCGCCCCCGACTATGTGCTGCTGCCGCGCGGTCAGGAGCAGGCCTTTGTCGAGGCCTATCGCGATCACTTCGCCCGCCTCTATCCCCAGGGGCTGGCCAGCGCGGATTACGGCTCCATCATCAATGGCCGCCAGTATGAACGGCTCACCAGCTGGCTGGCTGAAGCCGAGCGGGCTGGCGCCCAGATACATCCCTGTGGCAGCCCGGCCCGGGACGATGGCGCCCATCGCCTGCTGCCCCATCTGCTGACCGAAGTGCCGAACCACTGCCAGCTGATGCAGCAGGAGATTTTCGGCCCGCTGCTGCCGATCGTGCCCTATGACTCGCTGGACGAGGCGCTCGCCTACATAGCCGCGCGGCCCCGCCCGCTCGCCTTCTACCTGATGAGCCTGGACCCCGCCCTGCAGCACAAGGTGATCCGGGAGACCCACTCCGGCGGCATGGCCATCAACGACAGCCTGTTCCAGGTGGCGGCCGACGACGTGCCCTTTGGCGGCATCGGTGCCTCCGGCATGGGTCACTACCACGGCCACGAGGGGTTTCTCACCTTCTCCAAGGCCAAGACCGTGCTGAGCCGGGGACGCTTCAGCACCGGCACCATGGTGCACCCTCCCTATCGGCGCTGGCACCAGCGGCTGATGATGGCCCTGTTTTTGCGCTGACGAGACCAGCATGAACACACCCGTGACCGACAAGCGCCGCCAGATCCTGGATGCCGCCCTTGCCCTCTGCGCCGAAGATGGCTTGCAGGGCGCCGCCACCGCCCGCATCGCCAAGGCAGCCGGGGTGGCCAACGGCACCCTGTTTCACCACTTTCCCAGCAAGGAGGTGCTGATCCAGAGCCTCTACCAGGACATCAAGCTGCGCCTTGGCGCCGCCATCACCGAGGCCGACGCCGCCCTGCCCCTCAAGGAGCAGGCACGCCACTACTGGAGCCAGGCGATGGCCTGGATGCAGGCCCACCCCCACGAGCTCAAGTTCGTGCTGGGCTTCTTTCACTCCCCCCTGCTGGCTCGCCCGCTGCGCAGCCAGATCCTGAGCGACACCCTGCGTTTTCTACCCCGCCTGCTGGCCCAGGGCCAGGCCAGCGGCGAATTGATGCAAGCTCCACCGGCCCTGATGCTGGAGGTGTGCCAGGGCCAGTTCCTGGCCTGCGCCTCGCTGTTTGTCGACCAACCTGAACTGGGACGGGACGGCCACTGGCAAGCCAGCGCCTTCGCCCTGTTCTGGTCCGCCATCTCGGGAGTTCACGCTTATGCACAACCGACACCTTGATACTCTGGCGGCGCTGGGTCGTCGCCTGTGGATCAGCAGCCTGCTCTGGATCATCGGCCGCACCCTGTGCCGCGCCGCCCGCATCGACGAGGCGGTGCGCCAGGAGCTCGCCCCCCTGCCGGACGGGCTCACCATCCGGCTGGAGGTGAGCGGCATGACCCACGGCCTGACCATTCACAAGGCGGCTGGGCGCTGGCAGAGCGGCCCCGCGCCCGACACCGGCGGGCTGCATCCGCTGCGGGTGCGCTTCAAGCATTCCGCCATCGCCTTTCGCGCCCTTAGCTTTCGGCTCGGGGTCAATCAGGCGTTCAGCGAGAACCGCCTGCTGGTGGAGGGGGATCTCACCGTCGCCATGCACCTGGTGCGGGCCCTGGAGCAGCTGCAGGCGCTGATCCTGCCGGCCTTCATCGCGCGGCCACTGCTGCGCCACTATCCGAGCCCACGCCACAAGCTGAGCCGGGCCTGCCACATATACCTGGGTCTGTTGACCGGCTGAACGAGAGGATGAGCACCATGAGTCGCTATTACGATTTTTTCTGCCCGGTCAAACTGATGGCGGGCGAGCAGGCGCTGGAGCAACTGGCCGGCGAACTGGCTGGATTGGGGGCGCGCAAGCCGCTGCTGCTCACCGACAAGGGGGTCAGCGGCACCGGCCTCGCCACCCTGCTGGCCGGGGTGCTGGCCGAAGGGGAGCTGCCGGTGGCCGCCATCTGGGACGAGATCCCGGCCGACTCCTCCACCGCCGTGGTGGAGCGGATTGCGGCCCGTTACCGGGAGCTCGGCTGTGACAGCCTGGTGGCACTGGGCGGCGGTTCCGTCATCGACACCGCCAAGGCGGTCAACATTCTCGCCTCCATGGGGGGGACGCGGCTGCTGGATTACGCCGGCGCCGGCTGCCTGACCCGGCCGCTGCAACCGCTGGCGGTGGTGCCCACCACGGCGGGCACCGGCTCGGAAGTGACCCTGGTGGCGGTGATCAAGGACGAGGCGAGCGGGCGCAAGGTGCCCTTTACCTCCCCCTTCCTGCTGCCCCAGCTGGCGGTGCTGGATCCGCGCCTCACCCAGGGGCTGCCGCTCAACATCACTGCCGCCACCGCCATGGATGCCATGACCCACGCCATCGAGGCCTTCATCGGCAATGCCAAGAACCCGGTCAGCGACGCCCTGGCGCTGATGGCGGTGGAGAAGATCGCCAACGCTCTGCCCCAGGTACTGAGCAACCCGCAGGACAAGCGGCTGCGGCTGCAGCTGGCGGAAGGTTCCACCCTGGCGGGCATGGCTTTCTCCAACTCTATGGTAGGGCTGGTACACGCCCTCGGCCACAGCCTGGGGGCCCGCTGCCACCTGCCCCACGGCCTGTGCATGAACCTCTTCCTGCCCACCGTGCTCGACTACAACCGGCCGGGCATCGATCCCGAGCTGGCCCGCCTGCTGCTGCCGCTGGTGGGGGCCGAGCGCTTTGCCGCAACCCCGGCCGCCGCGCGGCCCCAGGCCGCCATCGAGGCGCTGCAGGCGCTGCGCGATACCCTGTGGCAGGCGGTGAAGCTGCCGCGCACCCTGCGCGAGGCCGGCGTCACCGACAAGGCGCTGCTGCCCGAGATCCGCGATCTCGCCATCAACGACGGCGCCCTGCTCTACAACCGCAAGGATGCCGACCGCACCCAGCTGCTCGGCCTGCTCGAGCTGGCCTGGGAGTAATCAGACAGAGGCCCCGCATCGCGGGGCCTCCTGTTACCAGCTGATGGTGGCGCCAGCGCCGTAGTTGCCGCGATCTTCGGGCGCTTTTTCGCGCCAGATGGACTCCTTGTTGCGGCGCACGGCCTCTTCCCGCTCCTGCTTGCGCTCCCAGACGGGTTTTACCTCGTCCAGCGGCCGCTCGTGTTTCTGCCCCTGGTGATCAATCACCGAGCACTGCTTGTCGCCGCACTGATAGGCATAGGGTTCGACGGTACAACCCGCCGTGGCCAGACACAGGCCAAACAGAGAAAGACGAAGAGAGGAAGGCAAGATCATGGGACGCTCCTGTTTGCATCGGTCAACCAAGGGCGCCGAGTGTCAAACAGGAGGCAAATGGAATCAACCCTGCCAACGGTGTTGATTGTTACAAGGGGTACACAGTGCAATGTATCAGCAAGCTGTTGATACATATCACGTTAATCATCACGCTGACGCAAGCACTCAGCCTTGCTCGTCGCTAAACACCCCGGTGGAGAGGTAGCGATCTCCCCGATCGCAGATGATGGCCACCACCACTCCCTGTTTGATCTCTGCCGCCACCCGCAGCGCGCCGGCCACGGCGCCCCCCGAGCTGACCCCGCAGCAGATCCCCTCCTCCCGCGCCAGCCGGCGCATCATGGCGAGCGCCTCCTGCTGGGTCACGTCCAGCACCCGATCGACCCGGGCAGGCTCGAAAATGGCCGGCAAATAGGCCGCAGGCCAGCACCGGATCCCCGGGATCTGGCTCCCCTCGGCCGGTTGCAGGCCGATCACCTGCACCGCCGGGTTCTGCTCTTTGAGGTAGCGGGAGACCCCCATGATGGTGCCCGTGGTGCCCATGGCCGAGACGAAGTGAGTGACCGCCCCCTCGCTCTGGCGCCAGATCTCGGGGCCGGTGGAGAGGTAATGGGCATCCGGGTTGGCCGGATTGTTGAACTGATCGAGTACCAGCCCCTCGCCCCGCGCCTGCATCGCCAGGGCGAGGTCGCGCGCAGCCTCCATGCCGCCCTCCACCAGCACCAGCTCGGCGCCATAGGCCTGCATGGCATCGCGCCGCTCCTGGCTCATGGTATTTGGCATGACGAGCCGCATCCGGTAGCCCCGCGCCGCCGCCACCATGGCCAGCGCGATGCCGGTGTTGCCGGAGGTGGCTTCGATGAGGCGGGCCCCAGGCGCTAAGTGACCACTCGCCTCCGCGCACTTGATGAGGTTCAGCGCCGGCCTGTCCTTGACCGAGCCGGCCGGGTTGTTGCCCTCCAGCTTGACCAGCAGGGTGACACCGGGGTGGGGATTGATGCGACGCAGCGCCAGCAGGGGGGTATTGCCGATCAACTCTTCCAGCGTGGCAAAAGCCATAATGGGATCCATCCTTCGTGAACTGTTCTATACCTTGGCTAGCGGGTATGTACCCGGCCGGGCTCGCAGTGTAAGCGACCCCGAACAGTTGGCAAAGGGGCGCCAACATGGTCAGATAACCCCATCCCCCGTACCGAGGAGCAAGCATGAGCGAGATCATTCATCAGGCCAACCAGCAGCAATTCATCTGTGTGGTGGATGGCAAGGAGTCCAGGCTGCGTTACCGGCGGCTCGACGCCAAAACCATCGACGCCTACAGCACCTTCGTCCCGCCCGAGCTCAGGGTGCAGGGGATCGCCGATCAGCTAGCGCGCACCTTCTACAGCTGGACCCAGGCCGAAGGGCTCACCATAGTGCCGAGCTGCAGCTACATCGACGTCTGGTTGCGCCGCAATGCCGGCTGACACCCAGACGCGTCACAGCACGCCAGCCTCGCACGCTCGCCAGAGCGCGCTGGAAGCCGACCTGCAGGCACGAACCGAAGCCCTATTGCGGGCCGATGAGCAGCGCATGGATTGCCTGCGGGCCGCCCGTGAACTGGCACTGCCCGACTGGGCGCTGGGGGCCGGTTTTATCCGCAACCTCATCTGGGATCACCTGCACCGCAAATCGGTGCCGACCGCCCTCAACGACATCGATCTCATCTATCTGGACAGTGCTGATCCCACTGGATTGCAGGAGGCCGAACACGAAGCCTGGCTCGCCGCCAGGGTGCCGGGCCAGCAGTGGGAGGTGCGCAATCAGGCCCGCATGCATGTGCGCCAGCTGGTGCCCCCCTTCACCAGCTCGCTCTCGGCCCTCAGCCACTGGGTGGAGGTGCCCACCTGCATCGGGGTCCGGCTGCTGGCAGACGATTCATTCGAGTGGCTGGCCCCTTACGGCTTTGCCCCCAACTGGTTCCTGCAGGTGGATCCCAACCCGCGCTGTCGCCAGGAGCGCCGGGTCTTTACCGAGCGGGTCAAGGCCAAGGAGTGGCAACGGCTGTGGCCTGACCTGGTGGTGAACTGGCCATAACCTGATTGCAATGTTTCGATAACCTTGGGCACACTAAGGAAAAGCTGTTTGTAACTCAATGGGTTAAATAATGCGCGACTTCTTCTCACTCGAACGCTGGCTACCGGGCCTCGCCGCCCTGCTGCAATACCAGCGGGCCTGGCTGATGCCGGATATGCGCGCTGGATTGTCGGTGGCCGCGGTGGCCCTGCCCGTGGCCATCGCCTATGCGGAGCTGGCCGGGGTGGGGCCGCTGGTCGGCCTCTACTCCTGCATCCTGCCCATGCTGGTGTACGCCCTGTTCGGTACCTCCCGTCAGCTCATCGTCGGCCCGGACGCCGCCACCTGCGCGGTGATCGCCGCCGTGGTGACCCCCCTCGCCGCCGGGGATGCCACCCGCCACTGGCAGCTGGTAATGACCATGACCGCCATGACCGGCTTCTGGTGCCTCATCGCCAGCCGCTTCAAGCTGGGGGTGCTGGCGGACTTTCTCTCCCGCCCGATCCTGATGGGGCTGCTCAACGGGGTGGCCATCACCATCATGGTGGGCCAGCTTTCCAAGATCTTCGGCTTCACCTTCAGCGAGCGCTACCTCATCGAGCGGATCGCCGGCGGTGCCAGCTACATCACCCAGACCCATCTGCCCACCCTGGCCATGAGCCTGACCGCCCTGCTCACCCTGCTGCTGGCCAAGCGCTTCAAGCCGGCCTGGCCCTCCTCCATGGTGGCCATGGTGGTGACGGCGGGACTGGTGTGGGCGCTCGATCTCGGCCAGTTCGGCATCGCCACCCTGGGCGCCATCGGCTCCGGCCTGCCCGCCTTCCAGCTGCCGGAGTTTCCCCCCGGCCTGATGCGGGAGCTGGTGCTGCCGGCGCTCAACCTGGCCATGGTGAGCTTCGTCTCCATGATGCTGACCGCCCGCAGCTTCGCCGCCAAGAACGGCTACGAAATAGATGCGGACAAGGAGTTTCGGGCCCTCGGCATGGCCAACCTGGCGGCGGCAGCCTCTCAGGGCTTTGCCATCAGCGGCGCGGATTCACGCACCGCGGTCAACGACGCCAACGGCGGCAAGAGCCAGCTGGTTTCCATCATCGCCGCCGCCGTCATCGCCCTGGTCACCTTCTACCTGACGGCGCCGCTGCAATACATCCCCACCGCCGCCCTCGGCGTGGTGCTGGTGATGGCGTCTTTGTCGCTCACCGACTTTCGCGGTCTGTGGGCGCTGCGCCACTCCGATCGCTCCGCCTTCTGGCTGGCGCTCATCACCTTCATCAGCGTGCTGGCCATGGGGGTCATTCCGGGCATCACCCTCGCGGTGCTGCTGGGGCTGTTCCAGTTCCTGCGCAACGTGATGCGCCCCACCGACCAGCTGCTCGGCATGGACGACGAAGGGGTCGTACGCACTCTGGGGGACAACGAACAGGCCAAGGCCATTCCCGGCATCCTGGTCTATCGCTTCAACTCGCCGCTCACCTACTTCAACGCCCCCTACTTCAAACGGCGGGTACTGGCGCTGCTGGTGCAGGATCCCCACAGCCCCAAATGCCTGGTGGTGGATGCGGTGGCCTGCTTCACCCATCAGGACATCAGCGTGATGAGCATGCTGGGGGAGCTGCACAAGGATCTGAAACGACGCGGCATCCACATGGTAATGGCCGGCCGCCACGGCCAGATGAGCCTGTGGCTCAAGCAGGCCGGGATCCGGGTCGGCGACGAGGGGATCATCCTCTGCCCCGACATGTATCAGGCGCTGCGCATGACCCGCTGCTACCGCGAGCCGGTGTTCAAGGATGACGAGGTGGTGGAGAGCACCACCGAGGCCATTCTCTCGCGCTGGCCCCAGGATGACGCTCTGCCCGATTCGGCGCGCCTCACGCTCCCCTCTGAGCAGGAGGCGGGCGCTACCCCGGCCTGATCCAGTGCGGGCCCTGCCCATGGTGGCAGGGCCCGCGCTCTCTGCCTCCTCTTGGTCACCGCCACGATTGCGCCTCGCCCCCGCTTGGTGTTAAATGCCCGTCCAGATGGCGCTGACGAGGGCCATCCCCAGTATTTGGACACCCCATGCAAACTCAATCCCACGCAGGTCCGGGCACCCTCTTCTCCCTGACCTGGCCACTGTTTATCGATCTCGCCCTGCACTTTCTGACCGGGGCCCTCAACACCTTCATGGTGGGTCACGTCTCCTATCAGGGGGTGGCGGCGCTCGCGGTCGGCAACCAGGTGTTCGATCTCGCCATCACCTTGTTCAGTTTCGTCAGCATCGGCACCAGCGTGGTGATCACCCAGTATCTGGGGGCCGGTGACAAGGAGAAGGCGCGCGTCGTCATCCACACCGCCATCGGTTTCAACCTGCTGGTGGGGCTGGTGGCCGCCGTCGGCGTCATCGCCGGGGCCAGCACCATGCTGGCGCTGATGAATCTGCCCGCCAACCTGATGAGCGATGCCACCCTCTACCTGCAGATCATCGGACTGTGCCTGCTGCCGGAAGCGGCGGCGCTCTGCCTGGCCGCCACCCTGCGCGCCCACGGCCACACCCGTCAGGCGATGTACGTAACCCTCATCGTCAACCTCATCACCTTCGTCGGCAACCTGCTGCTGCTCTACGGCTGGTTCGGCCTGCCCCAGCTCGGGGTGGCCGGGGTCGCCATCAGCACGGTGGCGGGTCGCATCGTCGGCGTTGTGCTGCTGGTGTGGCTGGTGGCGCGCAAGACCGGCATCCGGCTGCGCCTGCCCGAGATCGTCAAACCCAGCCGGCTGATGCTGGGCAAGGTGCTGCACATCGGCCTGCCGGCCGCCGGCGAGAACCTCTCCTGGATGTTGCAGTTCATGGTGGTGACCGCCTTCGTCGGCCTGCTCGGCGACAAGGCGCTGGCGACCCAGTCCTATTTCTTCCAGATCTGCCTGTTCATCCTGCTGTTCGGCCTCTCCATCGGCCTTGGCAACGAGATCATCATCGGCCACCTGGCAGGGGCTCGCCGCTTCGAGCAGGCCTACCGCCAGCTGCTCAAAAGCCTGAAACTGGGGCTCATCGTCACCGCCTTCATCGCCTTGCTGGCGGCCCTCAACGGCCGCACCATCATCAGCCTGTTCACCGATGATGCCGACATCATCACCCAGGTGGCGCAGCTGTTCTTGATAAGCCTCATTCTGGAACCCGGCCGTACCTTCAATCTGGTGGTGATCAACGCCCTGCGCGCCACCGGGGACGCCCGTTTCCCGCTCTACATGGCGCTCGTCTCCATGTGGGGGATTGCCGTTCCACTGGCCTATTTCCTTGGTATCATGCAGGGTTATGGACTGGTCGGTATCTGGTTGGCGCTCGCCTGCGACGAGTGGGTGCGCGGTCTGGCCATGTTCTGGCGCTGGCGCAGTCGTCGCTGGCAAAACAAAATTCTTGTTGAAACATAAGCGGAATCACAATGAAGAAGATAGGACTCTTGTTGGCGGCCATCCTGCTCAGCCCGCTCGCCATGGCGCAAACCGCCCCCGCCGCCCCCAAGGCACAGGCGGCCCAGACCTGGTACGTGGCCCCCATCGCCATCGATGAAACCAGCGAAGCGCAAAAAGCGCTGACCAAGGACTTCATGGCCCAGATGATCAAGACCATCAAGATCAACGAGTACCAGACCGGCAAGGCGGTGGGCAAGACCAAATCGCCCAAGTGGCTGATCCGCACCAAGCTGATGCCCGCAAGCACCGAGCCGCTGGTCGGCAAGAAGCACCCGCAAGGCCTCACCTACGGCAAGGGCATCCCCACCCAGGAGATCGTCGGCGAGCTCATCATGAACGGCACCCTGGTGGCCCATGTAGGTCAAGGCTGGCGCGAGCCGATCGTCCCGGGTACCCCGGTGGCCGAGAAGATCACCATCGCCAACTACCAGTACGCCATCGGCAACGAAGCCAAGGCCGCGGATCTGGAAGAGCTGGCGGCGCAGATCGGCTTCGAGGTGGGCAAGGTGATCGCCCGCGATGGCAAGCCGCTGCCCGAGAAGAAAAAGAAAAAAGAGTAAACGCTGCACCTGTTACCAAGAAGGGGCCCTGCGCCCCTTTTTGCTGCCCGCCTGGCGGCCACAAGCTGTCATCCGGCCGTCACAATTGTGATCCATCCTGCACTTTTCAGACTCTCTGCTTACCGATAAAAGCCTTATCAGCTTGTGATTCAAACAGTTAAAAATCGCCCATCCCATGCAGCAAATCATTGGTCCCGAATTGGAGCCGGATCACATTTATCTCGCGGGGGACGCGGTAGTTTGGTCTTGCAGGCACAATCAAACGAAACCAAGGAGGCCGCATTACATGTTCCCAGAGTACAGAGAGCTCATCTCGCAACTGAAGAGCAGTGATGTCCATTTCCAAAAGAAGTTTGACTTGCACAACGACCTGGATGTGGAGATTAGAAAGTTGGAAAAGCATCATGCCAGCGACTACAGCTCCGAGGTGAAGGATCTGAAAAAACAGAAACTTAAACTGAAAGAGGAGATCTACGACATCCTCAAACAACATCCACAATAGACGCCTCGACGAATACCTGGATAAGCAACTTATCCTGCCAGCCCGGCCCAACGCCGGGCTTTTTGTTGGCCGCTCACGACAACGCTGAGCAGGCCATATCAGGCGGTACTCTCGCCGCTACTGGCCGTGATAACTACCTGCTTGCCAACCGCCAGCTGGGCCCGCGCCAGCGGCAGCCCGAGCCACCCCGCTCCCAGAATGCCGATCGTCCCGGCGAAATGTTGTTCTGTCATCGTCCCTTCTCCTGCTTGACGCTATTTGCCCCGCAGCTTACCTGCCTTGGTAGGAAAAGGAAGCCTTAAACCTACTGATAATCAAATACCGCCAAGATGGCGGTATTTGATACCTATACGAAAATCATTAAACCAATCAATTTACTAATTGCAATTGTTTTTTATTAACTCAAATTCCAGTGCGTATTTTGTTTTTGATTTTACAGCTTGGAATAATTTAACATGCCTCCACTCGGAACCAGAAATAAACTTCTGCAATGTTTGTTTGTCACGTTCAGCCATCCTCAGACCAAGAGAGATTGAATTAATTGCTTGTGGGTCAAACTTTATAGCTTGAGACCTCCACGAAATAAGCCTTCGCTCTCTCTCATAGCGCCAACTAGTATATTTAGTCCCTAATACCGAATAAAATATATCACCAGCAATGCTATCGGCATTATTTACACCTGCATACTTTTCATAATAATGAAATCGTTCTATTATCTCTTTGAATGGATACTCATCTTGGTAAGTCACATCAATAGAATTAATCATTGAATCTTGTGGGCGAATTAAACCCTCTTTGAAACCGATACATATACCTTTATGTTCATCAGCATAATGTGCCCACATCAATTGATTTTTTCTAGCTTTACTGAATGAACAGATCCCAACACTTTCAAGCTGCTTCTCGATTTTACTATGATAAATATCTCTATCACTTTTGGGAAATGGATAACGATCCCAGACAGCATCTAACACTTCTGAAAACGAAGATTCACCTTCAAAAGGATCGTTCAACGATGCTGGTGTAGCAAACCAGAGCTCGCGATTAACTAAAAGCTCGAGACAACCTTTATCAAACTTACGGTACTTAAACAGAATGCGTGGACGCAACAATGCATACTCCTTTGATATTCTCTCCTCTAAAGAGGATTATTTAGGTTACGTACAAACTACCTATACCCTGCGTTTATTATACTTTCTTCTCAATAGAATTAAATTCAAGTTTCACCAACTCTACAAATTGAGCACGAATTAGAAGTAAAGCCTCAATATTCTTTGCATCTTTTGAATGAGCATTAACTATATACTCTAAAATCCTCCTAGCTTGTTTATGGATGTCCTTACTTCCAACCAGCTCAATCTCAGCAAGCAAGCGGGATATATCAAGAAGAAATGTAGGTGATGAACTTTTGTTCTCTATTGAAATTAATGCGAATTTATTGGCCTCAGCCAGAAAATCACTATATAGTTTCCTACGATTTTCAAGCTCATATCTAATCATTGATTGTCTAAACTCGACCTGTTTCACCTTGGTATTAGTGAAATAGCTTACGCCTCCGCCAAGAATTACCCCAAGCACTGTAAATATGGGAGCAACATATTCATTAATCATCTAGAGATGCTCCTTACATTTTTTATGATAAAAACTTTTACCATACAACAAGCTATTGCTGTATATCCTGCCGAGACAAACTTATTTAATCAACAAATCATTTCTTACTGTAAATAATTTATGACTGAGTAAATCTCATTACATTTCCCATCTATTGATAAAAAGCGGGCCAGTGGCCCGCTTCGTTTTATGCAGAGTTAACCCAATCCTCACACCGGCGGATGGAAATGACTGGCCTCGCGGGTGGCCATTTCCTCGTAGGTGGCCCACTTCTGCCACGCCACTTGTTGTGCCACCTGCATCAGCCGCTCGGCCTCCTCCGGATGGCTCTGGGCCAGCACCCGATAACGGGTCTCCTCCTGGCGATATTCCGCGAGCGGAATGGAGGGGCGCAGGCTGTCGAGGCTGAAGGGGTTCTGCCCCGCACTGCGCAGTACCGGGTTGTAGCGCATCAGCGGCCAGTGACCGGAGGCCACGGCGCGTTTTTGCTGGGTCAGGCCAAACTCCATGTCGATACCGTGGGCGATGCAGTGGCTGTAGGCGATGATAAGCGACGGGCCCGGATAGGCCTCGGCCTCACGCAAGGCCTGCAGCGCCTGCTGCGGGTTGGCACCAAAGGCGATGCGGGCCACATAGACGTTGCCGTAGGAGATGGCCTGCAACGCCACATCCTTCTTGGCCAGCGTCTTGCCCCCCGCCGCAAACTTGGCGACGGCACCGAGCGGGGTCGATTTCGACATCTGGCCGCCGGTGTTGGAGTAGACCTCGGTATCCATCACCAGCACGTTCACGTCGCGGCCAGAGGCGAGCACGTGATCGAGCCCCGCCGAGCCGATGTCATAAGCCCAGCCATCGCCGCCGATGATCCAGACCGAGCGGCGCACCAGCTGATCGATGAGCGAGAGCAGCTCGCGGGCCTTGCCGGATTTCACCTCCTCCAGCCGCTCGCGCACTTGCGCGACCCGGGTGCGCTGGGCGCGGATCTCCGACTCCAGCCGCTGCGGGGCGCTGACAAGTGTCTCCACCAGCTCGACCCCGATCTCCCCCTTCATCGCCTGCAAGGCTGCCACCGCCTGACCGTGATGCTGATCGGCGGTGAGACGAAAACCGAAGCCAAACTCGGCGTTGTCCTCGAACAGGGAGTTCGACCAGGCCGGCCCCTTTCCTTCGCCGTTCTTGGCCCAGGGGGTGGTCGGCAGGTTGCCGCCATAGATGGAGGAGCAACCGGTGGCGTTGGCCACCAGCATGCGATCGCCAAACAGCTGGGTCAGCAGCTTGAGATAGGGGGTCTCGCCACAGCCGGCGCAGGCGCCGGAGAACTCGAACAGGGGTTCGAGGAACTGGGTGCCGCGCACGGTGGAGAAATCCACCCGCTCGCGGGCCGGCCAGGGCAGGCTCTCGAACCAGCGCAGCGCCTGTTTCTGGCCAGCCAGATGCGGCGCCTTGTCCATCATGGCGATGGCACGCTCGCCCTCACCGTTTTCATCCGCTCCGGCCCGCACCGGACAGGCCTTCACGCACTGACCACAACCGGTGCAATCCTCCGGATAGAGCTGCAGGGTGTAGCGGCTGTCGGGGAAGCCCTTGGCGGTGACAGGCACCGACTGGGCGGCCTCGGGGGCGGTTGCCAGCCAGTCCTGATGGTAAAACTTGGCCCGCAGCGCCGCGTGGGGGCAGACAAAGACGCAGTTGCCGCACTGGATGCAGATATCCGAATGCCAAATCGGGATCTCGCGGGCGATATCGCGCTTCTCGAAGCGACTGGTGGCGGTGGGGTAAGTGCCGTCCACCGGCAGCATGGAGACCGGGATGCGATCGCCACGCCCCGCCAGCATCTCGCCGGTGACGCGCTGGACAAACTCGCTGCCACCCGGCGCCAGCGGCAGCGGATAATCGCTGGTCTGCTCCTCACCGGCCGGGATGGCCACCTGATGGAGATGGGCCAGGGTGTCATCTACCGCCGCGAAGTTGCGCGCCACCACCTCGGGCCCCTTGCGGGCATAGCTCTTCTCGATGCTCTCCTTGATCAGCGCAATCGCCTCATCCCGCGGCAAGATGCCGGCCAGGGCGAAGAAGCAGGTCTGCATGATGGTGTTGATGCGATTGCCCATGCCGTTGCGCTCGGCCACCCGATCGCCGTCGATGCAATAGAGCTGGATATTGAGGGCGCGGATGCGGGCGCGCAGCCGCTCGGGCAGCTCGGCCCAGACTCGGTCGGGCTCATGGGGAGCATTGAGCAGCAGGGTCGCCCCCTCGGCGGCAAACTCCAGCAGATCCACAGATTCGACAAAACCCCACTGGTGGCAACCGATAAAGCTCGCCTGCTCGATAAGCCAGGGCGCGTCGATGGGCTCGGGGCCAAAGCGCAGGTGGGAGACGGTGCGCGAGCCCGACTTCTTGGAGTCGTAGACGAAGTAACCCTGGGCGTGGAACCCCTCCAGCTCGCCGATGATCTTGATGCTGTTCTTGTTGGCGCCCACGGTGCCGTCGGCACCGAGACCAAAGAAGAGCGCCCGCACCCGGCTGGCAGGCTCCAGATCGCCGATTGGGTGCCAGGCCAGACTGAGGCCGGAAACGTCGTCCACTATCCCCACGGTAAAGCGCGGGCGCGGCGCGTCACAGGCCAGCTCCTCGAATACCGCCGCACACATGGCGGGGGTAAACTCCTTGGAAGAGAGGCCATAGCGGCCACCGCTGAGCCAGGGCAGCCGCTTGATAAGGCCGCGCTGCAAGCCGTCGATGAGGGCGCTCTGCACATCCAGCAGCAGCGGCTCGCCACCGGCGCCCGGCTCCTTGGTGCGATCCAGCACCGCCATGCGCCGCACGCTCTCGGGCAGCGCATCGAGCAGCGCCTGTACCGGGAAAGGGCGATAGAGGCGAATGACCAGCACCCCGGTCTTGCGATCCTGCTGGTTGAGCCAATCCACCGTCGTGCGGGCGGTGGCCGCCCCCGACCCCATCAACACGATGACGTCGGTGGCATCGGGGGCGCCGTGATACTCCACCAGCCGGTAGTGACGGCCGGTCAGCTCGCCGAGGCTATCCATGCACTGTTGCACCCGTGCCGGCACCGCCTCGTAGAAGGGGTTGACGCTCTCGCGGGACTGGAAATAGGTGTCGGGGTTCTGGGCGGTGCCGCGCATCACCGGATGATCCGGGTTGAGGGCCCGCGAACGGTGGGCGCGCACCCAGTCGTTGTCGATCAGCGCCCGAATTTCATCTTTGTGCAGCGCGACTATCTTGTTCACCTCGTGGGAGGTGCGAAAGCCGTCGAAGAAGTGGATGAAAGGCACCCGGCACTGCAGGGTGACGCTGTGGGCGACCAAGGCCAGGTCCTGCGCCTCCTGCACCGAGCCGGAGGCGAGCATGGCAAAACCGGTGCTGCGCGCCGCCATCACGTCCTGATGGTCGCCAAAAATCGACAGCCCCTGCGCCGCCAAGGATCGGGCCGCCACATGGAACACCGCCGAGGTCAATTCACCGGCGATCTTGTACATGTTGGGCAGCATCAGCATCAGCCCCTGGCTGGCGGTGAAGGTGGTGGCCAGCGCCCCCGCCTGCAGGGCGCCGTGCACCGTGCCGGCCGCTCCCCCTTCACTCTGCATCTCCACGACTGTGGGGATGTTGCCCCACAGGTTGGTCTGCCCCTCCGCGGCCCAGGCGTCGGCCAGTTCGGCCATGGTCGAGCTCGGGGTGATGGGGTAGATGGCACACACTTCGCTCAGCTGATACGCCACCCGGGCCGCGGCTTCGTTGCCGTCGACCATGATCAATTCATGTTTCATTGGGACTCCTCCGGTTGGCGCAGCTCGATGGCGTGGCAGGGACACTGGTCATGGCAGGCACCGCAACCGGTGCAGAGTTCGGCATCCACCTGATACCCCAGACCCGGCCCCAGCTTGGCGATGGCCTGCTCGGGGCAGCTGCCATAGCAGCCGTCGCACTCGAAGCAGTTGCCGCAGGAGTAGCAGCGCGCCGCCTCGTAGCGGGCCGCAGTCTCGTCCAGTCCGCCGATGATCTCGCCAAAGTCGTCCCGCGCCGAGGGCGGTTTGACCGGCTGGCTGCTGGCGGGGGCATGGGTCTGGAACCAGAGCTGCAACTGCTCCGGCCCCACCAGCGGGTAGGAGAGCGGTTTGTGGTAGAGGCGACCGCGCAGCCAGGCATCCATATGGCGCGCCGCCTTCTTGCCGTGGCCGGTGGCGATGGTGACGGTACGCTCGGAGGGCACCATGTCACCGCCGGCAAAGAGGCCCGGCACGTCCGTCATCAGGTTCTCGCCAACCTGCACCACTCCCTCCTTGTTGACCCGCACGCCGGGGATGCTCTCCAGCACGCTCAAGTCCACCTCCTGACCCAGCGCCAGAATGAGGGAGTCCGCTTCGAGGGTTTCGAACTGGCCGGTGGGCACCGGCTTGCCCTCGGCATCCAGCGCCATCACCTCCACTTCGATATTGGTGCTGTCGAGCTGACGGATGGTGCGCAGCCAGTTGATCTTGATCCCCTCCTCCTCGGCCTCGTCGGCTTCGAAGGCGTGGGCCGGCATATGGTCCCGGTCGCGGCGATAGATGATCATTGCCTCTTCGACCCCGAGGCGGCGGGCGGTACGGGCCGCGTCCATGGCGGTGTTGCCGCCACCGTAGATGGCCACCCGTCGTCCCAGTTTGGGTGGCGGCAAGCCTTGCTCCTCCGCCAGGCTGGCCTGCTCGAGGAAGCTCACCGCATCGAGGATCTTGCCCGCCTCGCGGGCCGGAATGTCGACCCGCTTGGCCAGATGGGCGCCGATGGCCATGAAGACGGCGTCAAAGCCCCCCTCGTCGCGTGCCTTGAGCACGTCTTCCACCTTGTGGTTGAGAGTCAGCGTCACCCCGGCAGCGACGATGCGG
The DNA here is from genome assembly GCF_000014805.1 of Aeromonas hydrophila subsp. hydrophila ATCC 7966. Lineage (NCBI taxonomy): Bacteria > Pseudomonadati > Pseudomonadota > Gammaproteobacteria > Aeromonadales > Aeromonadaceae > Aeromonas > Aeromonas hydrophila. The sequence continues at coordinate 1,633,289 of NC_008570.1, read as the reverse complement.
GCCACCTCCCGATCCAGTATGTCACGGGGCAGGCGGTAGGCGGGAATGCCAAAGCGCAGCATGCCGCCGGCAAGCGGGCCCGCCTCGCGGATCTCTACCTGATGGCCGAGCCGGTTGAGGTGCCAGGCACAAGAAAGGCCGGAGGGGCCGGCACCGATCACCAGCACCTTCTTGCCGCTGGCGGGCGCGGGCGGTGCAGGCTGCCAGCCACGGGCCAGCGCCTCGTCGCCGAGAAAACGCTCGATGGCATGAATGGAGACGGCATCATCCACCTGAGCGCGGTTGCAGGCCGTTTCGCAGGGGTGATAACAGACCCGCCCGTGGACTGCAGGCAGGGGATTTTCTTCGATCAGTCGTTGCCAGGCCGCCTCAAAGCGGCCCGCTTCGGCCAGGGCAAGCCAGGCCTGGATGTTCTCGCCAGCCGGGCAGGCATGGTTGCAAGGTGGCAGGGCCGGCCGCCAAACGGGTAGCCGAGTACGGACCGGGCCTGTTCCCGTTTTCTGGGAGAGATCCGGCTGTGGGGTCATATCCAGTTGTTTGCTCATACATTGCTTTCTTCTTTTTGTGTGACAGGCCCCATCCGATGGCGCTTGATACCGTTTTGCCTGGGCAGACGGTGGCCGGAGGGGGAAGAAGCGAAAGCGTTAGAAACTGGAAGCTGACTCGATAATGGACTGATTTGTGTACCGAATGACGGATCAGGATCAAAAAATGTTGCACTTTATGAGGTATGGAGTGCACAACGTGACCCGTGTAACATCTTGCCCGTCTGCTGGAGTCACCGCTCGGACTCGCGCCCCGCAAGCAACGCCACGCCGTTGTCGGGCCCCGTGGGCTGGGCGCATCAGGCCGCCCCGCTGCAACGATTGCTGCACGGAACAGCTCCCGTTATCTTGTCTCCTGCACTGGAACCACCACAGCACAAGGACCCGGCCATGCCCAAGCTCGCCAGCATTCATCTCTATCCCATCAAGTCGACGGCAGGCATGCCACTGACCCGCGCCCTGGTCACCGAAGAGGGGCTGCAGGGGGATCGCCGCTACATGGTGGTCAAACCGGACGGCAGCTTCATCACCGCTCGCACCCATCCCCAGTTGCAGCAGGTAGTGGCCACTCCCATCGAGGGCGGTCTGCAGCTGCGCTATCCGGGCCTTGACCCCCTCATCCTGCAAGAGCGGGAGTTTTCCCGCACGCCTCGGGCCACCGGGGTCTGGAGCGACAGCTTCAGCGCCCTGCAGACCCAGCCCCAAGCCGATCAGTGGCTGAGCCAGGTGGCGGGGGAGCCGGTTCAACTGCTCTGGCTCGGTGAAGAGTCCGCCCGCTTTCGGGAAAAGACCGGCACCCGGGTCAGCTTTGCCGATGGCTATCCGCTGCTGCTGATAAGCCAGGCCTCGCTTGAGGATCTCAACCTGAGATCCGACGCGTTGCACCAGATGAGCCAGTTTCGTACCAACCTGGTAGCGAGCGGCACCCTCCCCTTCGAGGAGGACGGCTGGAAGCGGATCCGCATCGGCGAGGTGGAGTTTCGGGTCGCCAAGCCCTGCAGCCGCTGCATCATGACCACGGTGGAGCCGGGTACGGATCGCTTCAATGCCCTCAAGGAGCCGCTGGCCACCCTCACCCGCTACCGGCGCGGCGAGGATGGCGAGGTCTACTTCGGCCAGAACCTGGTGGCCCTTAACGAGGGTTGGATTGAGGCGGGCAGCGAGATAGAGGTGCTGGAGCGCGCCCGCGCCCCCGTCTACCCCAACGCGGCCCCGAAAAAACGGGAGCTGGTGTGCGTGGCCCGCGAGCCGCTGGCGCGGGATCTGGAGACCTTCTGGTTTGAGGCGGCCGATGGCGAGCCCCTGCCCGACTATCTGCCGGGCCAGCATCTGCCCATCAGCCTGGACATTGGCCTGGGTCTGCGGCGCGAGCGTCTGCAGCGCCGCTATACCCTGAGCTCCACGCCGGAGCGGCCCGAGCGTTACAGCATCAGCGTCAAGAAGGTGGGGGGCGGTCGCATCTCCCACTGGCTGCACCAGCAGTTGCAACCCGGTGACCGGTTGCTGGCCGCAGCGCCGGCGGGCGAGTTTCATTTAGGCACCGGGCGCTCCCTGCTGCTGCTCTCGGCAGGCTCGGGGGTCACTCCCATGCTCTCCATTGCCCGCACTCTGGCCTTGCGCGGGGAACTTGGCGATGTGCACTTTATGCACCTGTGCCGCAGCGAGGCGGACATTCCCGCCGCCGGCGAACTGCACGCCCTGGCGCAGCAGGGGATGACTCTCACCCTGATCCTGAGCCAACCCGATACGCACTGGCAGGGGCTCAAGGGGCGACTCGGCGATGATCACCTCAAACAGGTCAAGCAGCTTGCCGAACGGGAGGTGTTTATCTGCGGCCCCCACGGCTTTATGGCCGATGCGGCCGCCAGACTGGTCGCCCTTGGCGTGCCCGCCGAGCGGATCCGTCAGGAGAGCTTTGGCGGCGCCATCCTCTCGGTGGCGCGCCCCCACCAGGCGGTGCAACTGCGCATCGGCAAGCAGAGTTTTGCCGGCAACAATCAGGGTACCGTGCTGGATCAGGCCCACAAGCAAGGGGTGGATCTGCCCTGGAGCTGCCGCGCCGGCATCTGCGGCAGTTGCAAGCAGACCCTGCTCGAGGGCGAGGTGGATCACCCCGATGCCCCGGCCATCACCGCCGCCGAACGGGCCGAGGGCAAGATCCTCACCTGCTGCGCCGTGCCGCTCACCGACCTTGTCATCAAATAAGGTGATCGAGCAGCGATAACCCCACCGGCCGGGGGCCCGCTCCCGGCCGTTTTCTCCCTGTTTCGGTACGCTCTCCCTCGCCTCCACCTTTTCGCCAAACCCCCGCAACCTTGCCGGGCCCCGCTCCTATACTCACAGCAACAACAACAAAACCCCTCCGACGTAGCGGCCTTTGCCGTCTGACCAAGGGGGTTATCCGGTGAGAATAAGGACGCTCAAACCATGGAACAGAACAGACCCGCCTTTCAGCTCAACCTGCTGCTCTCCGTCGTCACCCTGATCCTGCTGTCGCTGGTATTTTTTGCCTACAGCTGGTCAGGGACGCAACTCGAGCAGAGCTATCAGCAACGCTATCAATCCTATCTGCTGGCCGATGAACTGCGGCAATCCTCCGACGACCTGACCCGCCTCGGCCGCACCTACGTGATCACCAAGGATCCGGCCTACGAACAGCAGTACATGCGGATCCTGGCCATTCGCAACGGGGAGCAGAACCGGCCGCAGGGCTACAACCGCATCTACTGGGACTTCGTCGCCGCCAACGGCCAGAACCCGCGGCCCGACAGCCAGGTGCGTCGTGGCCTCATCGACCTGATGAAGGACACCGGCTTTACCGAGGAGGAGCTGGCCAAGCTCAACGAGGCCAAGAACAACTCGGATGCCCTGGTCAACACCGAGGTGGCCGCCTTCAAGCTGGTGCAGCAGACAGACGGCGATCTGGCCGCCAACCAGCAAAAGGCCATCGCCATGATGCATGACAAGGCCTATCACCAGAACAAGGGACGCATCATGTCACCCATCGACGACTTCTACGTCCTGATGGAACACCGCACCCAGCAGGCGGTGGACGACGCCGCCAGCCAGTCCGCCATGTTGCGCTACCTGTTCATTGCGCTCGGCCTGGTGTTGATGTTCTTCCTCTGGCGCACCTACAAGGCGCTGCTCGACCTGGTCGGCACCTCGGTCAGCCAGCTCAGAAGCGATCTCAACCACCTGGCCGAGGGGGACTTCTCCCAGCCCATCAAGGTGCCGGCCGGTGCCAAGGAGAGCCTGATCGGCCTGCTCGCCACCATGCAGGGCACCCTCAAGGGGATCATCGCCCAGGTCTCCCACTCCAGCGAAGAGCTCTCCGGCTCGGCCGACAGCATCGCCCAGATAGCGGAGCAGACCGCCCAGTTCGCCACCTCCCAGCAGACCAGCACCCAGACCATGGCGGCCGCCATCGAGGAGCTGGTGGTGAGCATCAGCCATCTCTCTGACAACGCCACCCACGCCGACGAGCTGAGCAAGGTCTCCGCCAACACCCTGGCGGAAGGCTCAGGGGTCATCAAGCAGACCCTCGACAGCATCCAAAGCATCTCGGATACCGTCTCCAACGCCGCCAGCAGCATCGCGGATCTCAACAGCCATACCCAGCAGATCTCGGAGATCATCGAGGTGATCCGCGGCATCGCCGATCAGACCAACCTGCTGGCCCTCAACGCCGCCATCGAGGCGGCCCGGGCCGGCGAGCAGGGGCGCGGCTTCGCGGTGGTGGCCGACGAGGTACGCAACCTCGCCAGCCGCTCGGCCGCCTCCACCCAGCAGATCACCGGCATGATCGGCAAGATCCAGAGCGGGGCGGATGCCTCCATCCGCAGCATGGAGAACACGGTCAACAACGTCTCCCGCGGGGTGAGCCTGGCCAGCCAGACCGGCGAGGCCATCGCCAGCATCCAGAACCACGCAGCCAACCTGACCGGCCTGATGGGGGAGATCAGCCACACCCTGCGCGAGCAGTCCACCGCCGCCAACGAGGTGGTCTCCACCGTCGGCAACATCACCTCCCTCTCCGAGCAGTCGGGGGATGCCGCCCGCCACGTCTCGCAGGAGGCGGCCAAGCTCAAGCAGCTGTCACGGCTGCTGCGCCAGGAGATGGCCCACTTCAAGCTGTAGCGCAAAGCGCACAAAGCAAAACGGCTGCCCGAGGGCAGCCGTTTTCATTGGTACGGTACGCTTAACCGCGCAGGGCGGCGATGCGCTGCTCGATGGGCGGGTGGCTCATGAACAGCTCGCTCATGGAACGCTTGCCGTTGATGCCGAACGCCATCATGGAGCCTTCCAGCTGCGGCTCGGCGCCGCGGGAGAGGCGCTGGAGCGCGGCGATCATCTTGTCACGACCGGCCAGCTTGGCGGCACCGGCGTCGGCGCGGAATTCACGCTGACGGCTGAACCACATGACGATGATGGAGGCCAGCACGCCGAACAGCATCTCCAGCACGAACACGGTGATCATGTAGGCAAAACCACCGGTGCTGCTGCTCTCTTCATCATTATTGGAGCTGAAGAAGTTGCTGATGACGCCGGCCACGATGCGGGCGAAGAACATCACGAAGGTGTTCACTACCCCCTGGATCAGGGTCAGGGTCACCATGTCGCCGTTGGCCACGTGGCTCACCTCGTGGGCCAGCACGGCTTCCGCCTCGTCACGGCTCATGCTGTAGAGCAGACCGGACGACACGGCGACCAGCGAGTCGTCACGGCGGGCGCCGGTGGCGAAGGCGTTCATCTCGGGGGAGTCGTAGATCCCCACTTCCGGCATCTTGATGCCCGCTTCACGGGCCTGACGGGCCACGGTACTGACCAGCCAGTGCTCGGTCTCGTTACGGGGTTGCTCGATGACCTGGACGCCATAGCTGCGCTTGGCCATCCACTTGGACATCAGCAAGGAGATAAAGGAACCCCCAAAACCGAACACGGCGCAGAACACCAACAGACCGGAAATGCTGGACTTGTTGATCCCCAGAACCGAGAACAGGATATTGAGTACCACCCCCAGCACCAGCATGACGGCCAGGTTGGTCACCAGGAATAGCATAATTCGCTTCATATTGACTCCTTGTGAGATATGGACGCGTGGCCCGTCACCAGTTCGCTGCCGGTCGGGCCACACCTGTCACGCATAATAGACAGTTTCTATGAATGTTCGCTGAATGTCGGATTCAGAGCAGGGGCGAAATGTCGAGTCGCCCGCGCAGATCAGCCTCGAGCGGATTGTTTACAAAGGGTATTTCACCCAAAAACGGGGCCGGCAGCAAGCCCCGCAGGGTGTCCAGATTTTCCTGATAGTGGCTCATGGAGCCGTGCAGCCGGTTGATGACCCAGCCCGCCACCGGCAGGTTGTTGTTGCGAATGGCGGCGAAGGTGAGCAGGGCATGGTTGAGGCAGCCCAGTTTGGCCCCCACCACCATGATGACCGGCATGTTCTCCTGCTTGACCCAGTCCGACAACAGATGTTTGCGATCGAGCGGCAGGAACCAGCCCCCCGCCCCCTCCACCACCACCAGCTCGGCCCCCGCCTGTTCAATCTGGCGCAGCCCGTCCGACAACCCCTTCAGGGTAATGGCATCGCGCGCTTCGCTGGCGGCGATATGGGGCGCGATGGGCGGCTCGTAGGCGTAGGGATTGACCAGATCGTAGGGCAGCGGCAGGCTCGCCGCCTCCTGCAGCAGCACGGCATCAAGATTGCGCAGCCCGTCCGGGGTGCGGGCACAGCCGGCGGAGATGGGTTTGTAACCGGCGCAGCGCAGACCGTGCGCGGCGAATTCCAGCAGCAGGGTGCGGGCGACCAGCGTCTTGCCCACATCGGTATCGGTGCCGGTGACAAAGAAGGATTTAACCATGATGACTCCTCAATACGGGGCCGCTGCCCGGGCTCGCAATGGCCGGCAGCGGCTTCTCAATTCTCTCGGCCCATGAGACCGGTTAGCGGCGGATCAGCTGGCCGAGGCACACCTGATAGCTGGCGGCCAGCAGGCCGTCCGGTTGGCGATGGGCTTCATAGGCCTGGCTCAGGCGCAGCAGACGCTGGCGACTGCTCAGTCCGGTATGACGCTCGTCATTGACCTGGCTGGCGCCGATCCCCTTGAGATCACGCAGCAAGCCGTTGAGCTCGGGGTAGCCGAGCGACCAGGTCAGGCTCTCCAGCGCCGGGGCGGCAAAGCCACCGGCGGCGATGGCATGCTGCAATTGTGGCAGGCTGAGGAAGCGATTGACATGATCACACTCGTCAACCGTGCGCCAGGCCTCACGCAATTGCCAAAGCGACTCGGCCAGCAGGGTGGAGAACAGCAGCCGGCCGTCGGGTTTGAGCACCCGGTGCAGCTCGGCGAAGGCCTGGGCCGGTCGCTCGCACCACTGCAGTGCCAGGCTGGAGAAGACCCAGTCAAACGTCTCGTCGGCAAAGGGGAGCTGCTCGGCATCGCCACATAGCAGACGGGCGCCGCTGCCGCGAAGGGCGGCCTGTGCCAGCATGCCGGGGGCCAGATCCAGCCCGGTCAGATCGTTGCAGCGCCCGGCCAAAGCCAGCAGGAAGAAGCCGGTGCCGCAGCCCAGATCCAGCCCGCTCACGGTCAGATCTGTGCCAACCTGCCTGTCCGGCATCCGCTCCAGCAGCGCCAGCCCCACCTCCTGCTGGAAGCGGGCGTGGGCGTCGTAGTGACGGGCGGCAGCGCCAAAACGGCGGGCAAGCTGGGCCTTGTCGACCGCCTGAAAACGCTCATGCACCATGGGCGCCCCCTCTCTCGTCAGTGGATGGGCGGGGTCCCAGGGCCTCGAGCAGGCGATCCACATCCTGTTCGCGGTGAGCCGCGCTCAGAGTGATGCGCAGCCGCGCCGTGCCGACCGGCACCGTGGGCGGGCGAATGGCACCGGCCCAGACACCGCATTCGCGCAACCGCTCGGCCAGTTGCAGGGCAGCACCGCTCTCCCCCACCAGCAGCGGCTGGATGGGGGTATCGCTTGCCCCGAGTTGCCAACCCAGCGCCTGTGCCCCTTGCCGAAAACGGGTAATCAGCTGGCCAAGATGGGCGCGGGCCTCGTCGGCGGCGCGCACCAGTTCGATGCTCTGGCTCACCGCGCAGGCCTGGGCCGCCGGCATATGGGTGCTGTAGACATAGTGGCGAGCGAAGTTGACCAGATAATCAACCAGCTCGCGGCTGCCGCCGACAAAAGCGCCAGCGACGCCAAGCGCCTTGCCAAAGGTGCCCATCTGGATGTGTACGCTGGCAGGAGCAACCCCCTGCGCCGCAAGGGTGCCGCGCCCCTCTGACCCCAGCACGCCGAGGCCGTGGGCATCGTCGATCATCAGCCAGTTGCCGCTTTGGGCAGCCAGGGCGGCGAGCTCGCGCCAAGAGCCCTGATCCCCATCCATGCTGAACACCCCCTCCGAGACGATAAGTCCGCGATTTGGCTCAAGCTGCCGCTCAAGAGCCGTCATGTCGTTGTGGCCGAAGCGCTTCATCTTGCAGGGCAACTGGCTGCCCATCTCCTGCAGGGAGGCGTGGTTGAGTTTGTCCTGCCACAGCAGGTGATCCTTGCCAAGCAGCGCCTTGAGCACCGCCTGATTGGCCGAGAAACCGCAGTTGAACAGCAGCACGGCCTCCACCCCCAACCAGTCAGCAAGCGTCTCTTCCAGCTGTTGGTGGGCACGACTGTAGCCAGTCACCAGCGGCGAGGCGCCGGCACCGGCGCCATAACGGTCAATCCCCCCCTGAAAAGCGGTCTTGATGGCGGAGTGGCCGGCAAGCCCCAGATAGTCGTTGGCAGAAAAGTTGAGGTAATCGCGCCCCGCCACCCTGAGCCGTCCGCCACTCGCGCCGTCAGTCGCGATGCGGCTGCGCAGCAGGCCTGCCTGCTCGCGTTCGGAGAGCGCCGCGCTCAAGCCAAAGGGGCCCGTTACTGCAGAGCCCTTCATGACCGCGCGGCCCCTGCACGGGGGCGGGTGGCGTCATAAAACATCTCGGCGGGCTCGCTCTGGCGACTCACCTCGGCCAGCAACTCCTCCTCTTGAACCTGATCCGGTTTCTGAGCCCGCTGGGCGGGGCGAATACCAAGCCGCTTGAACAGCTGCATGTCGCTGTTCTCGTCCGGATTGGGGGTGGTCAGCAGCTTGCAGCCGTAGAAGATGGAGTTGGCCCCCGCCATAAAGCACATGGCCTGCATCTGCTCGTTCATCTTCTCCCGCCCGGCGGAGAGGCGCACGTGGGAAGCCGGCATCATGATCCGCGCCACGGCGATGGTGCGGATGAATTCGAACGGATCGAGGTTCTCCTGGTTCTCCAGCGGCGTGCCCTTCACCTTGACCAGCATGTTGATGGGCACGCTCTCCGGGTGGCGCGGCAGATTGGCCAGCGCCATCAAAAGGCCCGCCCGATCTTTTGCCTGCTCGCCCATGCCGACGATGCCGCCGGAGCAGACCTTCATGCCGGCGCCGCGCACATACGCCAGCGTATCGAGCCGGTCCTGATAGGTACGGGTGGTGATGATGTCGCCGTAAAACTCCGGCGAGGTGTCGAGGTTGTGGTTGTAGTAATCAAGCCCCGCGGCCCCCAGACGCGCCGCCTGATCGGCGGTGAGCATGCCGAGCGTCATACAGGTCTCCATGCCGAGCCCGCGCACCTCCTCGATCATCCGCAGGATATAGGGCATGTCCTTCTCTTTGGGGTTGCGCCAGGCGGCCCCCATGCAGAAACGGGACGAGCCGTTGGCCTTGGCTTCGCGGGCCCGCTCCAGCACTTTCTCCACCTCCATCAGCCGCTCGGCCTCAAGACCGGTGTGATAACGGGCGCTCTGGGGGCAGTACTTGCAATCCTCCGGGCAGGCACCGGTCTTGATGGAGAGCAGGGTGCTCACCTGTACTTCGTTCGGATCGAAATGGGCGCGGTGGACGGTCTGGGCTTGGAACAGCAGATCGTTGAATGGCAGGGCAAACAGGGCCTGAACCTCGGCGAGGGTCCAGTCGTGACGAAGGGCGTGAGCGCCCGCGGTGACAGCATTCATACATGGCTTCCAATTGTTATAAGTGGGATCCTGCGCCGCCAGCTTGCATGGGCAAACACAGAAGCCGCCACCCGGCCTGCACCCGAGCCGGGTTGCACGCAGCCAAGTGGCTGAAATTGTTGGCTAGTGTAGAGAGCACGCGTAGACTGTCAACACCGACCAGATCAAACCAATTGACAACAGAACACAAAATGACCAACCAAGAATTCGACCTGCACCACGTCTGGCACCCCTATACCTCCCTCACCCATCCCCTGCCCTGCTATGAAGTGGCCAGTGCCAAGGGAGTGACCCTCACCCTCAGCGACGGCCGCGAGCTGGTGGATGGCATGAGCTCTTGGTGGGCTTGCGTGCACGGCTATCAGGTTCCGGAGCTCGATGCGGCCGCCACTGCCCAGCTCGGCAAGATGTCCCACGTGATGTTTGGCGGCCTCACCCACGCCCCCGCCGTCGATCTCTGCCGCAAGCTGGTGGAGATCACCCCAGCCAAGCTGGATCGGGTATTTCTGGCGGATTCCGGCTCGGTGGCGGTAGAGGTGGCGCTCAAGATGGCGCAGCAGTACTGGCACGCCAAGGGGACGCCCAGGGCCAAATTTGTCGCCCTGCGCGGCGGCTATCACGGTGACACCTTCGGCGCCATGAGCGTCTGCGATCCGGATGGCGGCATGCACGAGCTCTACAAGGGCTTCCTGCCCGAGCACCATTTTGTCGAAGCGCCGAGCTGCCGCTTCCACGCCGAGTGGGACGAGCAGTGCGTGGTGGAGCTCGCCACCCTGGTAGCCGATCATCACGAGGAAATCGCCGCCATCGTGCTCGAGCCTATCGTGCAGGGCGCCGGCGGCATGCGCTTCTACCATCCCCGCTACCTGCAGTGGGTACGCGCCCTGTGCGACGAGTTCGGCCTGCTGCTGATTGCCGACGAGATCGCCACCGGCTTTGGCCGCACCGGCCAGCTGTTTGCCTGCGACTGGGCCGGCATCAGCCCCGACATCATGTGTCTGGGCAAGGCGCTCACCGGCGGCTACCTGACGCTGTCGGCTACGCTCACGACCGAGCATGTGGCTCGCACCGTGTGTGACGGGAAGGCCGGCGTCTTCATGCATGGGCCGACCTTCATGGGCAACCCCTTGGCCTGCGCCGTGGCCAACGCCTCCATCGATCTGCTGCTGGCCTCACCGTGGCAGGAGCGGGTGCGCGCCATCGAACACCAACTCAAAACCGAACTGGTGGCGCTGACCCTGCACCCGGCGGTGGCGGATGTGCGGGTGCTTGGCGCCATCGGGGTGGTGGAGATGAAGGAGCGGGTGGACGTGGCGCGCATCCAGCGCAAGTTCGTCGAACTGGGTGCCTGGATCCGGCCGTTTGGCAAGCTGGTCTATCTGATGCCCCCCTTCGTCATCAGCCCGGCACAATTAACCGTGCTGACCAACGCCATCACCGCCGCCATCCACAGCGGCGAGTTCTGAGTCAGACGTGGCAGGCCCTGCCCGACCAGGCAGGGTCTTTTGACTCTTTTTCATCAGAATGTGAGCGAGACACCAGACCCGGGCGGCCAAGACGCGTAGACTGCGCGGGTTTTACCCAACAGATGTACCGTTCCCATGCGCCTCTCCATTGCTGCCAAAATCAACTTCTTCCTGCTGTTCATCTTCTCCATGGTGCTGGTGTTCTCCGCCGCCTATCAGGCGGTGCGCGAGCGCGACCTGATCCTGACCCTCATCAAGGAGCAGAGCCGCGAGCAGACCGAGGCCTACTTCGACGGCCTCAACATGCTGATGCTGACCGGCAAGATGGATGCTCGCGACACCCTGCGTGGCAAGTTTCTCGAACACGCCCACGTGGAGGATGCCCGCATCGTGCGCAGCGAGGCGGTGAGCAAGCAGTACGGGGCTGGCCACCAGAGCGAGCAGCCCAAAGACAGGTTCGATGAGCTGGCACTGGCCGGCAAGGGCAGCCTGGAGGTGGTGCACGACGGCATGCACAGCAAGCTGGTGGTGACCCGCCCGCTGCTGGCCAAGAAGGATTTTCGCGGCACCGACTGCACCAGCTGCCACCTGGTGCCGGAGAATACCGTGCTGGGGGCGGTGCGCTTTGACTACTCCCTCGACACCCTGTTTACCCGGGTCGAGCAGAACATCCTCACCTCGGCGCTGAGCCTCACCGTCATCTTCGGCCTGGGGCTGTTGCTGACCCTCTGGGTCATCCGCACCTGGATCGTCCGCCCCCTCAACCAGCTGACCCGCTCCATGGAGGAGGCCACCGACCTGCATGACTTCGGCCACCGGCTGGAAGGAGATGAAGGGGACGAGATTGGCCGGGTGGCGCTCGCCTACAACCAGATGCTCGACAGCGTGGAGCGTCAGCTCGGCAAACGGTCCGCCGCGCCGATGGTGGGGAGCGAGCAGAAGGCGACAGAGAGAAGAAAAGAGGGCTAGCCCAGATAGTAGAACAGCAGACTGGCGATCAGGATCAGCAGCAAGATGGTCAGGTGCACCCGCCCCGTGTCCTCTTGCCGCCGGCAGCGTCGACGTTCCGCCAGCAGCACCGCCAGGGTCAGCAGGCAGCAACCCCAGAGCCCGTGCAGCAGCCAGGGGGTGAGCTGGGGATCCCAGCTCTGGCGTACCCTGACCCCGCCATAGACCAGAAAACCGTAGGCCGTCTGCGGTCTGGCGAAGTGGTAGAGGGAGAGCAGGACGATGAAGCCGCCCCAGCAGAGCATCACCAACCCCTGCAACACCCGTGTCAGCCGGTCCGGCCCCCGTCGCCGCTCTTTCACGTCCATCCCCCGTCCAACTGGCCTGCCAATCCACCGATAGGCGCCGAAATCCCCCCCAGAGTCCGACATTTTTGCTTGTTTATCAAACCTGCGCGGGTAAGATTGACGGCTTAGTCTGCCATGATGGGCCAAGATTGCCCGGGCCAGACCCCAAGTGTTGCAAATAGCGCTGCAAGAACAAGCTGGAGACAATATTTCGATGACGCACGCATCCGTAGTAGATGTGCTGACCGGTAAGTATGCGGTCGGCACCACCCAGACAGTGAAAGGGTGGATCCGGACCCGCCGCGATTCCAAGGCGGGGATCTCATTTTTGGCCATCTCCGATGGCTCCTGTTTCCATCCGGTACAGGCAGTCGTCCCCAATACCCTGGCCAATTACGAGAATGAAGTGCTGCGTCTGACCACTGCCTGCTCCGTGGAAGTGACCGGCGTGGTTGCCGCCTCTCAGGGCAGCGGCCAGGCTTTCGAACTGCAGGCGACCGAGGTGAAGGTAGTCGGCTGGGTCGAAGATCCGGACACCTACCCGATGGCCGCCAAGCGCCACAGCATCGAATACCTGCGCGAGCAGGGCCACCTGCGCGCTCGTACCAACATGGTCGGTGCCGTGACCCGGGTACGCAACTGCCTCTCCCAGGCCATTCACCGCTTCTTCCACGAGCAGGGTTATCTGTGGATTGCCGCGCCGCTCATCACCGCCTCCGACACCGAAGGCGCCGGCGAGATGTTCCGCGTCTCCACCCTGGACATGGAAAACCTGCCGCGCACCCCTGCCGGCAAGGTGGACTATGACAAGGACTTCTTCGGCAAAGAGACCTTCCTGACCGTGTCCGGCCAGCTCAACGTCGAAACCTACGCCTGCGCGCTGTCCAAGGTCTACACCTTCGGGCCGACCTTCCGCGCCGAAAACTCCAACACCAGCCGCCACCTGGCGGAGTTCTGGATGGTTGAGCCGGAAGTGGCCTTCGCCGATCTGGAAGACAACGCCGCCCTGGCCGAAGCCATGCTGAAGTATGTCTTCAACGCCGTGCTGGCCGAGCGACGCGACGATCTGGAGTTCTTCGCCCAGCACGTGGACAAGGACGCCATCGGTCGTCTGGAGCGCTTCGTCGCCTCCGACTTCGCCCAGATTGACTACACCGACGCCATCGAAGTGCTGAAGAACTGCGGCAAGAAGTTCGAGTTCCCGGTCTCCTGGGGTATCGACCTCTCCTCCGAGCACGAGCGCTACCTGGCCGAAGAGCACTTCAAGTCCCCTGTGGTCGTGAAGAACTACCCGAAAGACATCAAGGCCTTCTACATGCGTCTCAACGACGACGGCAAGACCGTCGCCGCCATGGACGTACTGGCCCCGGGCATCGGCGAGATCATCGGCGGTTCTCAGCGTGAAGAGCGTCTGGACGTGCTGGATGCCCGTCTGGCCGAGATGGGTCTGAACAAGGAAGACTACTGGTGGTATCGCGACCTGCGCCGCTACGGTACCGTGCCGCACTCCGGCTTCGGTCTGGGCTTCGAGCGCCTGGTGGTTTACGTGACCGGCATGGGCAACGTCCGCGACGTGATCCCCTTCCCGCGCACCCCGCGCACCGCCGAGTTCTGATTACAGGACTTTGCCTTAAAAGCCGACCTCAGGGTCGGCTTTTTGTTGCCCGTCCGGCGGCCGGACGGCCTTGCCAGCACCACAATTAATCACGCTTGCCACCCTCGTCACGCCACCTTGCTGACACACCCGCCCCGCGCCAGCCGTTGAGCCCCATACGCTGCCACTTATTGCCCGCAAAATAACAAAAACGTTAATACGTGGTTTTTATGACGTTAAATCAAAAAGCGATGAGTTATTGAAGTACCTCAAATTTTTGCCCTTTTTTGGCAGGCACAATAACTACTAACCCTTTAGGGCTAAATAAAAAACAGACAATCCCGGTCCATGAGCCCAACACAGCACAGACATGGATTAAATAACGCGAGGTAATGGAATGATCTTGATGGAATTTTTGGTGGTACTCGGCTGCTTGCTGCTGGGTACCCGGTTTGGGGGCATGGGGCTGGGTCTCATCAGCGGCATCGGTCTGTTCCTGCTGACCTTCGTGTTCGGTCTCACCCCGGGCGAACCGCCGGTGCAGGTGATGCTGACCATACTCGCGGTGATCGGCTGCGCCGCCACCCTGCAGACCGCCGGCGGTCTCAACCTGATGATGCAGGTGGCCGAGCGCCTGCTGCGCCGCCACCCCCAGTACATCACCCTGCTGGCACCGCTCACCACCTGGACCCTCACCTTCCTGTGCGGTACCGGCCACGTGGTCTACACCATGTTCCCCATCATCGCCGACATCGCGCTGCAGAAGAACATCCGCCCGGAACGCCCGATGGCGGTGGCTTCCGTCGCCTCCCAGATGGCGATCTGCGCCTCGCCGGTGTCGGTGGCCGTGGTCTCCATGGTCTCCATCCTGGCGGCCGGTCACGGCATCGGTCAGGCCTACAGCCTGCTCGACATCCTGATGATTGCCATCCCCTCCTCGCTCACCGGGGTCATAGTCGCGGCCCTGTGGAGCCTGCGTCGCGGCAAGGATCTGGACAAGGACGAAGAGTTCCAGGCCAAGATCAAGGATCCGGAGCAGCGTGCCTTCGTCTACGGCGGCGGTGAGACCCTGCTCAACACCAAGTTCCCGAAAGAGGCCTACTGGTCGACCTGGATCTTCTTCGCCGCCATCGCCGCCGTGGTGGTGCTGGGAGCCGACGCCTCCCTGCGCCCGGTATTCGAAATGGGTGGCAAGACAGGCCCGCTCTCCATGAACCTGGTGATCCAGATGATGATGCTGATCGCCGGCGCCATCATCCTGATGCGCTGCAAGGTCAAGCCGGGTGACATCTCCAACGGCGCCGTGTTCAAGGCCGGCATGGTGGCGATCTTCTCGGTATTCGGGGTCGCCTGGATGAGCGAAACCTTCTTCCAGGCCCACATGCCGCTGCTGAAAGAAACCCTGGCCCACGTGGTGCAGGCCCAGCCCTGGACCTATGCCCTGGTGCTGTTCCTCATCTCCAAGCTGGTGAACAGCCAGGCCGCAGCCCTGACCGCCATCGCTCCCATGGGGCTGGCGCTGGGTGTGGAGCCCAAGCTGCTGATCGCCTTCCTGCCGGCGAGCTACGGCTACTTCGTGCTGCCGACCTACCCGAGCGATCTGGCCTGTATCGGTTTCGACCGCTCCGGCACCACCCGCATCGGCAAGTTCATCATCAACCACAGCTTCATCATTCCGGGTCTGATCGGGGTCGCCACCTCCTGTACCCTGGGTTATCTGCTGACCAGCATACTGCTCTAAGCAACGCGCACCATTCAGCCAATCCAGCAGGCCCCCACCCGGGGGCCTGCTGTTTTGCGCCCTGCCCCATCCCGTTTTGCCAACCGCCCGCACTCTGGGTAGCATGGCCCCTCTTTTCTTTGCGGAATCTCCCCCATGTCTCGCGTCATCGTGCTCTGGAGCGGCGGCAAGGATGCCATGCAGGCCCTCTGCCATGCCCGCGAAGCGGGTCATCAGGTGGTGGCACTGGCCACCTTTGCCCCGCCCGCCCCCCGCTTTCTGGCCCATCCCCTGTCACAGGTGCATCGGCAGGCGGCGGCCCTCGGGCTGCCCCATCTGCTGATCACCATCGAAGCGCCGTTCGACCTCGGTTATGAGCGGGCGCTGGCGGCATTGAAAGAGGAGTGGCGCCTGGATGGGGTGGTCACCGGCGATATCGACAGCGTGGGGGGCGCGCCGAACTGGATCCGCGAGCGCTGCCGCCCGCTTGATCTGGCCGTTCACACCCCGCTCTGGCAGCAAAGCCGCGAGGCGCTGCTGGCAGACCTGCTGACCCGCGGCATCGTCGCCCACCTCTCCTGCGTCGACACTCAGGTGCTGGCCCCCGAGTGGGTGGGACGCACGCTCGATGCGGCCACCCTGGCCGAGTTGCAGCAGCTGGCGGCAAGCCGGGGCTTCGATGCCTGCGGCGAGCAGGGGGAGTACCACACCATGGTGACCGACGGCCCGGGCTTTGCGGCGCCGTTGGCGCTCGGCCGCTGGCAGGTTGCCCGTCAGGAGCAGCTCGCCTACCTGCTGGAGGATGAGGGGTAGCGACGCAGCGCCGTTCGATGTCTCTGCACCGACAGGACAGATAAAAAACGGGAGGCGATGGCCTCCCGTTTTGCTTTTCTTTGACGCTGGCCTAGTTGGCCAGCTTGCCCAGCACCCGCTGCAGCAGGCGGATGCGCGGCGCTATGCTGCCCAGCAGCAGGAATTCCGCCTCCGAGTGGAAACCGCCGCCCATGGGGCCGAAGCCATCGAGCGACGGCACCCCGGCCGCGGCGGTGAAGTTGGCATCCGAGCCGCCACCGGCCTCCAGCCAGTTGAAGGAGATCCCCTCCTCTTTCGCTGCCGCCTCCACCAGCGCCATCAGCGCCTCGGTGTCGCCACTCGGGCGCATCGCCGGCTTGAAGCTCTGGCGATCTACCTCGACCCTGCAACCGGCGAGGAAGGGGTTGTTGGCCATGAAGGTGAGTCGCTCGTGCACGGCAGCGGCTTCTTCATTGATCCAGAAGCGCAAGTCGACGATCGCCTTGGCAAAATCCGGCACCACGTTGACGCCAGTCCCCCCCTGCACCACCCCCACGTTCATGGTGGTGCCGGTATCGAGGTTGACCTGCTCGTTGATGGCCAGCACCCAATGAGCCAGCTCGGTGATGGCGGAGATCCCCTCGCTCAGCGCCGAGCCGGCGTGGGAGGCCTTGCCGTGGAAGGTGATGCGGTACTTGGCATTGCCCTTGCGGGCGCTGATGAGATCCCCGTTCGGGCGGGCCGCCTCGGCCACCAGCACGCAGCCGCTCTGTTTGGCTTTTTCCACCAGCCACTCTTTGGACCAGGGGGAGCCAATCTCCTCGTCGCAGTTGCAGCAGACCAGCACCTTGAGCTTGGCCAGCACGGCCGGGTCCATCTCCTTGAGGGCATACCAGGTGGAGAGCAAGCCGCTCTTCATGTCCGACACGCCGGGGCCAAAGGCCTGATTGCCCTCAATTTTCAGCGGTCGCTTGGCCGCAGTCCCCTCCGGGAATACGGTATCCATGTGGCCCACCAGCATCACATCGTAGTGGCTGGCGCCAGGGGCATTGGTTGCCTCGAGGCAGGGGCCGCACTCGGCGGCAAACTGGTGGCGAGTCACCTGCCAGCCGATGGCTTCATATTTCTCGGTCATGATCTCGGCCACCCGAGCCACCCCGGCCGGGGTGCGGGTGCCGCAATCGAGATTGATGAGGGGGGCCAGATCCGCCAGATAGGCGTCCAGAGAAAAAGCGTTGCGAGAGTCTGTCATTGTCATCTCCTGGGACGGCAGGACACACCTCCCGCCCGACGGCCGAATGAAAGGGGCGGACGGACCGTGCCGTCCGCCGCCCGGTTACATAAACAGCAGATAGTTGAGGGTGAGTGCGGTCACCAGGGCGCCGGCCATGGGTACGCAGGTGCGCTTGACCACCACAAAGGGGGAGACCTTGGCGATGCCCGCACAGGCGATCAGCACAGCCGCGATGGGGGAAACGGTGCGGCCGATGCTGGAGGCGAGCTGCATCGGCAGCAGCATGGTCACCGCCGGCACGCCGAACTTGGCAGCCACCGCCGGTGCCAGGGTGGAGAAGCTCAGGAACGCCGCGTTGCCAGAGCCCATGATGACCGCCGCCGCCATGATGAGCCCCACCATCACCAGCGTCATCAGGCCGCTGCCGATGCCGGCATTGCTGGCAGAGTGCAGCAGGGTGTCGATGGCGCCGATGGCCTTGAGGGATTCGGCGAACAGCTCGGCGCAGACGATGAGCGCCACCACGGGGCCGAACACCTTGCCCATGCCGTCGAGGAAGCTGGAGAGCCCGGCGAAGGCGGTGCGCACCGAGCGGGTGCGCAGCAGCTCGCACAGCATGCCGATAAAGACCGACAGCAGCATGGCCACCTCCACGCTGACGCTGATGGTGGTCACCAGCAGCTTGGAGAAGGTCATCATCAGCACGAAGGGGATGATGGGCAGCAGGGCATACCAGGTGGGCGCAGCTACTGCCTCGGTGCCCTGCTCGTCGAGCTCGGCATGATCGCCGCGATGCTGAGCCGGATCCCAGCCATCCTGACGGTCACAGTGCCGCTGCCAGAAGAAATGCAGCACCATGGTCACCAGCAGCATGGGAGCCACCAGCCAGATCTGGTAGTCGACAAAATAGCTGGTGGGATCCATGCCGGATTGGCCGGCGGAGAAGATGGCGTTGGTCTGGGTCGGGCCGATTTCGAACGCCTGTGAGGTGGCGATGACGCCGCAGGCGGAGGCCGGGCTGATGCCGAGGTTGCGCATCACCGGGTACATGGTGACCATCAACAGCAGGCCAAGGCCGGTGGCGGAGGTGACGAACAGGGAGACAAACACCGCCACCAGGTAGCAGATAGCCAGCATCAGGTAGCTGGACTGGATGCCCGCCACCGGTTTGACCGCCACCCGCACCAGCGCCTGGGAGGCACCGATGTGGGACATGTAGGTGGCAAAGCCGGCCACCGCCATGATGGTGAGACCGAGCCCCGCCGCCCGGTAGGAGAAGATCCCCTTGAACACCTCGAACAGGTCGAACAGGGCGAAGCCGGTGCTCTTGTCGGCGGGCAGAATGGGGTGCAGTCCCAGCCAGTAGGCGACGGTGAAGATGGCCATGCCGGCCAGTGCCAGCACAGCCTGCGGGTTGTAATCCTTGACGATGCCGTAGACCACGGCCAGCAGTACGAGCAAGACGAAGACGAGTTCCAAATATTCACTCCTGATAAAGTTATCGAGGAGCGGAATCTAGTGGTCTGACCGCGCTTTCCCATTGATCCCCGTCAAGAAAGATGGCTTGACCGCAATTCAATGAAACAAAATGCCACACAATTAACAAAAAACAGCAATTTAAACTAAAGGCAAACCTTTAGAATCCCTTTGCCACGCGTTCTGGCGAATAACCTCAGGCTTTTTTGCTTTGGATCAACGTCAGGGGCCAGTGAACTGGCCAAGATGCGCATCGACACACAGCGACCGTTTCGCGCCGGAGAGAGTTATGACAGACCGAGCCAACGCAGGCATGACGACCTGCGACTACAAGCTATGGGACATCCTCGTCGAGTCTGCAAAGGAACGCACCACCATTCGTTACTCCAAGCTGGCCAGGCAGGCCGGGCTGGAGAATTGCCAGGATGAGCTGCGCACGCTGCTGCAACGCATCCGCATGTACTGCACCGAGCACCAGTTGCCGATCCTCTCCGCCATCGTGGTGGACGATGTGGGCAAATATACCGGCCTCTCCTCCAGTCTGCCGGACGCCCCCTGGGAGCGTGCCAAGGTGTTTGACTACCAGTGGCCGGTTGCGCCCTGAGTCATCCACCCCTCACAATAACGCGCCCGCCGGCGCGTTTTGTACTTCTTTGGGCCCCCTTTTCCTGAACCGCAGGCAAAAAAAACCCGCCGAGACGGCGGGTACTAAGCAAGCAACGCTCTGGATGACCAGAGTAAAGAGTTCAGGCTGTCGAATCTTGCCACCTCCGGCACCACGCGAAAGAGGTAACAGGACAACATGGGTTTGCATAAATCGCTGATTTATCCAAGCTTCATGCTGACCATCGACGGGAAATGAGACTAAAGTGAAGGCCCTGCTTAAGGAAATGATTTATTAGTATTCCATTATGCACAGAATGAATTTACGAGGCGTCGACCTCAACCTGCTGGTGGTGCTCAAGGCACTGCTGGAGGAGCGTAACACCACCAAGGCCGCCGAACGGCTCGCCATGAGCCAGCCGGCCGTCAGCCGGGCACTGGCCCGCTTGCGTCTGCTCTATGACGATCCCCTGCTGATCCGCACTCCCCAGGGCATGGAACCCACCGCCCGGGCGGAGGCCTTGCTGCTGCCGCTGCGGGAGATCCTGCACGACATCGAGCAGACCTTCAGCCCCCCCGAGCAGCTCGACCCCGCCCAGTTCGAGGGGGTGCTGCGCATCGGGGCCCACACCTATGTGGAGTACGTGATGATGCCGAGCCTGCTGGCCCGGCTCCAGCAGCAGGCGCCCAATCTGCGCATCCACATGGTGCCGCTCAATGCGGACTACGAGAGCCAGCTCGATGAAGGGGTCATCAGCATGGTGATCAGCAAGCAGGACGAGGTGCCCGGCCGCTTTCGCCGCATCCCGCTGTTCGAGGACAAGCTGATCTGCGCCGCCCACCGCAGCCACCCGCTGCAGGGCCAGGTGCTGTGCATCGAATCCTTCGCCCAGGCCCAGCATCTGCTGGTCGCTCCCCGCGGCAGCGAAGGGGGCATCGTCGATGATCTGCTGGCCGCGCACGGCATGACCCGGCACACCCCCTTGATAGTGCAAAGCTTTCTGGCCGCCCCCTTCATCCTGCCGTGCGCGCCTCTGCTGCTCACCTCCCCCGCCCGGGTGCTGCGCCCGCTGATGCCGCTGCTGGATCTGGTGGAGTACGAGACCCGCTTCGCCCTGCCCACCTTCGAGGTGAGCCTCATTCGTCATCGTCGCGACGACAACAACGCCATGCTCAACTGGTTCGAATCCGAACTGCACCTCTGGTGTCGCACCCAGAGCGAACTCTGATGCCCGCCGGCGCGTCCCGCGCCGGGCACTTTTCCCCTCCCCCAGGCCCGACCAGCGCCTCGCCCCACCTCCCCCATGCGCATCGGCGTTGCCTTGAGATCGCCACAATGCCAGAATCGGACCTCTTCTTGATTTCCCGTTTCAGGACTCAAGTTTCGGCTTTCCGGGCCCATGCCCGCAGACAAGGACTCCCCATGGCCACCACCCTCTATGGCATCAAGAACTGCGACACCATCAAGAAAGCCCGCAAGTGGCTGGAGCAGGCCGGCATCGACTACCGCTTTCACGACCACCGTGCCGACGGCCTGAACCCGGCCGATCTCGACCGCTGGCTGAGCCAGCTCGGCTGGGAGGCGCTGCTCAACAGCCGCGGCACCACCTTTCGCGCCCTGCCGGACGAGGCCAAGCAGGGGCTCGACACCGCCAAGGCGCGCGCCCTGTTGCTGGAGCACCCGGCCATGATCAAGCGCCCGCTGCTGGACCGGGACGGCGAGCTGACCCTGGGCTTCAAGGCCGATCACTACCAATCCCTCTTCTCTCGTTAAACTTTTTTGCTAAGGAACGCTGATGTCGGATGTCATCGCACTGGCCAAGGATCTGATCCGCCGCCCCTCCGTTACCCCGCTGGATGAAGGGTGCCAGACCCTGATGGCGGAGCGCCTCGCCAAGCTCGGCTTCGTCATCGAGCCCATGGTGTTCGAAGACACCACCAACCTCTGGGCCCGCCGCGGCAGCGAGGGGCCATTGTTCTGCTTCGCCGGCCACACCGACGTGGTGCCCGCCGGCCCGCTGGACAAATGGCATACCCCGCCGTTCGAGCCGACCATCCAGGATGGCGTGCTCTACGGCCGTGGCGCCGCCGACATGAAGGGCTCGCTGGCCGCCATGGTGGTGGCGGTCGAACGCTTCGTCGCCGAGCATCCGGATCACTCCGGTTCCATCGCCTTCCTTATCACCTCCGATGAAGAGGGGCCCTTCATCAACGGCACCACCCGGGTGATCGATACCCTGGAAGCGCGCCACGAGAAGATCACCTGGTGCATCGTCGGTGAACCCTCCTCCACCACCGTGGTGGGAGATGTGGTGAAGAACGGCCGGCGCGGCTCCATCACCGGCGATCTGCTGGTGCGCGGGGTGCAGGGCCACGTCGCCTACCCCCATCTGGCGGACAACCCCATTCACAAAGCCGCGCCAGCGCTGGCCGAGCTCGCCGCCACCGTGTGGGATGAGGGCAACGCCTACTTCCCCCCCACCAGCTTCCAGATCGCCAACATCTCGGCCGGCACCGGCGCCTCCAACGTCATTCCCGGCGAATTGCACGTCCAGTTCAACTTCCGCTTCAGCACCGAACTGACCGACCTGGATATCCGCGAGCGGGTCGAAGCCCTGCTGGACAGGCATGGTCTGGATTACCAGCTCGACTGGACCCTCTCCGGCCAGCCCTTTCTCACCGACACCGGCAAGCTGCTGGCGGCGGCGGTCTCTGCCATCGAGGCGGTGAACGGCCAGCAGCCGGCCCTGCTCACCACCGGCGGCACCTCGGACGGGCGCTTTATCGCCCCCACCGGCGCCGAAGTGATCGAGCTCGGCCCGGTCAACGCCACCATCCACAAGGTGAACGAGTGCGTGAAGGCGGACGATCTGGATCTGCTGGCAGACATGTACCAAGGGGTGCTCGCGAGGTTGCTGGCATGACCCAGGAGCAACTGCTGGGGTTGGATGAAGGTCACCTCATCCTGGTGGGGCAAGGCCCGCACCGGCTGACGGCCGCCACCGCGGCCGCCTTCAACGACATGCAGGTGGCCGCCGCCCACGCCGGTTTCAACCTGCAGCCCGCCTCCAGCTGGCGCGGCTTTGATCGCCAGCTGGCCATCTGGAATGGCAAGTGGCGCGGCGAGCGGCCGCTGCTCGATGCCCACAGCCAGCCCATCGACGCCCTGCAACTGAGCGACGAGGAGCGCCTCCACGCCATCCTGCACTGGAGCGCCCTGCCCGGCACCAGTCGCCACCACTGGGGCACCGATCTCGACATCTATGACCCGGACTGCCTGCCCGCCGGCACCAGGCTGGCGCTGGAGCCCTGGGAGTATGAAGCCGGTGGCTGGTTCGCCGACCTGAGCGAGTGGCTTGAAGATCGCATGAACGACTTCGGCTTCTTCCTGCCCTATGCCAAACCGGCCGGTGCCGGCAGCGGCGTCGCCTACGAGCCCTGGCACATCAGCTTTGCACCTGAGTCCCGCGAGCAGCGACTCGACCCGGCCGCGCTGGCACTTTGCCTGCAACAGGCGGATATTGAAGGCAAGGCGACCATACTGGCCAACCTCGACGAGATCCTGGCCCGCTATGTCACCCTGGCCACCGACGAAAGGAGTAGCACATGAACCTCTGGCTCTGGATAGGCTTGCCACTGCTCTTCCTGCTCGGCCTGTTTCTCAACGCCATCAAGGACATGAAGCGACTGGAGAAAGAGCTGCCCCGCTACAAGGACAAGATCAGGGAAGTGAAGGACGACGAGGACGACTGACTCGAGCCCGCCGACAGGGGCACCCACGGGTGCCCCTGTCGCTATCTGCCCACTTTGTGAACACAGTCACGTTGCTCATCGCGCTGGCGACGCCGGCGACCCCCTTTTGATGGCCAGAACCCTTCGCAGCAATGACACCGAAAATGTAAAAAACTGCAAATAAATGCACAATTAAGCCACACCGAGCCCAACAAACTGCATATAATGTGCCTGATTTGCATTTTGACAGAAGGAGTTCGCCATTGGATGCCGTCACCATCAACAGTTTTTTCCTCGTCGCGGCCTTGTTGGTGGGCGCCAGTGTCCTGTTGAGCGCGCTCTCCTCCCGTCTCGGTATCCCCATCCTGGTGATCTTCCTCGCCGTCGGCATGCTGGCCGGTGAAGATGGCCCCGGCGGCATCCACTTCGCCGACTACTCCATCGCCTATCTGGTGGGCAACCTGGCGCTCGCCATCATCCTGCTCGACGGCGGTATGCGCACCCGGGTCTCCTCGTTTCGGGTCGCGCTCTGGCCCGCGCTCTCGCTGGCCACGGTCGGGGTGGCCATCACCACCGGCCTGACGGGCCTGGCCGCCGCCTGGCTGTTTGACCTCAACCTGATGCAGGGGATGCTGATCGGCGCCATCGTCGGCTCCACCGATGCGGCGGCGGTCTTCTCCCTGCTCGGCGGACGCAGCCTCAACGAGCGGGTCAGCGCCACCCTGGAGATAGAATCGGGCAGCAACGATCCCATGGCGGTGTTTCTCACCGTCACCCTGATCGAGGTGCTGGCCAGCGCCCAGCAAGACCTCAACGCCGGCTTTCTGCTGCTGCAACTGCTCAAGCAGTTCGGGCTGGGCGCCGGCATCGGCCTTGGCGGCGGCTGGCTGCTGTGGAAACTCATCAACAGCGCCAAGCTGGCCCCCGGCCTCTACCCGCTGCTCACCGTCAGCGGCGGCCTGCTCATCTTCGCCCTCACCACGGCGGTGGGCGGCAGCGGCATCCTCGCCATCTATCTCACCGGCCTCTTGCTCGGCAACCTCTCCCTGCGCAGTCGCAGCACCACCTTGTCGGTGCTGGACGGCCTGACCTGGCTCAGCCAGATCGGCATGTTTCTGGTGCTGGGGCTGCTCGCCTCCCCCCACAAGCTGCTGCCCATCGCCCTCCCGGCGCTGGCGCTGGCCATGTGGATGATCCTGTTTGCCCGCCCCATCTCGGTCTGGATCGGGCTGCTGCCGTTCAAGAACTTCGCCCCGCGCGAGCGCTGGTTCATCTCCTGGGTCGGCCTGCGCGGCGCGGTGCCGATCATTCTGGCGGTGTTTCCCATGATGGCGGGGCTGCCCAACGCCCAGCTCTACTTCAATGTCGCCTTCTTCGTGGTGCTGGTCTCGCTCATCTTGCAGGGCAGCTCGCTGCCGCTGGCCTCCAGGCTGGCGCGGGTGGAGGTGCCGGCGCCCCCCTCGCCCATCAACCGCTCCGGGCTCGAGATCGATCTCGACAGCCAGTGGGAGACCTTCGTCTATCGCCTGAGCGACGAGAAGTGGTGCATCGGCTCGCCGCTGCGGGATCTGCGCATGCCCAAGGGCACCCGCATCTGCGCCCTGTTCCGGGATCAGGAGCTGCTGCACCCCTCGGGCAGTACCTGTCTGCAATCCGATGACATCCTCTGCGTCATCGGCCACGAGCGCGACCTGCCCGCCCTCGGCCAGCTGTTCAGCCAGGCGCCGGAGCAGGATCTGGGCCCGCGCTTCTTCGGTGACTTCCTGCTGGAGGCGGCCGCCAACCTGGTGGATCTCGCCCCGCTCTATGGGCTGGATGTGAGCGAGGTGGCGGATCAGACCCTTGGCCATTTCATTGCCCACCAGTTGGGCGATAATCTGGTGGTCGGCGACCACGTCGAATGGCAGGGACTGATCTGGACCGTGGCCGAAATGGACGAGGGTGAGCCCCGCAAGATCGGGGTGCGCTTTCTGGAAGAAGATCCTGTCTGATCGTCGTTGTCTGCCTCGTCCTCTGCGAGAAGGGAGTTACCTATGCCTTACCAAACCCTGTTGTCCGGCTTGCAACCCCCTTCGCCCCAGCTGGGGGTGATCGAGGGCTTCTTTGGCAAGGGCTGGAGCTGGGAAGCCCGCGCCCGCTACGCCCAGTGGCTGCCCCGCCACGGTTACGGCTTCTATCTCTATGCCCCCAAGGAAGATGGCTACCTGCGCAAGCACTGGGCCAAGCCCTGGCCTGCCGCCCAGCTCGAGGCGCTGCGCCAGCTCGCCCGCCAGTGCCGCGACAACGGCCTCGCCTTCGGGGTGGGCCTGAGCCCCATGGGCGCACACCACGACTATGCCCGCCAGCGGCCGGCCCTGCTGGAAAAGGTGCGGCTCATCGAGGAGGAGCTCAAACCCGACATCCTGGCCGTGCTGTTTGACGACATGAAGGGGGATACCCCGGATCTCGCCCACTGGCAGCTCACCATCGCCCACGACATCGCGGCCCACACCCGCGCCGGCCGGCTGCTGTTCTGCCCCAGCTACTACAGCACGGACCCCGTGCTGGAGAAGGTGTTCAGCGCCATGCCGCCCCACTATTTGCAGGATCTGGGGCAGGGGCTGGACAAGCGCTTCGAGATCTTCTGGACCGGCCCCAAAGTCTGCTCCAGCGACTATCCGGCGGCCCACCTCAAGCAGGTGGCCGAGTGGCTGCATCGCAAGCCGTTCCTGTGGGACAACTACCCGGTCAACGATGGCAGCAAGGCCAGCAGCTTCCTGCACCTGCGCGCTTTCGAGAACCGCCCGACGGAACTCGCCGAGCTGACCTCGGGCCACGCGGTCAACCCCATGAAGCAGGCGGCGCTGTCGGTGCTGCCACTGGCCACCCTGCCGATGAGCTACAAGCTCGGCAAGCAGTACGATCCGGACAAGGCGCTGCACGCCTCCCTCAATGCCACCTGCGGCCCGCAGATCTCCGCCATGATCCAGGCCGATCTGCCGCTGTTTCAGGACATAGGGCTGGCCCAGCTGACCCCTGAGCAGGTGGCCCATCTCAAGGCCCGCTACCTGCCGTTTCGCGACCAATCCTGCGTCGGCGAGATCCTGCGCTGGCTGGATGGCGAATACGTGTTCGACCCGGACTGCCTGACCGACTGACCCCCACCACAGAGACCCTGCCACAGGAGGCTGCATGGATGCGTCCCTGATTTACCAGAACCTGGCGGTGATCGCCGCCTTTCTGCTGGTCTACAGCCTGATCGCCGGGCGCTTTGAATCCCGCCTCGTCAACGGCCCCCTGCTGTTTCTGCTGATGGGCTGGCTGCTTGGGCCGGGCGGCATCGAGCTGCTCTCCCTCTCCATCGACAGCGACGGCATCAAGCTGTTGGCAGAGCTGACCCTGGTCATCGTGCTGTTCAGCGACGCGGCCAACACCAACTGGCAGGTGCTGCTGGCCAACCGCGCCCTGCCCATCCGGCTGCTGCTGATCGGGCTGCCGCTCACCCTGGCGGCCGGCGCCCTGTTCGGTCACTGGCTCTTCCCCGACTTGCCGCTGCTGGAGATGGCGATCCTCTCCACCATACTCGCCCCCACCGATGCGGCACTCGGCAAGGCGGTGGTGAGCAACCCGGCGGTGCCCGCCCCCATCCGGGAGGGGCTCAATCAGGAGAGCGGCCTCAACGACGGCATCTGCGTACCCGTGCTGCTCCTGCTGCTCGCCCTCATCGCCCCCACCGAGCAACACAGCGGCACCGGCCTGCTGGCTCTCACCTTGCTGCTGGAGGAGATCGGCATCGGCCTACTGGTAGCCTGGGGGCTGACCAGCCTCACCCTGCGCCTGCTCAAGACCTCCTACCTCAACGGCTGGCAGCTGCCGCTCTGGCGCCAGCTCACCATGCCCGGGCTGGCCCTGCTCTGCTTCGCGCTGGCCCAGACCCTGGGCGGCAGCGGCTTCATCGCCGCCTTCGTGGGCGGACTGCTAATCGGCCGCAAACTGGGGGAGCACAAGCACGCCTATATGGACAGCTGCGAGGGGTACGGTGATCTGCTCTCGGTGGTGATCTGGATGGTGTTCGGCGCCACCCTGATGCCCATGCTGACGGCGCTGCTGCACTGGCAATACTGGCTTTATGCCGCCGCCAGCCTCACCCTGCTGCGCATGCTGCCGGTCTGGCTGAGTCTGCTCGGCACCGGCCTCAAGCCAGAGCTCAAGCTCTTCATCGGCTGGTTCGGCCCGCGGGGGCTGGCCAGCATCGTCTTTGCGGTGATGGTGCTGCAGCACGAGCCGGCCCTCCTCGGCCAGCGCCCCATCATCGCCACCGTGCTCTGCACCATCATCCTGAGCGTCATCCTGCATGGCCTGACCGCCAACCCCTGGGTAGCCCGCTTCAAGCCCCAGTGACCCATTGACCCATTGAAGGGATGCGCCGCCAACGAAAAAGCCCCGGGCATTACCCCGGGGCTTTTCTTTATGAGGCTATCAGGCACCAGGCGCACCCGTGCCGACCATAGCCACACCTGCCCTAGGAGCTCCCCCTCTCGGCCTCGGCCCGGTAGACCAGGATCCCCGGCTTGTTCTGCACGTACTCCAGGAAGGGGGAGTCCACCACCTGCATGTTGCTCGAGAGGGAGGAGGCATTGCGCAGCACGGGGCCGTTCTCGCCACGGATGAAGATGCCGGTGTGGGTCACGTCGAGCCCGGCAAGATCGGTATAGATGCCGATGTAATCGCCCTCTTCCAGCAGGCTCAGGGTGTTCTCGTCGATGCTGGCGGAGGGAATGTAGGTGATGTCCCGCGCCGTCACCCCCAGCCCAGGAATGTAGTGGCCGCCGTCCGCCTTCTGGTTGAGCTGCTTGGCCGTGGTCACCACGGCCCCGCCCACCAGATGGGTCACGTCACGCACCCGGTTGTCACCATGCACCCAGTCAGAAAAGAAGTGCTTTCTGGTCAGGTAGTTGACCTCGCCGTTCACGTAACGAGTGTGCATCAGGTTCTCGATGAAGTGATGCACACTCGTTGCGCGACGCAGTGACTCGACGTAATCCAGATAGGTGAAGCAATCGAGCCCGCCAAAATCCACCACCAGCTGCTCCTGGGTATCGCTCGAGCCGACCAACCGGTTGGCGACGTAGGGATTGCCCAGAAAGAGCCCGGAGAAATCCCTGATCGACTGACCCGGCGAGCCCTGCTGCCGGGCAAACAACTCGATAAGCTGCGGCTCCTCGATGTTGTAAAAATCGAGGTTCCTCTCTTTGCCGGCGACCGCCGCGCCGGCAAACAGCAGCAATGCAACGCTGGTTAGCCTCATCATCCTTAATTCTCCTTGCTCAGAATGTTAAAAACGGACCGCTCGTACCCTCTTGGGGCTGCAAGCGAATGCCATTCGAGACTGACGATGTTGCAACCGTTTGCAAACCGGATAAATGTAAGCAAATGTGGCCAGCCTCCCCCATCCCGTCCCGGCGACCGCATCCATGGTCGCTCCTTGTAGCCGCAGGCATCACGAAAAAGCCCCGCAGGGCGGGGCTTTTCGGCAGGTTCAAGTCGACTGACAAACGAATCAACCCAGCGCCAGCCAAACCCCGACGCCAAACATCAGGGAGCCGGCGATCCGGTTCATCAGGGTGACATTGCCACTCTTGGCGAGGAAGTGGCGCAAGGTGCGGCCACCGCTGGCATAGAGCAGCAGGCAGGAGAACTCGATGACCAGGATCAGGGCCACCAGGGCGCTGATCTGCGGAGCCATCGGCTTGGCCGCGTTGATGAAAGGGGGCAGCAGGGAGACCATGAAAGCCCACCCCTTGGGGTTGGCGATGGCGGTGACGAAACCCTGCATGGCCAGCGCCAGGGGACGGGTCTCCTGGGCCGCCGACAGATCCGCCGGGATCGCCAGCTTGCCTTTGGCCTGCCACATCTGGATGCCGAGCCAGATGAGATAGGCGCCGCCCACGTATTTGAAGGCGGCAAACAGCGCCGGGTAGTTGAGCATGACGGCCGCCACCCCGATCACTGACAGCACCGACACCAGGCCGACCCCGATGAGCTCGCCCCACATCATGTGCAGGGTACGGCGCACCCCCAGGCTCATGCCGAGGGTCATCGCCAGGGTCATGCACATGCCGGGGGTCACGGAGACAAAAAAGAACGTGGGAATAAACAGCGCCAGAATGGCGGGATCGATCCAGTCGGACACACTACACCTCCATGGTAACAGACCGACGATCTTGCCTATCACATTCATTTAACACAAGAAAAAACCTTTTCGTTCAGCATGATTTCAGCCATAAAAACCTGTGACAAGGTTTGTCGCGCCTGTGTAAGATGCCGCCTTGTTCCTCTTCTGGGTCAGGATCTTTCATGTCATTGAATAATCTCTCTATCCGTCTGCAAGTACTCATTCCTCTCCTGCTCGCCAGCCTGCTGATGATCCTGATGATCGGGATCGGCAAGCAGGACATCGACAGCGCCATCGGCGACATGAACGACACCACCGTCAGCGTGACCCGTCACAAGGACGACATCGCCACCCTGATCCACGCCACCTACCGGCTGCGCACCACCGCCATCTATGGCCTCTACGACCCCGAACGCTTTGCCACGCTGCCCGGCGACCTGACCGCCGCCGAGCAGGAGATCGTCTCCATCCTGGCCAGGCTGGTCATCACCGGCGCCGAGCAGGACAACAGCCGGGTGGCGGCCGCCCTGCAGGCCTACCTTGGCCACACCCGCAACAACATGCTGCCGCTGCTGGCCGCCAAGCACCAGGGCAGCGGCGATCCCGCCGCCTACGAGCAGGCCCGCCTGCGCTTTCGCGAGCTGGGGGAAGATCTCATCAAGCAGATCGATGCCATGTCCGCCCACATCAACCAGCTGATCCAGGATGAGATCGCCCAGGAGCAGGCCCACTACCACGCCACCCTGCTGCGCACCCTGCTGCTGATGGGGGCTGCCCTGCTGGCCGCCCTGTTCGGCGGCTGGTGGCTCTCCGGCCGGATAGTGCGCCCCATCGGCCAACTGCAGCAGGTGATGCGCGCCGTGGCCGAGGGCCGCTTCAACGTGCGCGCCGCCGCCGACGGCGACAACGAGCTGAGCCAGCTGGCGACCGACATCAACCAGACCCTGACCCAGGTTGGCAACACCATCCAGACCCTGACCGGCATCAGCGGCAACGTGGCCTCCGCCGCCACCGAGCTCGCCGCCGTGATGACCCAGTCCGAAGCCAACGCCCAGCAGCAGCGCAGCGAAACCGAGCAGGTCGCCTCCGCTGTCACCGAGCTGGCCAGCACCGCCGACAACGTCAACCACAACGCCGCTCTGGCCGATGAGCTGGCGCGCGATGCCAACGACAGGGTCGAGCAGGGGCTGACGCTGTTTGCCGAGAGCATCCAGGCCAACAGCCGCATGGCGGGCAGCCTCGAGAGCGCCGCCGCGCAGGTGGCCCAGCTCAAGTCCCAGTCCGAGCAGATCGGCAAGGTGATCGAGGTTATTCAGGGGATTTCGGAGCAGACCAACCTGCTGGCCCTCAACGCCGCCATCGAGGCCGCCCGCGCCGGCGAAACCGGCCGCGGCTTTGCGGTGGTGGCCGACGAGGTGCGCATGCTGGCGGCCCGCACCCAGGACTCCACCAAGGAGATCCAGGCCATCATCGAGCAGTTGCAGAGCCAGTCCCAGTCGGCCAACAGCGGCGTGCAGGAGACCCTCGCCATCCTGGCCCACAACCAGCAACTCTCCGGCGAAGTACAGGCGCTGCTGGGTGGCATCACCGAAGCAGTCAACCAGATCAACGGCGCCAACGCCCAGGTGGCCACCGCCGCCGAGGAGCAATCCTGCGTCACCGCCGATATCAACCGCAACATCACCAACATCCACGAGATCGTCAATCAGAACGCGGCCGGCATCAGCCAGAGTGCCGCCGCCAGTCACGAACTGTCACAGCTCGCCGAGCAGCAGCGCAAGCAACTGGCCCAGTTCCAGCTGTAACCACGCCCTCGTGAGCGCAGACCAAGGCCCCGGATCCGGGGCCTTGCTGTTATTGAAGCTGACGGCTTGTTGTTGTTTTAAACGCTCTTTTTTATAAAATGGCTTCATTAGGGGCTGGGCTACCTCACCAAATGTGGGTATGGTAGAGGCACGTCACTCCCCCTCATGCGAGATCATCATGAAGCTGTCCTTCAAGAAACCGGCCTTCATCGGCCTCGGGCTCATCGCCCTCGTCTCCGCCATCTGGCTCGATTTCTATCTGCCGGAGCACACCATCGCCACCATCACCGGGGTCGAGGTGAAACGCACCGACAAGGATGGCCCCATCAGCCAGAAGAACCCGGCCGACGGTCCCACCACCGACGTCTACTACATCTACACCGAGCGGCCCGGCGAGAAGATCCGCGTGTTCCGCAACGAAGACACCGAGTGGGGCTGGCCCTTCTACTTCAAGTTCAACGCCGCCGACGTGCAGGCCAAGGCCAAGTCGATGGAGTTCGAAAAACGGCTGGCCATCATTACCTCCTACGGCTGGCGCATCAACATGTTCTCCATGTTCCCCAACGTCACCAAGATTGAGAGCACCGAGCCCGACGCCTCCACCTGGAGCTTCTTCCGCTGGTTCTGGTTCGGCATCTGGGCTCTGGTGATGGGCAAGGCTGCCATCGCCACCTGGCGCTACTTCGATCGCCTCGAGGACGAGATATGAGCGACGCCGCTGGCCGGAGGAACGGACAATGAGTGAGCCAAGCAAGACGCGCACCAGCTTCTATCGCCGGCTCTACGTGGCCTGGCTCATCAGCCAGGGCACGGATACGGTGCCGGCCATCATGGAGGCGACCGGCATGCCGCGCCGCACCGCGCAGGATACGCTCAGCGCCCTGGCCGAGCTGGACATCAGCTGCGGCTTCGAGCAGACCGAGGGGGCTCGTCATCTGCAGGGGCACTATCGCATCAGTGACTGGGGGCCCATCAATCCCGCCTGGATCGAGGCGCAATTGCCGGCCATCAAGGAGACGCTGGGTTACCCCTGAGGTCGTCTGTGACTGGGGCAGGCTGAGCAAGCCAGCCTGAAACAGGAGCCAATCCGCCAAATAAAGAAGGGCCAGCCGACAAGGCTGGCCCTTCTTGTATCTTGTCAGCCTGGCAGTGGCCCGGCCGACAGAACCCTCATTCGGGGAACGGCTCCTCCGGCAACGGATCCTGGGTCTCCCCCTTGGTGCAGTCGATAATGGAGCGCTTGGGGTTGTTGGGGTCGCGCAGCAGCAGGGGTGCCAGCCCGGCGTCGTGCTTCTGCTCGTCAGAAAACTCGCTGCCATAGGCGTTGTGGGTCAGACGCCGCGCATTGGCGATGGGGGTATCCACAAACAGGGCATGCACCTCGAAGGTGGACGAGGGGATGAGAAAGCCGCTGATGGGCAGACCGTGCAGATCCTGGCGGGTCTTGTACCAGGCAAAGCCGTCCGTCACCTTGTAGGGGGTGAAGTGTTTGAGCTGCGGGTGCACCGGCTGGCCGGTCTCGCTGTCGAGATAGAGATCGTCCAGCTCGCAGGTCGCCAGCCCCTGCCACATCGATTCGAACGGCGTGGCACACCCCGTCAGTTGCAACCCGGCCAGCAGTGCCAGCCCTGTCTTCCACATCGCTTCGCCCCTTCTTGCAAGAGTGGAACTGCGTTCAGTCAAAGGCCCGCAGCCGCGTGACCAGCAGATCGATAAAACCGGCCCGATCCAACCCCAGCAACACCAGAGCATTGGCCGCTTTGCCGGTCAGACCGTAACGATCCACCACCGTCATGCCGCTAGTATGGGTGCCGCCGGTCTCGATATCGACCCGGCACTCGACCCCGTGAAACAGTGCGGGGGCCAGCAACCAGGCAATGGTACAGGGGTCGTGCAACGGCGCGCCAGCAAATCCCCACTTGGGATCCCGGTGGTAGATCATGAAAAAGTCGAGCAGCCCGGCCACGCACTGGGCCACCGGATTGGTGATGGCGCGTACCCGTTCGATATCCTCGTCCATCACCTGCGCCTCATGGGTCACGTCCAGCCCGCACATGGTGATGGGGAGCCCCGACTTGAACACCATATCGGCCGCTTCCGGGTCCACATAAATATTGAATTCCGCCGCAGGGGTCCAGTTGCCTGCTCCCGCTGCGCCGCCCATCAGCACGATGCGGGCGATCTTGGATTTGAGCTCGGGGTGGGCCGCCAGCAGCAGGGCGATGTTGGTGAGCGGGCCGGTCGGCACCAGGGTCACGGGCTGAGGGCTCTCGCGCAGGCACTTGGCCATCAGCTCAAGGGCGGTCATGGCCACGGGGGCAAAGCCCGGATCCGGCAGTTTGGGGCCATCAAGACCCGATTCGCCGTGGACGTTGTCGGCAATGATCAGCTCCCGGGCCAGCGGCTTGGGAGCCCCCGCCGCCACCGGAATGTCGTCACGCCCCAGCAGGGTGAGGATGCGCAGGGCATTGTTGAGGGTCTTGTCCGGCGTCTGGTTGCCGGCGCTGGTGGTGACCGCCAGCACCTTGAGTTCGGGGCTGGCCAGCGCCAGGATGAGGGCGATGGCATCATCGTGGCCGGGATCGCAATCGAGAATAACGGGCAGCGCCATGGACGGACTCCTTACAACATGACAGGGAGCCATACTTTAGCAAGCAGCGGCAGGATTAACTCTGGAGGGAGTCACAAAACGCCTTGGCCAAACAGATCAATCACTTGCCGCCGGCACTCAAGTCAGTTCGCCGCGCTTCGCCGGTTCGGGTATGATCCCCCTCCCTTTTCTAACCGTGCGCCCCATGTCCGTCATCATCGACACCTTCATCGCCCCGCCCTGTGCGGCCACCATCGAGATCCTGTTCGAGGATGAACATCTGCTGCTCATCAACAAGCCGAGCGGCCTGCTGAGCCTGTCGGGCAAGAACCCGCAGAACCTCGACTCGGTGCACCATCGGCTGGTGCAGGCTTACCCCGGCTGCGCCCTGGTCCATCGCCTCGACTTTGGTACCTCAGGCATCATGCTGGTGGCCAGGAACAAGGCCATCAACGCCCTGCTCTGCCGCCAGTTCAGCCAGCGGGCGGTAAGCAAGGCCTACAGCGCCCTGCTGTGCGGTCACCTGGCCAAAGACGAAGGGGTGATCGATGCCCCCATCGCCAAGGATCCGGCGCTGTTTCCGCTGATGAGCATCTGCGCCGTCAACGGCAAACCCGCCCGCTCCCGCTATCAAGTGATTGAGCGGCTGGCGCAGCAAATTCAGGGACAGACAGTGCCGCTGACCTCGGTGCGACTGGTGCCGGAGACCGGCCGTACTCACCAGCTGCGCATCCACAGCCAGCAATTGGGCCACCCCATTCTCGGCTGCGATCTCTATGGCGGCCTGCTGCCGCCCGGCTGCGAGCGGGCGCCGCGGCTGATGCTGCACGCCAGTGAACTCGATTTTGTCCATCCGGTCAGCGGCGAGCCGATGCAGATCCGCAGTGAGGCCCCCTTTGCGCTGGCGCTGGCGACCATGACGGGGCAACCGGGGTAACCCGGAGCAGGGAAACAAGGGGCAGGCAAGCAGAAGAGGGGCAAAGCGGTAAACGGCGGATAAAGATAGGGGCCGCGCTTTCGCAACGGCCCCCACCCCCCACTCGGTGTGGTGCTATCAGATCAGCTTGCGGGCAGCGCCCAGTACGATCTTGATGGCATCAGATTCGGTTTTCGCCATGGTCTCGGCGTTCGGGATTTCCTGCTGGGTACGGTTGACGATGACGCCAGCCACCATACCGGCGCGCAGGCCCTGGCTGGTGCACATGGTCAGCAGGGTGGCAGATTCCATCTCGTAGTTCAGCACGCCCATGGCTTGCCACTCTTTCATGGAACCCTGGAAACGGCTCACGACGCGGCCGGATACGGTGTCGTAACGCTCCTGACCCGGGTAGAAGGTATCGGAGGAGGCAGTCACACCGATGTGCAGCTTGGAACCCAGCTCTTTGGCGGTGTTCACCAGCGCGGTAGTGCAGTCGAAGTCGGCCACGGCCGGGAACTCCATCGGCGCGAAGTGCAGGCTGGCACCGTCGAGGCGCACGGAACCGGTGGTGACGATCACGTCGCCTACGTTCAGGTGCGGCTGGATAGCGCCGGTGGTGCCGATGCGCAGGAAGGTACGGATGCCCAGCTGAGCCAGCTCTTCCACCGCGATGGAAGTGGACGGGCCGCCGATACCGGTGGAGCAGATGATCACGGCCTTGCCGTCCATCTCGCCGCGCCAGGTAGTGAATTCACGATGGCTGGCCAGGTGCACCGGGTTATCCAACAGCTCTGCGATGCGCTTCACGCGCTCGGGATCACCAGGGACGATCGCCAGGGTGGCGCCTTGCAGATCCGCTTTCTTCAAACCCAAGTGAAATACATCAGACATAGTGGACTCCTGGTTGCTCCCCACCAGCATGGTCAGGGCGCAAGTTAAGATGATTCTTTATGGTACTTTCAAGCCTTCACTCCCCTCGTCGGGGAGGCGCCAACTATGGTCGAAAGCGCTTTCCAATTCCTTGAAGCATCTCACACTTCCTTGCATTGACAGTGACAAATTCGGCGCAAAACGTTTGCTAACCTGATGAATTAATTGAAAAACGTTTTTCTATTCGCGAACGGGCAAGGGCCCTTGTCAATCCCTGTCGCGCCCCATGTTTCCGGTACGTGATCGAGTCCATAAAGTTGCAAAGCAGATACCATTGACCCCTTTTCATCCCCTCTGACGATGTTATGTTGGCGCCCGCATACCACTTAATGGCTAATAAAACGGAGTCCATCATGGCGACATTCAAGTTCTACATTCCCGCAATCAACCTGATGGGAGCAGGCTGTCTGCAAGAAGCGGCAGCCGATATCAAGGGTTATGGCCATCGCAAGGCGCTGATCGTCACCGACAAGATCCTCAACCAGATCGGCGTGGTCGCCAAGGTCGCCGGCCTGCTGGCAGAACATGGCATTGAAAGCGCAGTTTTCGACGAGACCAAGCCCAACCCGACCATGACCAACGTGGAAGCGGGCCTGGCCATGCTCAAGGCCAATGGCTGCGACTGCGTCATCTCGCTGGGCGGCGGCTCCCCCCACGACTGCGCTAAGGGCATCGCCCTGGTGGCCGCCAACGGTGGCAGCATCAAGGATTACGAAGGGGTGGATCGCTCCGCCAAACCGCAGCTGCCGCTCATCGCCATCAACACCACCGCCGGCACCGCCTCCGAGATGACCCGCTTTTGCATCATCACCGACGAGGCTCGCCACGTGAAGATGGCCATCGTCGACAAGCACGTCACCCCGCTAATGTCGGTCAACGACCCCGAGCTGATGCTGGCCAAGCCGGCCGGCCTCACCGCCGCCACCGGCATGGATGCGCTGACCCACGCCATCGAGGCGTATGTCTCCACCATCGCCACCCCGGTGACCGATGCCAGCGCCATCATGGCCATCCAGCTCATCGCCAAGCACCTGCGCACCGCCGTCAATCAGGGCGACGATCTGCACGCCCGCGAACAGATGGCCTACGCCCAGTTCCTGGCCGGCATGGCTTTCAACAACGCAAGCCTGGGCTACGTGCACGCCATGGCCCACCAGCTGGGCGGCTTCTACGACCTGCCGCACGGGGTGTGCAACGCCGTACTGCTGCCCCACGTGCAGGCCTACAACGCTCAGGTGTGCGCCGCTCGCCTGAAGGACGTGGCCCGTCATATGGGGGTGGACGTGAGCGCCATGAATGACGAACAAGGGGCCGCCGCCGCCATTGCCGCCATCCAGCAGCTGGCTCACGACGTCAAGATCCCGGCCGGGCTGGAGCAGCTCGGCGTCAAGGCCGACGACTTCAACCTGCTGGCCGAGAACGCCCTGAAAGATGCCTGCGGCTTCACCAACCCGAAACAGGCAAGCCACGCCGAGATCGTCGCCATCTTCCGCGCCGCTATGTAAACCGGATGCTCGACAGATGAGATGAGGGGCCAAACTTGGCCCCTCTTTTTTGCACCATATGGCACTATTTTGTCAGCACCACATCGTTGATGGCGCTGGCCAGCCGGGTCAGCACTGTCCTGATATTGCCGCTGGTGGCCTTGTAGGCCAGCGAGCGTTCGCTGGCACACTGCGCCACGAAACGAGCATCCCCCTCGAATGCCACCGTATAGACCTGGATCCCCTTGCGCTTCATCTCCCGACACAGTAGCAGTTGTTTGCGATCCCTCAGCGCCGCTTCGGGCCCCATGTGCTCCCCATCCGAGAACAGCACCAGGATCTTGCGGTTATCCGCTTGCCCGTAAGGGCGCGGCAGTTCGGCGGCCCCCTGCTGCCAACGACCCTGCCACTGTGGCGAGAGCAGCCGCCAGCCCCACATCACCCCCTCGGCCGTATTGGTGTTGAAGGCGGCATGGAGGGTATCGAGTGCCTGACGATACGCGGCCCGGGTCGACAGGTGCGCCTGAATGGGGCTCACCCCGCAATCCGGATCATCGAAGATGCCGAGCTTGTCACGCCGGTTCTCCAGATAACGCTCCAGGGGGTTCTCCCGCGGGGCAAACGCCCGCAGGGGAGTACCATCCTCATACTGCTGGATGGCTGGCGGCTTGGTGCTGTAGTGCAGGCGGGGTTGCGCCTCACCACGCGGGGCCAGTTCCAGCTTGCGGATCCAGCCCGGGGTAAGTTCGGCCAGCCGATCGATGCCGTCCACATGCTCCGGCAGGCGAGCGCAGAATGCCTTGCGCTGGCGTCCCGGCACTTCTCGAGTCAGCAAATTGCTCCAGCCTCGCTCATGGGCCAGCGTCTGCAATCCGAAGGGGAATGTCAGGCTCTCTGGATGAAACAGTTCGGGGTGATCCCCGATATTGACCAGGCCGGTGGCGGGAATGATGCTGACCACTCTGTCCTGATTGCGCCGCTCGCGGCCAAACAGCACCTCGCCAAACTCCGCCAGCCCCTGCTTGATCGCCTTCATAGGTGCCCCGGACATGGAGTTGGACACATCCAGCACCAGGGCAATTTCTATGCGAGTACGGGCACTGCTGGCACGGGCTGCCGCCGCTACCGGCAGATCACCGCTTGTGCCGATGGCGGAGAGCGCCATCAGCGCCGGCACCTCTCCCTGCAGGATGACCTGAGCCTCCTGCTCGTTCTGGCTCAGAGCGGGGGGGCCCACCTGCAAATGGCGCCCCGCCAGATTGGCCCGAACCAGCGCGGCGGCATCTTCCGCCGCACTGTCGCTGTCGGCGGCCGAGTAAAGCACCGCATCGGCGGCCGCGCTGAGCAGGCTCTGGCCGCTGTAGCCTCGCACCAGCTCGATGACCACGCCGGTCAGCGCCAGCACGCCAGTCAACATCAGGGCGAAGGTGGGGGAGAGCCCGCCCCCCTGGCGCAAGGGCAGTCCCATTCAATGGATCTCCTGAATAAAGTGGGTGGTCAGGGTACGACCCGCCCAGAACCGGCTGAACATGCCACCCTCCCCTTGCCCGAGGCGATAACAGAGAGTGACCCGCATCAGGGTGCCGACCCGCAGTGGCGGCCAGTTGCCCTGCCCGGCGCAGCCAGTGCCCTGCAACAGGGGCACAAGCTCGCCATTGGCGCTGTTGTATTGCTCTATGGTCAGTGCCGCCTGCCCTACTTGCAGCGCAGACAACTGGCCCTGCACGAAGCGCCGATAGAAGGTCAGCTGTGCCACGGCGGCGGCATTTTGCCCCGTGCCCTGCTGGGTGACTATCTGGGTCACGTTGTAGGCCACATTGTGCAGACGTTGCTCCAGGCGCAGCAGTTGCAGTGCTTCATTGCCAAAGCTCAGCAGGGCCAGCAGCACGGGAATGAAGCACATCGCCTCCATGCTGATGCTGCCGCCCATGGTGCCCGGGCCGGAAGATGACCGCCGCCGGAAACAACGGCTCATCCTGCACCTCCGGCCGGTAGCCGGTCGGTGAGCAGCAGCAGGGTGCTCCGATAGCTGAGTTCGCGCTCGTCAATCAGCCAGCACGGGGTGAGCTGTAGACGGGGACGGATCCTGGCCGTCACCTCCAGCACGGGATCCGCAGGCAAGCGGGTTTCGCTGGCGGGATCCGGGCTGCCCTCCTCCTGGCCCAGCATGGCCTCCAGCGACACATGGTGGTTGACGCTCACCGTCACGGCGTCCAGCTCCCCTCGCCCCCGTTGCTGCAAGCGAAGGCGGATCCCGTCGGCCGAGGGGATCCGCCCCGCTGCCGATTCGGCCTGCAGCTCACGCAGCACGGATCGCAAGCCATGCTCCAGGGTGCTGTATTGCAGATGCACCCGCAGCACATCCACCACCAGCAACAGCAGTGCCAGCAGCAGCGGCAATATGATCACCAGCTCTATGCTGGCCACCCCGCGCTGGCCTCTCACGCCCCTCGCCCCCGCCCCAGCTGTGCCTTGAGCAGCCTGATGTCGTGCTCCAGCTGACTGGCGCTGAGAAAACGCGACAATATGAGGCGAGCCTGGGGCTCATTGCCCTCGGCCAGCAGCAGCAAGACATAGTTCATCTCCACCCGCGGTGGCAGGCTCTGGTAGTGCAACAAGGGCTCGAATGCCTGCCGGGCCGCCACCTTGTTGCCCTCCATCAGCCAGCCCAATGCCAGGTTGGCACGATAGTCGGGCTCGTCGGGAGCCGCCGCCACCGCCGCCTCAAACTGCTGGCGCCCCTTGCCAAACGCCCCCTGCTGCAAGCTGGCCACCCCCAGACCGTTGCTGAGCCGCGCCCGTTCGTCCAGAGCAAG
Organism: Aeromonas hydrophila subsp. hydrophila ATCC 7966; assembly: GCF_000014805.1. Lineage (NCBI taxonomy): Bacteria > Pseudomonadati > Pseudomonadota > Gammaproteobacteria > Aeromonadales > Aeromonadaceae > Aeromonas > Aeromonas hydrophila. The sequence goes on along the minus strand of NC_008570.1, from coordinate 1,593,110 downwards.
CCCGGCCAGCGCCAGCCCCTGCTGATAGACTCGCGCAGCCTCAGCGGTTAGGCCATCATCCAGCAGAAACTTGCCAAGATAGTGGGCGGCCTGAGCCCCCTGCTTGCCGCCCTTGTCCAGCAACTGCTGCAAGCCATCGCGCGCCGCCTGTTTCTTGTCTTGCTGATAGCGGGTGCGGGCCAGCATCAGTTGCGCCTCGTCCAGGCTGGCATCGTCCACCAGCAAGGCCTGATAGAGCCGCTCCGCCTTGTCATACTGGGCTGAATCGAACGCCGCCTTGGCTACCGCCATGCCATTGCTCTGGCTTTGCTGCCGGGTATCGCCGTGATTGCTGCAACCTGCCAGCCCGAGCAGGGCCAGCAGCAGCAGGTGATGAAGTCGTGATCGCATTTCAAGTCCTGTGGCCCGCTCAGCGCAGGCTGTTGATCAACAAGTTGAGGGTGGGAGCGATGATCAGCACCAGCATGGGCAGCATGATGAGTGCCATCTGGATGAGGGTGATCTTGCCCGGCAAGGAGCCTGCCTGCTCCTCCAGCGCCAGCCGGCGCATCTGGCGCGCCTCCTGGCTGATGGTGCGCATGGTCTCGGCCAGCGGCGAACCGTATTGCTGGGCCATCTGCAGGGTATTGGCGAGACGATCCAGTTCGGGCAGGCCGGTGCGCCAGGCGAGTCGAGCCAGACAACCGGCCTGATCGCCGCGCATCTGGATCTCCGCATGGGTGCGCAAAAACTGGCGGGCCAGGCCAGGCTCCAGCGCCCCCAGATAGTGACCGACCCGCAGCAGGGCCCGATCGAGGGCCAGTCCCGCCTCGACGCTGATCACCAGCAGATCGATGGCATCGGGCACCACCTTCTGCTGCGCCGCTTTCACCTTGCGGGCGCGCCATTGCAGCCAGCGCTCGGGCACCCCGGCCCCCACCACATAGGCCACCAGCACCCACATCAGGGTGAAGCCGTCGGCGGGCGCCGCCAGCAGACGCCACAGCAAGACCGCCATAGCCCCTCCCAGCCCGCCCAACAGCTTGGCCGCCCTGAGCCGGTCAAAGCCATGGCGGGAGAAGATCCCCGCCTGCGCCAGCAGCTGCTGCAAGCGGGCCTGCTCCCGGGCACCGACCGGGTAACCACGACCGCACCAGGACAGCCAGTCCCGCGCCACCTCCCTGCCTTGACGAGGCGGGCCATAGCGACGGCTCTGGGCCAACCACTGCTGCTGCTGCCGGTAACCATGCCAGCCGGCAAACGCGGCCAGCGCGAAACAGCTCAGCGCCAATCCAAAAAGTTGCATGACCGTCATGGGCTACCCCTGCAGACGCGTGAGGCGACGGATGAGCCAGAGCCCGACCGCCACGCTGATGGAGACATAGCCCAGCACCCACTGGCCGCTGGTCGTGGTCATCAGATAGGTGAAGTGCTCCCGCCCTGTGGTGAACAGCACCAGCAGTATGATGACGGGGAGCGCTGCCAGTACCTTGGCGGCATTGCGGCTCTCGGCCGTGATGGTCTGGATGCTGGCCGCCAGGGTCTGGCGGGCACGCAGAGTCTCCACCAGTTGCGCCAGCACCTCGGAGAGGCGGCCTCCTGTCTCCTGCTGCAGGCTGAGCACTATGGTCAGAAACTGGAACTCGGCCACCGCGACCCGGCCAGCCGCCTGCTGCATCACCTGCGCCACCGGCTGGCCGACCTGCAACTCGTCGTGCATCTGGGCAAACAGCCGAGACATCAAACCGCGCTGCTGGCGGGCCACCAGCAGGAAGATATCCGCCAGCGGCGCCCCCACCCGCAGCGCCCGTATCATGCCGTCGATCACCTCGGGCAACCGGGTTCGAAACTGCTCCAGCGCCCGCTGTTGCAGTTGCTGATAGAGCACCAGCCCAAGAGCCAGAGCCCCCCCTGCCGCCAACAACACCGCCAGCCAGAGCGGCATGCCATTGGCCGCCAGCAAGACGCAGGTCAGGGCCGCCCCTGCCGGGCCCTGCCAGGTCCAGCGGGTCAGCTGCTCCTGGCCCACCATGGTCACCATCTGCTGATGCCAGTGGGGCCGTGGCCTTGCCCTCTTCTGTTGCGCGGGTTGATGGCCATAACGTTGACACTGCTGCTGCCAGGCATCGCATCGGCTCTGCCATTGCCAGAGCAGCAGACAGGCCAGCCCCCAGCAGAGGCACACCAGAATGAGCGTGTTCATGAGACTGGCTCCCCGTCGCCCGCCATGCAGGATTGCAGCTCGCTCAGCAAGCCGGCCTGACGGGCTTTCTCTGCTACTGCGGCCGAGAGAGGGTAGACGCTGAAGCGCCCCTGCAGCTTGCCGTGCAGCTCGGACTCCAGCACGAAGCGAAACAGCGGCCGCATCCGGATTTGTCCTTCTGCCAGTTCGGTGATCTCGCTGATGGCGGTGATGCGGCGCTGACCGTCACGCATCCGTTCCAGTTGCACCACCAGATCCACTGCGCTGGCGATCTGGGCCTGGATGATCTGCTCAGAGAGCCGCTCAGCCCCCATCTGCAACATGTTGGTCAGACGCAGCAGCGCATCTTCAGGGGTGTTGGCGTGCAGGGTGCAGAGTGAGCCGTCATGGCCCGTGTTCATCGCCTGCAACATGTCAAACGCCTCGGCACCGCGCACCTCCCCCAGAATGATCCGGTCCGGCCTCATCCGCAGGGCGTTGCGCACCAGGGCGCGAACACTCACCTCCCCCTTGCCCTCGGCACTCTCGTTGCGGGTCTCCAGCGGCACCCAGTGAGGCTGTTCGAGGGAGAGCTCGGCGGCATCCTCTATGGTGATGATCCGCTCGTCGTCATTGATGTGCTTGCTCAGGGCGTTGAGCAAGGTGGTTTTGCCCGAGCCCGTCCCCCCCGAGATGAGCACATTGAAGCGGCTGCGCGCCGCCAGCCCCAGAAAACGGGCCATGGCATCGGACAGGGCCCCCTTCTCCACCAGATGGGCCAGGGTCAGACGGGCGCTGGGAAATTTGCGAATGGAGATGGTGGTGCCGCACAGAGCGATGGGGGGGGCAATGACGTTGACCCGGCTGCCATCGGCCAGCCGGGCATCCACCATGGGGGTGGACTCATCCACCCGCCGCCCCACCGCATTGACGATCCGCTGCGCCACGTTGAACACATGCTGGCGGTCACGAAAACGCACGCCCGACAGGGTCAGCTTGCCGTGCCGCTCCACATAGACCTGGTCCGGGCCATTGACCAGAATGTCCGATACCTCGGGATCATCGAGCAGGGGTTGCAGCGGCCCCACCCCCACCATCTCGTCCACCAGCTGGCGGGCGAGCTGAGTCAGCTCCTGGCGGTTGTAGGGCAGCATGCGACGGGCCGAGAGCTGTGCGAGGGCACTGGCCACCCGCTCCAGCAGCGCGGCGCGCGGCAAGGTCGCCGCCACCGAGGGTTCGACCAGCTCGTAGAAAGCCTCCCGCGCGGCATCAGACAGGGTGAGCAGTGCCCCTGACACCGACGGCTGTCGGCTATTGGCTTGTCCAAACATCAGCGCCTCCCGCCCCGGGCTCGTCCCGCGACCTGAGCTCCCACCAGCTCGGCGGCCAGTGACGTGAGGGCGCGAGCCAGCTTGCTCTTTTGCTGGATCAACGGCTGCCCGGCTCGCTCGGCGCGCACGAAGGCGCCATGATCGTAGGGCAGCACGGCGGCGTGGGGCTGACCACAGACACGCTCAAGCGCCTGCGCCGGTACCCGACCCTCCTTGCCACGACAGTTGTTGCCCACCAGCAGACGGCGCTGGGCCGGCCCGCCTTGCGGGAATTGCCCCAGCAGCCGCAGCGCCCCCAGACTGAAATCGTGCAGCCAGATCGCCACGTCAGCCTGCTGCAACAAGGCCTGCAGCGCATGACTGCGCAGATCCGGCACATCTATGATGAGGGTGCTGTAGTGCTCCGCCATCACATTGACCGCCGCCACCAGCTGTTCGGCACCGAGCACCAGCTGCTGCCCCTCGTCATAGAAGAGAAAGAGTCTGGGTCCAAGCTGATGGGCGGTATGCGCCAGCAGGGTACCATCGAGCCGCTCGGTCGCCTGCCACCACTGCTCGCCGGGAGGGGCATAGTCGCTGCCCAGCAGTATGGGGTGGCGACTGTGGTGAAGATTGAGATCCAGCAGCGCAACCTGGCGGTGATGCAGGTCGGCCAACGCCATGGCCAGGTTGGCGGCCACAGTGCTGGTGCCCACCCCGCCGGCGGCACCCACCACGCAGATCACCCGCCCCTTGCGCAACGAGGTGGCAAGGGGGACCCCCAGCAGACGCAACAGGCCGGTGCGCAGGGCATCGGGATCCAGCGGTGCCGGATAGTAATCATCCACCCCCACCGAAATCAGCCAGCGAAACAGGGTCACATCCCCCCGCTCCCCCAGCAGTACCAGCCGCATCTGGGGTGGACAACACTCGGCGAGGGCGGCCAGATCGGCCGCTAGCGTCTGCGGGTTCTCCACCTCCACCAGCAGAATATCGGGGGCCCCTTGCGTCAGGCAGTGGGCCCTGGCCTCCGCCAGGGAGCCCCGGACCTGCCGGGTTTCGACCTCGGTCAGCCGGGCCAGTACCTGGTCGACCCCGGCACTCAGAGCAGGCTGGCGGGTGACGGCCACCAGCTGTTTGACTTGTTCACTCATTCACTACTCCCCCGTCGTCTGCTGTTTCTTGGCCGATTTGGCCTTGCCCTGATAGAGGCGCTGCACGGCGCCGGCATCGAGGGCACTGCCACTGCCGTCATAGCGGGCGCCGCGGGCCCAGTGTTCGACATGGCTCTGGGCGCGGTACTGGTTGCGCAGCACCAGGCAGGCGCTGGGGGATGGCGGGGAGACCCCCAGGGCATAGCGGCAGGTCTCGGGTTGCAGGGTGGCGTCAAGTTCGACCTCATACTCTTGCCGGGCCGCCGGAATGAAGGTGAGGCGGGTCTCCAGCGCCAGCCACAGGGCCAGCTGCTGGCGCAGCGCCTCCGCTGTCGGCTCATGGCTCCCGGGTTGCGGGCCCGTGATCCGCAGGTGCAGGGAGCCGGATTCCAGCCTGTTGGCCAGCGGGGCTAGCTGCCATTGCAGCCGTTGTTGCAGTTGCGACGGGGCAACCCGGAACTGCAGCCGATCCGTGAGCGGGGCTGCGGGGGGATGAGTGGTACAGGCCAGCAGCGGTAACGCCAGGGCCAGCAGCAGTGTCTCTTTTAACATGGTCACTTCCCTCAGTAGCTGTAGCCATAGTTGCCGAACAGGCGGGTAGCTTGTGCGCCCGGTCGCTCGGTTGAGCCCATGTCGGTGAAGAACAGCCGCTCGAACCGGCTCGGCGCCCGATAGTGATCCAGCGGTGTCGACAGGGAGAGGGGATCGCTGGTGGGCTGCACCAGTCGGGCGGTGGCGATGATCACCAGCTCGCTCTCCTGGTTCTTGAAGCCGTTGCTGCCAAAGAAGGGGGCCAGCCCGGGGATCTCGCCAAGGAAAGGCAGGGCCTCGCTGCTCTGGTTGCGATGGGTTCGCACCAGACCGGCCAGGGCGAAACTCTGCCCATCCGCCAGCTCTATGGTGGTGGTGGTACGACGGGTTTCTATGCCTGGCACCACCACCCCGGCGATGGAGACGCTGTTCTCCCGGCTCAGGGTCGACACCTCGGGTGACACCGTCAGGCTGATGCGGTTGTTGTCGAGCAAAGTGGGAGTCAGCTCCAGCGAGATGCCGAACTTCTTGAACTCGATCTCCGGGCCGTTGTCCCCATTGCCTACCGGAAAGGGGAACTCGCCGCCGGACATGAAGGTGGCGGCTTCACCGGATTTTGCGGTCAGGTTCGGCTCTGCCAGCACATTGACCAGACTGTTCTCCACCAGCGCATCTATGATGGCGTTGATGTAGACCACATCCTTCTTGCCTCCCCAACTGCCCCGTTCGGCAGGTTTGGGGAAGCGGTTACCCGGCGAGACCCCCAGTTGCAGATACTCCCCCATGGCACTCCAGCGCAATCCCAGCTGTTCGCTGGTCGTACGCTGCATCTCGACGATGCGTACCGATATGTTGATCTGATCCGATCCCGCCAGACGCAACTGGTTGATGACGTGAGCATATTGCCCGCTGCCGCCACCGGCGACCGCGGCCCCCTCATCCTGGCTACCAGTCTGGGGCGGGACGGGGGCTGTCGTGCCCAGGGCACTCCCCTGCGGCTGGATACCCTTGGCGAACCCCTCCACCATGGTCAGGATCTCGTGGGCCTGCAGCGGACTGGTCACCTCCCCCGCCACCACTATGGCGCCGCCAGACTCGCTGAAGCTGAGTCGGCTTTGGGGAAAATGCTGCCTGGCCAGCTGCTTGAGGGGGGCGAGATCCGCCACCACCTGTACCCGGTAGTGACCCAGAGTGCGGCCATCCAGGGCCGTCACCACCAGATCGGTGCGGCCAACCTTGCGGCCATAGATCAGCAATTGCTGATCGGAGGGGCTGTGTACCCGTACCAACTCGGAGTTGGCGACGAAGGCATCCAGCACGGGTTCATCGAAATTGAGCAGGGTGGACTGCTCTGGGGTGAGAGTCAGGCTCTCGGCCGCCACTGCCCATAACGGCAGCAGGGCGAGCACCATGGCGAGTGTTCGCAACATCGTGTCCTTTCTGAGTTGATTAAGGTTGGCGGTTACGGTCGTTGCCGTCGCCATAGCTGATCCGGACGCCGTGACCAGGCAGGGCCCTCGGGTTCTGGCCACGGGCCACCTGTTCGGCCCATATCAGGCTCCCTGCTGGCAGGGTCACGGCCTCACTGCCCGTCGGGGCGGCCTGGGCCGAGCGCAGCACCAGGGCCAGCTCCCCGAGCCGATGAGCCAGCAACAATCGGGCCGCCGCGCTCGGGGCCAGCTCGAAGGTCACGGCGACCTGATCGAAGTTGTCCTGCGCCGCCACTGTGCCGTTGAGTGCTGCGATATCGGTGACCTGGGCATCGATGGCCAGCAGCTTGATGTCGGTCAGGATGATCTCTGCCGACTGCTTGCTGGTCACCTCGGCCCCCTGCGCATTGCGCTGGTGGGTATGCTTGCTGGTGAGGATCACATCCACCCGGTTGCCGGGCCGGATCAGGCCATGACTGGCCGCCTCCCGTCCCAGCGCCAGGGTCACGGCCCGCATGCCGGGGGCCATCATGGCGGAGAGATAATGGCTCTGCTCGGGGCGCACCAGATCATCGGCCGAGACGATCTGGCCCGCCTCCAGCGTGCGGGTGACCAGACTGCCCTTGAGCGCCTTGGTATCGGTAAACCCGAACAGGAAGAGCCCGGGCAGGTTCATCTCCTCGGCGGCAGGCAGGGTTTGCCAGACCAGATCCTCGGGATGAATAAAGGCGCCGGCTTGTACCCGGTGAGCCGCCACCAGCACTTGGGCGAGGCGGGCCGAAGCGGCTGGCTCCGGCGCCTGTTCGCCCGGTGGCACAGCCGTCTGCGGCGCCGGTTCAACCGGCCAGAAGGCAGCCAGCATCGCCGCCAGCACCAGCAGTGCAGCGATAAGAGAGAAGAATTTCTTCATTGGGTGTGACTACATAAATAGAGGAGTGGTCAGACTCGCCGCCCACAGGATGGCGAATCCATAAGGCACAGTGACGGGGCCGGGAAATGGCCGCAAACGGGCATAAGCCAGACAAACCAGGCTGAGTACGCCGCCCGAGAGCGCCATCCAGAGCAGCAGCTCGGGCCAGCGTTCAGACGCGCCATACAGGCAGACCGCCAGCAACTTGCTGTCGCCGGCCCCGCACCAGCCCCTGTGATAGGCAAACAGTCCCAGCAGCAAGGTCAGCAGAGCCAGGCTCAGCGAGAGCAGATTGAACGGCAGCAACCAAAGTGCCCAGAGTGCCAGTAGCAGCACCGCCAGGTTCGGGGTCCGCCGTTCAAACAGGTCGCTGACCAGGCACCAGCACGCCATCAGGATGGCCAGCCATTGCCCGGGCGCCATCACTTGCCAGCGGCATCCATATTCAACCCGGCCACTATGGTGGTGAACTTCTCCTTCAAGGCCGTGATAAAGATCCCGTCCGATCCGAAAATGGCCAGGATCCCGGCCGCCAGCCCGGCTGCCAGAATGCCGTACTCGATCGCCGTGGCGCCGGTGTCATCCTTCAGATAATCCCCAAGGTAATCCCAAACTCGCATGTCCATTTTTAGTGTCCCTGTTTTTTATGCCTGAAATTAAACAGCGGAAACATCATATTGAGATCTTAAACGAGAATCAATATCATTATCATTTTTAGAAATAATTCGCAGAGTGAATTTGTCTTTTTGATAAATAAAACAGCAAATAAGTCTGCTTTATTGATGAAAATAGCAATAAATAGCTGACTTGCCTGATTAATAACCTAAATCACTATAATGGAGTCGATCTTGTTCAGGACAACGCGATCACTGTCCCTGGCCCTCTGCTGCCTGGCCTTGCTGGCATGCAAGGCCGAGCTGGGCACCCCGGGTCAGGAAGGAAATAACGGCAACAACAATGCCAACGGCAATAACGGCGGCAGTCAGACCACGCAGCCCACCACCACGGACCCCGCCACCTCGACACCCGATAAGGACACCGGGACCAACCATAACAACACAAATTCGGGGAGCGGTAGCGGCAACGCAGGCAACACAGGCAACACAGGCAACACAGGCAACACAGGCAACACAGGCAACACAGGCAACACAGGCAACACAGGCAACACAGGTACTGTGACCCCGCCCACATCTCCGGATCAACCGGACAAGGAGCCAGACCAGCCCCATCAACCCACCAGCCTGGATCTGGCGGGCACGCTGTCCGTCAGCCACCAGCAGGGGGCCCAATTCGCGATTCAGCTCTGCGCCGACAAGGTCTGTACGCCTGCCAATATCCGGGCCGACGGCAGCTTTGATTTAAAGCTCAAGCTGAGTCAGTGGCCGCAGGATAAACCACTGAGCCTGACCGCCAGCCACCGCCAGCAGAGTGCCTCCATCCTCAGCAGCCAACTGCCCTCGTTGAAGCAACTGCTCAGACAGGATCAGAATGGGGATGGCATCATTACCGAGCAGGAGGTACCCCACCTGCACCTTTCCCCCATGCTGCTGGCATACCAGAGCCTCACCACGGCACTGCAAAAACGGGAGGGCAAGCAGGATGTCACGGCTCTGCTGGTCAGCGATCCACACCTCAATCACGGCTTCGCTCGCGAACTGACCGCACTGCTGCAGCTCGTGCTGGATGGTGATATCCCACTGCCTGCCAGCGAGCTCACCAGGCTGGCCGGGCATGTGATCGCCCGCCAGCAGTCACTGCCGGGCAGCACACTGCAAGAAGGGCTGTTGCACTATGCCGCCCAGCAGGGGACGGCACTGCCTGTCGATACCGAGACCAAACTGGTCGCAGCCAGCAAGGCCATGGCGACCCTGGATACCCGATCCCCGGCCTATCAGTTGCTCACCACCTTCCATCCCCACCGCCAGCTGACCCTGCAGGGGATATTCCCTTCACGCCTTGCCGAGCCGACGATCACGGTGGAGATCGGCGCCAAGCCGAATCACGATGGCCTTAACCAGTACTACTTCAAACCGGAACGCCCCATCCGGCCACTGCGACTCCCCATCCGGGCCCAGGATGGCCAGATGCTTGACGGGCTCGCCGTCAAGCAAGGCAACCGGTACAGCCTCACCCTCACCTTGCCGGATCTCAACAACAGCTTCGCCACTTGCCAGCCAGGCAAGAGCGACACCAGCGACGACCTGATGCAGGACACCCTTACCCTGGTGGTACTGGATGGGCAGAGCGAGGTGGAGTTGCGATCCGTCCTGGGCTCCCTGTGCGAGCTGGTCAAGCAGGACAGCAACCGGGACGGCATCCTCACCGCCGGCGAATTCCCGCGCCTGCAGGTGGGTTATACCAGCACGGCTCAACAAGCCTTGCTGCTCAAAACCACCCTCAGTGCCGGTATGGGCTCATTCCTGGGCTGGCAAGCCTGGACCCTGGCGGAGCTGGATCAAAAACTCAAGGCGCTGCCGAGGCATCAGGTCGAGCTGCTGGCGGCCATGGTCGCCCTGCAAGCCGAGGGGGAGCTCTGGCAACAGCCCGTCAACCTGATCGAAGGCACGGATTTTCGCCAGCAACTGCTGAGCTGGCTGGAGATCAACATGGCCAATGAGTATTCCACCGTCTCCCGTGACAACCAGATACCAGATCTGTTCAAGCTGGAGACAGCTCTCGCCGACAACAGCGGGCTTGGCCCCCTGCTCAACAACCAGAGCGACAAAAACATCTCCCACATCATCAAGGCGGCGGCTGGCCTTATCCGCAACTCGGAGAGCGATGCCCCTCTCTATCCCGGCACCAGCACACCGGGCAGCTGGATCACCCCCTACCCCAACAGCCCCATCTCTGCGGTCTGTCAGCGCGAGGTACTGTCGGATCAGGTGATCGGGCTGGCCATTCTGGGCCAAGGCAAGGAACAGGATGACAGCCACTGGGTCACCCTCGGCTGGCAACCCCAGGAGGGGGCGAGTCAGTACCGGATTGGCTGGGGACGCACCCCGTTCGAGCATATTGAACACGCCGAGCAGCAAGCTAGCAGCCAGCAGACTCGCATTACCCTGAGCGGGCTCGCTCGCTATCAGGACTACCAGATAAGGGTGATGGGCGAAGGCGGTACTATCAGCGCCCCGCTGCACTATCGGGCGGGCCAGCTGCATGTGGCCGATACCCGCATCACCCACAGCATGGGAGACGATGACGGCAAGCGGGGGCGGGATCTCGACAACCGCTGCGATCCCCTGAGCGGCCAGGCCGTCAACAGCAATCAGGATGGGGTACTTGGCGCTCGCTACATCAAGCTGGACAGCCAGGGCCAACCTCTGCCTCGTCAGGATCTCTCCTACAAGCAGTTGCCCTTCGCCTGCGTGGCCGACGCCTTGAGCGGCCTGGTGTGGGAAACCAAGGTGCAGCACAAGGATGGGGAGTCCTCCCTGCACGATGACAAGAGCCTGTTTGCCTATGACGACATCCAGAGCGACAACGCCTTCAACGGCAGTTGCTATGACCCGCAAAGTGGCACCCTGGTCAGCGACAGAAGCCGTTGCAACCTGAAACGCCAGACCACGCTGGTCAATCGAAGCAAGCTATGTGGTCTTGGCAACTGGCGCGCCCCCAGCCAGCAGGAGTTCTACGGCATCATGACCCTGACCAAGGAGAACCCCATAGCACTCGACACCCGCTATTTCCCGCTCTATTCCGGCCTGGCATACACCTACGGCAAGTGGAATGAGCTGGAAGGCATCTTCTACGGCTTCTGGACGGCCGATGTCATGCCGGTGAGCCGCCCGGTCGGTACCTGGAACAAGGATGATGGCGGGCCGGATGCCTACAAGGTACGACCCAGCTCTGACCTCAGAGGCAGTATCGCCCGCCAGTATCAACCCCATTACGTCATGCTGGTCAGCGATGGCTTCAAGGTCACAGGAGAATAAGATGCACCGCTATTTCCCCCCCCTATTGTTGATCACCACCCTGTTGCCGCTCACCAGCCAGGCACGCGAATGTCTGCCTGGCTATCAGGACGACAACCGCCGCTTCGTCAGCGAACAGATCGACACGGCCGAGGGCAAGCTGAACGTGGTCAACGACAGATCCACCGGTCTGCAGTGGCTCTATTGTCCCTATGGTCAGCACGCCAGTGCCGATGGCACCGGCTGCGAAGGCACACCCACGTTTATTTCAACCCGCGCCAACGTTGAAGACAATCCCTTGATGGGCATTATCAAACAGGCCAACGACCGGCTTGGCATACCAGCACACCCCTGGCGGGCCCCCGACATCAAGGAGCTGTTTACCCTCTACAACAACCAGTGCCAGCCGGCCATTTATGCGGCACAAGGTTACCCTTCGACATCCCTCCAATCACAGATAGCGGCAGACAAGGAAACCCTGTGTGCTGACGCGGCGCCCAAGTGGGATGAGGTAACCAAACAGTGGATCGAGGCTCCCGATGATGTCAGAACTGCATGTCGCGCAGCTGAACAACAACTTTGGGCACTGACCAACATCGCCTTTGGTTCAGACAGCTCGGGGGGGGAAGGATACGACTTTCTGAACTTTGCCGGCAGCGGGGAAACCTTCAACGTTGGCGGAATAGGAATATCCAGCGTCATGCTGCGGCTGGTCCGCCCCATCCCAACCATAGAGGAGTGATCCCATCGGCCAGAGGGCCAGGCACCCTCTGGCTATTTTTTCCATGGCTTTTACTTCCGCCAAGGGAGTAGGTATGATTCGGCCAGCGTAAAAGACTTGAATGGATGATCTGAACTCGATATGCGGATGAAACACCTGATTGCCGCGGCCCTGACCGCCCTCACCCTGTCCGGTTGCAGCCTGGTCTATCGCATCGATATTCCTCAGGGCAACTATGTGGAACAAAAACAGGTCGACAAACTGCGCCAGGGCATGACCCGCGAGCAGGTCGAGTTCGTGCTGGGCTCCGCCATGCTGCGCGATGGCTTTGACCCGAACACCTGGTATTACCTCTATGAATTCCAGCCGGGGCGCGGCGAGAAAGAGCGCAAGGAGCTCACCCTGACCTTTGCCAACGACAGATTGGCTACGGTCACCGGCGACTTCCCGCTGCCAGCGGCGTTCCATACCCCGCTCTGATCCCATCCACAAAACCGGCCTCGCGCCGGTTTTGTTTTAGCGCCGCCAGCCACGGACAACCCGCTAGCAGAGGGCTGCCCTTCACCAGATGCGGACGTCAATTTCATCACACAGGGAGAGCAGCATGAGCCGGATCCTGATCGCCGGAGCCACCGGCCTCATCGGCCGCGAGCTGGTGCGACAACTGCCAGCAGAGCCCGAGCTAACCCTGCTCTGCCGCAAGCCCGGGCCGCCGCAACCCGCCCACCACTGGCTGCCAGTCAATTTCGATATGCTGGCCGAGGTGAATCTGCCCGAGCCGGTGGATCTCGCCTTCTGCTGTCTTGGCACCACCCGCAAGCAGGCCGGCTCGGCCGAGGCCTTTCGCCGGGTCGATCTTCACTATGTGCTGGCCTTTGCCGAGCTGGCCCGCCGCCACGGCTGCCAGCGGTTGGTGGTGGTCTCGAGCCTGGGGGCCAACCCGCACTCCCCTGCCCTTTATCCGCGTACCAAGGGGGAGATGGAGCAGGCTCTGCTCGCCCAGCCCTGGCCGCGACTCGCCATCGTGCGCCCCGCCATGTTGCTGGGAGACCGCCAGCCACCGCGCCGCTCGGAGCAGTTTTTCCAGGCCATCTACCCGTTGCTGAAGCCGCTGCTGGTTGGCAGGTTGCGCCGCTGGCGCGCCATCGAGGCCGGCCAGGTGGCCCGCGCCATGATCGCCCTCTCCCGCCAGCCCGCCGGCTGCGAAGTGGTTGAGAACGAGCGACTGCTCCAGCTGTAGCGAAGCGCCTCGACGTGGCGGGTAGATGACGGGATCAAAAAAGGCGCCAAGGCGCCTTTTTTATATGCGGTGTCGTGCCTGTGCTGGCACTTTTTATACGAAGTATCATGCCTGCCAATGCAGGCATTTAGTCAGACTGTTTGCGATTGGCATTGGGACGGCCACCCGTGACCACGTCGGCACGTCCCTCTTCCTTGGCCTTTTCCGCGCGCTTCTTGCGCATCTCCTTGGGATCGGCGATGAGCGGACGGTAGATCTCGATGCGATCGCCATCTTGCAGCAACTCGGAGCCCTTGACTGGTCGGCTGTAGATGCCGAACTTGTTGACCGTCAGATCGATCTCGGGGTGTTTTTGCACTATGCCGGATTGCTCGAGGGCGGCCAGCACCGAGGTCTGTGCAGGCACCCGCAGCCGCAGCACCGTCTGCCGCTCGGGCAGGGCGTAGACCACTTCGATGTTGAGTTGATCAGGCACCGTACACCACCTTGGCGCGGTTGGAGAAGGCGAGCACCATGGAGCTCACCAGATCGCGGAAGATCTGGCCGAAGGCCAGCTCGATGAGTTTGGAGGTGAACTCGAAGTCGAGATCGAACTCCACCTTGCAGGCATCCACGTCCAGCGGCGTGAAGGTCCACCAGCCCGCCAGCTTGCTGAAGGGTCCCTCCACCAGCTCCATCTTGATCTGCCGGTTGGCATCGAGCAGATTGCGGGTGGTAAAGGTCTTGGCAATCCCGGCCTTGGCCACATCGACCGAGGCCGTCATATAGTCATCGCCGGTTTCGTGGACACGGCTGCCGACACAACCGGGCAGGAACTCCGGATAAGCGTGAACATCATTGACCAGCCTGAACATCTGTTCGGCGCTGAACATCACCAGGGCACTGCGAGTAATACGGGGCATGGCTTTTCCTCATCCAATCGCCGCGATTTTATCATCATGTTTCATCTTGTGGAGGTAAAACCTCGGTCAAACTGCTCATAAAGCCATCAGTTGACCCGCTGCGCGTTTTACAGCCGCCCTTGCCCACGTATAATGCCCTCCTCCCAGTCATTGCCGGAAATCGCCCGTCATGAGCAAAAAAAACAGTAAAAACAAAGCCGGGTCCAACACCATTGCACTCAACAGAAGCGCGCGCCACGAATACTTCATCGAAGAGAAGATCGAGGCGGGTCTGTCCCTGCAAGGGTGGGAAGTCAAATCTCTGCGGGCGGGCAAGGCCAACATCAGCGAAGCCTATGTCATCTTCCGCGATGGTGAGGCCTACCTGTTCGGATCCAGCTTCCTGCCACTGCAAGCGGCTTCCAGCCATGTGGTGTGCGACCCGACCCGAACCCGCAAACTGCTGCTGAGCCGTCGTGAACTCGACAAGCTCGAGAGCCTGATTGCCCGCCAGGGTTACACCGTCGTTCCCCTCGCCCTCTACTGGAAACAGTGCTGGGTCAAGGTCGAGATCGGCCTGGTGAAGGGCAAGAAAGAGCACGACAAGCGCGAAGACACCAAGGCCCGCGAATGGGATCGGGAAAAAGCGCGCATCATGAAGAACAAGCACCGCGGTTGATAGTGCGCCGCCTGCCGGGCGCCGCCCAATAAACCAGCAATCGACCGGCCAAGGCCGGTCGATTGCCATCAACGCCTTGCCATGACAGGATTTTTGCGTACAATCGCTCTTAACAACTTGGGGCTGATTCTGGATTCGACAAGATTCACGAAACCCAAGGTGCATGCCGAGGTGCGGTAGGCCTCGTTAATAAACCGCAAAAAAATAGTCGCAAACGACGAAAACTACGCACTCGCAGCTTAATAACCTGCGCTGAGCCCTTCTACCCTAGCTTGCCTGTGTCCTAGGGAATCGGAAGGTCATCCTTCACAGGATCGTGTGGAAGTCCTGCTCGGGGCGGAAGCATTAAAACCAATCGAGCTAGTCAATTCGTGGCGTGTCTCTCCGCAGCGGGTTGGCGAATGTAAAGAGTGACTAAGCATGTAGTGCCAAGGATGTAGTAATTTTGGACGGGGGTTCAAATCCCCCCAGCTCCACCAAACGTTTGGAAAGGGCCACCTCGCAAGAGGTGGCCCTTTTTATATCCGGCATCCTGACACTTAGAAAAGATTCACGCCTACCAAGAAGGCAGGGAAATATCCAACCCAGGCACTATAACGTCAACAAACTCGTCAATGCCCCGCCACAACCGAGCCTGCTCGCGAACGGCCTGCTGATAGGCCCAGGTCACTATAGCGGTAGAACGTTCAGCATCCACCCCCACCAAAAGCCCGAGCTCGTCGGTGAGGAGTGTTCCGTGCGTCACAATATTCTGCTCATACCAGGCATCCCTGTGTTCTGGCGCTGCCAGGAAGTCTCGCTTGCTGCGATTGCAGTTGGCATGTGCCAGCACGAAGTTGTGACCCAGATCGAGAGGATAACGGCGCCAGGGGATGAAGTGATCCACCTCGCCAGCCCCCAGTATCGCCTTGCGGCAGTAAAAGCAGGTTCCCCCCTGCAACTCTCTCAGTACTTTCCCCACCCGTCCCAACCCCTGCCGACGTGAACCAAAGAGAAAATCTTCCAGCCCAACACTGGGGCCAATCAGCCCCTGATTGCCCTTTATGTCGCAGATAAGCTGCAGCCAATGCTGTCGGGAAAGGGAGACAACCAGATCGTAAAAGCGGTGAAGACAGTAGAGAATGCCGGGGTTAAGGCAAATGTGATCCACCCCCTTGTGATGAGGATAGAGGTGGCACACCTCCTGCCCTCCCAGGATCTGCAAACGCCATAACGGGCCTTCAATCAGGATACGCCGCACTCGGGCAATGAGAGGTCGCCAGGCAGAATGGCCCCGCAAAGCGGTCACCGAACTCACACCCTCTTCACGCAGCCGAGACAACTCTGTCAGCATGATTGCCTGACGTCCGCTGCTCTGCTTGAGCAAAGCAGCACTCTCTTCCGTTGCCGAGTAAGGTAGAGAGTGCTGCCAGTAGAGCTCAACAAATTTGGCTGCAAGCTCATCCAGCGTGATGGTACGGGCAGCTGCCAGTTCATGGCTATCGGCATTGCGCCCGATAGCGATATCTGCAATCCCGTGAAGCAAGGCGCACTTGTAAGTAGCCACAAAGTCGCCTTCGGTGAAAATACGCTGCAGATAAGTGATGAAAGCAAGTTGTTGCTCAGGGGAGGCGTGCATGTGTTCCCCCCAGGATCAGGCTCTGCCAACTTAACTCACCACGAGCCATGACATCCTGTTGTAGGGCCGAGGCATGGAGGATCGTCAGCCCCTCCTTCCGTGCCAGACACTCAACTTCCTCGAGGCTCACCGGGAACATAGCCCGCTCCCGCGCCTCCTGCTCCGATATGGAGAAGCGAAGGCTCAACACCAGATAACCCTGTGGCGACAGCAGCTCACCAAGACGAGCCAAGGCCAGCGGGCGATCCGCCAAAGACAAATGCATCCAGACCGCACTGAGCAGGATCAGATCAAAAGGGCCGATTACATGAGAGAGTGCTGGCATGGAATCATTGACCCACGTCACCGCTAGCGTGCGAGTATGGTGTTGACCCAACGCACTGAAGGCGTGGCAAGGTTCGACCGCCACCACATGGTGGCCGGGGTTAAGGCCAGCCAAAAAGGCTGTATCCCGTCCACTGCCCGCCCCTACGTCAAGCAATCTGCGTGGGGCCACCACCAGCCAGGGTTCCAGCAATGTGAGCCAATCACCATGAACGGCACGGGCAGGGATCTGTTGATAGCGGGCCGCCAGTTCGTGGGCATGATACTGGTAGTAAGCAAGAGACACGATGCGTTCCAATCGGGAAAGGAATAAAAATAATCTCACAGGATCAGTGAGTTGGCTATTCCTTCATATACAGAAGGGAGCTCAATCCCTCTCCCCCGCCTGCTGGCAGGCCCAGTCGATGAAGGCTTGCGCCTTGGGATTTTGGCAATTGGGCAGGGTGGCGATGTAGTAGCGCTGGGCGCAGCGCACCGCCATGTCCGGGAAGGGGGCCACCAGCTCGCGCCGTGCCAGCCGCTTGCTCACCAGGTTCTGGCGCCCCATGGCGATCCCGGCGTGGTTCATGGCGGCGATAATGGCGAGATCGGAGCGATCAAACCCCATGCTGGCCCTGCATGCCGCCAGCGAAACGCCGGACTGCTCGGCCCAGCTGGACCACTCGTCGCCGTCGGAGTCATGGCCCCAGGCTTGCCGATCATGGAGCAGGCGGCAGTGCGCCAGGTTGGCCGGGTTGCCGAGCAAGCCGTGCCGTTCGGCATACTCCGGGCTGCACACCGGCACCATGTACTCGTCCATCAGCGGATGGATGGCGAGCCGCGCAGGCGTCTTGTCATCGAAATAGAGGGTGAGATCGATGCCGTAACCATGCAGATTGATGTTCTCGTTGCCGGTCATGATGTTGAGCTCGATCTGGGGATGCAGGCGGGAGAAATCCGCCAGCCGAGGCACCAGCCAGCACTGGGCGATGGAGGGGCGCGAGTAGACGGTCAGGGTGCCCGACAGCTCCTGATGCCGGATCTCCAGGATCTCCTGGTTGATGAACTCCAGCGATGAGGTGAGCACCCAGAACACCCGCTGCCCCTCTGTCGTCAGCGCCACCTTGCGGTGAAAACGCTGGAACAGCTTGAAGCCGAGATCCTCCTCCAGGGCGCTTATCCGGTGGCTCACCGCACTCGGGCTGAGCGCCAGCTCGTCGGCGGCCAGCGCAAAGGAGCCGAGTCTGGCCGCCGCCTCAAAGGTGTGCAGCCTGGCCAGCTGATAGCCGTTGAGCAGCTTGTTTCCCGCGATGCGGCTTATGGCCACCTGATGATCCTGCTTATACATGACACCCCCATTGCCCCCTTCAACACGTGCGCCGATGATACCGAAAAAGTGCTCTCTTGCATCATCTCACGCCACCCAATGTCGCTCTCAGGCCAACATTGTGATGAATGTGGTGCTCTTGCATCAATCCAGCTCATCCAAGACGCTCATTTCATCATTTGTCACGGCCACCTCGTTGGCATTGAATAACGCCAAGCTTATTCCCATGCCGGGGTGCGTCGCGGCTATAGCAGCCTTGAGACGGCATCGGCCGTGACTGGCCGGCGCGCCCGAATTCCATTACGAGACCAAGCACACCATGAAACACATCGACGTATCGCAGCTCACCCAGCAGTTCCCGCTGCTGCAATCCCTGATCGCGCTGGAACCGGTCAGCTGGTTCAACCCCAAGGCCACCACCCTGGTGGAAGGTGTTCCCTATGTGGGGCTCGATGGCAGCGATGTGGCGGATGCCTCCGCCCGCCTGGCCCGCTTCGCCCCCTACCTGTGTGAAGCCTTCCCTGAGACCCGCGCCAGCAAGGGCATTCTCGAATCCGACATCGCTGCCATCCCGGCGATGCAGGCCACTCTCAACCAGCGTTACGGCGTTGAGGTCACCGGTCGATTGCTGCTGAAAAAAGACAGCCATCTGCCCATCTCGGGTTCCATCAAGGCGCGCGGCGGCATCTACGAGGTGCTGGCCCATGCCGAGCAGCTGGCCATCAAGGCCGGTCTGCTCTGCGAAGAGGACGACTATCGCAAACTGTTCACGGACGAGTTCCGCCACTTCTTCGGCCAGTACAGCATTGCGGTGGGCTCCACCGGCAACCTTGGCATGTCCATCGGCATCATGAGCGCCCGCCTCGGCTTTCGCGTCACCGTCCACATGTCGGCCGATGCGCGGGAGTGGAAGAAGCGCAAGTTGCGCAAACATGGCGCCATCGTGGTGGAATACGCCGAGGATTACGGGGTGGCGGTGGAGCAGGGACGCAAGGAGGCCGAGCGCGACCCCAACTGTTTCTTCATCGATGACGAGAACTCCCGCACCCTGTTCCTCGGCTACGCGGTGGCCGGTGAGCGGGTGAAAAAGCAGTTTGATGACATGGGGATTGTGGTGGACGCCGACCATCCGCTGTTTGTCTACCTGCCCTGCGGCGTCGGCGGCGGCCCAGGCGGGGTGGCCTTTGGCCTCAAGCTCGCGTTTGGGGACAACGTCCACTGCCTGTTCGCCGAGCCGACCCACTCCCCCTGCATGCTGCTCGGGGTGCACACCGGCTTGCACGATGCCATTGCGGTGCAGGATCTGGGCATCGACAACCTCACCGCGGCCGACGGCCTGGCGGTGGGGCGCGCCTCCGGCTTTGTCGGCCGCGCCATGGAGCGGCTGCTGGCAGGTTTCTACACCCTGAGCGATCAGGAGATGTATGACCTGCTCGGACTCTTGGCCCGTGCTGAGCAGATCAAGCTGGAGCCCTCTGCGCTGGCCGGCATGGCAGGTCCGTGGCGCGTCGCGGCCAACCTTGAGTGGCAGGCCAGCCAAGGGCTGAATGCAGCCAAGATGGTCCGGGCCACCCACCTGGTGTGGGCCACCGGCGGTGGCATGGTGCCCGCCGAGGAGATGGAAAACTACCTGGCCAGCGCCCACCGCTGATCTTTTTTTCAGCCATAAAACCCGCCAGACTGGCGGGTTTTTCTCGTGTGGGATCAGCAAGATGGCGCCCCTGCTCACCATCCCACACATCAGACTTCCAGACAGCTGGACACCTTGAATTGCCGACAATCCCCCCAAGCTGGTTATTTTGTGATACGATAGTGGCCGTTTTTTGACATCTGCACCCACGTTGACGCCCTGATCCGGCGAGATCGCGCCCCAATCCGTCGATCACAACCATCACGGGCATGCAGAAAAACCGTGGCCTGATGGCCCCGTCCGGCACAAAGCCTGGCGGCGGTCAGCAAGACACACGAGATAAGGAGATCGGGCAATGAAACAATATCAAAGCTGGCTGGGACAATATCTGATGAGTCGCCGCGATGGGGATCACGCCATGGCATCCGAACTCGCCAGCTCCATCTGCGAGTTCTGGCAGGCCCAGGGAGACGAGGCCGAGTTCAGCAAATGGCAGCAGATCTACCAGCAGCACGTGGAAAAGACCACCTGACCCATTGGGTGCCCCCCTCGGCACCCGCCCATCACCCATAAAAAAACCGGCGCTCATGGCGCCGGTTTTGCATTTCAGTGACCCGGATTACATCTGGTCGACCATGTCCTGGGCGAACTGGGAGCAGGAGCGCAGGGTGGCGCCTTCCATCAGACGCTCGAAGTCATAAGTGACGGTCTTGTTGCGGATCGCCGCTTCCATCCCCTTGATGATGAGATCGGCCGCTTCGGTCCAGCCCATGTGACGCAGCATCATCTCGGCGGAGAGGATGAGAGAGCCCGGGTTGACCTTGTCCTGACCGGCATATTTCGGCGCGGTGCCGTGGGTTGCTTCGAACAGGGCCACGCCGTCACCGATGTTGGCACCCGGTGCGATGCCGATGCCGCCCACCTGGGCCGCCAGCGCGTCGGAGATGTAGTCGCCGTTCAAGTTCATGCAGGCGATGACGTCATACTCGGCCGGGCGCAGCAGGATCTGTTGCAGGAAGGCGTCGGCAATGACGTCCTTGACCACGATGGTCTTGCCGGTTTTCGGGTTCTTGAAGGAGCACCAGGGGCCGCCGTCGATGAGCTGGGCATCGTACTCTTTCTGGGCCAGGGCGTAGCCCCAATCCTTGAAGGCACCTTCGGTGAACTTCATGATGTTGCCCTTGTGTACCAGGGTCACGGAGTCACGATCGTTGTCGATGGCATACTCGATGGCGGCACGGACCAGACGCTCGGTACCGGCCTTGGACATGGGCTTGATGCCGATGCCGCAGGTCTCGGGGAAGCGAATTTTCTTCACGCCCATCTCGTTTTGCAGGAAGGCGATCACCTTCTTGGCTTCGTCGCTGTCGGCTTTCCACTCGATGCCGGCGTAGATGTCTTCGGCGTTCTCGCGGAAGATCACCATGTCGGTCAGATCAGGACGCTTGACCGGGCTCGGGGTGCCCTCGTAGTAACGGACCGGACGCAGGCAGATGTAGAGATCCAGCTCCTGGCGCAGGGCAACGTTGAGGGAGCGAATACCGCCGCCGACCGGGGTGGTCAGCGGGCCCTTGATGGCCACGCAGTATTCACGAATGAAATCCAGGGTTTCGGCCGGCAGCCAGGCACCTTCGCCATAGACATGAGTCGACTTCTCGCCGGTGTAGATCTCCATCCAGGCGATCTTGCGCTCGCCTTTGTAGGCTTTCTCGACCGCGGCATTCACCACATTCAACATGGCCGGGGTCACGTCCACACCGATGCCATCCCCTTCGATAAACGGAATGATCGGATGGTTGGGAACCTGCAGCTTGCCGTTGGCATCGACTGTGATTTTTTGACCCTGGGTCGGGATAACTACTTTGCTTTCCATCGGCATCTCCTAACTTCCGTTTGTTATCAATCTGTAAGTTGCGCGCGGCCATCTTAAGCCCATCCATTTGCAGAATCAAATGGCGAGCACGCATGTCAGACCATAGTCGCGCACTGGATCACAATGCGTCCCTTCTGCCTGCTCCGGATCCGAAGCAGGCCCGCCGGCACCTGACTCGGACAGGCTCCAGCAGCATCCCTGCTTATCCCGCCAGCCCCTCGGCCTGCCCCTGCGGCTGGCTGAGTGCCCGGTACTGGGAGGGGGTCAGCCCGGTCTTCTGCTTGAACACCCGGCAAAAATAGTTCACATCGCTGTAACCACAGCGGCTGGCCACCTCTTCAAGGCGAAAGCGGTATTTCTTGAGCATGAACTTGGCCCGATCGATGCGCACCCAGCTGATGTAATCGGCCAGGCGCATGTGCCCCTGCTCGCGAAACAGGTGCGACAGGTGGCTGGCCGAGACGTTGAAGCGATGGGCGATCGAATCCCGGCTGATGGGGCGGTGAAAGTTCTCCTGGATATAGATGCAGATCCCGTGAAACAGCTCGGCCCCCCGCGGCCGCTCGAAGGTGGACTCGGCCAGCAGCTGACGCACGCTGGTGAGCAGCGCCTGCAGCAGGTGATTGTCGGTGGGGGAGCGAGCGGGATCCTCTGTCAGCACGTTGAGCGCCGCCAGTATGTGTTCGTTCACATGGCCGGCCCGGGCCATGATGCTGTGCTTTTGTACGTCAAAGAAGTCAGGGTCTTCCCGCCGCTTGCTCACCAGACTGAAGCCGAGCTGGCGCTTGCCGAACAGCAGGCTCAACACCGAGCAGTCGGTGGTCCAGAGCGGCTTGTTCCAGCCGTTGGGGGGGATGTAGAGCGCCTGCCCCGGGGCGATGCAGATCTCCTGGCAGCCCTGCTCCCTGTCCCAGATCTGGTTGCGATACTCGCCGCTGAACACCAGCTCGAGGCGGGGAAAGTTGACCTGATAGCTGAAACCGGGCGGTACCCCCTGATCCTGGGCAAACCAGATCTGGTCGAAGGGGGCCTGCTCGTGGAGGGCGCCATCGAGCAACTGGCTGAAGACAAGAGACATGCTGATCCTGATCAAGAGAGAGGCAAGCGGTTGCGGTGCCCGCGACCGCCCATGTTATAGTCCGGTCCACGGCAGCAATGCCACCCTTTTCTGCACCCGATTTTCTGCACACCAAATGAGGCATCCCTTATGAGCAGTCGCGATCTGCCCTCTTTTTTGTCAATGCAAAATCCGATTCAAGGCTACGACTGGGGCAGCCATGACGCCCTCACCACCCTGTTTGGCATCCCCAATCCGGCGGGCAAGCCCCAGGCCGAGCTCTGGATGGGTGCCCACCCCAATGGCTGCTCCGAGGTAGTACTGGCCGGGCAGGCGCAAAAGCTCTCGACCCTGATAGAGAACACCCCCGCCGCCGTGCTGGGCGAGGCCACCCAGGCCCGCTTCGGCAGCCTGCCGTTCCTGTTCAAGGTGCTGTGCGCCGAGAAGGCCCTCTCCATTCAGGTGCACCCGAGCAAGGCGCAGGCCGAAGCGGGCTTTGCCAAGGAAGAGGCCGCCGGCATTTCGTCCAAGGCAGCCAATCGCAACTACAAGGACCCGAACCACAAGCCCGAGCTGGTGTTTGCCCTCACCCCCTATCAGGCGATGAACGGCTTTCGCGCCATCCCGGCCATCCTGGCGCTGTTCGAGCGGATCAAGCTGTCCGCCCTTGCCGAGCTGGTTGCCGCCCTCGCCGCCAGCCAGAATGAAGCGGGTCTGCAGCACTTCTTCCACCAGTTGCTGGTGCTGGAAGGGGCGCGCAAGGAGGAGGCACTGGCGGGCCTGCTGGCCTATGCAGGTGAGCATCAGGATGAAGAGACCTTCGCTCTCATCACCAGCCTGGCCGCCCAGTACCCGGGGGATGTGGGGCTGTTCTCGCCGCTCTTGCTCAACGTGGTGACCCTGCAACCCGGTCAGGCAATGTATCTGGACGCCTGCACCCCGCACGCCTATGTGCGCGGCACTGGCCTTGAGATCATGGCCAACTCCGACAACGTGCTGCGCGCCGGGCTCACCCCCAAGTACATAGACGTGGCCGAGCTGTTGGCCTGCACCCGCTGCTTACCCAAGCCGGACGACCAGATCCTGCTTGCCCCCCGCATAGAAGGGGCGGTGCAGCACTTCGAGGTGCCGGTGCCGGACTTCACCTTCAGCGTCTATCCGGCGGGCGAGCACCAGCTCACCACCACCAGCGCCGAGATCCTGTTTGCCATCGACGAGGCCGTGATCCTCAAGCGCGATGACGACACCCTGCGTCTCGAGAAGGGTCAGTCCGCCTTTATCCCGGCCGCCACCGGCCGCTACCAGCTGCTGGCCGAGGGCCGGGTCGCCCGCGCCGGCAACCGCTGCTAAACCGGTCTGCATCGACTCATGACCACAAGGGCCATCCAGGATGGCCCTTGTTTTTTGACGGTCTCAGCCACCGCGCCCCCCTGCCTTCTGCCGACAAATTTCTTGATGTGCGGCATAAATTCATCAGATCCTGCTGTCGTCCTCTGCCGGGTTGGCTATCATGCCCGTCTGGCTATCACTGCGCCTTGACCCTCGCCGGGGCCACCACAGTCACCCGGCACCAGTTCAGGAAGAACATCATGAAAGGCTACTGCGGATTATCCGTTTTACTGCTGGCGCTGCTGGGCAGCCCGGCGCATGCCGCCTGTGACAAGGGGGTGGCGCTCAGGCTGGCCAAGGCGTTCTGGAACGAGCACAAGGATTTCTATTACGCCGACCCGGCGCCGCTCAAGGCGCTGCTCACCCCCGACTTCTTCGCCGTGCTGAGCAGCGAGGCCGCCTGCAACGCCGATGGCGAGGTGTGCGCCATCGATGCCGATCCCTGGATCAACGCCCAGGATGGCGAGGTGAGCGAACCCGTCAGCTTCACCCTGGCCAACGAGCAAGAGCAAGGGGTAACGGTCAGGATGCAGTATCTGTTCGCCCTCTCCGACACCCAGAAAGAGCCGCAGACCGTCAGCCTCCACTTTCAAAAGAGCGGCGACAATCGCTGCTACCTGATGGATGACTTCATCCCGCCCGGCGACGGCTCGCTCAAGCAGCGCCTGCGCCAATGGCAGAACCACAACGCCATCGAACCACAATAAAAAACCCCCGCCGTGCTGGCGGGGGTTTTACATTCTGCCGGGCCACGTGCGCATCAGCGCAGGGCTGGCCACGGGATCACTCCTCCACGGCCTCCGGCTGAGGCTCTTCAGCGCGGATCTGCTGCAGCTCTTCGACCCTGGCCTGCCATTTGTCGTGGGCCTGTTTGCGCTCCTGTTGCTTGAACTCTTCGCGCATGGTGTCGATCTCTTGGACCAGTTTTTCCATCGGGATGTCTCCTTACATCTAGGTGAACATGACAAGTAAAACGGGTTGACGGCACACTCCGCATCAAGGGCGTTGGCCTGTCGGTTCATCAGGTTTGACTTCCGGTTTGCCAAAACTGTCCAACTAAATAAACGATTGGATATGCAAAAAGCAATCTAAAAAATGATTAAACGTCTCCCAACAGGCCATCAAAAGGAGGTCAAAACCGCCTCTTCCCACTCTGACCAAGAAAATGCAAAATATTAATTATCAAATAGTTAAATGCATACTACTGCAAATCCGCACACCCTTTTCAATCGGCCGATTATGCACTGATTTTTCATCCCCCCCTTCTTGCGTTTCCTGCCACCCCGCCACCGTGAGCATCCCCCACGGCCAGGCCACCGCTTTTGCCGACCGGCTCACAATTTTCCCGCCCGCTCGAGCGCACAAATCTCCATCCCGTCGCCTGCCGACAGCATTCAGGCTCACCACTTATTGGTCATCAGCCGCACTAAGATTAAAAATAATCGACTGTTTTGAAATGCATTATTATAAAAACCAGTTCCCCCGTACAGGCAGGACAAAATGCGAGCAGGGTCACAGGCAGGCACCGTCGGCACAAAAATCCAGTAAAGGGCACATATGTCCGATTTCGGCCAAGCCCTCTGGGAGAAACAATAGGCAGGTCAACCCGTTGCACCACCGTTTTCAACAGGACCAGCTCCATTCGGACGGCACCAGCCAGGAGAGAACCATGCTCACCACCCTGATAGATGAAGGATTGATCTGCCTCGATCTTGCGGCCCGCGACAAGCAGGCGCTGTTTGTCGAACTGGCCGCCAGGCTCAAGGCCAGCGGCAAGATAGCCAGTCAGGATCAGTTTATCCGCGACCTCTGGGCGCGAGAGGAGCTGGACAACACCGGCTTCGAGCAGGGGGTCGCCCTGCCCCACGCCAAGAGCGAGGCGGTGCGAGAACCCGCCATCGTGGTCGGCATCAGCCGCCAGGGCATCGACTACGGCGCCGAAGATGGCGAGCCCTCCAGGCTGTTCTTCATGATTGCCTCCCCGGCGGGCGGCGCCAACCACCATATCGAGGTGCTGGCCGAGCTCTCCACCAAGCTGCTGGAACCCGGTTTCATCGCCAGCATGCAGGCGGCCACCAGCCGCACCGAGGTACTCGCCTTGCTGGCCGCACCAGGGCCATCCGCAGCCCCTGCCCGGGCGCAACCCGCCCAGCCGGCGGAGGCGCAGGAGCGCGGCATCAAGGCCCAGCTCAACACCCTCAAGCAGCACCTGCTGTTCGGCACCTCCCACATGATCCCCTTCATCGTCGCGGGGGGCGTGCTGCTGTCGCTGTCGGTGATGATCAGCGGCAAGGGCGCCGTGCCCGAGGCGGGCGTGCTCAAGGACATGGCCGACATGGGGATTGCCGGGCTCACCCTGTTTACCGCCGTGCTGGGCGGCTACATCGCCTACTCCATGGCGGACAAACCGGGCCTGGCCCCCGGCATGATCGGCTCCTGGATTGCAGTGCAGCAGTTTCACACCGGTTTTCTCGGCGCCATCCTGGTGGGCTTTATCGCCGGCCTCATCGTCAACCAGCTCAAACGCATAAAACTACCGGACTCCATGAGTTCGCTCGGCTCCATCTTCATCTATCCCCTCATCGGCACCTTTCTGGTGTGCGGCATCGTCATGTGGGTCATCGGCGCCCCCATCGCCGCCATGATGGAAGGGATGAACCACTGGCTCTCCAGCATGGCGGGCTCCGGCAAGGTGATGCTGGGTGCCATCCTCGGTGGCATGACCGCCTTTGACATGGGCGGCCCCATCAACAAGGTGGCTACCCTGTTCGCCCAGACCCAGGTCAACACCCAGCCCTGGCTGATGGGCGGGGTCGGCATCGCCATCTGCGTGCCACCGCTCGGCATGGCGCTGGCAACTCTGCTCTCGCCCAAGCGCTACAAGAAAGAGGAACGTGAAGCGGGCAAGGCGGCCGCCATCATGGGCATGATCGGCATCAGCGAGGGGGCCATTCCGTTTGCCGCCGCCGACCCGGTGCGGGTCATCCCGGCCATCGTCGCAGGCGGCATCGTCGGCAACATCACCGGTTTCATGATGCACAGCATCAACCACGCCCCCTGGGGCGGCTGGATCGTGCTGCCGGTAGTGGAGGGCAAGATGGGCTATATCCTCGGCACCCTGCTCGGCGCCCTCACCACGGCCCTTATCGTCAACCTGCTGAAAAAGCCGGTCAGCGACACCGAAGAGAGCAACGAGCGCCTGGAGGAGTACCAGATCATCGAGGCGGAAGGGGAAGCCGAAGTGCTGGCCATCACCGCCTGCCCCTCCGGCGTGGCCCACACCTTCCTGGCCGCCAAGAGTCTGCAAAAAGCGGCCGCCAAGGCCGGCATCAAGCTGAAAGTGGAAACCCAGGGCGCCAACGGCATCATCAACCGCATTACGCCCAAAGACGTGGCCAACGCCCGCTGCGTCATCCTGGCCCACGACGTGGCCATCAAGAACAAGGAGCGCTTCGCCCATATCGAGGTCATAGACGTCAAGACCCGGGAGGCAATCCACAACCCGGAAGGGCTGCTGGCCCGCACCCAGCCGGGGCGCCAGGTGGCCTGATAACGGACTTGAGAGTACCTACGACAGAGGGGGCCAAGGGCCCCTTCTTTTATCTCGGTATCAGGCAACAGCAAACCCTGCTCGTCAGCCGCCCGAACGGGGATAGCGCCCTCCCCCTCAGGATCGATAAGATAGGAGCCATATTGTGCCTTCGCATGCCAGCCGGCCTCGCGACCGCACCTGGATGGAGCCTTGCACTGATGGAATTGACGGACGTACTGCTCACCCTGGCGGGTCTGGTGACCGCCGGCATCATTCTCAAGAATCGCGCGGTGACCCAACCCGACTGGGACAAGCTGCCCACTCTGCCCGAGTACCTCGCCCGCCATCCCGAATGCGCCACCGACGATAGTGAAAACGCCAGCTGCTGTGCCTGCGGCTCTCACAAGGTGCTATTTCAGCCGCTGACCGGCGCCGGCGATTACCGTTTGCGCCACACCTGCCTGGCCTGTGGCAAGGTGCTGTTTCGCAGCCGCGCCATTCTCTGACGGATTCCTATATCAACTAGATGAGTGAAGGGACGCCCAGTGAGTGACCGAACAGCCGCCGCCCGTTGGCGCTGGCTTCGCCAACATATAAAAACATTGCGCAATGCTGAGCTGGAACCCGAAGAAAAGGGGACGACTTGGCGCTTTGCGGGATTGATCGTGGCGGCCATTCCTGCCCTGACAGCAGCGACCTACCTCCTGGGGATGGCCTATCACTATGGCTATACTCTGGCGTTTAACCTCGACTATGCCGAATTTTCTCCACCGGCGGATTATCTGCTGGCCCTTGGCCTTCTCACGACTCTCAATATGCTCAAACCCTGGATGTGGCCTGTATTGGGTAGCATCTTCACGATTTTTTCAGTGGCGATCACCCTACTCATCTGCGCTCGCTGGCGAATTCATCTCACATGGCTGTGGCAAAGCTCAATGTTCTATCGTTGGCTGATCAAAAGAGCCAAAAAGATTGGACGCTACCCCGCCCCCTCTCTTTTCAGAGCATTTGTTTGGATGGGGAATAACTATTACAAATTTGCCTTCTTGTCGTTATCCATATTGATCCCCGTCATGGGTGCGCTCTGGTTCTTTGTGAAAGGTGTTGAAGAGGCACAAACACAGATCACCCGCCTCGAGCAAAACAAGTGGCCGCAGACAGAGGCCCATAGTCAGTCGCTTATGCTCGGGGATGAGCCCCATATCCGCATCGCCTGCAACGCTTCCCACTGTGCCTATCGCCTCAAGGGGGGTGATACCCTGATCCTCCGCTTTGATCAGATAGAAGAGACCCGCTATCGGCCTGACAAGGCCGCCTCGAAATAGCAACCGCCGCCCGAGGGCGGCGGCGCGCTATCTGGCCAGCAGCTCTTGCAGTGCGCTGATAAGGGCGTCTAGGCCTTTCTCTACTTTCGAGCGAGGGCAGCCGACGTTGAGGCGAAGATAGCCAGTGCCTTCCGGGCCATAGGTGTCGCCGCGCATGATGGCGACCCGGTATTTTTCCACCAGCAAGGTTTGCAGCGCATCCATCCGCTCGGTGGTGTCGATGCCAAGGCAGCTCAAGTTAATCCAGGCGAGATAGGTCCCCTCGGGCACACGATAGTCGATGGTGGGGAAGGCGGCGTTTAGCCGTGCAGCCACCTGGGTCAGGTTGCCGTGCAGATAGGTTTTGAGCGCATCAAGCCAGGCGCCGCCGCTCCGATAGGCGCTGATATGGGCCAGCACCCCGAGAATGGGGGGCGATGAGAGGCCATGGGCCGCCTTGAGCCGCTGCAGATAGGCGGCCCGAGCCTCGGCGTTGGCAATAAAGGCGTAGGCGCCGCCAAGGGCCGGAATATTGAAGGATTTGGAACCCGAGCTCACCAGCGCCCAGCTCTCGTCCTCTGCTACCTCGCTCCAGGGCAGGTAGCGGGCAAAGCTCACATCCATATGGATGTCGTCCGAGATAACCTTGACCCCGTAGCGCTGGCAGATGGCGGCCATCCGGCCGAGTTCATCCCGCGTCCAGACCCGGCCGGTGGGGTTGTGGGGGCTGCACAGCAGCAAAATCCGGCAATCGGAGCGGGCCGCTTGCTGCTCGAAGCATTGCCAGTCGATCTGGTAACTCCCCTCTGTTTTTTTGAGCGGGCAAGGCAGCAGCACCCTGTCGTTGGCGGCCAGCATATTGCCGAAGGCATCGTAGGCGGGGGTATGTACCAGCACGCCTTCGCCGGGCGCAGACCAGAGGCTCACCAGCTGGGCGATGATGTAGATGACCGAGGGGCCGTAGACTAGGGTGTCAGGGTCGAGCTGCGCCCCGTAACGGCTGGCAAACCAGTTGCTCACCGCCCCCTTGAAGTCGTCGTGATTCCAGCGGCTGTAGCCAAAGACCCCGTGCTCAAGGCGCTTGGCCAGGGCCGCGCGAATGCAGGGGGCTGTCTCGACATCCATGTCGGAGATGGTAAAGGGGAGCAGGTCGGCGTGGCCGAAGCGGTCGGCCACATAGTCCCACTGGGTGCAGTAGGTGCCGTGGCGATCGACGACGCGATCAAAATCAAAGGAGTCTGTATTGGCCATCTTTTTCTCACCAGTAAAACAGCAATGAACAAGGGGGCATGGCCCCCCCGACGTACGTTAACAGAGGGCAGACTCAGGCCCCCATCAGGCTCTGCAGCTGGTTTTTCACCAGATGGACCTGGGGCCCGATCACCACCTGCAGGTTGTGCTCGTCGAGCTTGATCACCCCGATGGCGCCGTTCGCCTTCAATACCTTGTCATCGACCCGGCTCATGTCCTGCACCGACATCCGCAGGCGGGTGATGCAGTTATCGAGCGCCAGGATGTTGTCGGCGCCGCCCAAGGCGTTCAGGATCACCTCGCCGTTGTAACCGCTGTTGCCAGCCTTCTTGCCCGCGGGCTGGGCAGCCTCGCTGGCCTCAATCTCGCGGCTCTCTTTTTCACGGCCAGGGGTTTTGAGGTTGAAGCGCACGATGGCAAAGCGAAACACCCCGTAGTAGATGGCAAACCAGATGGCGGCTGCCACCGGCACCAGATACCACTTGGTGGCGGTGCCTTGCAGCACGCCAAACACCAGAAAATCGATGAGGTTGCCGTCGGTGTTGCCGATGGTGACGCCGAGCAACCCCATGGTCATAAAGCCCAGACCCGTCAGGATGGCGTGAATGACGTAGAGCACCGGCGCCACGAACAGGAACAGGAACTCCAGCGGCTCCGTGATGCCGCCGATGACGCAGGCCACCACACCGGAGACCAGCAGCGCCTTGATCTTGCCGCGATTTTCCGGGCGGGCGCAGTGATACATGGCGAGCGCCGCCCCTGGCAGACCGCCGAGGAAGGCCGGCATCTTGCCCTGAGAGAGGAAGGAGGTGGCCGATACCGAGAACTGGGCGGTGTCGGCGCAGGAGAGCTCGGCGTAGAAGATGTTGAGTGCGCCGCTCACCTCGTTGCCGCACACCAGCGATGTGCCGCCCGCCTCGGTAAAGCGGATCAGCGCCACCAGAATGTGGTGCAGGCCGAGCGGCAGCAGCAGCCGCTCACCGGTACCAAACAGGAAGGGGCCAAAGGGGCCGGCGTGGGAGATGAGCGTCCCGATGCCGTTGATGCCGGCCGCAAACCAGGGCCAGACCAGGGGCACCACCAGACCGACCACCCCCAGCACGATGGCGGTGATGATGGGCACGAAGCGGGCGCCGCCGAAGAAGGCGAGCGCATCGGGCATCTGGTAGGTGTAGAAACGGGCGTGCAGTTTGGCGACGATCACCCCGACGATGATGGCCCCCAGAATACCGGTGTCGATGGAGCTGATGCCGAGGATGGATTTCACCCCGTAGGCCTTCTCTGCCGCCCCATCACCGATGACATTGGCCACCGTGAGGTAGAAGTTGATGGAGAGGTTGAGCGCCGCATAGCCGACGAAACCGGCAAAGGCCGCCACCCCCTTCTCTTCCCGTGCCAGACCCAGCGGAATGGCCACCGCGAACATCACCGGCAGGTAGATAAAGGCCACCAGCCCGACCTTGGTCATCCAGAGGAACAGCAGTTGCAGCACGGTATTGTCGAGGAAGGGCATGCTCTGCTTGACCGCATCGCTGGTGAGCGAGCTGCCGACACCGAGCAGAATGCCCGAGAAGGCCAGCAGGGCCACCGGCAGCATGAAGGTCTTGCCGAGACTCTGCAGGAACTCCCAGATGGTGGATTTGGCGGGGGACTTGGCCATGTGTCAGATCCTTGTGAGGTGAGGGTCATTCGATACGCCTGCCCGGTAGCCTCCCTGACGGATGGCAACGGCGAACCGTATCTGGTTTTGCTGGATGATAAAACGTTTTATCAACTCACAAGTGCCGACAGGATCACAGTTCAACCGCCCTGCTGGACGCTGTTCCTCAAATTTGTGAGGCAGATCCATGGACGCGGGATGTAACGTTTCACTCGGCAACCCAAGCGGGTATGCTGTGCACCTCCTCTCTTCGCCTTGATCGCCACCGCCTGCCTATGTCGCCCAAACCGCTGCTCGCCAACAACCCCAAGATCACCGACGTGGCCCGGCTGGCCGGGGTCTCGGTCACCACCGTCTCCATGGTGCTGCGCGGCAAGGGGCGTATCTCGCCGGCCACCGCCGAGCGGGTGCAGCAGGCGATAAAAGAGCTCGACTACGTGCCCAACAGCGCCGCCGCCAACCTGCGCAGCCAGCAGTCCAACCTGGTGGGTCTGATCCTGCGCGACATCACCGACCCCTTCTACACCGAGGTGACCGCCGGGGTGAGCGAGGTGCTGGAGCAACAGGGCTATCTGCTGTTTCTGACCCAGTGTGGCCACAGCCCGGAGCGGTTGCAGCAGAGCATCCAGTCCCTGTCGCGCCAGGGGGTGGCGGGCATCATCTTCAACCCGGTGCGCGGCGCCGCCGCCAAGCCGCTGGAGCACCTGCTCGGCTCGGCGCTGCCGCTGGTGTGCGCCGCCCGTTCCTACTATCGGGACGACGTGGACTTTATCGGCCCGGACAACACCCACGCCGCCCAGCAGGCCACCACCTATCTCATCGAGCAGGGCCACCGCCATATCGCCTACGTCGGCGGGCGGGCCGACTCCCTCACCCGCGCCGAGCGCATCGGTGGCTACTGTGCCAGCCTGCTGCAATACGGCCTGCCCTTCAAACCGGAATGGGTACTGGAGTGCGAGCGCACCCAGCGCAGCGCCGCCGACACCATCGCCCAGTTGCTGCACCGGCACCCCAAGGTGACTGCCGTGCTCTGCCACTACCCGGAGGTAGCCCTCGGCGCCATCTACGGCGTCGAGGCGAGCGGGCGCAGCGTAGGCAAGGACAACTACGTCGGCCAACAGGTGGCCCTGCTCGGCTTTGACGATGTGGCGGAGGCCGAACTCACCTTCCCCGCCCTCACCTTCGTCAGCTCGCCGGCCCGCGACATCGGCCGCCAGGCGGCCCTGCGCCTGCTGACCCGATTGCAGCAACCCGAGCTCGCCCCCAACCGCCATCTCATCATCCCCAGCTTGCAAAAGCGGGCATCGGCCTGAGTTCGCTGGGTGGCAAGCCCCCCCTTCACTTTTCCTGCGCCTTGATCCAGCGTCTATAGCGGGCGTTGCCAAGCAGGGTCTGCCACTGCTGGCAGGCCAGCGCCAGGGCGGGCGCGATCTTGGGGCGGCTCGGCTGCCCGCGCCCCAGCCGCCGCAACTGGTATTTCACCATCGCCATGTAACCTACCGAGGCCAGCACCTTGTTGCGCCAGGGGATGGGCCTGAGCTCGGCACTTGCCGCCTGCTCACGGTGCCATCTTGCGGGCAGATCCGGGGCGATGGCCAGCGCAGTGGCCATGCCGGCGACCGCCACCCCGCTGCCAAGCACCTGCTCCACCACCGGGTAGCGGCGAATTCCCCCGGTCACCATCACGGGCATATGGGCAACAGAGACGATCTCCCGAGCGAACTCCAGAAAATAGGCCTCCCGCGCCAGAGTCCGACCATCGCGGGCCTGGCCGTGCATGGCGGGCGCCTCGTAACTGCCGCCGGATAGCTCCACCAGATCCACCCCGATCGGGTTGAGCATCTCCACCACCGCCTTTGCATCCTCGGTGCTGAAGCCGCCACGCTGAAAGTCGGCGGAGTTGAGCTTGACCGACAGTGCGAAGCCGCTGCCCGCCTGCTGGCGGATCCCTTCAACTATCTCCAGCAGCAAGCGGGCGCGATTCTCAAGGCTGCCGCCCCAACGATCGCGGCGCTGGTTGGTAAGTGGCGAGAGGAACTGGCTCAGCAGATAGCCGTGCGCGGCATGGATCTGTACCCCGTCAAAACCGACACGCTGTGCCAGCAGCGCCGTGTTGATGAAGCGCGCCTTCACCTCGGCAATGTCGGCCTCGCTCATGGCTCTGGGCGGAGAGAACTGCCTCGAGAAACTGCCGAGCGCCATGGGTACGGCGGAAGGGGCCAGGGTGGGCTGCCCCAGCGCCGCCGGCATCTGGCGACCGGGGTGGTTGATCTGCATCCAGATCTGGGCGCCACCGCTCTTGGCCGCCTCGGCCCAGGCACTGAAACGCCCGGCCAGCGCTGGGGAGAGATCGTGGGAATCTAGTACCACGCCCCCCGGCCCCGTCATGGCGTGGCCGTCCACCATTACATTGCCGGTGATGAGCAGGCCGGCGCCACCCTCTGCCCAGGTACGATAGAGCTGGATCAGCGCCTCTGAGGGGGCATGGTCATAGTCGGCCATGTTCTCTTCCATGGCGGCCTTGGCGAGGCGGTTGATAAGCTGGCTGCCATTGGGCAGGGTCAGGGGAGTAAATGGGTTCATGGCGATCTCCTCGGTAGTGAGGACCCCACCATAAGTTTGAAGCTGACTTGAAGGTCAAGCCCCTTTATCGGGATGCCATCGCGATGGGAGAAATGGTCTCCACCCGCACAGCCCATAGGACCGTTGACATTCAAGCGGGCTTTCACCCTAGAATTCCCCTTGATCCCCCCTTTCGGCGGGCAGACCCGCCAACCCGCAGCCCAGGAGGCAAGATGAAGATCGGTGAACTGGCCAAACAGACCGGCATGGCGGCCTCCACCATCCGCTTCTACGAAGCCAGAGGCCTACTCAGCAAGGTACGGCGGGGTACCAACGGCTATCGCGACTACCCGCCCGAGACGGTACCCTTGCTGACCATCATCGGCCAGGCGCAGCAGGCAGGCTTCTCCCTCGACGAGATCAAGCAGTTGGTGCCCGCAGATATCAGTTCTTGGCAACACGCCCCGCTACTGGCGGCGCTCGAGGCCAAGGTGAGCGACATAGAAGCGCTGGAGACAAGACTTGCCCACAGCAAGCAGCAATTGCAGGCCCTGATCAGGCTGGTGGAGTCCAAACCCGACGAGATGCCGTGTGAAGAGAACGCCGCCCGGGTATTGGCTAGCATGGGTATTCCCTCCCCCGAGGGCATCGCAACAAACACCATCGCAGCCAAGCCCGCTACGCGCCCCAAAAAGTGATCCCGCTCGCAACCAGCACACGCCCCCAGCATGGGGGATTGAGAGCCAACTGAAGAAGACTATGATGGGCGCGCCATCCATAACAGGTCATCATCATGACA
The DNA here is from genome assembly GCF_000014805.1 of Aeromonas hydrophila subsp. hydrophila ATCC 7966. Taxonomy (NCBI): domain Bacteria; kingdom Pseudomonadati; phylum Pseudomonadota; class Gammaproteobacteria; order Aeromonadales; family Aeromonadaceae; genus Aeromonas; species Aeromonas hydrophila. Next base: position 1,557,874 of record NC_008570.1, on the reverse strand, counting down.
ACAGAGCGCACCGCCCACTCCCAAAGCGAGCCACCGAGTGAAATCCATCGCTGTGACAAATGCCGGGAGCGCACCCGCCATATCGTGGTGCTGGTCGCCCGCGATCACACTCAGGACATCATGCCCAAGGATCCGCGCAAAGCCTTCTGGCAAGCCTTTACTTCCAGCAGCATCACCAACTGGGCGTTTGGTGAAACGCTGGCTTACCAGGCCACCCATGTAAAGCACCTGATCTGCGAGCGCTGCGGCGAGAAGTTTCTGGAGTATTGAGGCCCAGAGGACAGCACACCCCGGACCGTCACAGCGAGATAAAAGAGAGAAAGATGAAGTTTGTCGAGATGGACCCCAATCAACTGCCGCTGGCGCTGCTGCTGGAGGCCGATCCCGCAGAGCAGCGCATTGCCGCCTATCTGCCCGGCGCCTGGGGCTTTGCCGCCCTGGCGGGCAACGAGGTAGTAGGCGCCTGCGTGGCAGGTCTGGTGGGGGAGCAAACGGCCGAAATCTTCAATATCGCCGTTGACCCCACTAGACAGCAGCAAGGCATCGGCTACGGCCTGCTGCACTTCGTACTGACCAGCCTGGCCGAGAAAGGGGTATGCCGCGTCGAGCTCGGTACCGGCAGCTTCGGCCACCAGCTCACCTATTACCAGCGCCACGGCTTTCGCGTCGATGCCGTCATCAAGGATCACTTCCTTATCCACTACCCGGAGCCCCTGATGGAGCACGGCATCCAGCACAAGGATATGCTGCGGCTCTCGCTGGTGCTGGAGCCCAATCCCCCGCTCCATAGCGGCCAGTAACCCGTCGCTACCGGCAGGCGGAAGCCAATCAACCCTCTTCCTTATTAAGTAATTTGTTGATCTGAGGCTGATTTTGTTCAGCTTCCTGTTTTGCCACCCAATCACCTTGGTTAAGATGCCCACTTGGAAACCATTTATGCAAAGACACATCTGTGCGGCCGTTTCGCCATCCACCACATCGCCGGATGACCGTAGCAGGCTGGAGGCTGTAATCCACGGTCGGTAGCGTGGAATTCCGCCTCTTTATTCAACTCAATTTAAGACGCTCCGAGACAGTAAATAAACGACGCAAGCAGCACTTTACAAAAGTTCAAGTGGCAGGATAAATCAACATGAAATTACTTATCATCATCACAACTTTATTACTATGCTTCTCCATTTCTGCAAAAGCAGACGCCACATTTATAATTGACGGAGTGAAAGTAGATATTAAAAAGAGGGTGAATGCTTTTACTTGATGACAGCAGGAAAAGAAAAGCAGCAACTTAAATGTATTGATGATAATTTGGAGTCTGATATTTTTATACAGGATTTCAACTTTGATGGTTATAAGGACATTGCCATTACCAACTATCTTGGCATGGTAAATAATATTTTTCATGTGTTCTTATATGATCATATGAATGCAATATTCAAAGAGCTAAAATTTGCAGACTCGAAGACACCTACATCTGCCTGCGAAGATCTCTATAACCTTTCAGTTCGATTAGATGATCTTTCTTTGGTTAGCTCTTGCCGCTCCGGCCCTGTATGGTATTACGATACTTACCGATATAACGCCCAAGGTGAACTCTGGCTATATAAAACAACAGAGTATCAGATCCAAAACTCCGAAATTGATACCTTCCCTCTTTACGAGCACACATTTAATCAGAAGGGAGAGAAACTGGACACCGTTGCGATTGATTTTGATGGCAAGAAAATTCTCTGGTCAGTCACATCCGAGAAAGCCTTTCTCTACTCATCACCTGAAAAAAAATCAAAGACCAAAGCCTATCTTATTCATAACGACAAAGTAGAAATTCTCGAGCAGAAAGATGACTGGATTAAGATCCGATTTGCCTCCAGAAAAGGCCCCCTTGTCCGTTGGCTCTATCTTCCAGAAGCAATAGCCAAAAGTTAACCTAGAACTTTTAATACCCAAGCGTACTTAGACATTCACGTCATCAATTCGGTAGGGTGCAATAAGAGCAGCGCATTGCACCTCTACCTTTTCTGCCTCCAAAAAAACGGTGCAATTCACTTCGTTCATTGCACCCTACCGGGCCAATGCCTGTGCTTTCACTCGCGCGTTGTGGTGGGCTGTCTGGCTCCCATGGCTCAACCCATTTCTCCACCTTTCCCCTCGCCGACCTCCCCTTACCAAGCACCCCGTCACCGCCATTTATGTGCACCAGCTCACACCCCGCCCGCTCTTTTCATCTCACAAATTTACAGTTCCTCACCGATTCTAGGCCGGATAATATCACCCTCCATCATAAAAGCACGTTGAAAGAATCAACATCAAGATACTGATTTTTAAAAATAAAAAATCACTTATCGATTCAATTCAGACCCATTTTGTCAGCTGGTCTGCTGTGCGATCGGGGTCACACTCGAGGTGGTTGCGCACAAAAATCCAGTATTTCGCAGTTTTGTCCGATAGGTGCGCAGCTCAGCGGGCGGGATAATAGTGGGGTCACTTTTGTCTGCATCTCCTGGGCGCTAGCCCAGGAAAAGATGCCAACAGGCTCCGGCCAGGAGCAGGGAGAACGCCATGATCACCACCCTTATCAACGAGCAGCTGATCGCGCTCGATTTAAAGGCCACTCGCAAGGAGGAGGTCTTCACCGAGATGACCCGCCTGCTCGCGGCGCAAGGCAAGGTCAGCAACGAGCAGCAGTTCATCAAGGACTTGTGGGCCCGGGAAGAGCTGGACAACACCGGCTTTGAAGAGGGCGTTGCCCTGCCCCACGCCAAGAGTGCGGCAGTGAGCACCCCGGCGGTGGCCATCGGCATCAGCCGCGCCGGTATCGAGTACGGCGCCGAGGATGGCAAGCCCTCCCGACTGTTTTTCATGATTGCCTCCCCGGCTGGCGGCGCCAATCACCATATCGAGGTGCTGGCCGAGCTCTCCGCCAAGCTGATTGAAGAGGGCTTTATCGATGCCCTGCTGGCAGCCAAGACGCCTACCGATGCGCTGGCCCTGCTGCTCGAGAAGAAAGAGCCGCAAGTGGCCACCCCGGCCGCCGACAAGGGGCTGATCATCGGCGTCACCGGCTGCCCGGCCGGCATCGCCCACACCTATCTGGCGGCAGAGTCCCTGGAGCGCGCCGCCAAGGAGCTGGGCTTTGAAGTGAAGGTGGAGACCAACGGCTCCATCGGCGTCAAGAACAGCCCGACTGCGGCCGAGATTGCCCGCGCAAGCGCCATCGTGGTGGCCTGCGACAAGCAGGTGGACATGGCCCGCTTCAACGGCAAGCCGCTCATCAAGACCGGCGTGAAGGCTCCCATCAAGGATGGCAAGGGGCTGATTGAGCAGGCGCTGAAGGCCCCCGCCTATGTGGCGGACAAGGATGAGCGCAAGAGCGAAGAGAAGAGCTCAGGCGGCAGCTCGGATCTCTACCGTTATCTGATGAACGGCGTCTCCCACATGATCCCGTTTGTGGTCACGGGGGGTCTGCTGATCGCCCTGGCACTGGCCATCGGCGGCGATCCGACCCCGAGCGGCATGCAGATCCCGGCAGGGAGCATGTGGAACCAGATCCTCAACGTGGGGGTCGCCGCCTTCACCCTGATGATCCCCATTCTGGCGGGCTACATCGCCTACGCCATCGGTGACAGACCGGCACTGGCACCGGGCTTTATCGGCGGCTGGATCGCCAACAACGGCAGCTTCTACGGCGCCGACGCCGGTACCGGCTTTATCGGTGCCATCATCGCAGGCCTCTTGGTCGGTTATCTGGTGCGCTGGATTGCCACCCGCCACTACCACAAGATGGTGCAACCGCTGGTGCCGATCCTGATCGCCCCCATCGTCGGTTCCCTGTTTATCGCTGCGGTCTTCATCTTCATCATCGGCGCCCCCATTGCCGACATGATGACGGGTCTGAACGCCATGTTGCTCTCCATGAGCGGCGGCAGTCTGGTGCTGCTGGGGATCGTGCTGGGCGGCATGGCCGGCTTTGATATGGGTGGCCCGGTCAACAAGGTGGCCTTCCTGTTCTCGGTGGGGATGATCGCCTCCGGCCAGACCCAGTTCATGGGTGCCATGGCCTGCGCCATCCCGGCCGCGCCCCTTGGCATGTCGCTGGCTACCGTACTGGGTCGCAAGCTCGGCATCTTCGACGCCACCGAGATTGAGGCGGGCAAAGCCGCCGGTGCCATGGGCCTGGTGGGGATCTCCGAAGGTGCGATTCCATTCGCCGCCCGTGATCCGCTCGCCGTCATCCCGGCCAACGTGCTGGGCAGCATGACCGCCGCCGTGATGGCCTTCCTGTTTGGCATCACCAACAGCGTCGCCCACGGTGGCCCCATCGTGGCCCTGCTTGGCGCCGTCAACAAGCCGCTGCTGGCCCTGCTCTGCATGATCTGCGGCGCTATCGTCACCGGAGTGGTGGCAGTTGCCCTGAAAAAACTGCGGGTCAAGAAGAGTGACGAGGTGACCCTGGCCAAGGCCGCCTGATCCCCGCCCAACCAAGTCGCCCCTGCTGGCGGCGACCAAACCGGACGAGGCCACCTGCGGGTGGCCTCCTCTTTTGTCGGGTTCGAGAGAGCCCGTTCACCTCTGCTGTACACCGCCGGCTTGTGATCCTCTTCACGCTTCGCGGCCGGATCCCGCCAAACTAGGAAATTTTCCTACCCCCCCTAGGGATGGCTCTCACGCCATTTGCAGCGTGCCTCATTAAAGTCACGCTACCTGATGTCGTTACCCGACCCGCGCCATGGCGCAAGGGACGGGCATGGGTTCAATCGACAGGGACTCGCCGCGCACCGCGCCCGCTTCCTGTTGTTCTTTCCGTGGCGTGACCTCCAACTCCAATCAAAAAGTGAGGAACGCGGCGGAAACAGCGTCTATCTCGCAGAGGATGAACGAAGATGTTTAAACTGCTCGAACAGGTCCGGGTCCCCACCCTGAACCTGCCGGTCGAAGCCCGGCGCAAGCTCTGGTTCAAACCGTTTATGCAATCCTATCTGGTTGTGTTCATCGGTTACCTGACCATGTATCTGATCCGCAAGAACTTCAACATTGCGCAGAACGACATGATCCAGGAGTACGGTCTCTCCATGACCGAGCTCGGCATGATCGGCCTTGGCTTCTCCATCACCTACGGGGTGGGCAAGACCATCGTCTCCTACTATGCCGATGGCAAGAATACCAAGCAGTTCCTGCCGCTGATGCTGATCCTCTCCTCCCTCTGCATGCTGGGCTTCAGTGCCAGCATGGGCGGTACCGGTTTCAGCCTCTACCTGATGATCTTCTTCTACGCGGCCAGCGGTTTCTTCCAGAGCTGCGGCGGCTCCTGCAGCTACTCCACCATCACCAAGTGGACGCCCCGCAACAAGCGCGGCACCTACCTCGGTATGTGGAACCTCTCCCACAACGTGGGCGGGGCCGGTGCGGCCGGGGTGGCGCTGTTCGGTGCCAACTACCTGTTCGATGGCAACGTGCTCGGCATGTTCATCTTCCCCTCCATCATCGCGCTGATCGTCGGCTTTATCGGCCTGCGCTTTGGTAGCGATTCGCCGGAAGCCTATGGCCTGGGCAAGGTGGAAGAGCTGTTTGACGAAGTGGCCAGCGAAGAAGATATCGCCACCGAGGAGCAGCAGCTGACCAAGTGGCAGATTTTCGTCAAGTACGTGCTGATGAACAAGGTGATCTGGCTGCTCTGCTTTGCCAACATCTTCCTCTACGTGGTGCGTATCGGTATCGACCAGTGGTCCACCGTCTATGCCCACCAGGAGCTCGGCTTCTCCAAGGAAATCGCCATCCAGGGCTTTACCTTCTTCGAAGTGGGCGCCCTGGTCGGTACCCTGATGTGGGGTTACCTCTCGGATCTGGCCAACGGTCGCCGTGGTCTGGTGGCCTGCGTGGCACTGGCGCTGATCATCGCCACCCTGGGCCTCTACCAGCACGCCACCACCCAGTTCATGTTCCTGGGCTCCCTGTTCCTGCTGGGCTTCCTGGTGTTCGGTCCGCAGCTGCTGATCGGCGTGGCCGCCGTGGGCTTCGTACCCAAGCAGGGCATCAGCGTGGCCGATGGCGTCAAGGGCACCTTCGCCTACCTCATCGGTGACAGCTTCGCCAAACTGGGTCTGGGCATGATTGCAGACGGCACCCCCATCTTCGGCCTGACCGGCTGGACCGGCACCTTCGCGGCGCTGGACATGGCCGCCGCCGCCTGTCTTGTGCTGATGGCCTGCGTAGCGGTCGCCGAAGAGCGCAAGATCCGCCGCATCAAGCGGGAGCTGAAAGCCGCCACTTTGGCGACCCAGTCCGCCTGAACCAGCGCGAACTGAAGCCGCCACCCTGGCCACCCAGTCCGCCTGAGCCCTAGCATCCGGGCAGTCACTGCCCGGTCGCACGGTTTCACTCCGTAGTGTGCATTCGGCCCGCCTTCTGGCGGGCCGTTTTTTATCCCCTGTTTTCCCCACTTGTCCCTTTTGGGGCCATAAATTCGCCGACCCCTTGCCCATCCCTTCAGCAGAGCGCAGTCGGGATCCCATTTTTGCCTCCGCCCCTTTGGCAAGGCCGCCCCTTGGCGCTATCTTGTTGCCCCACCCGAATTTGCCGTGAGAGCCCATGAAGATCCTCGCCGTCACCGCCTGCCCTACCGGCATCGCCCACACCTACATGGCCGCCGAAGCGCTGCAAAAAGCCGCCGACAAGCTGGGGCTCAAGATCAAGGTCGAAACTCAGGGGGCCATGGGGCTGGAGAACATCCTCACCGCCCGCGACATCGCCGGCGCCGATCTGGTGCTGATCGCCTCCGATATCGAGATTGAGCAGAAGGATCGCTTCCTCGGCTGCCCTATCCACCAGGTCAAGCTGGAGGCGGTGCTGCTCGATGCGGTGGCCGTGCTCAAAACCGCCGCCCCCGGCGTCTGAATGCTGATCCGCGAGATCTCCTTTCACTGCCGGCTGGGGCTCACCATCACCCAGGCCAAGCAGTTGAGTCGGCTAGCCGGGCTGTTCAAGTCCCATATCCAGTTCATCAACGTCACCCGCCGCCAGGCGGTAGAGGCAACCAACCAGCTCTCCCTGCTCACCCTGGCCACCCAGCCCGGCGATCTCTGCCTGCTGCTGATCGAGGGGCTGGATGCCGAGCTCGCCCACATGGCCTTCACCTGCTGGTGCGTGGAGCTGGGCCAGCCGCTGGGACGCCCCGGCAGCGCCGCCCTGGCCGAGCAGCGCCTGGGCCAGGCGCTGCCCGACTATTGCTTCACCCTGGCTCAGCTTGGCCATGCCACAGCCCCCCTTGACAAGGCCCAGGCACTGGCGGTGCTGGTGGATCTGCTGCCCGCCCCGCTGATAAGCGACAGGCCAGCGCTGGAGCAGGCCATCGCCGCGCGCGAGCAACTGTCCGCCACCATTATCCGGCCCGGGCTCGCCATGCCCCATGTCATCTGCCCCGCTATCCGTCGACCCGCGCTCTCGCTGCTCAGTAGCAGCGAGCCCATCGAATGGGGCTCCGTACTCGGACCGGTGCAGACCCTGATTTTGCTGGCAGTGCCCGCCGGCCTGGCTCCCGAGCAGTTGCGCCCCCTCACCCGGCTGGCCCGCGCACTGATGGACGAGCAGGTAGGCACAGCGCTGCTGCACGCGAGCTCCGCCCCCGCCCGTCAGGCCATCGTCATCGACGGCCTGCTCGGCTGAGCCGTCCCCGTCGTTCATGCCCGCGACAGCCCCCTGTGGTACACTCGCCCTTCCCCTGTTTTTGGTATGCATGCGATGAAATCAGCCCGTCCCCGTCTCTCCCTCTCCGCCCGCCCTGACACCGAGCACAAGGCCAAAGGGCCCGCCACTGCGCGACCATCCCAACGCCGGGAAGTGCAACACGCCATGAGAGACAGGGAGGGCGAGCGCAAACCGGCCCCCGCCCCGGCCGATCGCAAGCTGCTGCTGTTGAACAAGCCCTACATGGTGCTCTGTCAGTTCACTGACGAGGCGGGCCGCGAGACCCTCAAGGATTACATCACCGAGCCCGGCATCTATGCCGCGGGCCGGCTCGACCGCGACAGCGAGGGGCTGTTGCTGCTCACCAACGACGGCAAGCTGCAGGCACGCCTTACCCAGCCGGGGGAGAAGACCCCCAAGACCTACTGGGTGCAGGTGGAAGGAGTGCCGAGCGAGGAGAAACTGGCTGCCCTGTGCGCCGGCGTGGAGCTCAACGACGGCATGACCTTGCCCGCCGGGGCGCGCATCATGGAGGAACCTGCCGTGTGGCCACGCAACCCGCCCATTCGCGAGCGCAAGGAGATCCCCACCTGCTGGCTGGAGATCAAGATAGTGGAGGGGCGCAACCGCCAGGTGCGGCGGATGACCGCCCACATCGGCCACCCCACCCTGCGTCTTATCCGCTACGCCATCGGCGACTGGTCCCTCGACGGGCTGGCACCGGGGGAGAGCCGCGCCCTGCCCGCTCCCGAGCTGGCCCCGGCGCCACGGCCAGCTACCACGCAAGGGAAAGCACAAACATCCGCCAAGCCACAGGGAGCAGGCCAGCGAGGCGCACCGCGAGCGGCTCGCCGCCCCCAGCATCAGGGCCAAGAACAGGCACCCGGCCAAGGGCGGGGCAGCCGCGAGGCCGAGCCGCACCCCGGCCATCGCAGCGGCGGGCGCGGCACCGCCCGTCGCCCGGCCCGCAGCAAGCCGGCGGAATGATACGAGTAAGCCATTTGGCCAGCGTGCGTCACCTGAACAGCACAGTTGAATCCAGCGCCCCACCGGGGCACAGCCAACCAGACAAGGAGTCCCTTATGAGCGATCACCCACCGCTGCCCACCCGCCTCACCGTGGCCGCCCTGGTACACTGGCAGGGCCGCTTTCTGCTGGTAGAAGAGGAGATCAAGGGCCAGTGCCGCTTCAACCAGCCCGCCGGCCATGTGGAGCCGGGGGAAGATCTTATCCAGGCGGCCTGCCGCGAGCTGAAGGAAGAGACCGGGCTCACTGCCGCTCCCACCGGCTGGCTCGGGGTCTATCTCTACAAACCGGCGGACAGCGAGGCCACCTTTGTGCGCACCGCCGTCATCTTCGACCTTGAAAAGGCGCCGGGTCAGCACCATCCAGAGGATCCTGACGGCGACGTGCTGGCCTGCCACTGGCTCACCCTGGCGGAGATCGCCGAGTGCAAACCGGCTCTGCGCAGCCCCCTGGTGTGGCAGTGCATTCAGGACTATCTGGCCGGCACCAGGCTGCCGCTGTCGGCCCTCAAGGCCTTTATCTGAGAGCCTGCCCATGCTCTTACTGCGAGGCCGTGATCAAGGCTCATGTGCTGCTCGCTTGTTTGCAATCAGGAAAGCTCACGTATATCTATACGTTCCGGTTCCTGCGCTGCTCTTTACCTTGCTGACGGCCTCTTGTGACAGATCGTGAACAGGCTATGCGGGACCGTTTGGCGCCACTTTTTCATCATGGCGCCGACAAATAGAAAAACGATTTCCTGCTGCCGAGTTCCTGATGGGAACGGCGGCATGGATATGTGACCGGGGGCGCGAAATTCTGGTAGAATACGCCCCGTTTAAACGAACTGGTAACTTCGACTAATGACAGACAACAGCCAAATCAAGGTGATCGTCGGCATGTCCGGCGGCGTGGATTCTTCCGTCTCGGCCTACCTGCTCCAGCAGCAGGGCTATCAGGTCGAAGGCTTGTTCATGAAGAACTGGGAAGAAGACGACACGGACGAGTACTGCTCTGCCGCCCAGGATTTGGCTGATGCCAAGGCCGTCTGCGACAAGCTGGGGATGAAACTCCACACCATCAACTTCGCCGCCGAGTACTGGGACAACGTATTCGAGCACTTCCTCGAAGAGTACAAGGCCGGCCGTACGCCGAACCCCGATATCCTGTGCAACAAGGAGATCAAGTTCAAGGCGTTCCTGGAGTTTGCCGCCGAGGAGCTGGGTGCCACCTACATCGCCACCGGCCACTATGTGCGCCGTGACGATAGCACCGGCCGCCCGCGCCTGCTGCGCGGCCTGGATACCAACAAGGATCAGAGCTACTTCCTCTACACCTTGAGCGAAGCTCAGGTGGGTCAGAGCCTGTTTCCGGTCGGCGATCTTGAAAAACCGGAGGTGCGCCGCATCGCCGAGCAGCTGGATCTCATCACCGCCAAGAAGAAAGACTCCACCGGCATCTGCTTTATCGGTGAGCGCAAATTCAAGGACTTCCTGGCCAAGTTCCTGCCCGCCCAGCCCGGTCCCATCGAAACCGTGGACGGCAAGGTGATCGGCGAGCATCAGGGCCTGATGTATCACACCCTGGGTCAGCGCAAGGGGCTTGGCATCGGCGGTCGCAAAGATGCCACCGAAGAGGCCTGGTACGTGGTCGACAAAGAGGTGGAGCGCAACACCCTGGTGGTGGCACAGGGCGAACATCCCCGTCTCTACTCCGATGGCCTGATCGCCAGCCAATTGCACTGGGTGGATCGCACCCCCATTCGCGCGCCGCGCCGCTGCACCGTCAAGACCCGCTATCGGCAGGAAGATATTCCCTGCCTGATCCAGCCCATCGACGATGAGACCATACGGGTCATCTTCGACGAGAAACAGGCGGCGGTCACCCCGGGTCAATCCGCCGTCTTCTACGACGGGGAAGTGTGTCTGGGCGGCGGCATCATCGAACAACGTTTCAGCCATCCGGTCTAAGGGCTGGGCGCTCACGAGCGTCCGCGCTGTACTCCCTTCTCCCCTCGCGGGAGAAGGGTTGGGGATGAGGGGATAACCCCCCTCACCCTGACCCTCTCCCTGAGGGAGAGGGGACAAAGACAAAACAGCACAAGGCAGCGATACATGATTGGCAACTTCCAGGCCGGCTCATGGCATCGGCCGGTGAATGAACAGAACAGGGCTGTGAAGATATGAGCGACAAATTCCAAGACAGAACCATGGCCTTTGCCGGCATCTGCCAGGCCGCCTATCTGGTACAGAAGGTGGCCCGTGACGGCAGCTGCGACGAGGCGGCCCTGCGCGAGAGCCTCTCCAGCATTCTGGTGACCAACCCGAGCCAGCCGCTCGAGGTGTTCAACAACACCCATCTGGCCATTCGCGACGGCTACCGCGCGCTGGTCGAGCAGCTGGGCGCCGACGGCAGCCAGAAGAATGCCGAGCTGACCCGCTACGTGGTGAGCCTGATCGCGCTGGAGCGCAAGCTGGCCAAGCGCAAAGACATCCTCAACATGCTGGGTGAGCGGATCAGCCAGATTGGCCGCCAGCAACAGCACTTCGATCTGCTCGACGAGCAGATCCTGGCCAACATGGCGAGCATCTACAGCGATCTCATCAGCCCGATCGGCCCCCGGATCCAGGTGGCGGGTACCCCGCTGTTCCTGCAGCAGCCGCTGGTGCAGCACAAGGTGCGCGCCCTGCTGCTGGCCGGCATCCGGGCCTGCGTGCTGTGGCGTCAGCTCGGCGGCAGCCGCACCCAGATCATCTTCGCTCGCAAGAAGATGGTGGAGCTGGCCAAACGTTACTAATCATCGGCTTGTGCGCGGGCCGAGGGACGACAGCAAGGCGGGCAGCCGCACATCCCCCTTGCTGACAACCCGGGCCCACGCGCGAGTGGATACGGATCCCCCACACCAATCATCAGGAGTTCACCCCATGGAGCTGTCCGCGCTGACTGCTGTTTCCCCGATTGACGGTCGTTATGGCGACAAGGCCGATGCCCTGCGCCCTATCTTCTCCGAATTCGGCCTGCTGCGTTTTCGCGTCGAAGTCGAGGTGCGCTGGTTGCAAAAACTGGCCAGCCACGCCGGGATCCCGGAAGTCCCTGCCCTGAGCGCGACCGCCAGTGCCCTGCTCGACGGCATAGTCCAGAGCTTCAACGAGCAGGATGCCGCCCGCATCAAACAGATCGAGCGCACCACCAACCATGATGTGAAAGCGGTGGAGTACTTCCTGAAAGAAAAAGTCGAAGTGAACCCGGAGCTGGCAGCTGTCAGCGAGTTCATCCACTTCGCCTGCACCTCGGAAGACATCAACAACAACTCCCACGGCCTGATGCTGAAAACCGCCCGCGAAGAGGTCATCAAGCCTTACTGCGAGAAGCTGATTTCCGAGCTCAAGCGCCTGGCCCACGAGTACCGCGACATGCCGCTGCTGTCCCGTACCCACGGTCAGCCGGCGACCCCGAGCACCATGGGCAAGGAGATGGCCAACGTCGCCTACCGGCTGGAGCGCCAGTACAAGCAGATCATGGCGGTAGAGATCCTCGGCAAGATCAACGGCGCGGTCGGCAACTACAATGCCCACATCAGCGCCTACCCGGATGTGGACTGGCACCAGTTCTCCGAGGAGTTTGTCACCTCCCTCGGCCTTTCCTGGAACCCCTACACCACCCAGATCGAGCCGCACGACTACATCGCCGAGCTGTTCGACGCCATGGCCCGCTTCAACACCATCCTGATCGACTTCGATCGCGACGTGTGGGGCTACATCTCCCTGGGCCACTTCAAGCAGCGCACCATCGCCGGCGAAATCGGCTCCTCCACCATGCCGCACAAGGTCAACCCCATCGACTTCGAGAACTCCGAAGGCAATCTGGGTCTGGCCAACGCCGTGTTCCAGCATCTGGCGAGCAAGCTCCCCATCTCCCGCTGGCAGCGGGATCTGACCGACTCGACCGTGCTGCGCAACCTTGGTGTGGCGGTTGGCTACTCCCTGATTGCCTATCAGGCGACCCTCAAGGGTATCTCCAAGCTGGAAGCCAACGACGCCGCCATGGCTGCCGATCTGGATGCCAACTGGGAAGTGCTGGCGGAGCCGATCCAGACCGTGATGCGCCGCTACGGCATCGAGAAGCCCTACGAGAAGCTCAAAGAGCTGACCCGTGGCCGCCGCGTCGATGCCGAAGGGATGCGTACCTTTATCGACACCCTGGAGTTGCCGGAAGCGGTCAAGGTCGAGCTGAAGAAGCTGACCCCGGCCAACTACATCGGCGACGCCCAGCGTCTGGTCGATCTGCTGAAATAAGCGGATAAGTGACACCACCGGGGCCCTGTGCATGATCTGCAACAGGGCCCCGGTTATTTTATGTGGCACCCTATACACCCTTTGCAAGAGGTCTTGCCCGAGGCCAGCCACCGCCTCCGGCAAGACCTCTCTTGACCTTTGTCGAACCCTTTGACGAGAAGACCTATGTACCAACTCAATCTGGATATCGCTCACTTCCTCGAGCACTACTGGCAGAAGCGCCCACTGCTCATCAAGGGCGGCTTCACCGACTTTCAGGATCCCATCAGCCCGGACGAGCTGGCAGGTCTGGCCATGGAAGAGGTGATTGAATCGCGCCTGGTCACCCGCTTCAACAACAAGTGGGAGGCGGCTCACGGCCCCTTCGAATCTTACGATCACCTAGGTGAAGAGAACTGGACCGTGCTGGTGCAGGCCTGCAACCACTGGGCCCCCGAGGTCAACGAGCTGGCGCTGCCGTTCCAGTTCATTCCGGGCTGGCGTTTTGACGATGTGATGGTGAGCTTCTCCACCCCTCACGGCGGCGTCGGCCCCCACATCGACAACTACGACGTCTTCATCACCCAGGGCCAGGGCAAGCGCCACTGGCGCGTCGGCGATGCCAAGCCCTTGAACGAGTTCGCCGCCCACGCTGCCCTGCTGCACTGCGAGCCGTTCGAGGCGATCATCGACGTCATCATGGAGCCGGGCGATATCCTCTACATCCCGCCTGGATTCCCCCACGAGGGCTACGCCATCGAGCCGTCCCTGAACTTCTCGGTGGGCTTCCGCGCGCCGGATGCCAAGGCGCTTATCTCCTCCTTTGCCGATCACCTGATCGACAACGAGGTGCGCACCGAGCGTTACGGCGATGCCGATCTCAAGCCTCGCGCCCGCCACGGCGAGATCCAGCCCCACGAGCTGCACCGTCTGCGCGAGCTGATGCAGCAGGCCCTCGATGACGAGACCCTGTTCAAGGAGTGGTTCGGCACCATGATCTCCGAGGCCAAGCACGATCTGGACGTCAATCCGGTGGAGCCGGACTACAGCGCCGAGGAAGTGGCCGACCTGCTGACCCAGGGCGAGCCCGCCATCAAGGTGCCGGGCCTGCGCACCGTCTGGTTCAGCGGCGAGAGCCAGCAGTGCTACATCGACGGCGAAGCCTGGACGCTGCAGAGCGAAGATGCGGCAGCCATTTCGCTCTTGTGCGACAAGGACATGGTCACCCAGGCCGACATGGTGGAGCTTGCCGATCAGGCCGGCTTCCTGCAGCTGCTGACCCGGTTGGTCAACCGCGGCTACTGGTTCTTCAGCTGAGCTGACGGACAGAGATAAAAAAGGCGCCCGAGGGCGCCTTTTTCACAGATATAGACCATTCATGCCTCGAGCGGCGCTTCGTCAGGCAGCTCGTCAAACAGCGGGTGGTAGAGCACTTCGCCCTGCATCCCGGTCAGGCCGCCTTCCTGCAGCTCCATCGCCATGAAGCAGTCGGCGGGCACTTCGTAGATGCAGTGCAGGCCGAACTCGCTGGCGGGGCGAAAACCGAAGCGGCTGTAATAGGTCGGGTCACCCAGCACCACCACAGCCTTCCAGTCCATCTCCAGCGCCGTGTCCAGCCCCTCGCGTACCAGATCCGACCCTATGCCCTGCCCCTGCCAATCGGGATGGACCGCCACGGGCGCAAGACCGAGCCAAGGCCCTTCCATGCCGTTAATGGTGATCGGGCTCAGCATCAGGTGCCCCATGAACTCGTACTCCTCCTCCTCGACCATGGTCACCACGGCGGCGCCACATTCGCGCAGGCGGTTGACCAGTTCGGCCTCGTCGGAACGGCCAAAGGCGGCGCTCACCAGGTCATAGACCGGCAGCATGTCGCCGGGGCGCTCGGTTCTCAGCATACAGCGTTACTCCTCGTACAGCAGAGCGGGCATTATTCCACAAACTGACCGCCGCCCTGAGCACCTTTGTCGAGAAATGGGAGGGTGGACTCAGGAAACCGCACGGCCAGCAGGCGCAGCAGTGCTTGCAGATCGCTCGGTTGCAGGGTAGTGATGGTCGCCCGATAGGCGGCAAACAGTTCGGGCTCCATCTGCTCCAGCCAGCTCAGCGTCTGGTCTGGCCCGCGATGCCAGCGTCCGGCCAGCTCGTCGATGAGGGCGGGCAACTCCACCAGCAGCCAGAGCTGGTGATAACGGCGGCTGACCCCCTCCCCCTGTGTGTTCTCGCCGCTGGCCCGGCGGGCCAAGGTGCCCAGCCAGCCGAGCCGCTGACGCCGCTCCGCCAGCGTGAGCGGCGCCGGGCCCTGGCGCTGCAGGCTGGCCAGCTGCTGCAGATAATCCAGCCCCTGCTCTTCATGGTCCTTGAGCAGCAGCCCCCGGTACAAGTAGAGCTGGTCCGGCTCGGCCTGCGCCAGCACAGCCTGATCGTGATACTCCAGCGCCAGTGGCCCGTCGCCCTCCCGCTCGGGCAGGGAGTCGACAGCCAGTCCGCTCTCTGGCTCCCCCTGCTCTACCAGAAAGAGGGCCAGCCGCCTCGGCTCACCCTCCTCGGCGCCTGCTTGCAGGATGGCCGCCACCACCCGTTCGTCGGCCAGCAGAGGGGCCAACTGCCGTGTCAGCGGCGCCGCCAGCGTCTGGCTTCGCTCCAGCTGCCAGTAGCTCACCTCGCACGGCGGCTGACCACTCAGCTCACGCCGACCGCAATAGCGCATGCCAAGCTTGGCCATCACCCGGCCGGAGGCCAGATTGCCTGGCATATGGCGGGCGGTCAGCACCGGCAGTTGCAGCCGGTCAAACGCAAAGGCCTTGACCAGCCGGGCGGCCCGGGTCGCCAGCCCGCGATTTTGCCAGGGCACGCCCACCCACCAGGCGAGCTCGCCATTCCAGTGCAGCGAGATCACCCCCACCAGCGGCGCCTGGCCCTCACCCGCCGGCAGGGTCAGCGCCCAGCTCCAGCCCAGCCCGAGCGCCGCCTTGCGCCAGCAACCGGCCAGCCAGTCGCGAGCGGCCTCCGGCGGGTAGGGATGGGGGATGTTGAGGGTGTAGCGGGCGAGAGCCGCATCGCTGCAATAGCGCACCACGTCGGCTTCATCGCACGCCAGCAGGGGACGCAGTTGCAGGGCAGGCCCCGACGGCGAGGCGGGTTCGGCCAGCACCGGCACCGTCAGACGGCGGGCCCGCAGGCGGTTGAGCACGGCGCCCAGATCGTCTGGCGCCGTCAGCGTCAGATCGGCGCCCTGTGGCCCCAGCGTCAGCAGCCCCTCCTCCCGGGCCAGGGTCAGCAGGGAGGCCGAGCCGCTGATGAGGATCTGGCGGCTCGGATCCCTCGCGGGCTGGGCAGGCAAGTCGCCATCCAACCAGGCGGCCAGCAGCGCGCTGGCCGAACGCACGCCATCGGGCGGACAACCGGACCAGAGTCCGCCAATATCGCTCGGCAAACCCTCATCGACCTTGCTCTGCAGCAACAGCCAGCGGCCGCCCTGCCGTTGCCAGGCTTGCAGCACCGGCGCCCAGTGGGACTGCCACAGGGCCCGCTCGATCAGCAGCTCCATCAGCCGGCCTGGCAGGCAGCCGGCAGGCTCAGGTGACGGGGATGCGCCTCGATACGGGCGATCCAGTCGCGAATAGCTGGCCAGCCCTGCAGCGAGAAGATCCCCTCCTCCGCCACATGGGTGTAGGCATAAAGCGCGATGTCGGCGATGGTCGGGGAATCACCGCACAGGTAGGGACTCTGCTTGAGCTGCTGCTCCAGCACCGCCAGCGCCTTTTCGCCGCCGGCTTTGAGCCCGTCGAGGCGCGCCTCCTGATACTCCGGCCGCCCCAGATAGTGCACGATGAAACGGGCTACCGCGATATAGGGCTCATGGCTGTACTGCTCGAAGAACAGCCACTTGAGCACCTCGGCCTGCTGGCGCGGCTCGGTCGGCCACAGGGGCGAGCCCTGCGCCAGATAGAAGAGGATGGCGTTGGATTCCGCCAGGGTATCGCCGTGGGCCAGCTCCAGCACCGGGATCTTGCCGTTGGGGTTGATGGCCAGAAAATCGGGGGTACGGGTCTCCCCCGCCAGCACATCCACCGGCACCCAGTCGAGGGGCAGTTCAAGCCAGCGGGCCAGCAACCAGGGCTTGTAGCAGTTGCCGGACTTCAGATCGCCATACAGACGCATACAGACTCCTTGTCAGCGGCAGCGGGCACTCAGGGCGCCAGCCGCTCGATGTGCCAGCCTTCCCCTTCGCGGGTGTAGTAGAAACGATCGTGCAGGCGATGTTCGCCCCCCTGCCAGAATTCGACCGTGTCGATCCGCACCCGAAAACCACCCCAGAAGCTCGGCAGCGGCACTTCGCCATTGGCAAACTTCTGCTTGAGCTCGAGGAATTTGGCCTCCAGCACGCCGCGCGCCGAGATGCGGGTCGACTGCTGGGAAACCCAGGCGGCGATCTGGCTGTCCTTGGGGCGACTGTGGAAGTACTTCATCACCTCAAAGGTGCTCATCTTCTCCACCCGGCCAGTCACATGCACTTGTCTATCCAGCGTGTGCCAGGGAAACAGCAGGCTGATGCGGGGGTTGCCCTCCAGCTGATGCGCCTTGCGGCTGCCCATGTTGGTGTAGAACACCATGCCCTCGGCATCGTAGTGCTTGAGCAGCACGGTGCGCTGCCAGGGCTGGCCGTCGGCATCGACGGTGCCCACCACCATGGCGGTGGGATCGGTCAGCTTGGCCTCGCACGCCTGGGCCAGCCACTTCTCGAACAGGGCAAGGGGCTCGGCTGGCAGATCGGCCCGGTGCAATCCACCCCGGGTGTATTCGCGGCGCAGATCGGCTACATCCATCATCTTGATTTTCCTTCTCTCTTTGCCGCCCATGCGGCCATGCGTGCTGGCATTGTGCGACGAGCACGCCATGGGTACAAGCCTTGTGACCGGCAAATGGCGGCTGCAAAAAAGGGGGAGGCTCACGCCTCCCTCCCTTGGTATGCCCTTCGCACGCTCTTGCTACGCGCAGACTTATTGCTTGCCGGCAACAGCGGGACAATGCGCCAGCATGCGCCGGTTGTAATCGGCCGCGTAGGCCGCCAGCTTGGCCTGGGCCTCTTCCTGCCCGGGCTTGATGACATCCCCCAGGCCATCGAGGTAGCGCACGCCGCAGCGCGCCTTGGCCGAGGCCTGCTGCTCCGGCGCAATGCCGGGTGCCACCTCGCCGCGCCCGGCCCGCACGATCAACCGGTAATCCTGCTTGGCCAGACTGGCGCTGACCGCCTGCTCCAGGGTATCGGCGTCCGCCTGACAACCGCCGAGCAGGGATACCAACACCAGCCAGCCAGCCCTCATCCGCGCCTCCGTTGCCAACCCAGCAAGGCCAGCGCCAGAGTCCAGAGACCGATGGCGCCACCACCGCCGCCACCGCCCGAGCTGCCGCCGCTTTGGGCGACCGGCAGCTTGGCCGGACTGATGGCAAAGAAGATGTTGTCGCTGCAGGCCACCTTCAGGCGGGCGGCGCTGGCCAGATCCGCCGGCAGGGTGACGGTGGCGGCGCCGCTGTTGGGCTGGCTGACCGCCAGATTGCTCCAGCTGGTTCCCTCGTTCTGGGTGATGAACAGATCCACCTTGCTGCAGCTGATCGGCGCCAGCGTGGTGCCGGCCACATCCCAGCTGACCGCCTGGCTTGCCCCCGGCGTCAACGCCCCCCCAAGCGGGGCAGTCAGCCGGAAGGCGCTGCCGGTGTTGACCACTTGAACCTTCATGTCGTCGCTGGCGACACCGCCCTTGCCGTCACGCACCGTCAACCGGAAGTTGAGATCCCGGTTGGTCGTGGGCCAGGCCTCGCCCTTGGCGAGCGTGCCCGAGAGCAGAGAGGGCAGGCTCGGCAGGATCCGCTCCGGCGAGCTGGTGGGAGAAACGAAGCGAAACAGCGGCCGGCTGCCGTCGTCCACCATGGTGGCCGGGCTGCTCGATTCCGTGCCCAGGTCGATCTGCTCCCAGGTGTAGGTCAGAGGATCCCCGTCCAGATCGGCACCGGCCCCCTTGAGCACGAACGGCGTATTGGCCGGAATGATGCGGCTGGCCCCGGCCGCTGCCTGGGGCGCATTGTTGACGAGGTTGAGGGTGGTGCCGCAGGCCGGCACGGTCGCCATGTGCGCCCGCATCTGCTCGATGGACTTGCTGTGGAAATAGGGGTCGCTGTGGGGCTGGATGTTCTCGTCCCCGCAGATCCCAGCATAGGCCATGATGGAGGTGCCGCTGCCCGGCTCCCAGGCTTGGGTTGCCTCCCGATTGTCGCTGCCACAACTGTTGGTGGTGCCGTTGAAGGTGTGGTCGGCGCCGAACTGGTGGCCAATCTCGTGGGCCACGTAGTCGATAAAGAAGGCATCCCCCACCGGAGTGGCCGAGCCGGTCATGCCCTGCGAACGGGTGACGGTACA